>NZ_JBIAVF010000009.1:0-343018 GCF_042893755.1 Streptomyces sp. NPDC001568 | reverse complement strand
CGCCCGGTTTACATTCCGAACCCGGAAGCTAAGCCTTTCAGCGCCGATGGTACTGCAGGGGGGACCCTGTGGGAGAGTAGGACGCCGCCGAACAACCCGCCCTTTTAGCTCAGTCGGTAGAGCGTCTCCATGGTAAGGAGAAGGTCAACGGTTCGATTCCGTTAAAGGGCTCAGGTAAGACAAAATAGGCTCCCGCCTCAGGCGGGGGCCTTTTTTGCGTTCCGGGTGCTTTTTGATGCGGAGTCGAGGGTTGTGCCGATGCCCTGCTCGGAGTTCGCTGATCACGGTCTCCGGGCAGGGCGTCAAGGGTGTGGTCAGGCGCCTTCGCGCTGGTGGGGGACGCGGAAGGCGAGGATGGCCATGTCGTCGGAGGCGGGTTCCGCCGCGAAGCGTTCCACCGCGCGCAGGACGCGGGAGGCGACCGCGCCGGCCGTGAGGCCCGTACAGGTGGTCAGGACCTCGGCGAGGCCGTCGTCGCCGAGCATGCGGCTGCCCTCGCGGCGTTCCGTCACGCCGTCAGTGACGCAGAGAAGGACGTCGCCCGGCTCCAGGGTCAGCGTCTGCTCGTAGAGGTCCAATTCCTCGATGACGCCCAGCAGTGGCTGCGGTTCCGCGGCCGAGGTGACCTCGCCGTCCGGGCGCAGGCGCAGCGGGAGCGGGTGGCCGGCGCAGACGACCTTCATCAGGGCGCCGCCGTCCGGCTGGGGGTGGAGCTCGCCGTAGAGGAGGGTGAGGAACCGGCTGCGGGCGCCCTCGTCGAGGATGGCCGCGTTGAGGCGCTCCAGGACGGCCGGGCCGCCGAGGCCCTCGCGGGCCAGCAGACGCAGGGCGTGCCGGGCCAGGCCGGTGACGGCCGCCGCCTCCGGGCCCGTACCGCAGACGTCCCCGATGGCGAAGCCGTACACGCCGTCGCGGATCGGGAAGACGTCGTAGAAGTCGCCGCCGACCTCGTTGCCCTCGCCGGCGGCGCGGTAGATGACCTCCACCTCCATCCCCGGGATGGCCGGGGAGCCGGGCGGCAGGAGGCTGCGCTGGAGGGAACGGCTGATGGCGGTGCGCTCGGAGTACAGCCGGGCGTTGTCCAGGGCCAGTGCCGCCCTGCGGGAGAGGTCGTCGGCCAGTTCGAGGATCTCCTGGCGGAAGTGCTCCTCGCGGGGCTTGCCCAGGGTGAGCATGCCGATGACGCGGTTGCGTGCCAGCAGGGGCAGGACGACGGAATCGCCGCCGACCGCGGTGGCCGCCGCCGCCCACGGGCGGGCGCCGGCCTCGCGGACCGGTTCGGGCGGGCTGACCCGCGACAGCAGGGCCTTCAGGCCGTCGATGTTGTCCTCGTCCTCGTGGAGGACGTAGGCGAGGTACGGGTCCGAGGCCTGGTCGGCGATCGTGTAGACGGCGCACCAGGTGGCGAGGGTCGGGACGGTCATCTGGGCCATGAGGGCCAGCGTCTGGTCCCGGTCGAGGGTGCCGGCGAGCAGGTCGGAGGCCTCCACGAGGAAGGACAGGGAGCCGCGGCGCAGGCGCTCCAGCTCGCCGAGGCGGGCGGACTCCACGGCGAGCGCGATGCGATCGGCGGCGAACTGGAGGCGCAGGGCCTCCTCGTTGGTGTAGCGGCCGGGGCTCTCGGCGGCGATGCCGAGGGAGCCGGTGAGACGGCCCTCGACCTTGAGGGGGACCGTGACGGCCGAGCGCATGCCCGTCGACTCCAGGAGCGGTACGGCTCCGGGGACGGCCGCGAGGTCGTCGTGGACGGCGGGCATGCGGGCCGAGCCGTACCGGTTGGTGCCCGCTTCGACGGGAACCCGGGCGAACCGCTGGCGGGTCGAGGGCAGTCCGGTGGTCGCGCGGACCTCCAGCTCCGTCTCGTCGTCCGTGGCCAGCAACAGGAAGGCGGCGTCGGCGTCGAGCATGTCGCGGGCCCGCTCCACGGTGCGTTGGAGCAGGCTCTCCAGGTCGTCCGGGGCGGGGGAGCCGATGAAGACCTCGAAGGGGTCGACCGGGCGGCCCTCGCCGGGGTGGCCCCCGTCGGTGGGGACGCGTACGGGGGTCTGGAGCAGGGCGCGCTCGTCGTCGTGGACGAGGAGGCAGACGATGGAGGGTTCGCCGTGGGCGTCGCGGACCCGCAGGTGGGAGGCGTACACGGGGATGACCCGGCCGTCGGCGCCGCGGACGCCGTAGCTGCCCTCCCAGCGGGACAGGCGCAGGGCCTCGGCGATGCCGGTGCCGGTGCCGGGGGTCTGCGGCCAGGCGGCGAGTTCGGCGAGCGGGCGGCCCACGGCCTTCTCGGCGGGGTGCCCGAAGATGTGCTCGGCGTCCTCGTTCCAGGCAGCGACGGAGTCCGAGGCGTCGACCTGGATGACGGCGACGCGGACCCGGCTGTCGGCCAGAGGCAGGAACTGGTCCGGTACGACGGGTCCCGCGGAGCGGGTACCGACCGGACGGTCCGGCAGGTCCAGACGGAACCAGACGTGCTTGTGGGTGGCCGTGTACTCGACGCCCCAGCGGGTGGCGAGGGCGGCGCACAACATCAGGCCGCGGCCGCTCTCGCGGTCGGGATCGGCGTAGGGGCGTTCCCCGGGGTGGGAGAGCGGCAGCTCGCGCTCCGGATACCGGTCGGCGACCTCGACGCGTACGCCGTCGTCGGCGCGCAGGCACAGGACCTCGGCCCGGGTCCCCGCGTGGACGACGGCGTTGGTGACGAGCTCGCTCGTGAGGACCACGGCGTCGTCGACGATGTCCGCGAATCCCCAGCCCTGCAGGGTGTCGCGGACGAACGCGCGGGCAGCGGCGACCGAGCGCCCTTGGGGGTCGAAACTGGCAGCCGCCCGTGCCGTGATCACAAGTCTCCTTCGACGCGGTGGGACATCGGATGCCAGGTTACTTACCTTCGCGGTGGCAAGGAGGCCGTCGTGGGGGATTCCACCCGCAGGGTACGGCCGGTGTGCGATGGTGCCGGAGTGTTATGGCCGGGTTCGGCCGGGGTGAAACACTGGGCAGGCTTGGAGAGCCGGATTTTGGATAGTCGGATGTCCGGTGGAACAGTGGTCGACCCTTTCGGGAGGGACACGGTGGAGTCTGGAGCAGCGGTGCGGCGTGCGGGAACGCGCCCCAAGGGGGGCCGGTCCCGGCGCGGAGGTACGACGGAAGTCGATACCGCCGCTCTGAACCGGCTGCTCACGGCCCTGGTGTCGATGCGGGACGGAAACTTCCGCAAGCGGCTGACGGTTTCCGGCGACGGTGTGATGGCGGAGATCGCCGCCGTCTACAACGAGGTTGCCGACCGCAACCTCCACCTGACCGGTGAACTGTCCAGGGTCCGGCGGATGGTGGGCCGTGAGGGCAAGCTGAGCGAACGGCTGGAAACAGGTGCCTGCGAGGGTTCGTGGGCGGCCGCGATCGATGCCTCCAACCAGTTGGTGGACGATCTCGCCCGGCCGGTTTCCGAAGTGGGTCGGGTGCTGTCCGCGGTCGCCGAGGGCGATCTGGACCAGCGGATGGACTTGCGCACGCAGGCCTCGGAGGGGGCCGGGCACCCGCTGCGCGGGGAGTTCCTCAAGGTCGGTCGTACGGTCAACAACCTCGTCGACCAGCTGTCCGCGTTCACCGACGAGGTGACGCGCGTGGCGCTGGAGGTGGGTACCGAGGGCAAGCTCGGCGGGCAGGCGCAGGTGCGCGGAATGTCCGGTTCTTGGAAGGACCTGACCGACTCCGTCAACACGATGGCGTACCGGCTCACCGCCCAGGTGCGTGACATTGCTCTCGTGACGACGGCGGTGGCCAAGGGCGATCTGTCGCGCAAGGTCACGGTGCACGTGGCCGGCGAGATGCTCCAGCTGAAGAACACCGTGAACACGATGGTGGACCAGCTGTCGTCGTTCTCGTCCGAGGTGACCCGGGTGGCCCGCGAGGTGGGCACGGAGGGCGAGCTCGGCGGTCAGGCGAAGGTGCCCGGCGTCGCGGGCGTGTGGAAGGACCTGACCGACTCCGTCAACACCATGGCGGGCAACCTGACGGCCCAGGTGCGCGGGATCGCGCAGGTCACGACGGCCGTCGCGAACGGTGACCTGTCGCAGAAGGTGCGGGTCAGCGCGCGCGGCGAGGTGGCGCAGCTGGCCGAAACGATCAACCAGATGACCGAGACGCTGCGTACGTTCGCGGACGAGGTCACGCGCGTGGCCAGCGAGGTCGGCGCCAAGGGGCTGCTCGGTGGTCAGGCGCAGGTGCCGGGTGCGGCGGGGACGTGGAAGGACCTCACCGATTCGGTGAACACGGTCTTCCGGAACCTGACCACGCAGGTGCGGGACATCGCGCAGGTGACGACCGCGGTGGCGAACGGCGATCTGTCGCAGAAGGTCACCGTCAACGTGGCCGGCGAGATGCTGGAGCTGAAGAACACCGTCAACACGATGGTCGACCAGCTCCAGTCCTTCGGTGCCGAAGTGACGCGTGTGGCCCGTGAGGTCGGCGTCGAGGGTGAGCTGGGCGGTCAGGCGCAGGTGCCGGGTGCGGCGGGGACGTGGAAGGACCTCACCGATTCGGTGAACACCGCCTTCCGCAACCTGACCGGGCAGGTCCGCAACATCGCGCAGGTGACGACCGCGGTGGCGAACGGCGATCTGTCGCAGAAGGTCACCGTGGACGTCTCCGGCGAGATGCTCCAGCTGAAGAACACCGTGAACACGATGGTCGACCAGCTGTCGTCCTTCGCCGACCAGGTGACGCGGATGGCGCGGGACGTGGGTACGGAGGGTCGACTCGGCGGTCAGGCGCGGGTCGAGGGGGTCTCCGGAACCTGGAAGGAACTCACCGACTCGGTCAACTTCATGGCCGGGAACCTGACGTCGCAGGTGCGCCAGATCGCGCAGGTGACGACGGCGGTCGCGCGGGGCGACCTGTCGCAGAAGATCGACGTGGACGCCCGGGGCGAGATCCTGGAGCTGAAGAACACCATCAACACGATGGTCGACCAGCTCTCGGCGTTCGCCGAGCAGGTGACGCGGGTGGCCCGCGAGGTGGGTACGGACGGCCGGCTCGGCGGGCAGGCGCAGGTGCCCGGGGTGGCCGGGGTCTGGCGCGATCTGACCGATTCGGTGAACGGCATGGCCGGGAACCTGACCTCGCAGGTGCGCAACATCGCCCAGGTCGCGACTGCGGTGGCGCGCGGTGATCTGTCGCAGAAGATCGACGTGGACGCCCGGGGCGAGATCCTGGAGCTGAAGAACACCCTCAACACGATGGTCGACCAGCTCTCGAACTTCGCCGAGCAGGTGACCCGCGTGGCCCGCGAGGTGGGTACGGAGGGCATTCTCGGCGGTCAGGCTGAGGTGAAGGGGGTCTCCGGAACCTGGAAGGACCTCACGCAGTCCGTCAACTTCATGGCCAACAACCTGACGTCGCAGGTGCGCAACATCGCCGAGGTGACCACGGCGGTGGCCATGGGCGACCTCTCGAAGAAGATCACGGTCGACGCCAAGGGCGAGATCCTCGAACTCGTCACCACCGTGAACACGATGGTGGACCAGCTGTCCTCCTTCGCGGAGCAGGTGACCCGGGTGGCCCGTGAGGTGGGTACCGAGGGCATCCTCGGCGGTCAGGCCCGGGTCCGCGGGGTGACCGGCATCTGGAAGGACCTCAGCGACAACGTCAACACCATGGCCGGGAACCTGACGGCGCAGGTGCGGGGGATCGCGCAGGTCTCGGCGGCGGTCGCCAACGGCGATCTGACGAAGAAGGTCACCGTCGAGGCGCGCGGCGAGGTCGCGCAGCTCGCCGACACCGTGAACACGATGGTGAAGACCTTGTCCTCGTTCGCGGACGAGGTCACGCGGGTGGCCCGCGAGGTGGGTACGGAGGGCCGGCTCGGCGGGCAGGCGCACGTGCCCGGGGTCTCGGGGACGTGGAAGGACCTCACCGACTCGGTGAACTTCATGGCCTCCAACCTCACCGGGCAGGTGCGGCAGATCGCCATGGTCACGACCGCCATCGCCAAGGGCGACATGACCAAGAAGATCGACATCGACGCGCGCGGCGAGATCCTGGAGCTCAAGACCACGATCAACACGATGGTCGACCAGCTGTCCTCCTTCGCCGACCAGGTGACCCGGGTCGCCCGCGAGGTGGGTACCGAGGGCATCCTGGGCGGTCAGGCCCGGGTGCGGGACGTGGACGGCACCTGGCGCGACCTCACCGAGTCCGTGAACGAGATGGCCGGGAACCTGACCCGGCAGGTGCGCGCCATCGCGGCCGTCGCCACCGCGGTGACCCGTGGCGACCTGAGCCTGAAGGTCGACGTGGACGCGGCGGGGGAGATCCAGGTCCTCCAGGACAACATCAACACGATGATCGTGAATCTCCGCGACACCACCTTGGCCAACAAGGAGCAGGACTGGCTCAAGGGCAATCTGGCCCGGATTTCGGCCCTTATGCAGGGTCGCCGGGAACTGGACGACGTGGCCTCGCTGATCATGAGCGAGCTGACCCCGGTGGTTTCCGCCCAGCACGGTGCCTTCTTCCTGGCGCTGCCGACCGGCGGCACCACCGAGATCGGGACGGACGGCGGCGCGGAGGGCTCGTACGAGCTGCGGATGCGCGGGAGTTACGCGTACGCCGGTGGTCAGATGCCCATCTCGTTCCGGCCCGGGGAGGGGCTGATCGGGGCGGTCGCCGAGGAGAAGCGGACGATCCTCGTCGAGAACACCCCGCCGGGATACCTCAAGATCTCCTCGGGGCTCGGCGAGGCACCTCCGGCGCACGTGATCGTGCTGCCGGTGCTCTTCGAGGGGAAGGTGCTCGGCGTCATCGAGCTGGCCGCCTTCCAGCCGTTCACGCAGATCCAGAAGGACTTCCTCAGCCAGATCGCCGAGATGATCGGCACGAGCGTCAACACCATCTCCGTCAACTCCAAGACGGAGATGCTGCTCAAGCAGTCGCAGGAGATGACCGAGCAGCTGCGGGAGCGCTCCGACGAGTTGGAGAACCGGCAGAAGGCCCTCCAGGCCGCGAACGCGGAACTGGAGGAGAAGGCCGAGCTGTTGGCACAGCAGAACCGGGACATCGAGGTGAAGAACACCGAGATCGAGGAGGCCCGGCAGGTCCTGGAGGAGCGCGCCGAGCAGCTCGCGGTCTCGATGCGCTACAAGAGCGAGTTCCTGGCGAACATGTCCCACGAGCTGCGGACCCCGCTCAACTCGCTGCTGATCCTGGCCAAGCTGCTCGCCGACAACGCGGACGAGAACCTCTCCCCGAAGCAGGTGGAGTTCGCGGAGACCATCCACGGGGCGGGTTCGGACCTGCTCCAGCTGATCAACGACATCCTCGACCTGTCGAAGGTGGAGGCGGGCAAGATGGACGTCTCGCCGACGCGGATCGCGCTGGTCCAGCTCGTGGACTACGTGGAGGCCACCTTCCGGCCGCTGACCGCGGAGAAGGGCCTGGACTTCTCGGTACGGGTGTCCCCGGAGCTGCCGGCGACCCTGCACACCGACGAGCAGCGGCTCCTGCAGGTGCTGCGCAACCTGCTGTCGAACGCGGTGAAGTTCACCGACACCGGGGCGGTGGAGCTGGTCATCCGACCGGCCGGCGGCGACGTGCCGACCGCGATCCGCGAACAGTTGCTGGAAGCCGGATCGCTGCGCGAGGCGGACGCCGACCTCATCGCCTTCTCGGTGACCGACACCGGGATCGGGATCGCGGCGAGCAAGATGCTGGTGATCTTCGAGGCGTTCAAGCAGGCGGACGGTACGACGAGCCGCAAGTACGGCGGCACGGGCCTCGGGCTGTCCATCAGTCGGGAGATCGCCCGACTGCTGGGCGGGGAGATCCACGCGGCCAGCGAGCCCGGCCGGGGATCGACCTTCACCCTGTACCTGCCGCTCCACCCGAGCGAGCTGCCCCCGCAGGGGTACGCCCCGCCCACGCCGGGCGGCGCTCGCGGGGAGTACCGCAGGGCGGTCGAGGAGGCGCGGCCCGAGCCGGTGCCGTACGCGCCGACGCCGCTGTCCGCCGCTCCCGTGCGGGCCGCGCTGCCCGCGCCGGAGCCGGCCGGTCAGGGGTCGTCGGCGCTGTTCCGGCGGCGTCGCAAGGCGCAGCCGGAGGCGCCGGCGCGCGGCGAGGTGCCCGGGCAGGCGGACGGGGGCGCGTGGGACGTGGAGGAGCCGCTGCCGACGCCGCCGCGGACGTACGACTTCCACGGCGAGCGGGTGCTCATCGTCGATGACGACGTGCGCAACGTCTTCGCGTTGACCAGCGTGCTGGAGCAGCACGGGCTGGCGGTGCTCTACGCCGAGAACGGGCGGGAGGGGATCGAGGTCCTGGAGCAGCACGACGACGTGGCGCTCGTGTTGATGGACATCATGATGCCGGAGATGGACGGGTACGCGACGACGTCGGCGATCCGCAGGATGCCGCAGTTCGCGGGGCTCCCGATCATCGCGCTGACGGCGAAGGCGATGAAGGGCGATCGGGAGAAGGCCATCGACTCCGGGGCGTCCGACTACGTCACCAAGCCCGTCGAGCCCGATTACCTGTTGTCGGTGATGGAGCAGCACATGCGCGACGAGTGATCACCGACCTTCAGGCGGACGCGTGCCGGGCGGGGCGAAGGGGAACCTTCTCCCCTCCCCTCACGTTTCCGCTTCGTGCACAGTGACATCTTGGTGACAGGGTGTGGCGATCTCGGGACTGGGGCTACGATGACCGGCACAAGGACGGACGGCTCAGGGATGCCGTTCTCTGGGGCGGGGCCCGGCACACAGGCCGGCGCCCGGAGCCGGGGAGGCCCCATGCCGGGGCGAGGAGGACAGGGCATGGTGCAGAAGGCCAAGATCCTCCTGGTCGACGACCGGCCGGAGAATCTGCTGGCGCTGGAGGCCATCCTCTCCGCGCTCGATCAGACACTGGTCCGGGCGTCGTCGGGGGAGGAAGCGCTCAAGGCGCTGCTGACGGACGATTTCGCGGTCATCCTGCTGGATGTGCAGATGCCGGGCATGGACGGATTCGAAACCGCCGCGCACATCAAGCGGCGGGAGCGGACCCGGGACATCCCGATCATCTTCCTGACCGCGATCAACCACGGTCCGCACCACACGTTCCGCGGTTACGCGGCGGGTGCGGTCGACTACATCTCGAAGCCGTTCGACCCGTGGGTGCTGCGCGCCAAGGTCTCGGTGTTCGTGGAGCTCTACACCAAGAACTGCCAGCTGAGGGAGCAGGCGGCGCTGCTGCGGCTCCAACTGGAGGGCGGCGGCTCCAACGGTGCGGACGGCAGCAAGGAGACGGCGGGCCTGCTGGCCGAGCTCTCCGCGCGGCTCGCGGCGGTCGAGGAACAGGCGGAGGCGCTGACCAAGCAACTCGGCGAGGATTCGGCCGACGGCGCGGTCGTGGCGACCGCCGCCCATCTGGAACGAAAGCTGACCGGACTGCGGCGCGCGCTCGACGCGCTGGAGCCGGGCACCGGCGGGCCGACCGCCGTGCTCCCCGCCCAGGGCTGAGCGGACGGAGCCGCCCCGGTCGGGGCGGCCGTCCACCGCCCCGAGCGCGGGCGGCTTCGCGCAACGATGTTCTTCGGCACGTGCGCTGGGCGGCCGTCAGGTCTGTCGGAGCGTCAAAGTGCGTACGGACCCGGCGACACGAACGGGTGAAGGGGTGGGCACGCGTGTCCACCGGCGTGCGCACCGGTAACCTCGGCCCATGGCCTCAAGTACGTCCGGCAAGGGTTCCCCGAGCAGTGCGGGCACCGCGAAGGGCCGCACCGGCCGTACGACGGCGCCGGCGAAGAAGTCCGCGCCCGCGCGCAAGCCCCCCGCGAAGAAGGCCGCTGCGGCCAGGCGCGCCCCGGTGAGGAAGGTCGCCGCCAAGCCGGCGCCGTCCCCGACCGGGGGCGTGCTGCGCCTGGTGCGCGCATGCTGGCTCGGTCTGGCGCACGCGGTCGGCGCGGTCTTCCGCGGGGTCGGTCGCGGCGCCAAGAACCTCGACCCGGCCCACCGCAAGGACGGGCTCGCGCTGCTGCTGCTGGGCTTGGCGCTGATCGTGGCCGCGGGGACCTGGTCGAACCTGAGCGGACCCGTCGGGGACCTGGTCACCATGCTGGTCACCGGGGCCTTCGGACGTCTGGACCTGCTCGTGCCGATCCTGCTCGGCGTCATGGCGGTACGTTTCATCCGCCATCCGGAACAGACCGATGCCAACGGGCGCATCGGCGTCGGCCTGACGGCGCTCGTCGTCGGCGTGCTCGGGCTGGTGCACATCGCCTGCGGGGCGCCCGGCCGCGACGAGGGCACGACCGCGATGCAGAACGCGGGCGGGCTCGTCGGCTGGGCCGCGTCCAAGCCGCTCATCTTCACCATGGGCGCGCCGCTGGCCGTCCCCATGCTGGTGCTGCTCACCGTCTTCGGGCTGCTCGTGGTCACCGCGACACCGGTCAACGCGATTCCGCAGCGGCTGCGCCGCCTCGGCATCCGGCTCGGCATCATCGCGCCGAACGAGTACGACGAGGGGTACGGGGAGGCGGAGGGGGCAGCTCCGCAGGGCGGGCGCGACCGGCACGACGCCGAGCAGTGGCGGGCCCGCGCCGGGGACCCCGCAGGTCACGGGGACCCGGCGGACGCCGCCGAGGAGGCCGCGTTGGCCCGCCGGCGCCGGCCGCGGCGCAGCGCCGGCCGGCCGGGGGAGCGGGAGATGGACGCCGTCGACGTGGCGGCGGCGGCCGCCGCCGCGCTGGACGGGGTCGTCTACGGGGGGCTGCCCCCGTCCCCACTCGTCGCCGACCTCACGCAGGGCATCTCCGCCGGGCCGGAGGGCGCGGAGATCACCGCCCCGGTGCCGCCCGCCCGGGACGAGCGGACCGTCGTCGCGCCGCCCGCCCCGTCCACGCCGCCGCCGTCCACGCCGCCCCAGGCCGCGCCCGTCGCCGCCGATCCGCCGAACGAGCGCACCGCCGCCGCTTCCGGGACGCTGTCCGTGCCGGACCTGACGAAGGCCGCGCCCGAGGCCCAGCCGCTGCCGTCGCGCGCCGAGCAGCTCCAGCTGCGCGGGGACATCACGTACGCGCTGCCCTCGCTGGACCTGCTGGAGCGGGGCGGCCCGGGCAAGACCCGCAGCGCCGCGAACGACGCGGTCGTGGCCTCGCTGTCCAACGTGTTCACCGAGTTCAAGGTCGACGCCAAGGTCACCGGCTTCACCCGGGGCCCGACGGTCACCCGCTACGAGGTCACCCTCGGCGCCGCGGTGAAGGTGGAGCGGATCACGGCCCTGGCGAAGAACATCGCCTACGCCGTGGCCTCCCCGGACGTACGGATCATCAGCCCGATCCCCGGCAAGTCGGCGGTCGGCATCGAGATCCCGAACACCGACCGCGAGATGGTGAACCTGGGGGACGTGCTGCGCCTCGCGGACGCCGCCGAGGACGACCACCCGATGCTGGTCGCGCTCGGCAAGGACGTCGAGGGCGGCTACGTCATGGCCAACCTCGCGAAGATGCCGCACGTACTGGTCGCCGGCGCCACGGGCTCCGGCAAGTCGTCCTGCATCAACTGCCTGATCACCTCGGTGATGGTGCGGGCCACCCCGGAGGACGTCCGGATGGTGCTCGTCGACCCCAAGCGCGTCGAGCTGACCGCGTACGAGGGCATCCCGCACCTGATCACGCCGATCATCACCAACCCGAAGCGGGCCGCCGAGGCCCTGCAGTGGGTGGTGCGCGAGATGGACCTGCGCTACGACGACCTGGCCGCCTTCGGTTACCGGCACATCGACGACTTCAACCAGGCGATCCGGGACGGCAAGATCAAATTGCCGCCGGGCAGCGAGCGCGAGCTCAGCCCGTACCCGTACCTGCTGGTGATCGTCGACGAGCTCGCCGACCTGATGATGGTGGCCCCGCGCGACGTGGAGGACTCGATCGTCCGCATCACCCAGCTCGCCCGCGCGGCGGGCATCCACCTGGTGCTCGCCACGCAGCGGCCCTCCGTGGACGTGGTGACGGGTCTGATCAAGGCCAACGTGCCGTCCCGACTCGCCTTCGCCACGTCCTCGCTCGCCGACAGCCGCGTCATCCTGGACCAGCCGGGCGCCGAGAAGTTGATCGGCAAGGGTGACGGACTGTTCCTGCCGATGGGCGCGAACAAGCCGGTCCGCCTCCAGGGCGCGTTCGTCACCGAGGACGAGATCGCCGGGATCGTCCAGCACTGCAAGGACCAGATGGCGCCCGTCTTCCGGGACGACGTGACCGTCGGGCAGAAGCAGAAGAAGGAGATCGACGAGGAGATCGGCGACGACCTCGACCTGCTGTGCCAGGCCGCGGAACTCGTCGTCTCCACCCAGTTCGGCTCCACCTCGATGCTCCAGCGCAAGCTGCGCGTCGGCTTCGCCAAGGCGGGGCGGCTCATGGACCTGATGGAGTCGCGGGGGATCGTCGGCCCGAGCGAGGGGTCCAAGGCGCGCGACGTCCTGCTCAAACCGGATGAGCTGGACGGCGTACTCGCCGTGATCCGGGGGCAGGACACGCCGTAGAACGGGGTCCGTCCGGCTCACTCGACCGTATGGGATCGGCGGGCAACCGTTTCCCTTGGGCGTGCGTCAAGTTGAGGAGACGACGGGGGTCCTCCCGAAGCCATTCGGATGGCGTAGGAAGAGGACCCTCCGGTTGCCCCACCCTTTCGTCACCCCCCTAGACTGGTAAGCCAGCAGGTGGCTACACGCTCGAAAGGCGCCCTCGTGTCCATCGGCAACTCCAACTCCCCCGAAGAAGAGCGTCCTTCGACCGACGACCGGTCCGAGGACCGCATCGTCGAACGTTCCGTCGAAGAGCCGTCCATCGGGACGGCCCTCAAGAAGGCCCGGATCGCCGCCGGGCTCACCGTCGACGAGGTCAGCTCCACCACCCGCGTGCGCATCCCGATCGTGCACGCGATCGAGGAGGACGACTTCACGCGCTGCGGCGGCGACGTCTACGCCCGCGGCCACATCCGTACGCTCGCCCGCGCCGTGCACCTCGATCCGGCACCCCTGATCGACAGCTACGACGCGGCCCACGGCGGTCGGCCGGCACCCACCCCCGCCGCGCCCATGTTCGAGGCCGAGCGGATCCGTCCCGAGCGGCAGCGGCCCAATTGGACCGCCGCCATGGTCGCCGCCATCGTCGCCGTGATCGGCTTCGTCGGCTTCACCGCCTTCAGCGGTGGCGACGCCCAGAGCAAGCGGCCGCAGGCGGAAGGTTCCGCCTCCCCGCAGCCCGCACCCAAGCAGACGGCGGGCAAGCCCGCCGTCCAGCCCCAGCAGACCCCGCCGGCGCCCAAGCCGTCACCGTCGGACAGCGCGATCGCCGCTGCCCCCAAGGACCTCGTCACCGTGGTCCTGACGGCCAGCGAGGGCGAGAGCTGGATCTCCGCGAAGGACCACAGCGGGCGACTGCTGTTCGACGGAACCCTCACGCAGGGCGAGTCGAAGACCTTCACGGACAAGGAGTCGATCGACCTCGTGCTCGGTGACGCCGGGGCCGTGAACCTGTTCGTGAACGGCAAGGAGATCAAGGACAGCTTCCAGCCGGGTCAGGTGGAACGTCTCACCTACACCAAGGAAGATCCGCGTCAGGGCCAGGCCCAGGCGGGCTGACCAGCGCGGAACAAGAAATTCCAGATCCCCGGGACGTCGCGCGGCAGCCGCCGCCGGCCCCGGGGATCTTGTCGTGGCGGGACGTGGGGCGGGGGCCGGGGTCGGGACGAAGTAGTCTTGAGTCCATGCCCGAACGCCGTACCGTCGCCCTTGTCACTCTTGGCTGCGCCCGTAACGAGGTGGACTCGGAGGAGCTCGCAGGCCGCTTGGCGGCGGATGGCTGGGAGCTCGTCCAGGACGCCGCCGACGCGGACGTAGCCGTCGTCAACACCTGCGGCTTCGTCGAAGCCGCGAAGAAGGACTCCGTAGACGCCCTGCTCGAAGCGAACGATCTGAAGGACCACGGCAGGACCCAGGCCGTGGTCGCCGTCGGCTGTATGGCCGAGCGCTACGGCAAGGAACTCGCCGAAGCGCTCCCCGAGGCCGACGGAGTCCTCGGCTTCGACGACTACGCCGACATCTCCGACCGCCTCCAGACCATCCTCAACGGTGGCGTCCACGCCTCCCACACCCCGCGCGACCGGCGCAAGCTGCTGCCGATCAGCCCGGCGGAGCGCCAGGACGCCGCCGTGGCCCTGCCCGGGCACGCGCAGGAGCCCGAGGCCGCCCCGGCCGACCTGCCCGACGGCCTCGCCCCCGCCTCCGGTCCGCGCGCGCCCCTGCGCCGCCGGCTCGACAAGAGCCCGGTGGCCTCGGTGAAGCTGGCCTCCGGCTGCGACCGCCGCTGCTCCTTCTGCGCCATCCCGTCCTTCCGCGGCTCCTTCATCTCCCGCCGCCCCAGCGACGTGCTCGGCGAGACGCGCTGGCTGGCCGAGCAGGGCGTCAAGGAGGTCATGCTGGTCTCCGAGAACAACACCTCGTACGGCAAGGACCTCGGCGACATCCGACTGCTGGAGACCCTGCTGCCGGAACTCGCCGCCGTCGACGGCATCGAGCGCGTCCGCGTCAGCTACCTCCAGCCGGCCGAGATGCGGCCCGGCCTGATCGACGTACTCACCTCGACCCCCAAGGTCGTCCCGTACTTCGACCTGTCCTTCCAGCACTCGGCCCCCGACGTGCTGCGCGCCATGCGCCGCTTCGGGGACACCGACCGCTTCCTGGAGCTGCTGGACACCATCCGCTCCAAGGCCCCGCAGGCCGGTGTGCGGTCCAACTTCATCGTCGGCTTCCCCGGCGAGAAGGAATCGGACTTCGCCGAGCTGGAGCGTTTCCTCACCAACGCCCGCCTCGACGCCATCGGCGTCTTCGGCTACTCGGACGAGGACGGCACCGAGGCCGTCACGTACGACGGGAAGCTGGACGCGGAGACCATCGCCGAGCGCCTCGCCCACATGCAGCGCCTCGCCGAGGAGCTCACCTCGCAGCGCGCGGAGGAGCGGATCGGGGAGACCCTGGAGGTGCTCGTCGAGACGGTCGTACCGCTGGACGAGGCCGAGGAGGGCGAGGGCGCCTACGGGCGCGCCGCCCACCAGGCTCCCGAGACCGACGGCCAGGTCGTCTTCACCGACGGCACGGGACTGGTTCCCGGGCGTATCGTCACGGCAAAGGTGGTCGGCAGCCTCGGCGTCGACCTGGTGGCCGAGCCCCTGGGCATGGAATTTGAGGAGGCGGCCGGATGACCGGAGTCCCGGCATCGGCGGCGGGCGGGACCGGCCGCCGGCCCGCGCCCGGCACCAAGCTCGGGACTGCGGCCGTCAACCAGGCCAGCCTGTGGAACATCGCCAACATCCTGACGATGATCCGGCTCGTCCTGGTGCCGGGATTCGTCATGCTGCTGCTCGCCGACGGGGGCTACGACCCCGTTTGGCGGGCGTGGGCGTGGGCGGCTTTCGCCGTCGCCATGATCACGGACATCTTCGACGGGCACCTCGCGCGGACCTACAACCTGGTCACCGACTTCGGGAAGATCGCCGACCCCATCGCCGACAAGGCGATCATGGGCTCGGCGCTCATCTGTCTCTCCTGGCTGGGTGACCTGCCCTGGTGGGTGACCGGAGTGATCCTCGGGCGCGAGCTCGGGATCACGCTGATGCGCTTCTGGGTCATCCGCTACGGAGTGATCCCGGCCAGCCGGGGCGGCAAGCTGAAGACCCTCGCCCAGGGCACGGCGGTGGGCATGTACGTCCTCGCGCTCACCGGACCGCTCGCGACCCTGCGGTTCTGGGTGATGGCCGTCGCCGTCGTGCTGACCGTCGTCACCGGTTTGGATTACATCCGACAGGCCGTCGGCATGCGTCGGGCTGGACTTGCCGCGGAGCGGGCCTCGAAGTGACGTACGGGTCGGGGGACGCGCCGGAGGCCGCGCGGGCGGCGGAGGGCGCCGCGGGGCCGGCCGAGGACGTGCTGCGGCTGCTCGCGGAGAGTGACCAGACGGTCGCCGTGGCGGAGTCGCTGACCGGAGGCATGGTCGCGGCCGAGCTCACGGCGGTGCCGGGCGCCTCCCGCTCCTTCCGCGGCTCGGTCACGGCGTACGCCACGGAGCTCAAGCACCGCGTCCTCGGGGTGGACGCGGGGCTCCTGGCGGCCGAAGGCGCGGTGAACGCGCAGGTCGCGCAGGAGATGGCCGACGGGGTACGGCGCGTGATGGGCGCTTCGTGGGGAATCGCGACCACCGGAGTGGCCGGCCCGGACCCTCAGGACGGGCAGCCGGTGGGCACGGTTTTCATTGCCGTGGCAGGTCCGGGGGGCAGGAAAACGGCCCGGCTGCGGTTGAACGGCTCCCGTACGGAAATTCGTAGGGAGAGTGCACGGACTGTGCTCGAACTGTTGTCGAGCGAACTCCGCGAGAATCTGCGGGGGCAGGATACGGAACAGAACGGGGGGATTTGATGTTTGCAGCCCTGAGTGAACACGACATCGCTCCCCGCACGGCCGCGGCGCGAGGCGGTACGGTGGGGCGTGAAGGTTACGGCTACACGGTCAGAGGAGGGAGCCACCGATGATTCTGCTCCGTCGCCTGCTGGGTGACGTGCTGCGTCGGCAGCGCCAGCGCCAGGGCCGTACTCTGCGCGAAGTCTCCTCGTCCGCCCGAGTTTCGCTCGGCTATCTCTCCGAGGTGGAGCGGGGGCAGAAGGAGGCATCCTCCGAGCTGCTCTCCGCGATCTGCGACGCGCTGGACGTACGGATGTCCGAGCTGATGCGCGAAGTCAGCGACGAGCTGTCGCTGGCCGAGCTTGCGCAGTCGGCGGCTGCAAGCGAACCGGTGCCGGCACCGGTGCGCCCGATGCTCAATTCCGTCTCCGTGGCCTCGGTCACGGGACCGGAGCGGGTGACCATCAAGGCACCCGTGGAAGCGGTGAACGTCGTAGCCGCTTGAGTGCACGTGAGCATGTGAGTGTGGCGGGAGCCCCGGGTGGTGCGTCGAGCACCGGCCCGGGGCTCCTTGCCGTGCGGGGGCCGTCGGGGCGTCGTGGCGGGCGTTCTGGGTGCGGGGGACGGGGTGGTGCGGGAGGATGGGCCCGTACGGGATCGGGCCCGTTGGGAGGTGGCCGTGCGGCGGTTGCTCATACCCCTCGCCCTCGCGATGGGCGTGCTGTGGTGGTGGGCCGTCCTGCGGCTGACGCTGGCACCGGCCGAGTCCGGGCCCGTGGAGGGTGCGGTGGCGGTCGGTGGCTGGGGGCTGGGGCTGCTGCCGGTGCACTGCGCGCGGCGGGCGGACACGGGACGACGGGGACGGGCCGGTGCGATGGAGCCCGCGGCCGGGGTCACCGCGGAGGGCGCGGCCGGGGTCACCAGGGCATCGACACTCCACCGTTCGGGCGAAGGATCTGGCCCGTCATGAAGGACGAGGCGTCGCAGGCGAGGTAGAGCACGGCCTGGGCGATGTCCTCGGGCTCGCCGACCCGACCCAGCGGGGACATCCGCACCATCGTTGCCTCGGTGCGCTCCAGGACCTCGGCGCTGTGCCGGCCGGTCATCGGGGTGCGGATCCAGCCCGGGGCGACCGCGTTGACGCGGATGCCGTGCGGGCCGCTCTCGGTGGCGAGGGTCTTCGTCAGCTGGACCACGGCGGCCTTGGCGGCGCTGTAGCAGAGCAGGCCGGGCTGGGCGGCGTCCACGGCGCCGGAGGCCATGGTGATCACCGAACCGGGGCGGCCCGCCGCGATCATGGCCCGCACTCCTTCCTGGCAGGTGCGCAGCACTCCCTTGAAGTTCACGTCCAGGATCCGGTCGAGGTCCTCGTCGGTGGTCTCCAGGACGCTGCTGGTGTGCATGACCCCGGCGATCGCGGCGACGACGTCGAGCGGCCCGGCCGCGGCGACGGCGGCCCGCAGGGCGGCCCGGTCGGTGACGTCGAGGGGGTGGCCGGTGGCGACCCCGCCCGCCCCGGCGATGAGGGACGTCGTCCCGGCGAGGCCGATCTCGTCGCGGTCCGCGCAGTGCACGCTCGCCCCCGCCCGGGCCAGGAGCGCGGCGGTGGCGCGGCCGATGCCGCTGGCGGCCCCGGTGACGAAGGCGGTGCGGCCGGTGAGGTCGTACGCGATGGCGGGTGTGGGCATGCAGGGACGGTACGAGTGGATCTGACGACCCGTCAACCGGTGCGGCGGCGCCCGGTGGGAGCGGGGGCGGGCCCGGACTGGCAGCGCGGGCACCAGTACGTCGGGCGGTCGTCCTGCGGGGCCTCGAGAACGGTGGTGCCGCAGCGCAGGCAGGGGCGGTGGGCGCGGCCGTAGACGAACAGCTCCCGGCCGGGGAGGCGGCTGCCGGTGGTGGAGCGGCGTCCGTGCTCGCCGATGTTGGCGGCCAGCAGGCGCTGGGCCGCGGCCGCGAGGCGGGGGAGGGTGGCCTCGGGATCGGGGAGGTCGCCGACCGGGGTCCAAGGGGTCGCCTGGACCAGGAAGCAGGCCTCGGACTTGTAGATGTTGCCGATGCCCGCCAGGTTGCGCTGGTCGAGCAGGGCCTCGCCGAGCGGGCGGTCGGGGTCGCGGAGCAGGTTGGCGGCGGCCCGGGCGGGATCCCAGTCGGGGCCGAGCAGGTCGGGGCCGAGGTGGCCGACGACCCGTTCCTCCTCGGCGGTGCGGAGCAGCTCCAGGACGGGCAGCCGGTAGCCGACGGCGGTGGTGTCGGCGGTGCCGAGCACGGCGCGGATCTCGTAGTCGGGGCCGCCGCGCCACTTCTCGCCCGGTGCGAAGACGTGCCAGGCGCCGTCCATGCGCAGGTGGCTGTGGAGGGTGAGGCCGCCTTCGAAACGGGCGAGGAGGTGCTTGCCGCGCGGGGTGACGTCCAGGGTGGTGCGGCCGGTGAGGTCGGCGAGGGCGAAGCGCGGGACGCGCAGGTCGCTGAGGGTCAGCGGCTTGCCGGCGAGGGCGGAGTGCAGGCGGCTCGCCGCGCGGTGGACGCTGTCTCCTTCGGGCATGGAGCCATTGTCGCGCCCGGCAGCCGCCGATGGGGGGCCGCCGGGGGTGGGTCGGGGCGGTGATGGACGACGGAACCCCCGCCGGCAGGTGCCGGCGGGGGTTCCGTCGTCGGTGGGCCCGGGGGCCGCCGGCTACTTCCAGACGAGTTCCTTGTTCTTGCTCAGGATGTTGTACGGCTCGCCCCAGTACTGGGCGCCGGTCACCTTCGTCTGGGCCGACGGGGCCAGGGCCAGGGCGCAGCCGGCCTGCGTCTTGCCGTTGGTGAAGCCCTTCGGCAGGGACTCGTTCGGGCACTTCTCGAACTTGCCGATGATCGACACGCCCTGGGCCTCGCTGCCGTCCGGGAGGAGGCCCTTGATGTGGCCCACGGAGGTGTGCGAGAGGTCGACCGTGCCGGTGTTCTGCACCGAGTAGCGGACGTAGTAGGGGATCATCCCCTTGACCTTGTCGCCGAGCTTGAGGGCGTCCAGGTCGGCCGGGTTGCCCTGCTCGATCGCGGTGACGGTGAGGGCGATCCGTCCGCCCTTGGTGCTGCCGTAGTCGAACGGTATCTGCGCGGCCTCGCCGATCTTGAAGACCTGGCCCGACGTGGCCGTGCCGTTCGCCCCGGGCACGGGCGACGCGCCGGCGTCGGCGCTCGCGCTCGACGAGGAGCTCGGGGCGGCCGGGGTGCTGGGCTGGGCCGAGGGCGACGCGGGCTGCGAGGGTCCGCTCGCCGAGCTGCTGGGCTGCGCCGCGGGGAGCTCCTCGTTGCCGTTCTTGCAGCCCGTGAGGGCCAGGGTGGCGGAGACCGCCAGGCCGACCGCGCCCAGGGTGGTTCCGCGCATGCTGATGGTGCTCACTCTTGGTTCCCCCATGGTGGTGCACCGCCCGTGCGGTGCTGTGATCATCTTGATAAGGCATGGATAAGGGTCCGGGCGAGCCCAGGGGCGGCCGGGAACAGTTTCGTGACATGGCCAGAACAGGCGCGGCACAGTCGAGACCAGACCGAGTCCTCGCCGCCCTCGCACCCGCGGGTGGGAGCGCCACTCAGCTGCGCAGGCGCAGGCCCCTCGGGGTCGCGTGGAAACCGGCCGCCTCCAGGTCGGCGCCCAGGGGCGAGGTCAGGGCCGGGGCGGCGTTGACCCGCTCCACCGTGAGCGCCGGGAGGGTGCCCGTACGGGACGCCGTGACCAGGGCCGTCGTGGCCGCCAGGAGTCGGGGGTCCCCGGCCTCCGGCCAGGCCAGCAGGGTCTTGCCGCCGCGCTCCAGGTACAGGGTGAGCTCCCCGTCGACCAGGACCACCAGGGAGCCCGCCTTGCGGCCCGGCTTGTGCGTCGCGTCGCCGGGGGGATCGGGCCACGGCAGGGCCGCCCCGTACGCGTTCGCCGGGTCGGCGGCGGCCAGGACGACCGCCGCCAGTGGGGGCGGGGTGCGTTCGGCCGCCCGGAGCCGGTCCACGGCGCCGTCCATCGCGAACTGGGCCGCGCCCAGGCCCTCCACCACGTACCCCCGGCGGGCCTGTCCGCTGTCCTCGAACGCGGACAGCACCCGGTAGACGGCGCTGAAACCGCCCGCCACGCCCTCGGCCGCCACCGCGCCCCGGGTGACCACCCCGTGCCGGTCCAGCAGGGTGCGGGCCAGGGCGTGGGCCCGGTGCGTCGGGTCGGGAGCGGCGGCGGGCAGCAGCGACCAGCGGCCCGAGACCGTCGGCGGGCCCGTACGGGACACGCTCGCGCCGAGCGTGCCGTAGCGCCCGCGCGGGACGGTGCGGCGGGCCCGGTGCGCCGTCGCGCCCGCCGTCCGGCCGGAGCCCAACAGGGAACGCAGCGGGGCCAGGGTGTCGTTCGTCAGGCGGCCCGACCAGGCCAGGTCCCAGACGACCGAGGCCAGCTCCAGGTCGGAGACCTCCGGGTGCCGGGTGCGGACGGACTGGGTGAGCTGGCGGAAGAACAGGCCGAAGCCCCCCGACAGGGCGTCGAGGACGGCCTTGTGGAGCTCGCCGAGCTCCAGCGGGTGCGGCTCGGGAAGCAGCAGCGGCGCGGCGTCCGCCAGGTAGAGCGAGACCCAGCCGTCCTTGCCGGGCAGGGCTCCCGCGCCCGCCCACACCACCTCGCCCGTCGAGGTCAGCTCGTCCAACATGGCCGGGGAGTACCCGGTCACCCGCGACGGCAGGACCAGCCGCTCCAGGGCGGAGGCGGGGACCGCCGCCCCCTGGAGCTGTTCGACGGCGCGGGCAAGGCCGTCGATGCCCCGCAGGCCGCCGCCCAGGTGCTGCCACTGGGGCAGGAAGGTGGCCAGCGAGGTCGGCGGGACCGGCTCCAGTTCCTGGCGCAGCGCCGCCAGCGAGCGGCGCCGCAACCGGCGCAGCACGGCCGCGTCGCACCACTCCTGGCCGCTGCCCGCCGGATGGAACTCGCCCTGGACCAGCCGGCCCGCCGCGGCGAGGCGGTGCAGGGCGCCCTCGGTCACCGCCGTGCCCAGACCCAGCCGGGCCGCGACGACGGCCGTCGTGAACGGGCCGTGGGTGCGGGCGTACCGGGCGAGGAGGTCGCCGAGGGGGTCCTTCACCGGTTCCGTGAACGCCTCGGGAACCCCGACCGGGAGGGCCGTGCCCAGCGCGTCCCGCAGCCGGCCCGCGTCCTCGATGGCCGCCCAGTGCTCCACGCCCCCGATCCGCACGTCGACGACGCGGCGGGCGGCGCCGAGTTCGCGGACCCACGCCGGGTCCGCGCCGCGCTCGGTCAGCTCCGCGTCGGTCAGCGGGCCCAGCAGGCGCAGCAGGTCGGCCACCGATTCGGCGTCCTTGGCCCGCCGGTCCGGGGTCAGCCACTGGAGCTCCCGCTCCAGGTCCTCCAGTACCTGCGCGTCCAGCAGTTCGCGCAGCTCCGCCTGGCCGAGGAGCTCCGCCAGCAGGCGGGAGTCCAGCGACAGCGCCGCCGCCCTGCGCTCGGCCAGCGGCGAGTCGCCCTCGTACAGGAACTGGGCGACGTAACCGAACAGCAGGGAACGCGCGAACGGCGAGGGTTCGGGCGTGGTGACCTCGACCAGCCGGACCCGGCGCGCCTCGATGTCCCCCATCAGCTCGGTCAGGCCCGGTACGTCGAACACGTCCTGGAGGCATTCGCGCACGGCTTCCAGGACGATCGGGAAGGAGCCGAACTCCGAAGCGACCTGGAGCAGTTGCGAGGCCCGCTGGCGCTGCTGCCACAACGGGGTGCGCTTGCCCGGGCTGCGCCGCGGCAGCAGCAGCGCGCGGGCCGCACACTCGCGGAAGCGGGAGGCGAACAGGGCCGAACCGCCGACCTGGTCGGTGACGATCCCGTTGACGTCGCCCCGGTCGAAGATGACGTCGGCCGCGCCCAGCGGGGGCTGGTCGTCGTCGAAACCGTGGGTGGGGACGTGCGCGGGGTCGTGGTCGAGGAGGTCCATGGACAGCAGGTCGGCGTCCGGCAGGCGCAGCACGATGCCGTCGTCGGCGTGCATGACCTGCGCGTCCATGCCGTACTTCTCGGCCAGGCGGGCGCCGAGGGCCAGCGCCCAGGGGGCGTGCACCTGGGCGCCGAACGGCGAGTGGACCACGACCCGCCAGTCCCCCAGTTCGTCACGGAACCGCTCGACGACGATGGTCCGGTCGTCCGGTACGTGGCCGCAGGCCTCGCGCTGCTCGGCGAGGTAGGCGAGGACGTTGTCGGCGGCCCAGGCGTCGAGGCCCGCCGCGAGCAGCCGCAGCCGGGCGTCCTCGTCGGTGAGGCCACCGAGCTCGCGCAGGAACGCGCCGACCGCGCGGCCCAGTTCGAGGGGGCGGCCCAGCTGGTCGCCCTTCCAGAACGGCAGCCGGCCCGGTACCCCGGGCGCGGGGGTGACCAGGACCTGGTCGCGGGTGATGTCCTCGATGCGCCAGGAGGTGGTGCCCAGGGTGAACACGTCACCCACGCGGGACTCGTAGACCATCTCCTCGTCGAGCTCACCGACCCGGCCGCCGCCCCTGCCGCCCTTCTTCGTGTCGGCCGCGGCGCTGCCCGCGAGGAAGACGCCGAACAGCCCGCGGTCCGGGATGGTGCCGCCGGAGGTGACGGCCAGGCGCTGGGCGCCCGGTCGGCCCGTGATCGTCCCCGCGACGCGGTCCCACACCACCCGGGGGCGCAGCTCGGCGAACGCGTCCGACGGGTAGCGGCCCGCCAGCATGTCCAGCACCGCCGTGAACGCCGACTCCGGCAGGGCGGCGAAGGGCGCGGCGCGGCGCACCAGGGCCAGCAGTTCGTCCAGTTGCCAGGTGTCCATAGCGGTCATCGCGACCACCTGCTGGGCGAGGACGTCCAACGGGTTGGAGGGGATCCGCAGCGATTCGATCGAGCCGGTGCGCATCCGCTCGGTCACCACGGCTGCCTGGACCAGGTCGCCCCGGTACTTGGGGAAGACCACACCCGTGGAGACGGCCCCCACCTGGTGGCCGGCGCGGCCCACGCGCTGGAGCCCGGAGGCCACCGACGGCGGTGACTCCACCTGGATCACCAGGTCCACCGCGCCCATGTCGATGCCCAGTTCGAGGCTGGACGTGGCGACCACGGCGGGCAGCCGGCCCGCCTTCAGGTCCTCCTCGACCAGGGCCCGCTGCTCCTTGGACACCGAACCGTGGTGGGCGCGGGCCAGCAGCGGCGGGGCGCCGAGGGCCGCGCCCGACTGGGCCATGACCTCGGCCGGGGGAGCGCCCTCCGGCAGGGGGGCGCCGGTGGCGCGCTCGTGGGCGATCTCGTTGAGCCGGTTGCAGAGCCGCTCCGCGAGCCGGCGGGAGTTGGCGAACACGATCGTCGAGCGGTGGGCCTGCACCAGGTCCGCGATGCGCTCCTCCACATGCGGCCAGATCGACGGCCTGTCGCCGCCCTCCTTGCCCTCGGTGGCGGGGGAGCCGCCCAGCTCGCCCATGTCCTGCACGGGGACGACCACCGACAGGTCGAACTCCTTGCCGGACGGCGGCTGCACGATCTCGACCCGGCCGCGCGGCGCGAGGTACCGGGCCACCTCGTCCACCGGGCGGACCGTGGCCGACAGCCCGATCCGGCGCGCGGGCCGCGGCAGCAGCTCGTCCAGCCGCTCCAGCGACAGCGCCAGGTGGGCGCCGCGCTTGGTCCCGGCCACGGCGTGCACCTCGTCCAGGATCACCGTCTCGATCCCGGACAGCGCGTCGCGCGCGGCCGAGGTCAGCATCAGGAACAGCGACTCGGGCGTGGTGATCAGGATGTCCGGGGGCCGCGTGGCCAGGGCCCGCCGCTCGGCCGGCGGGGTGTCCCCCGACCGGATGCCCACCCGGATGTCCGGCTCGGGCAGGCCGAGGCGGGCCGATTCCTGCCGGATCCCGGTCAGCGGGCTGCGCAGGTTGCGCTCCACGTCGACGGCGAGGGCCTTCAGCGGGGACACGTACAGGACGCGGCAGCGCTTCTTGGCCTCGGCGGGCGGAGGGGCCGAAGCCAGTTGGTCGAGGGCGGCGAGGAAGGCGGCGAGGGTCTTGCCGGAGCCGGTCGGCGCCACCACCAGCACGTCCGAGCCCTCCCCGATCGCCCGCCAGGCACCCTCCTGCGCGGGGGTGGGCGTACGGAAGGCACCCGTGAACCACGAGCGGGTCGCGGGCGAGAACGAGGCGAGCGCTGAGCCGGACATGCCCCCATCGTGCACCCCGGCACTGACATACGGCCCGACCTGCGAGAACGCCCCCACCCGGTCGGGCGCAGAATGGGGGCATGGGGACGGACGCGGAACACGGGGAGTGGGCCCGGCACTGGCAGTACGCGGAACTGCCCGGCCTGGACCTGCTGCGCGCCCGCTACGTGCGCCACACCTTCCCGCGCCACGCCCACGACGGCTACGTCATCGCCGCCGTCACCGGGGGCGTCGAGGAGATCGGCCTGCCCGGCGGCACCGTACGGGCCGGGCCCGGCAGCGTCGTGCTGATCAACCCCGAGGTCGCGCACACCGCGCGCGCGGGCGTGCCCGAGGGCTGGGCGTACGCCACCCTCTACCCCTCCCGCGCTCTGATCACCGACGTCGCCGCCGAGATCGGCACCCTGCGGGGGACGCCCGGCTTCACCCCCGAGCTGATCACCGACCTCCCGGGCTCCCGGGCGATCACCGAGGTGCACCGGGCCGCCGAGGAGGGCAACGCGCTGGCCGCCGACACCCTCCTGAGGGGCGTCGTGGCCCGGATGCTCACAAGGCACGCGGGCCCGCTGCCCACCCGCACCCCGCGCCGCGCGGGCGCCGCCGACGCCGAGCGGGCCCGGGCCGTCCTGGCGGAGCGGATGGCCCGGCCGCCCTCGTTGGAGCAGCTCGCGGCCGAGCTGGGCACCAGCCCCTTCGCCCTGCTGCGGGCCTTCCGCGCCCGCTACGGCATGCCGCCGCACACCTGGCTGACCGACGCCCGGGTCCGCAGGGCGCGCCAGTTGCTGGACGGGGGGACGACGCCGGCGGAGGCGGCCGTCACCGTCGGCTTCACCGACCAGCCCCACCTGAACCGGCACTTCACCCGCATCGTCGGAGTCCCGCCCGGCGCCTACCGGCGGGAACGGGCGGCCGGCTGACCGCGCGGGCCGGCGGGCCCCGTAGCGGGGCGGACGTGCAAGAACGTACAAGACGGGGCCGGCCCGGCCTGCGTACCTTCGGGGCGTGGGAGAACATCGGATGGTGATGCGGGAGACCCCCGAGAGGGTCGACGACGGGCGGCCCCGCGCCGCTGTCGTGCGGGACGCGCTCGGGGTGGGGGTGGCCGTCGGGCTGTCCGGGTTCGCGTTCGGCGTGACCGCCGCGGGAGCCGGCATCAGCGTGCTCCAGGCCTGCGTGCTGAGCCTGCTCGTCTTCACCGGCGCCTCGCAGTTCGCGCTGGTCGGAGCCCTGGCCTCGGGCGGCAACCCGTTCACCGCCGCCGCCGGTGCCTTCTTCCTCGGGACCCGGAACGCCTTCTACGGGTTGCGGCTGTCGCAGCTCCTCGCGCTGCCCCGGTTCCTGCGGCCCCTCGCCGCGCACTGGGTGATCGACGAGACCACCGCCGTGGCGCTCGCGCAGCCCGACCGCAAGTCCGCCCGGCTCGGGTTCACCGTCACCGGCCTCAGCCTGTACCTCCTGTGGAACCTCACCACCCTCCTCGGGGCGCTGGGCGCCGAGGCCATCGGGGACACCGCCGCGTGGGGGCTGGACGCCGCCGGGCCCGCCGTGTTCCTCGCCCTTCTCGCGCCGATGCTCAGGACGGCCACCGAGCGCGCCGTCGCCGCGCTCGCCGTCGTCCTGGGGCTGGGCTTCCTGCCCTTCCTTCCCGCCGGGGTGCCCGTACTGATCGCCGCGCTGGCCGCCCCCGCCGTCCTGTGGCTGAAGGGACGCCGCTCGTGAACATCTGGATCGCCATCGGGATCACCGTCGTCGGCTGCTACGCCCTCAAGCTCGTCGGGCTGCTGGTCCCCGCCGGGGCGCTGGAGCGGCCGCTGGTCCAACGGCTCGCCGCGCTGCTGCCGGTCGCGCTGCTCGCCGCGCTCACCGCGCAACAGACCTTCAGCACCGGCCACGAGCTCGTCCTCGACGCCCGGGCCGCCGGGCTCGCCGCCGCCGGAGCCGCGCTGCTGCTGCGGGCCCCCTTCCTCGTCGTGGTCGGCGCGGCGGTCGTGGTCACCGCGGGTGTGCGGGCCCTGGCAGGCTGACCCCCGTCAGCGGACGCCCGTACGCCCGGAGCGTCAGCAGGGCCTCCAGGGTGGCGATGGGCCGCCGCTCCAGCGAGCTGCCCGGCGCCCAGTCCGGGCGCCGCACCGGCCAGCCGCCGTCCGGCCGCTGCTCCGTCGCGAGGAAGTCCAGCGAGCGCCGCATCTCCTCGTCCGTGAACCAGCTCCGGGCCAGCGACTCCGGGCGCTGCGCGTAGTCGTACGGGAACAGCACCTCGCCCGGCGCGTACCCGGCCGACAGCGGGTACTGGCCGCGCCGGCCCGGGTCGAGCACCACCAGCCGCTGCTCGCGCACGAGCCGGCCGAGCCGGTCCGCGGCCGCCGCCGCGCGGGCTCGGTCGGGAACGCCGTCGAGGAAGGCCACCGCGCCGCGGACCTCGTACGGGTGCGACCGGCGCAGGTTCTCCACCCGCTCCCAGCAGAAGTCGGTCGCCCGGAACAGCCACGCGTGCCAGATGCGGTTGCGGTGCAGCAGCCCGACGACCGGCCCCGTGGTCACCAACTCGCCCGGCGGGTCGTCGCACACGGGGTGGTAGGGGGCGGTCGGGTGGTGGCGCGGCGGCGGGAAGACCAGCGGGAGCGCCCCGTCCGGGGTGGAGACGCCGGTCAGGTGGCGGCAGAGCCGCTCGATGCGCTGCCCGGCGCAGCGACCGAGGCCGTCGAGGACGCGCAGGGCGTGCGCGGTGTGCAGCGGCTGGCTCAGCGGGCCGCGCAGGTCGGGGTCGAGGGCGTGCCCGTAGCCGCCGTCGGCGCCGAGGTAGGCGCCGAGGGCGGCGTCCACCGGGTCGGCCTCACCGCCGAGGAAGTGGAACGCGAACCGGCGCTGCTCAAGGACGCGGGCCGTGAGCCAGATGAACTGCTCGGCGCGGACCAGCGGGGTCGCCGGACCCGCCGGGGCCGCTGCGGCCTGTGGGGCCAGCGCGGCCTGTGGGGCGGGTGGGCCCGATGGGGCCGGCGTGGAAGCTTCGTCTCCAGGCATGCGTGACACCGTAGGGCGCGGGGGCCGCCCCGCACGGCCCGAACGGGGCGGGTGCACTCTCCGGGGCGGGATACTGGAGGCATGCGGTTGACGACTTTTTGGGAACGGATGGCCGAGCACTTCGGCGCCGGCTACGCCGACTCCTTCGCACGGGACCACGTCATGACGGAGTTGGGCGGGCGCACCGTCCACCAGGCGTTGGACGCGGGCTGGGAGGCCAAGGACGTGTGGCGCGCGGTGTGTTCGGCGATGGACGTGCCGGCCACGCTGCGCTGAGGGCCGGGGGCCGGGGCACCGCTTCGCGGTACGGCGGGCCGGTGGGCGAGACTGGGCCGCGTGGCAGCGACATATGAGACGACCGACCCGCCCGCGGACGCCCCCGGCACGGCGCCCCCGACGGGTGCGACGGCCGCCGGTCCGTCCGGCGAGCGGCGATTGCCGGCCGACCCGGGTCGGCCGGGCGGGCCGCCCACCGACGCCGCCCCCGCCGGGGCGGACGCGCGGATGCCGCGGTGGCTGCCGCGCGCGGTGGTCCTCGTACTGGCGCTCATCGCCTGCTTCCAGCTCGGCAGCTGGGCCTTCCACCAGCTGATCGGCCTGCTGATCAACGTCCTGATCGCGTTCTTCCTCGCGCTGGCGATCGAGCCGGCCGTGGCCAGGATGGCGGCGCGCGGCGTGCGCCGCGGGCTCGCCACCTTCCTGGTCTTCCTCGGGGTGTTCGTCTTCGCGGCGGGCTTCCTCGCCCTGCTCGGCTCGATGCTCGCCGGGCAGATCGTCGACATGGTGGAGGGCTTCCCCCGCTACCTCGACTCGGTGATCAAGTCGATCAACGACACCTTCCACACCGAGCTGTCCCGGCTGGAGATCCAGGACAGCCTGCTCCACTCCGACTGGCTGCAGAAGTACGTGCAGAACAGCGCGACCGGCGTGCTGGACGTGTCCACGACCGTGCTCGGCGGACTCTTCCGGCTGCTGACGGTCGGCCTGTTCTCCTTCTACTTCGCCGCCGACGGGCCGAGGCTGCGGCGCGCGCTGTGCTCCGTACTGCCGCCGGCCAAGCAGGCGGAGGTGCTGCGGGCCTGGGAGATCGCCGTCGCCAAGACGGGCGGCTACCTCTACTCGCGCGGGCTGATGGCGCTGATCTCCGGCGTCGCGCACTACGTGCTGTTCGCGTTCCTGGACGTGCCGTACGCGCCCGCGCTCGCGGTCTGGGTGGGGCTGGTCTCCCAGTTCATCCCCACCATCGGCACTTACCTGGCGGGCGCGCTGCCGATGCTGATCGCCTTCACCGTCAATCCCTGGTACGCGCTGTACGTGCTCGGGTTCGTGGTGGTCTACCAGCAGTTCGAGAACTACGTGCTGCAGCCGAAGCTGACCTCGAAGACCGTCGACATCCACCCGGCGGTGGCGTTCGGCTCGGTCATCGCGGGCACCGCCCTGCTGGGCGCGGTCGGGGCGCTCATCGCGATCCCGGCCGTCGCCACGTCGCAGGCGTTCCTCGGCGCGTACGTGAAGCGGTACGCGCTGACGGAACACGCGGACGTCTCTACCGCCCGTTCTCTTCCGGGGCGGCGAGTACGGCTGCCAAGGCGTCGCTGACCCAGCCCTCGACGGCGTCCTTGGTGACGCCGAGGCCGCTCAACGGGCCCGTGCCGTGCTCCAGTTCCAGGAGCGCGAGCAGGACGTGCTCGGTGCCCACGTAGTGGTGGCCCAGGCGCAGGGCCTCGCGGAAGGTGAGCTCCAGGGCCTTCTTCGCGGAGGCGTCGAAGGGGACGAGGTCGGGGACGGACTCCGCGGCGGCGGGCAGGCCGGCGGCGGCCGCCGCGCGTACGGCGTCGGCCGTGACGCCCTGGGCGGTCAGGGCGTGCACCGCGAGGCCGTCGGGCTCGGACAGCAGGCCGAGGAGCAGGTGCTCGGTGCGGATCTCGGTGTTGCCGGCTGCGCGGGCCTCGTTCTGCGCGGTCACGACGACGTTGCGGGCGCGGGGGGTGAAGCGGCCGAAGCCCTCGTTGGGGTCGAGACCGGGCTCGCCCTCCTTGTCGGGCTTGGGGACGAAGCGCTTCTGGGCGGCCTGGCGGGTGACGCCCATGCTGCGGCCGATGTCGGTCCAGGAGGCGCCGGAGCGCCGGGCCTGGTCGACGAAGTGGCCGATGAGGTGGTCGGCCACGTCACCGAGGGCCTCGGCGGCGACGACGGCGCCGCTGAGCTGCTCCAGGGTGTCGGTGTGGACCTTCTTGATGGCCTCGATGAGGTCGTCCAGGCGCACCGGATTGGTCATGCGAACAGGTTCCACGGAAGGGTTCGTCATGAGCGCAACCCTAGGTTGACACCCTGGGGGTGTCAACCTTCGGTTGTCAGTCGGGCGCGCCCGCGGCGTACGGGATCGGGCTTACGGCGTACGGGAGAAAGAGCGGCGGTACGAGCGCGGCGGCACGCCCCGGCGGCGCACGAACTGCTCGCGCAGGACGGCCGCGCTCCCGTACCCGACCCGACGGGCGATCTCCTCCACCGGCAGGTCCGTGGTCTCCAGCAGCTCCTCGGCCCCGCTCAGCCGCAGGCTCCGCAACCAGGCGTGCGGGGTGGTGCCCGTCGCGGCGGTGAACCGGCGGGCGAAGGAACGTTTGCTCATCATGGCGCGCCGGGCGAGTTCCGCCACCGGCAACGGCTCGTGCAGGTTCTCCCGGGCCCAGGTCAGGACCTCGGCGAGCCGCTCGTCCTGGCAGTCCTGCGGGGCGGGCGCCGCCAGGTACTGGGCCTGTCCGCCGTCGCGGTGCGAGGGCAGCACCATGTCCCGCGCCACGGCGTTCGCCGTCGCGGCGCCGTGCTCCCGCCGCAGCAGGTGCAGGCACAGGTCGAAGCCGGCCGCCGCGCCCGCGCCCGTGACGATCCGGCCCTCGTCCACGTACAGGGCGTCCGGTTCGACGGACACCTCGGGGTGGCGCTCCGCCAGCAGCGCGGCGAACCTCCAGTGCGTGGTGGCCCGCAAGCCGTCGAGCAGTCCGGCGGCGGCGAGCGCGAACGTACCGACGCAGTGGGCCGCGACCAGCGCCCCCCGCCCGTGCGCCGCCGACAGCGCGTCGCGCACGCCGGGGCCCGGCGGCGTACGGAAATCCGCTCCGGGCAGCGCGATCACCAGGTCGGCGGCGGCCAACCGGTCCAGGCCGTGCGACACCGTCAACGGCACGCCCAGATCGGTGGGGACCGGCCCCGGGCGGTCGGCGCACAGGGCGAAGTCGAAGCCGGGCAGCCCCTGCCCGTGCGGGCCGAACACCTCGGTGACGATGCCGACGGCGAGCATGCCGGCCCCCGCGGGGACGTAGGCGGCGACGGTCTCGAAGGGCGGCACGCCCGAAGTATCGCAGCCGGAAAGGGGGTTGGCACGATTCCCGCGATCACTGGCAACGCTGCCACTCGTGGGCGTCCGGCCCGGCCGGGAGCATGGTGTGCATGACAGACGCACCGCTGGCCCGCAGCGCCACGTACACGATCCTGACCACCGGTTACACCCTCTCGACGGGGCCCGGTGTCGCCGCCACCGTCTCCTACGTCCACGACGGGGACCGCCACGTGATCGTCGACCCGGGCATGGTGGCCGGTCGCGACCGCATCCTCGGCCCGCTCGCCGCACTGGGGCTCGGCCCCGACGACATCACCGATGTGGTGCTCAGCCACCACCACCCGGACAACACCATGAACGTCGGTCTCTTCGGCGAGGCCCGCGTGCACGACCACAAGGCCGTCTACCGGCACGACCAGTGGACGGACCGGGACGCCGAGGGGTACGAACTCACCCCCGCCCTGCGCCTGATCCGCACCCCGGGCCACAGCCGCGAGGACATCACGCTGCTGGCGGGCACGGGCGAGGGCGTCGTCGCCTTCGTGGGCGACCTCTGGTGGCGACCCAACGGACCCGTCGAGGACCCGGTGGCCCCGGACCACGGGCTCCTGCGCGCCTCCCGGCTCCGCGTCCTGGGCGCCGCGGACGTGATCGTCCCCGGCCACGGCGGAGCCTTCCCGGCGGACGGTACGGCTCCGCTGTAGGTCCCGGCCGCGGTCCCGGGTGGGTGGTGCGGCTGCCGGACACGGGGGTGTCGGCAGCCGCGGTGCCGATGGTCGCCGTCGTCGCGATCGCCTACGCGCGACGGCGCCGGACGCAGGCGGCTCCCGGGGGCGCGGTCCTGGCGGAGCGAGCGGCGGAACGGCTTGCCGCCCGTGGCGGGTGGGGCGGGCGTGGCGCGCTTGACAGGGAAATCGAACATCCATTCTGATGAGAGTTATCCACAGCTGAACCTGGCGTGGGAGCGCATTGTCAGTGGCAGGCGTTAGCGTCAATGGCGTGAAGCGATCGACTCAAGCAAACCGGGTGGAACCCATGGCAGGCACCGACCGCGAGAAGGCTCTCGACGCCGCGCTCGCACAGATTGAACGGCAATTCGGCAAGGGTGCGGTCATGCGCCTCGGCGACAAGCCGAACGACCCCATCGAGGTCATCCCCACCGGGTCGACCGCGCTGGACATCGCCCTCGGCGTGGGCGGGCTGCCCCGCGGCCGCGTGATCGAGGTGTACGGGCCGGAGTCCTCCGGTAAGACCACACTGACCCTGCACGCCGTGGCCAACGCGCAGAAGGCCGGCGGCACCGTCGCCTTCGTGGACGCCGAGCACGCGCTCGACCCCGAGTACGCGAAGGCCCTGGGCGTCGACACCGACAACCTCATCCTCTCCCAGCCGGACACCGGCGAGCAGGCGCTGGAGATCGTGGACATGCTGGTCCGCTCCGGCGCCCTCGACCTCATCGTCATCGACTCCGTGGCGGCGCTCGTGCCCCGTGCGGAGATCGAGGGCGAGATGGGTGACTCGCACGTGGGTCTCCAGGCCCGTCTGATGAGCCAGGCCCTGCGCAAGATCACGGGTGCGCTCAACCAGTCCAAGACCACCGCCATCTTCATCAACCAGCTCCGCGAGAAGATCGGTGTGATGTTCGGCTCGCCGGAAACCACCACCGGTGGCCGCGCGCTGAAGTTCTACGCCTCCGTGCGTCTGGACATCCGCCGCATCGAGACCCTCAAGGACGGTACGGACGCGGTCGGCAACCGCACCCGCGTCAAGGTCGTCAAGAACAAGGTCGCGCCGCCCTTCAAGCAGGCCGAGTTCGACATCCTCTACGGCCACGGCATCAGCCGCGAGGGCGGCCTGATCGACATGGGCGTGGAGCACGGCTTCGTCCGCAAGGCCGGTGCCTGGTACACGTACGAGGGCGACCAGCTCGGTCAGGGCAAGGAGAACGCCCGCAACTTCCTGAAGGACAACCCCGACCTCGCCAACGAGATCGAGCGGAAGATCAAGGAGAAGCTGGGCGTGGGCGTGCGCAAGGTCGACCCCGCCGCCGAGGAGGCCGGTGCCGCACCGGCGGATGCCGCAGCGGCCGTGCCCGCCCCGGCGTCGAAGGCCAAGACGACGGCCAAGGCCGCCGTCGCCAAGAGCTGACCCGTGCGGGAGCAGGAAAGGGGCGCCGGAGGCGGTCGTGAAGGCCGTGGTCAGGAACTGCCGCCCCAGAGTCCCGAGGAGCAGGCGCGGGCGATCTGTCTGCGCCTGCTCACCGGGATGCCGCGCACCCGGCGGCAGCTCGCGGACGCCCTGGAGAAGCGGGGCATCCCCGAGGAGGTGTCGCAGGAGGTCCTCTCGCGGTACGAGGAGGTCGGCCTGATCGACGACGCCGCCTTCGCCGGGGCCTGGGTCGAGTCCCGCCACCGCGGCCGGGGCCTGGCCCGCCGGGCCCTCGCCCAGGAACTGCGCACCAAGGGGGTGCACACCACCCTGGTGCAGGAGGCACTGGAACAGCTGGACTCCGAGCAGGAGGAACGGACGGCCCGGGAACTCGTGGAGCGCAAGCTCCGCGCGACCCGCGGCCTGGACCGGGACAAGCGGATCCGGCGCCTCGCGGGCATGCTCGCCCGCAAGGGGTACCCGGAGGGCATGGCCCTGCGGGTGGTCCGCCGCGCACTGGAGGCGGAGGTCGACGAGGACGACCACACCGACGCCGGGTTCTCGACGGGCTGAGGCGCGACGGCGGGCCGGGGTGGGGGTAGCCCCCGGGCGGGGACGCCGGAACGCTCCAATGCCAGGGCGCCGACCCGGCGGCAGAGTTGCCCGCATGATGCTGCGTTACGCCCTCCAGACCGTCCGGGACCGCATGGCCGGCTTCCTCGGCGCCTTCGTCGCCCTCGTGTGCGCCGCGGCCCTGATCACCGCCTGCGGCACGCTGCTGGAAACCGGACTCCGCGGCCGGATCGCCACCGAGCGGTACGCGGCCGCGCCGGTGGTCGTCTCCGCCGACCGGAACGTCCACCGGACCACGGTCACGGAGAAGAAGGGCAAGACCAAGACGAAGCACAAGGCCAAGCCCGTCGCCGAGCGGGCCTGGCTGCCGATCGGGGCCGTCGACACCGTCCGTGCCGTCCCCGGAGCCCTGCGCGTCGTACCCGAGCTGACCTTCCAGGCCGTACCCGTCGGCTCGGCCGCGTCCGGCGGCGCGCCCTCGTACGGACACGCCTGGACCTCCGCCGTCCTCACCCCCTTCGCGCTCACCGAGGGCAGCGCCCCGCAGAGCGGCGACGACGTCGTCATCGACGGGGCACTGGCCGCCCGGGCCGGACTGAAGGCCGGAGCCCGACTCACCGTGCAGGCCACCGGGGAACCGAAGACGTACACGGTCAGCGGGGTGGCGCGGCCGGCCGGCGGCGACCTCACCCGGCAGGAAGCCCTGTTCTTCAGCGACGCCGAGGCCGAGCGGCTCGCCGACCGGGCCGGCCGGGTCGCCGCCATCGCGGTGGTGCCGGCGCCCGGAGTGACGCCCACGGAGCTCGCCGGCAGGGTCGCGCAGGCCCTGAGGGCCACCCCGCGGACCGCCACCGCACAGGTCGCCGTCGGGGACGCCCGGGGGCCGGTGGAGTTCCCGGACGCCGCCGGCGCCAGGATCAAACTGGTCTCCATGGGCGGTGCCATGGGCGGCACCTCCCTGCTCGTCGCGGTCCTCGTGGTCGTCGGCACGTTCGCCCTCTCCGTCCAGCAACGCCACCGCGAGCTCGCCCTGCTGCGGGCCATCGCCGCCACCCCGCGCCAACTGCGGAGCATGATCGGCCGCGAGGCGCTGATCGTCGGACTGGCCGCCGGGGTCGTCGGCGCGGTGGCCGGGCTGCCCCTCGCCGCCTGGCTGTACGGCCGCTTCGTCGAAACCGGGGTCGTTCCGGCGACCCTGGAGCGCACCGCGGGGATCCTCCCGATGTGCGTCGCGCTCGGGGCGAGCCTGCTCGGCGCCTGGGCCGCCGCTCGGATCACCGGCCGGCGCATCGCCCGGATCCGTCCCGCCGAGGCGCTGGCCGAAGCCGCCGTCGAGCGCGGACGCCCCGCCTGGATCCGCACCCTGGCCGGGCTGCTGCTGCTCGCCGGCGGAGCGGTCCTGGTCGTCGTACTCGGATCGCTGCGCACGGAGCCCGCGTCGACGCCGGTGACCTTCCTGACCGTGGTGGTGCTGGCCGGAGCGGTCTCGCTGCTCGGGCCCTGGCTGGTGCGGGCGACCGCGGCGCTGCTGGCCGGACCGCTGCGGCTGACCGGCGCCGGCGGCCACCTGGCCACCGCGAACCTGCGCGGCAACGCCACCCGCATGGCCGCCGCCGTCACCCCCCTCGCGCTGCTCGTCGGGATGACCTGCACCGTGCTCTTCGTCACCCCCACCCTCGGCGACGCCGCCCGCGCCCAGGCACGGGAAGGCACCCGGGCCCCGTGGGTGCTCGCCGCGCGGGGACCCGGTGTGACGCCGGCCGCCGCCGAGCGGATCCGTCACACGCCCGGGGTCACGGCGGCCACCGAAGTCGTGCGTACGTCGGTGCGGGTCGGTCTGGCCAAGTACGGGGCGCAGGGCCTGACCCCGGCCGGGCTGACCCGGACCTGGGACCCGGCCGTCACCAGCGGGAGCCTGGACGGGTTCGGCGAGGACGGCGCGGCCGTGAGCGAACTGGCCGCCGACGAGCTGGGGCTCAGGCCGGGCAGCCCGCTGGAACTGACCCTCGGGGACGGCACGCCCGTGACCCTCACGGTCCGCGCCGTGTACGCGCGGGGGCTCGGCTTCGGGGACCTGACGCTCCCGCACGACCTGCTGGCCGCGCACATGGACAACCCGCTGGCCTCCGCCGTACTGGTGGCGACGCAGCCGGGCACCGGGCGGGAGCGACTGACCGCCGCGCTGGAGGACCACCCCGAGGTGGCGGTGCTGTCCGCCGCGGACGCCGACGCGGCGCGGGCCGACCAGCAGCGGGCCGGGGCCGAGATCAACCTCCTCGCCATGGGCCTCGTCCTGGCCTTCACGGCCGTCTCGGTGGTCAACACCCTGGCGATGTCGACCGCCGAACGGTTCCGGGAGTTCGCGATGCTGCGGCTGGCCGGCGCCAAGCGCCGCCAGGTGCTGCGGATGATCCGTACGGAAACCCTGGCCGTGGTGCTGACCGGGGTGGTGCTCGGCTCCGGGATCGCACTGTCCGTGCTCACCGCTTTCAGCCTGGGCATGACCGGCTCGGTCGCGCCGGCCGTCCTGGCGCCGGTGTACGCGCTGGTCGTCGGGGTGGCCGGGCTGTTGGCGCTGGTGGCCACCGCGGTGCCGGGGCGGTTCGCCCTGCGGGTGGCCCCGGTGGACGTGGCGACGTCCAAGGAGTGACGGGTATTGCGGGTGTGACGGATGAGGCTGTTGTGGCCGATGTGACGGCCGGGCCGGTGCCGCATCGCCGACCGGCGCCCCGGACGAGCGGGGCACCGGCCGGCGTCACGCGCGCGTCAGGGGCCGGTGACGGGCAGGCCGGCCGACTTCCAGGCCTGGAACCCGCCCGTCAGGTCCGTCGCCCGGTGCAGGCCCAGCGTGTGGAGGGAGGCCGCGGCGAGGGTGGAGGCGTAGCCCTCGTTGCAGATCACGATCACTTCGAGGTCGTGGTCCGTGGCCTGCGCGATGCGGTGCGAGCCCCGCGGATCGAGGCGCCACTCCAGCTCGTTGCGCTCGATGACCACCGCCCCCGGGATCAGTCCGTCCCGCTCGCGCAGCGCCTGGTAGCGGATGTCCACCAACAGGGCTCCGGCCAGGGAGGCTTCGTGGGCGGCCCGCGCGTCGACGCGGGTGTAGCCCTCGCGGACCCGCTCCAGGAACTCGTCGATGCCGACGGGGGCGCTCACTGCCAGTCCGCCGGGCGCTCGACCTGCTCCAGGGTGAGGACCGGGCCGCTGCGGCTGTACCGACGGATCAGCGGCAGCGGCGGGTAGTACGCGTGGACGGAGACGGCGTGCTCGGTGCCCGACTCGTTGAGCACCTCGTGCACGTGGTGCTCGCCGAAGCCGCGTCCGGCCCCGGCGGCCAGCGCGCGGGTGCGGTCCACCCCATCGGCCAGCTCCAGGCTCTGCCAGCCCTCGGAGGGGAGGCGTACGGACAGGGAGTGCTCGGTGAGCCTGCCCCGGGCGGTGGCGAACGCGCCGCGCGACTCGGCGTGGTCGTGCCAGCCGGTTCCGGTGCCCGGAGGCCAGCCGATCAGCCAGGCCTCGCTGCCGCCCGGACCCTCCAGACGGATCCAGGTACGACCCTCCGGGTCCAGCGGCAGCGAATCGACGACCGCGGGATCGGCGGCGGTGCGCAGGGCGAAGGCGAGGAGCTCAGCTGCCGTCGGACCGGAGGCGGGGGCGACGGAGGGCGAGGGGACGTGGGTGGGGGCGGGCGCGTGCGTCGGCGCAGACATGGGGTGATGACCGTCCTGGGAGTTCGCGAAGGTGCGCGCGGGCCCGGAAGGACACGGGGCGCGCGGAGGGAAGGCGAATCAGCAGGAAGGGCGACACACGCAGCCCGCGTAGCGGAGCAGGTCCATGTGAACCCTCCGCCACAGGCGTACGTCGTTGCCGGTCATGTCCGCGAGTGAACCACGAGGTGCCGAGAACGGTCAATCGATCACGGCTGTAGGCGTGGTGGAGGCGGTCGGCGCGGCCTCCGGCGCACCACCGCGCACGGCGTCCGCCGCCTCGTACAGTTCCGCCGGTCGGACCCCCGCGAAGGTGGCCGCCAGGTGCCCGTCGGGCCGTACGAGGAGCACGGTGTGCGCCGGGGCGCCCGGGTAGGAGTCCGCCACCAGCAGCTCGGCCCGCACCGGCAGCGCGCTCACCGCCGCCGCCAGCCGGGGCATCAGGCCGGCGCCCACCCAGTGCCGCCGGTCCCAGACCCCGGTGCCCGGGGCGACGAGCAGCACCAGCAGCCGGCCCCGACCGAGCAGGTCGCGCAGCGGGACGGTGGTCCCGTCGGGGGCGGTGACCGGGACGTTCGCCACCGGACCGCCGGGTTCCGTCGCCGTCGGCACCTCGCGCACGGCGACCGGCGGGGCGTACACGGGTTCCGCGCCCAGCGGGCCCCGGCCGAGGTGGCCGTCGGTGAGCAGGGTGTGCGCGGAGCGCGTCGATCCGGGGAGCAGGGTGCGCAGGCCGCCCCCGCCGCGCAGGGCGGGCATGGCCTGGTCGGCGGCGCGCAGCCGGGCGGCGACGGCGGTGCGCCGTTCGTCCTCGTAGCTGTCGAGCAGGGCTTCGGAGGCTCCCTGGTGCCAGGCCTGGGCCAGCTTCCAGGCCAGGTTCTCGGCGTCGCGCAGCCCCTCCTCGACCCCCTGGGTGCCGAGCGCGCCCAGCAGGTGCGCGGCGTCCCCGGCGAGGAAGGCCCGGCCGTCGCGCCAGCGCCGGGCGAGTCGGTGGTGCAGGGTGTGCACCCCGGTGTCGATCAGCTCGTACGGGGGAGTCGTACCCCCGCACCATCCCGCCAGGGTGTCGCGGATCAGGGTGACGAGCGCGTCCGGGGTGACCAGGTCCCCGCGGGCCGGGAGCAGCCAGTCGAGGCGCCAGACCCCGTCGGGCAGCGGTCGAGCGGTGACCTCCTCGGGGCCCGCCGGCGGGTTGCGGTGCAGCAACGCCTCGCCGGGCCAAGGCAGTTCGGCGCGCAGCGCGGCCACGGCCTGCCGCTCGACGGCGGTCCGGCCGGGGAAGCGGATGTCGAGGAGCTTGCGCACGGTGGAGCGGGCGCCGTCGCAGCCGACCAGGTGGCTGCCGCGCCACCAGGTGGTCTCGGAGCCCCGGGTGTGCGCGGTGATCCCGCGCTCGTCCTGCTCCAGGGAGTCCAGCTTGCAGTCGGTGACCAGCTGGATCAGCGGATGGGTGGTGGCCGAGTCGCGCAGGCCGCGGGCCAGGGCGTGCTGCGGCAGGTGCAGGGGGGCGGGCCCGTCGTCGAAGGTGATCCGCGAGGATTCCTGACGGCGCCGCATGGTGCGCCAGGCCGCGAAGCGCGCGCCCTCGTCGCGCAGCGTCGTACAGCCCAGCCGGTGCGCCATGGCCGCCGTGTCGGCGTGCAGCACGACGGAACGGGCGGGCCGGGGCTCGTCCTTGCCGGGTCCCTCGTCGAGCAGGACGGACGGCACGCCGTGGCCGGCCAGGGTGAGGGCGAGGGACAGCCCGACGGGTCCCGCGCCGACGACGATCACCGGGTCCATGGCGCGGCTCCCGATGTCCGGTATGTGATCACAGAACGTATGCAACCCACTGAAGGTGCCCGCGTCAAGTGACACCCGTCGCGACAACGCCGCGTGGTGCGGCGGAAGACTTCCGCCGCACCACGCGGGCTACGCACTATGACTGACTCTATGTCAGACCCTGGGGGCCGGAAGACCGGAGGGTGATCGGGTCACATCGCCCGGCCGGTGGCCATGTCACCGACGTCGGCGACGCCGACCACCGCGCCGGTGCCCTTCGTGGACTTGCGCTGCCGGCCCTCGAGCCAGGACGCGAAGCTCGTGAGGGCGAAGTTGACCGCGATGTAGATCAGCGCGATCACCACGAAGGTCGCGATGGTGTTGCTGTAGTTCGCGGAGATCTGCCGGGCCGTCGACAGGAGCTCGGTGAGGCCGAGCAGGGTGCCGCCGAGCGCGGTGTCCTTGAGGATCACCACGAGCTGGCTGACCAGCGCCGGCAGCATCGCCGTGACGGCCTGCGGGATCAGCACGTGGACCATGGTCTGGCCCTTGCGCATGCCGATCGCCTTGGCCGCGTCCGACTGGCCGCTGGGCAGGGACTGCACGCCCGCCCGAACGATCTCGGCGATGACCGAAGCGTTGTAGAGCACCAGGCCGGCGACCACCGCGTACAGCGGGCGGATGTCGGAGGAGACCGGCGTGAACTCCACGAAGAAGGCCGAGCCGAAGATCATCAACATCAGGACCGGAATGGCGCGGAAGAACTCGACGAACGTACCGACGGGGACCCGGACCCAGGCGTGGTCGGACAGCCGACCGATGCCGAGCAGCGCACCCAGGGGCAGCGCGATCACCATCGCGAGCGCGCCCGCCTTGAGGGTCTCCAGCAGGCCCGGGATCAGGAAGGTGGTCCAGAGCTGGCTGTCGGTGACGAAGGGGGACCACTTCTCACCGTCGAGCTGGCCCTTCTCCGACATGAGGCCCAGCGCCCACCACAGGGCGAGGCCGAGCAGGACGACGAAGACGACGGTGTAGATCCAGTTCCGGGACTTCGCCTTCGGGCCCGGGGCGTCATACAGCACGGAGTTCATCGCTTCACCGCCACTCGCTTGGCCACCCAGCCCAGCAGCAGGCCGGTGGGCAGGGTCAGCAGGACGAAACCGAGGGCGAAGACGCCGAAGACGGCGAAGAGTGCCTGGGCCTCGTTCTCGACCATTTCCTTCATCAGCAGGGCCGCTTCGGCCACGCCGATGGCCGCAGCCACCGTGGTGTTCTTGGTGAGTGCGATCAGTACGTTGGCGAGCGGCGCGATGACCGCCCGGAAGGCCTGGGGGAGCACGATCAGGGTGAGCACCTGGAAGAAGCTCAGGCCCAGTGCGCGGGCGGCCTCCGCCTGCCCGACGGGCACGGTGTTGATGCCCGAGCGCAGTGCCTCGCAGACGAAGGTGCCGGTGTAGGCCGAGAGTCCGAGGACCGCGAGCCGGAAGCCGGTCTCCTTGAACGTCTCGCCGCCCAGTGAAATGCCCAGCGTCTCGCTGAGGCCCAGTGAGCAGGCGATGATCAGCAGGGTCAGCGGGGTGTTGCGCACCACGTTGACGTACGTGGTGCCGAAGCCGCGCATCAGTGGGACCGGGCTGACCCGCATCCCGGCCAGGACGGTTCCCCATATGAGGGAGCCGACCGCCGAATAGAGGGTGAGCTGAACCGTCACCCAGAAGGCTCCGAGCATGTCGTACTGCCCGGAATCAAGAAAGTCGAACACGTTGCCCTGCGCTCTCCCCAGAGTGGCCGGTGAGGGGCGCCGCCGCCCGCGGCAGGCGGGCGGCGACGCCCCTCACCGGGGAATCAGCTGCCTTCGGTGATCTGCGGGGCAGGCTCGTTCTTGTAATCGGCCGGACCGAAGTTCTTCTTCACGGCCGCTTCCCAGGAGCCGTCCGAGACCATCTTCTTCAGCGCGGTGTTGATCTTGGTCTGAAGGTCCTTGTCGCCCTTCTTCAGACCGATGCCGTAGTTCTCGTTGCTCATGTTGAGCCCGACGAGCTTGAACTTGCCCTTGTTCTTCTCCTGCGCGGCGTAGCCGGCCAGGATCGAGTTGTCCGTCGTCAGCGCGTCGATCGTCTTGCTCTCCAGGCCGGTGAGGCACTCGGAGTAGCCGGCGGATTCCTTCAGGTCGGCCTCGGGGGCCAGCTTGGTCTTGACGTTCTGCGCGGAGGTGGAGCCGGTGACCGAGCAGAGCTTCTTCTTGTTCAGGTCCTCGGGCTTGGTGATGCTGGTGTCGTCGGCGCGAACCAGCAGGTCCTGGTGGGCGAGGAGGTACGGACCCGCGAAGTCCACCTTCTCCTTGCGCTTGTCGTTGATCGAGTAGCTGGCGACGATGAACTTCACGTCACCGTTCGAGATGAGGTTCTCGCGCTCGGCGCTGATGGCCTGCTTGAACTCGATCTGGTCCGGCTGGTAGCCGAGTTCCTTGGCCACGTAGGTGGCGACATCGACGTCGAAGCCCGTGTACTTGCCGTCGGGGGTCTTGAGGCCCACGCCGGGCTGGTCGAACTTGATGCCGATGACGACCTTGTCCTTGCCGGTGCCACCGGACGAACCGGCGTCGCCGGACGCCTTGTCGCTGTTGCCGCCACAGGCGGTCGCCGTCAGGGCAAGGGCGACGGCGACGGCCGCGGCCGCACCGACCTTGGAGATCTTCATGGTGAACTTCCCTCGGGTGAGACGTGGTTGAGCGACGAGCGAGATGTGTGCTCCGTCGAACGGATCACTACCGGACGAGAAACGTCAGTGGTGCAGGATCTTCGACAGGAAGTCCTTGGCGCGGTCGCTGCGCGGGTTGCTGAAGAACTGCTCGGGCGTGGCCTGTTCGACGATCTTTCCGTCGGCCATGAAGACGACCCGGTTGGCGGCCGAGCGGGCGAAGCCCATCTCGTGCGTGACGACGACCATGGTCATGCCCTCCCGGGCGAGCTGCTGCATGACCTCCAGCACCTCGTTGATCATTTCCGGGTCGAGGGCCGAGGTCGGCTCGTCGAAGAGCATGACCTTCGGTTCCATCGCGAGCGCCCTGGCGATCGCCACGCGCTGCTGCTGGCCTCCGGACAGCTGCGCCGGGTACTTGTCGGCCTGCGAGCCGACGCCCACCCGGTCCAGCAGCGACTGTGCCTTCTCGCGGGCGGCCGCCTGGTCAGTCCTGCGGACCTTGACCTGGCCCAGCATGACGTTCTGCAGCACCGTCTTGTGCGCGAACAGGTTGAACGACTGGAACACCATGCCCACGTCGGCGCGCAGTCGGGCGAGTTCCTTGCCCTCGGCCGGCAGCGGCTTCCCGTCGAGCGTGATGGTGCCCGAGTCGATCGTCTCCAGCCGGTTGATGGTCCGGCACAGCGTGGACTTGCCCGATCCCGAAGGACCGATCACCACGACGACTTCACCGCGGGCAATGCTCAGATCAACGTCCTGAAGCACGTGCAGCGCGCCGAAGTGCTTGTTGACGTTGCTCAGTACGACCAGGCCGTCCGCGGCACCGGCCGCGTCCTGCACGTCCTTGGTCACTGATACTCCGCTCATCGGCTTCTTGCTCCGTCCTCCGTCGGTTGGGAGGACAGTAGTGACGAGGCGCGCACAGCGTCATCACATCTGAGGGAGAATTGAGCATAACGATACGGCCTCGCCCGGATACGCTCCGTGCGTGGCCCCGCTTCGGGTGCTCCGTGCGCGTACCGGGTGCATAACGGAAGACTCGCCGGACCGGAACCCCCTTGACGTGGGACTCTTCATGGGCGTGGATGCATGGTGGCCCGTGTTGGGCCATTCTTCGTCCGGACGCCGTGAACAGGAAAGGGGGATGTCATGAGGCTGCTGCTCGTAGAGGACGACGACCACGTCGCCGCCGCCCTGTCCGCGATCCTCGCCCGGCACGGTTTCCGGGTGACCCACGCCCGCAGCGGCGAGGAGGCCCTCCAGGCGCTGCTGCCGGCCGGGTCCCCGCCCGGCGCCTCTCCCTACGGGGTGATCCTGCTCGACCTCGGCCTGCCCGACCAGGACGGCTACGAGGTCTGCGGCAAGATCCGCAAGCGCACCAGCACGCCCGTGATCATGGTGACCGCGCGGGCCGACGTCCGCTCCCGCATCCACGGCCTGAACATGGGCGCCGACGACTACGTCACCAAGCCGTACGACACCGGCGAGCTGCTCGCCCGCATCCACGCCGTCGCCCGGCGCACCGGCGCCTCCGAGGAAACCGCCATCGGCGGCACGGGCTCCTCCGCCCCGGTCCGGCTCGGCCCCGTCTCCATCGAGCTGCCCACCCGCCGGGTCAGCGTGAACGGCTCCGACGTACCGCTCACCCGCAAGGAGTTCGACCTGCTGGCCCTGCTCGCGCAGCGGCCCGGGGTCGTCTTCCGGCGCGAGCAGATCATCAGCGAGGTCTGGCGCACCAGCTGGGAGGGCACCGGGCGCACCCTCGAGGTGCACGTGGCCTCGCTGCGCTCCAAGCTGGGCCTGCCCGCGCTCATCGAGACCGTCCGCGGGGTGGGCTACCGGCTCGTCACCCCGGCCGCGCCCTAGCGGGCCCCTGCCGTGCGCGCCCGGCTGCTGCCGCTCCTCGTCGTCCTCATGGCGGGCGTCCTGATCGCCCTCGGGTTCCCGCTCGCCGTGAGCCTGGCGGCCCGGCAACAGCAGGACGTCGTCGTCGACCGGATCGACGACAGCGCCCGCTTCGCCGCGCTCGCCCAGTTCGTCATCGACGCCGAGGGCTCCGGCTCCACCGGGGCCGACGAGCGCCAGGAGACCCTCCAGCAGGAACTCGCCCGCTACCAGGAGCTGTACGGCATCCGCGTCGGCATCTTCTACCGCGACGGCAACGCCCTGGTCAGGGCGCCCGGTTGGTGGCAGCTCCCGGACGTCGGTGAAGGCCGTCGGGCCTTCGACGAGGCGCTCGCCGGGCGGCGCAGCCACGACCCGGGCCAGGTGTGGCCCTGGCAGACCCACGGCAAACTGCTCGTCGCCTCCCCGGTCGTCCTCGACGGGGACGTGGTCGCCGTCGTCGTCACCGAATCGCCCACCGACCGGATGCGCGCCCGGATCCTGCGGGGCTGGCTGTACATCACGGCCGGACTCGCCGCCGCCATGCTGCTGGCGTTCGGCGCCGCCCTGCGGCTCACCAGCTGGGTCCTCAAGCCCGTGCAGACACTGGACGCGGCCGCCCACGGCATCGCGACCGGCCGCATGAACTCCCGCGTCGCGGCCTCCGGCGGCCCCCCGGAACTCCAGCGCCTCGCCCGCTCGTTCAACGAGATGGCCGACAACGTGGAAGAGGTCCTGGAACAGCAGCGGGCGTTCGTCGCCGACGCCTCCCACCAGCTGCGCAACCCCCTCGCCGCGCTGCTCCTGCGCATCGAGCTGCTCGCCCTCGAACTGCCCGAGGGCAACGAGGAGATCGCCTCCGTGCGGACCGAGGGCAAACGCCTCACCCAGGTCCTCGACGACCTCCTCGACCTCGCGCTGGCCGAACACGCCTCCGCCGAGATCAGTCTCACCGACATCGGGGCGCTGACCGCGGAGCGGGTCGCCTCCTGGCGGCCGTACGCCGAGGAGAAGGGCGTACGGCTCACCGAGACGGGCCGCTCCGCCGTCACCGGCTGGGCCGACCCGATCGCCCTGTCCAGCGCGCTCGACGCCGTGATCGACAACGCCCTGAAGTTCACCCCCGAGGGAGAGGAGGTCGAGGTGTCCGTGTCCGCGGCCGGGCGCAGCGCGCTCGTCGTCGTCGCCGACCGGGGGCCCGGCCTCACCGAGGAGGAACTGCTGCGGGTCGGTGACCGCTTCTGGCGCAGCGGCCGGCACCAGAACGTCAAGGGCTCCGGCCTCGGCCTGTCCATCTCCCGGGCCCTGCTCGCCGGTGGCGGCGGCTCCCTCTCCTACGAGACGAACCCGCCGCACGGGCTGCGCGTGACGGTCGCCGTCCCGCGCACCGACCCGCACAACCCCTGACGCCCGGGGCCGCCTACCAGGGCAGTTCCGTGCGGGCCGGCGTGGACGTCTCGTACGTCTCCCCGACCGACCGCAGCTCGAAGAGCGCCGCCCGCTCCCGGCCCGCCCGGGGGACGGAGGGGACGTACAGGGCGGCGGCGCAGGTGCCGCCGAGGAAGTGGCGGGTGCCGTCGGGGAGCAGGCGGTGGAGCTCGTAGTGCCGGACGGGCCCGGCCGCCCGGTGCCAGGTGAGGCGGAGCTCGGCGGTGTCCCCCCGGCGGGCCGTGGCGGCCGGCTCCAGGTGGGTGGGTGGGGCCGGGTGCCGGGGAAGGGCGGTGTCGCGTACCGACAGGGCCCCGAGCCGCCAGGACACGGGCTCGTTCCCGCGTCCGGTGATCCGTACCGCGAGGGCGTAGGCGGTCCCCCCGGCCCGCGTCGCGAGGGGGACGCGGGTGGTGCGCCAGCCCCGGCCGCCGCTCGGGCCCGCCGCGCGCAGCCACGTGTACGGGATCGGGTCGCCGGGCGCGGCCGGCTCGCGGGTGGCCACCCCGAACTCGACGCCGACCGGGCCGGCCTCCGTACGGTGCACCAGCTCCGCGACGGTGGTGCGGGTCAGCGGGAGCCGGGTGGCGTGCAGGCCGACGGCGACCGGGGCGCCGGGTCGGCCCGACACGAGGAGGCTGGAACCGCCGCGCCAGGCGTCGGCGAAGTCGAGCGTGACGGAAGGCCGTCGGCCGGTCGTGTCCACCACCCAGCGGCGGCCCGGAAGCCGGTCCTGGAGGGCGAGGTGGTTCCAGGGCGCGTCGCCGCCGACCTCGCCGTCCTCGTACCAGCGCAGTCCGTGGCCGGTGTTGAACGAGCAGGCGAAGGGCAGCCCGGTCACGGTGGAACGGTCGGCGACGACCGTGGCCGGCGCCCGCCAGCGCGATTCGGGTGCCGGCCTCGACGGATCGAGGGACTCGCCGGTCCAGAACAGGTCGTCGGAGAGGTGGAACGCGCCGGGGGAGCGGTCGGTGAGGTGGTTGCGGGTCCACTCGGGCCGGTAGAAGCCGTAGCTGACGACGTGGTCGCGATCGCGCGGCACGATCGCGTCCCAACGCACGGCGGAGTGACGACCGTTGGACTCGACGTCCACCGCCGCCCACAGGTCGTGGCGGGAACGGCCCAGCCGGTCGGCGAGGGCGCCGGAGGACGCGAGCGTCGGTTCGGTCCAGCGGAAGTCCACGAACAGGGTGTCCGCGACCTTCCCGGTCCGATCCTCGAAGAACTCCTGGTTGAGGGCGTTCAGCGCGCCCTGCCAGCCGACCCGGCCGGTGGTGTTCATGGCGTCGTACCAGGTGATGCGCAGGCCGTGCGGTTCGCCCGCGGCCCGCAACGCGCGCAGGAACTCCCGCATCCGGGACGCCAGCGCGCTGTCCCCGCCGTCGGTCTCGGCGTTGACGAACCAGCCGTCGAAGCCGTGGGCCCGGGCGACCCGGACGAGTTGCTCCGCCACGGGGAAGCGGCCGAGGGCGTCGCGCCGCACCAGCTCGCGCGTCCACCGCAGGTCACCGCCGTAGGGGACGGGCGGCAGGAACACGTTGCCCAGGACCCGGACGCCGTTGCGGTGGGCGGCGTCCGTCACCGGGGCGTTCGGCGCGAGCACGATGCCCTCGCCGGCGGAACCGCCCCAGAAGACCAGCTCGTCGATGTACGCCCAGTGCGTGAGCGCGTACGAGTCGGCCGTCGCCGAGCCCTGGGACGGGTTCCCCGCGGTCGGCCCGAACGAGACGAGCGAGGCGATCCGGGCCTGCCCCGCCCGGGCGCCCGGGTGCGGGGGAACGGGGGTGAAGCGCGGGGCGAGCGGGACGGTCGCAGCGTTGTGGGCCAGGTCGGTGTCCGCCTCCGGGCTCCACGCCCTCAAGGAGCGCCACCTGATCCCGGGCCCCGGCTCGCCCGGCGGGAGCGAGTCGGGGAACCAGTAGGAGGCGTACGGGGCGAGGGCGGGTTCGGGGTCGGGAACGGGAACGGCCGCCCGCGCCGGGGTGAGGGCCCCGACCGCCAGCGGAACGGCCCCGGCGACTCCGGCGGCCCCGGCGGCCAGCACCGTACGCCGGGTCGGCCCCGGGTCGGCGTCGGCGGGTGGCGCCGGCGGGCCGTCGACGTCGGCCGGGGCCGTGCGGGGGACTGCGCCCGGGTCGGTCGCGGACATGCGGATCTCCTCACGCGGGGCGGAGCGGGTGGGGCGGGCGGGGGTGGTGCGGGGCGGCGGAGGGTGGTGCGGGGTCAGGTCACTTCGCCGACCCGCAGCACCTCGGTGATGCCGCGTGCGGACAGGTGCGCCGGATCCGCGGCGTGCTCCGACAGGACCACCGCGGGGCGCGCCCCGTGAGCCGTCAGCGAGGCCCAGGCCTCGAAGAACGCGCCGCCCGGGGCGCACGCCCGGGCCCGCGCCACCGGGTCCGCGTCCAGGGCGAGGGCGGTGGACCGGGGCGCGGGGTGGTGCGTACGGCCCCGCCACTCCCGGGCGACGCGGGCGACGGCGGCGCCCACGGGCTTGGTTCGTCGGTCGTTGGTGAGCAGGCCGAGGCCGTACTCCAACTCGGGGAAGTCCGCGAGCTCCCGGGACACGTCGTGCGAGCACCACCAGGTCACCCCCCACAGGTCCGGGCAGTCCAACGCGTTCGTCACGGTGGCCTCGGCGAACCGGGCGGCGTCCTTCGGCCCGATCAGCGGTGCGGGCGCCCCGACCTCCTGGAGCCACACCGGGCGGTGCGGATCCGAGGCCCAGGCCTTGGACAGCTCGATCAGGTAGGCGGCGTGGTGCTCGGTCGCCGCCCCGGTGGGGCCGTGGCGCTGCGCGGTGCCGTTGAACACCCAGGAGTGCACGGCGGTGGCCGCGCCCAGCCGCGCCGCCTGCGCGGGGGTGAAGGGGTGCCCGTCCCGGTACCAGACGGCGTCGTACTCGGCGTGCAGGTGGAAACGGCCCGGAGCGCCCTCCTCGCAGGCGGCCAACATGCGCTCCAGCCAGCGCCGCGCCTGGTCGGGGGTGATGCGGTCGGGGTCGGGGTGCGGATCGTCGGCGAACTGGTTGATCTCGTTGCCGACCGTCATGCCGAGGAAGTGGGGGCGGTCGGCCAGGGCGGCGGCCAACGTGCGCAGGTATTCCGCCTGCCCGGCGATCACGTCCGGGTCGTCGAAGATGCCGCGCCGGTGCCAGGTCGCCGTCCAGGAGGGCAGGAAGTCGAAGCTCGACAGGTGCCCCTGCAACCCGTCCACGGCGACGTCGAGCCCGCGAGCCGCCGCGGCGTCCGCGAGCGCGACCAGTTGCTCGACGGCGCGCGGCCGGATCAGGGTGCGGTTCGGCTGGAACAGCGGCCACAGCGGGAACACCCGGACGTGGTCCAGGCCGAGCGCGGCCACCGAGTCGAGATCGGCGCGGACCTCGTCGAGATCGAAGTCCAGCCAATGGTGGAACCATCCCCGGGTCGGGGTGTAATTCGCGCCGAAGCGCAGGGTGCGCGGGGCATGCGGCATGAAGCGTCCCGGAGTTCGGGGAATTCACCGGACGCCCCAACCTGCCGTGCGCCGGCGGAGAAAGTCAACAGGGTGTCGAGTCGCGGATTTTCGGCCGCCACCGCGCCGCGACTTATGCGCTTCAGCGCCTTTGCCGTAAGGGCTGTGCACGGTTGATGAGGGCGGGACTAATGCGGTTTAGTCGTGAGGCTGGATCCGGATGAACGGAGGAAAGGGCGAGGGGCGAACAGGTCGATTTTCGAGCGGTCCGCGGCCGTGGGGGACCGCGGGAGGTGGGGCCCGCCCGGGGCCGGATCGCGTACGGTCCGCCCCACGCAGTCCACGTCACCGAGGGATGAGGCAGGCATGGCCCGCAGACCCACCATCAAGGACATCGCCCGCCGGGCCGGGGTGTCCGAGAGCGCCGTCTCCTTCGCGCTCAACGACCGGCCCGGGGTGTCCGACGGCACCCGCACCCGGATCCGGCAGGTCGCGGAAGAACTCGGTTGGCAGCCCAACAGCGCGGCCCGCGCTCTCTCCGGCGAACGTTCCGGGGCCGTCGGGCTGGTGCTGGCCCGCCCCGCGCACACCCTCGGCGTCGAGTCCTTCTTCCTCCAACTCGTCTCCGGCATCCAGGAAGTGCTCTCCGCGAGCCGCACCGCCCTCCTCTTCCAGGTCGTCGAGGACATCGACGCCGAATGCGCCGTCCACCGCCGCTGGTGGGCCGAGCGCCGCGTGGACGGCGTCCTCGTCGTCGACCCCCGTGCGCGCGACCCCCGCCCGGAGCTGCTCGCCTCCCTCGGCCTGCCCGCCGTCCTCGTCGGCGGAACCGCGACCGTTCCCGTCGATCAGGACGGCGGCGCCGGCGAGCCCGACACCGCAAGGCCCTGCCTCTCCTCCGTCCGGGCCGACGACGCCCGGGCCATGGCCGACGTACTGGGTCACCTGCACGCCCTCGGGCACCGTCGGATCGCCCACGTCGCGGGCCTGCCCGAGCTCGCCCACACCGCCCGCCGCATCGCCTCGCTGCGTGCCGGGGCGCTGCGCCTCGGCCTCGCCGGGGACCAGGTGGAATCGGTGACCACCGACTACTCCGACACCGAGGGCGCGGCCGCCACCCGGCGACTCCTCGCGCGCCCGCTGCCGCCGACGGCGCTGGTGTACGACAACGACGTCATGGCGGTGGCGGGCAGCGCGGTCGCCGCCGAGCTCGGCATCCCCGTGCCCGGCGGGCTGTCGATCGTGGCCTGGGACGACTCCGCCCTGTGCCGGGTCACCCACCCCCGGCTGACCGCGCTCGTCCGCGACACCGCGGGATTCGGCCGACTCGCCGCAGAGGAACTCCTCGCCCTCCTCGCCGGAGCGGCCCCCCGCATCCGCGAGAGCGAGCTGCCCCGGCTGGAACCCCGCGGGAGTACGGCCCCACCGGCAGCCGCATACTGAAATCCGACCCCTTCCAGGAGCGCCACCGTGACCACTCCCACCCCAGCCCTCCCCGTGCCCCGCGCGGCCGCCGCGGCCGCCGGTCCGACCGTGGCGATCGACATCGGCGGAACGAAGATCGCCGGTGCGCTGGTCCACCCCGACGGCACGATGACGGCGGCCACCCGCCGCCCGACCCCGCGCGGTGCGGACGCCGACACGGTGATGGCGGCGGTCGGCGAGGTCATCGCCGACCTCTCCGACGCCCCGCTGTGGCCGCAGGTGGTCCGCTGCGGCATCGGCAGCGCGGGCCCCGTGGACACCACGCGCGGCACCGTGAGCCCGGTCAACATCGGGGCTTGGCGCGACTTCCCCGTCCAGGCCCGGGTCGGCGCCGAGCTCGCTGCCCGCGGCGCCCGGATCCCGACCGTCCTGGCGGGCGACGGCGTGGCCATGACCGCGGCGGAACACTGGCTGGGCGCTGCCCGGGGGCACGCGAACGCCCTGTGCATGGTCGTCTCGACCGGTGTCGGGGGCGGCCTGATCCTGAACAATCAGCTCCACCCCGGCCCCACCGGCAACGCGGGCCACATCGGCCACATCAGCGTCGCCTTCGACGGGGAGCGGTGCGTCTGCGGCGGCCACGGCTGCGTCGAATCCCTGGCCTCGGGCACCGCCATCGCGCGCTGGGCCCTCGCCCAGGGCTGGACCGGACCCGACCCCACGGCCGCCGGCGTCGCCGCCTCCGCCGCGTCCGGCGATGCCGTCGCCCGGGCCGCCTTCGACCGGGCCGGGCGTGCGCTCGCCGCAGCCATCGCGGCCACCGCCACGCTCGTCGAGACCGACATCGCTGTCATCGGGGGCGGGGTCGCCGCCGCGGGCGACACCCTCTTCGAGCCGGTACGCCGGCACCTGGCCTCGTACGCGACCCTCGGCTTCGTTCAGGACCTGGAGGTCGTCCCGGCCGGCCTGGGCACCGACGCGGGCCTGATCGGGGCGGCCGCCGCGGCGATGATGCTGCTGCCGGCCGCCTGACGACCGCCCCGCGGGATCGACCGGTCCACCAGAGGGCTGCGGCCCGGTCCTACGGGAGGGCTGCGGCCCCCTACGGCCCGGTCGACGGGATCGACCACGCCGGCCGCGGGACTACGGCTTGACCGACCGGTAGTACCGGCGGGCCCCTTCGTGCAGGTCCAGCGGGTCCGTGTAGATCGCCGTGCGCAGGTCGACCAGCTGGGCCGCGTGCACCTCGTGCCCGATCCGGTCCCGGCTGTTGATCACCGTCCGCGTGAACTGCTCCGTCAGCTCCGGACTGGTGTCCTCCCGGGTCACCAGCAGGTTCGGGACGGCCACCGTCGCCACCGCGGAGGTGTTGCGGGCGAACTCGTACGCGTCCTGCGGCATCACCGCCGCCCGGTAGTAGCGCGCCGGGCTGCCGCCCGCCTGAAGCTGCTCCACCAGGTCTCCGAGCTGCACCAGCCGGATCTCGAAGCGTTCCGACAGCTCCCGCACCGCGCTGGTGGGGAGTCCACCCGACCAGAAGAAGGCGTCGATCCGGCCCGCCTCCAGCTCCGCCGGCATGGTGTCGATCCCTATGGCCACCGGCGTGATGTCCCGCTTCGGGTTCAGCTTGGCCGCGGTCAGCAGACGCTCCGAGATCAGCCGCACCCCGGAGCCGTCCTGACCGATCGCGACCCGCTTGCCCCGCAGGTCACGGGCCGATTGGACCGGCGAGGCGGCGGGCACCACCAGCTGCACGTAGTCGTCGTAGAGCCGCGCGCAGCCGCGCAGCCCGTCCGCGCCCGGCTTGCCGTCGAGCCGGTACTTGGACACCGCGTCGGCCGTCGCCACCGTGAAGTCGGCCTGCCCGGCGGCCACCCGCTGAAGGTTCTGCTGCGAGCCCTCGCTCGTCTCCAGCGCCACCCGCATCCCCGGCATGTCCTGCGCGAGGGCCTGCTCCAGTAGCTGCCCGTAGCGGTGGTAGACGCCGGTACGGACGCCCGAGCTGAAGGTGAGGTCCCCCTTCAGCTCCGGTTCGCCGAAGGGACGCAGCCACCACAGCAGCGCTCCGAGCACGGCCAGCACCGCCACCAGGCCCCGAAGGGCGCGGCGCCGGCCGGCGGTGGTCGGGAGGAGGGGCATGCCGGCGATCCTGCCACTCACCCGCCGTCCTGTCACGGCGGGCCGCCTCCCCACCGGGCACGCCCGCGCGGAGCACGGGCCCGTCGACCGCTGCCGCACCGGCGGCCCGGGACCAACCCGTACCCTGGTGGGGTGAGTGTCGAGGGCGAGGCTGCAGTTTTGAAAACGTACGAGGTGCGCACCTACGGGTGCCAGATGAACGTGCACGACTCCGAGCGACTGTCCGGTCTGCTGGAGGGCGCGGGCTACACGCGCGCCCCCGAGGGCTGCGACGGCGACGCCGACGTGGTCGTCTTCAACACCTGCGCCGTCCGTGAGAACGCCGACAACAAGCTGTACGGCAACCTCGGTCGGCTCGCCCCGATGAAGACCAAGCGCCCCGGCATGCAGATCGCCGTCGGCGGCTGCCTCGCGCAGAAGGACCGCGACACGATCGTCAAGCGGGCCCCTTGGGTCGACGTCGTCTTCGGCACGCACAACATCGGCAAGCTGCCCGTCCTCCTGGAGCGCGCCCGCATCCAGGAGGAGGCGCAGATCGAGATCGCCGAGTCGCTGGAGGCCTTCCCGTCCACGCTCCCGACCCGCCGCGAGTCCGCGTACGCCGCCTGGGTCTCGATCTCCGTCGGTTGCAACAACACCTGCACCTTCTGCATCGTCCCGGCGCTGCGCGGCAAGGAGGAGGACCGCCGTCCCGGCGACATCCTCGCCGAGGTCGAGGCCCTGGTCGCCGAGGGCGTCTCCGAGATCACCCTGCTCGGCCAGAACGTCAACGCCTACGGATCCGACCTGGGCGACCGCGAGGCCTTCAGCAAGCTGCTGCGCGCCTGCGGAGCGATCGAGGGCCTGGAGCGGGTCCGCTTCACCTCCCCGCACCCGCGCGACTTCACCGACGACGTGATCGCGGCCATGGCCGAGACCCCGAACGTGATGCCGCAGCTGCACATGCCCCTGCAGTCCGGATCCGACCCGATCCTCAAGGCGATGCGCCGCTCGTACCGCCAGGAGCGCTTCCTCGGCATCATCGAGAAGGTCCGCGCCTCGATCCCGCACGCCGCGATCTCCACCGACATCATCGTGGGCTTCCCCGGTGAGACGGAGGAGGACTTCCAGCAGACGATGCACACCGTCCGCGAGGCCCGCTTCGCGAACGCCTTCACCTTCCAGTACTCCAAGCGCCCCGGCACCCCCGCGGCCGACATGGACGGCCAGATCCCCAAGGAAGTCGTCCAGGAGCGCTACATGCGCCTGGTCGCCCTCCAGGAGGAGATCTCCTGGGAGGAGAACAAGAAGCAGGTCGGCCGCACCCTGGAGGTCATGGTCGCCGAGGGCGAGGGCCGCAAGGACGGCGCCACGCACCGCCTGTCCGGACGCGCCCCCGACAACCGCCTCGTCCACTTCACCAAGCCGGCCGAGGAGGTCCGCCCGGGTGACGTGGTCACGGTCGACATCACCTACGCGGCCCCGCACCACCTGTTGGCCGAGGGCCCGACCGGCACCGTGCGCCGCACCCGCGCCGGCGACGCCTGGGAGAAGCGGAACGCGGCCCCGGCCCAGCCGGCGGGCGTGATGCTCGGGATCCCCACCCTGGGCGTCCCGGCCCCGCTGCCCGTCACCACGTCGGGCTGCGCGATCGACTGACCACCGGACGCCGAGGGCGGCTAGGCTGCGGATCATGCTCGTAGCCGCCGCCGTCTGCCCCGCCCCGCCGCTCCTCGTGCCGGAGGTCGCCGCGGGGGCCGCCGCCGAACTGGACGCCGCCCGTACCGCCTGCTCGGACGCGTTGGCCGTGCTCGCCGCCTCCCGGCCCGACCTGCTGATCGTCGTCGGCTCCGCCGACCAGGACCACCTCGGGCCCTATCCGCAGGGATCCCGCGGCACCTTCCGCGGCTTCGGCGTCCCGGGCGACGTCCAACTCGGCGAGGGCGACGAGGGGCCGCGCCTGCTGCCCCCCTCGCTGGCCGTGGGCGCCTGGCTGCTGGAACGGGCCCGCTGGGGCGCCGCCCCCGTCGAGGGCCTCGGGGTGGCCGGACGGCTGGAACCGGAACTCTGCCTGGAGGCCGGACGGGCCCTCGCCGCGCGGGACGTACGCGTCGCCCTGCTGGTCATGGGCGACGGCAGCGCCTGCCGGACGCTGAAGGCCCCCGGCTACCTCGACGACCGCGCCGCCGCCTTCGACGCGGCCGCGGCGCAGGCCCTCGGCGCGGCCGACGCCCCCGCCCTGGCCGCCCTCGACGCGGAACTCGCCCACGAGCTCCAGGCCGCCGGGCGCGCGCCCTGGCAGGTCCTCGCGGGCGCCGCCGAATCCGCCGACCTGGACGGCCGACTGCTCTACGAGGACGCCCCGTACGGGGTCGGCTACTTCGTCGCCACCTGGTCCTGAGGCCGCCGCCGGCATCCCGGCGCACGACCCCCGCGCACGACCCCGGCGTACACGCCGAAGGGGCGCGGAACCGGTTCGGTTCCGCGCCCCTTCGCGCACCGCGTCAGGAAGCCGCCGGAGGCGGCGTCGGCGGCGTGGGCCCGCCGGGGGTGTCGTCCTTGTGCGCGATCTTGCCCAGGGCGTCCTTCGCCTTGCCCGTACCGCTCGTGATCTGGCCGCTGTACTTGCCCTTGGTCTTGGAGTCGACGGCCTTGGCCACCTTGTCCAGACCCTCGCCGATCTTGCCCTCGTGCTGCTGCGCGAGGTCGCCGACCTTGTCCTTGGCCGGAGCGAGCTTGGCCTTGAGGTTGTCGAGCAGGCCCATGGGTCACCTTCCAGTGGGAACGGTTACGTACGGGCGCCCTCGCCGGCCTCGCTGTCCGCGGCGGCCTCCGCCGACTGCTGCTTCGGAATCTCCACGGCTTCCGCCGCAGGGGTCCCGGCCGCCGTCTCGGCCTTCTCGGCCGGTGCGGCCGGTCCGGTCTCAGCCGCCGGCGTTCCCGCCGGGTCGGCCTCGGCCGCGACCGTCTCGGTCGCTACCTCGTCCTTACGGCCAAAAAACCGGCTGAAAACGCCCATGTCTGCTCCTCTAACGTTACTCGTGGGAGTGAAGTTCCGCCCCGGCCGCAGCGGCCTCCACCCGGTGCACACAAGGCATGCACCGGGCCGGAACCTCTTGAGGGCAACGACCCCGTCGCGACCCCGTCACGTCGCTCGATCGGGTACACGGCCGCGTCTTGACCGGGGGCTGCGAGACTGTGTCGGTGAGGAAAGCAGCCCCCGCCCCGCGGGTCATCGCCGTCGTCGGTCCCACCGCGGCCGGAAAGTCCGATCTGGGCGTAGCCCTGGCCCGTCATTTCGACGGCGAAGTCGTCAACGCCGACTCCATGCAGCTCTACCGGGGGATGGACATCGGCACCGCGAAGCTGACGACCGGGGAACGCGGCGGCATCCCGCACCACCTCCTCGACATCTGGGACGTCACCGAGACCGCCAGCGTCGCCGAGTACCAGCGCCTCGCCCGCGCCGAGATCGACAAACTGCTCGCCGAGGGCCGCACCCCGGTCCTCGTCGGCGGCTCCGGGTTGTACGTGCGCGGCGCCCTCGACGCCATGGAGTTCCCCGGCACCGACCCCGAGGTCCGGGCCCGGCTGGAGGAGGAGGCCACCCTGCGCGGCCCCGGAGCCCTGCACGCCCGCCTCGCCGCGCTCGACCCCGCCGCCGCCCACGCCATCCTGCCCAGCAACGGCCGCCGGATCGTCCGGGCCCTGGAGGTCATCGAGATCACCGGCAAGCCCTTCACCGCGAACCTGCCCGGCCACGACTCGATCTACGACACCGTGCAGATCGGGGTGGACGTGGCCCGCCCGGAACTCGACGAGCGGATCGCGCTGCGCGTCGACCGCATGTGGGAGGCGGGCCTGGTGGACGAGGTCCGCGCCCTGGAGGCCCGCGGCCTGCGCGACGGCATCACCGCCTCCCGCGCGCTGGGCTACCAGCAGGTGCTCGCCGCCCTCGCGGGGCAGTGCACGCAGGACGAGGCCCGTGCCGAGACCGTACGGGCCACCAAGCGCTTCGCCCGCCGCCAGGACTCCTGGTTCCGCCGGGACCCCCGCGTGCACTGGCTCAGCGGGGCCGTCGCGGATCGCGGAGAACTCCCCGGACTCGCGCAGTCGTTGGTCGAACGAGCGGTCACAGCCTGATCACGTGATGGCATCGGGACGCCCCGCACGCCCGTCCGGGGCCCGGGACCGTGCCATCATCAAACTTCTGAACAGCGACGTACGAAGTCCGAGTGGGGAGGGCGCGTGGCGATGGAGGCCGGCCCTCGTGACACCGGGCGGGACGACACCGGGCGGGAAGCGGACCCGATGCTTCACGGCGGGTCCGGACGGACCGTCGGCGGCGCCGGACCCGACGCGTCGGGCGGACCGGACGCGTCGGGCGGACCCGACGCCCCTGACGGGCTCGGTCTGCCGGCCGACCCCGCGCGGCTGACCCCCGACGGCCCCGACACCCCCGAGGTCGGCGCGGAGGACGTCTCCGGCCCCGAGTTCGAGGTCGAGCTGCGCCCGCAGCGCCGCTTGCGCCTGTGGCAGATCGCCCCCATCGTGATCCTGGCCGCCTCCGGTTCGCTGATGTTCGCGTTCCCGCTCGCCTTCGAGTTCGGCGACGGCGGAGCCGTGGTCGCCATGCTCGGCTTCCTCATCTGCTGCTGCGCCGGCGGCTGGGGCATGATGGCCGCCCGTCGCGTCGGCTACTCCTGGCCCGGGCTGCCGCCACGCGGCAGCGGCCGCCGCCCCGACTGGCGGATGGCCGCGCTGTACGCGCTGCTCGCGCTGGCCGTCGTAGCCCTCGCCGTCCACCGGGTGGCCCGGCTCCGCTAGGCCGTCCCCCTTGGATCCCGCCCGACCCGCGCTGACGCCGCGCTGATCCCGCCCGTCGCCCCGGACCCCGCCTCGGTACGATGGCCTGGTGACGCACACCGCCCTCTCCTTCCTCAAGGGTCACGGCACCGAGAACGATTTCGTGATCGTCCCGGACCCGGACAACGCCATCGACCTGCCGGCGTCCGCCGTCGCCGCCCTGTGCGACCGACGGGCCGGCATCGGGGCGGACGGCGTGCTCCACGTGGTGCGCTCCGCGGCCCACCCCGAGGCCGCCCACCTGGCCGAAGAGGCCGAGTGGTTCATGGACTACCGCAACAGCGACGGCTCGGTCGCCGAGATGTGCGGCAACGGCGTGCGCGTCTTCGCCCGCTACCTCCACCACGCCGGCCACATCGAACCCGGCGACTTCGCCGTCGCCACCCGCGGCGGCGTCAAGCGGGTCCACCTCGCCAAGACCGGCGACGTCACCGTCTCCATGGGTCGCGCCGCGCTCCCCGAGGGCGACGTCACCGTCTCCGTGGGCGAGCGCTCCTGGCCCGCGCGGAACGTGAACATGGGCAACCCGCACGCCGTGGCCTTCGTCGACAGCCTCGACGACGCCGGGAACCTGCTCGACGCCCCGCCGTTCAGCCCGGCGAGCGCCTACCCCACCGGGGTCAACGTCGAGTTCGTCGTCGACCGGGGCCCCCGCCACGTCGCCATGCGCGTCCACGAGCGGGGCTCCGGCGAGACCCGCTCCTGCGGCACCGGCGCCTGCGCCGTCGCGGTCGCCGCCATCCGGCGCGACGGCGCCGACCCGGCCGTCACCGGCGACCCGGCCTCCTACACCGTCGACCTGCCCGGCGGCACCCTGGTCATCACCGAGCACCCCGACGGGCGGATCGACATGACCGGACCGGCCGTCATCGTCGCCTCCGGAGAGTTCGAACCCACCTGGCTCACCGAAACGGCTTTCGCCTGAAGATTCCCTCTCATGGGTGATCCGTTTCACGCTGAGCGAGAGGTGGACTGCGCCACGTGGTGGGGTCGGTAACATCAGGCACCGGCCCTGAGGGCTCACCCCATGCCCGCCACCGCCGGTCGAAGCCGTCGGAGGTGCCCATGAGTGCAGAGGCCACGAACCCCGAAGCACATGCCGAAGTGCGTCCTGAGCTGCGCAGACGGGGCCGGACGCGGCTCGATCTGCGGCGGCTCGGCCGGGCGGCCCTGCTCGGGCCCACGTCCCGCGACCGGCTCCCGGACGCGATCGGACACGTAGCAGAAGCCCACCGTGCCCACCATCCGGACGCCGATCTCTCCATTCTGCGGCGCGCCTACCTGCTCGCGGAGACCTCCCACCGCGGCCAGATGCGCAAGAGCGGTGAGCCGTACATCACACATCCGCTCGCCGTCACCCTCATCCTCGCCGAACTCGGCGCCGAGACGACGACCCTGACCGCCTCCCTCCTCCACGACACCGTCGAGGACACGGACGTGACCCTCGATCAGGTCCGCGAGGAGTTCGGCGCCGAGGTCTGCTTCATCGTCGACGGCGTCACCAAGGTCGAGAAGATCGACTACGGCGCCGCCGCCGAACCCGAGACCTTCCGCAAGATGCTCGTCGCCACCGGCAACGACGTCCGCGTCATGTCCATCAAACTCGCCGACCGGCTGCACAACATGCGCACCCTCGGCGTGATGCGCCCCGAGAAGCAGGAACGCATCGCCAAGGTGACGCGCGACGTCCTCATCCCGCTCGCCGAACGGCTCGGCGTCCAGGCCCTGAAGACCGAACTGGAAGACCTGGTCTTCGCGATCCTGCACCCCGAGGAGTACGAGCACACGCGCGCCCTCATCGCCGCCCACGCCGGCGAGGCCGACCCGCTCCCCGCCATCGCCGACTCCGTGCGCGCCGTGCTGCGCGAGGCGGGTGTCACCGCAGAAGTACTCGTACGCCCCAGGCACTTCGTATCGGTCCACCGGATCTCACGCACCCGCGGCGAACTGCGCGGCTCCGACTTCGGCCGCATCCTCGTCCTCGTCGGCGAGAACGCCGACTGCTACGCCGTGTTGGGGGAGCTCCACACCTGTTTCACCCCCGTCGTATCGGAGTTCAAGGACTTCATCGCGGTCCCCAAGTTCAACCTCTATCAGTCGCTGCACACCGCCGTCGCCGTCCCCGAGGGCTACGTCGCCGAGGTCATCGTCCGCACCCGGCAGATGCACCGCGTCGCCGAGGCCGGCGTCGTCGCCCTCGGCAATCCGTACGCCACCGGCGAGCCCGCCGACTGCGACGAGGAACGCGTCGACCCCACGCGGCCCGGCTGGCTGTCCCGGCTCCTCGACTGGCAGCAGTCCGCTCCCGACCCGGACACCTTCTGGACGGTCCTGCGCGCCGAACTCGCCCAGGACCGCGAGATCACCGTCTACCGCGAGGACGGCAGCGCCTCCGGGACGATGAGCCTGCCCGCCGGGGCCTCCTGCATCGACGCCGCCTACGCCCAGCACGGGGAGGCGGCCCACGGCTGTATCGGCGCCCGGGTCAACGGGCGCCTCACCTCGCTGTCCTCCCCGCTCTCCGACGGAGACACCGTCCAACTGCTGCTCGCCCAGGACGCCTCCTCCGGGCCGGCCGCCGACTGGCTGGACCACGCCAGGACCCCCGCCGCCCGGATCGCCATCAGCAGCTGGCTCCAGTCCCACCCGGACGGCGCCGGACCCGCCGCAGCGGCCCCCCGCGCACCGCTGTCCGTCGTCGGGGCGCGCGGCGGCGGGGGCAACGCCGTCGTCGACCTGCCGGACGCCACCGTGCGCCTCGCGGGCTGCTGCACCCCCGTACCGCCGGACGCCGTCGCCGGGTTCCTCGTACGGGGCGGGGCCGTGACCGTGCACCGCGTCCACTGTCCGGCCGTCGCCCAGATGCGGTCCGTGGGCCGGACGGCCGTCGCCGTGCACTGGCGGGCCACCGCGGACTGCCGGGTCACGCTCCTCGCCGAATCGTTCGGCCGCCCGCACCTGCTGGCCGACCTGACCGAGGCCATCGCCCGCGAAGGGGTCGAGGTGGTCTCCGCGACCGTGGAACCGCCCGTCGAGCAGCGGGTCCGCCACTCGTACACGCTCCAACTGCCCGACGCGACGGGACTGGCCGCCCTGATGCGTGCCATGCGCGACGTCCCGGGCGTCTACGACGTCCGCCGCACGTAGCGGCGACCGGGGCGCGCAAGGGGGCGCGCATAGGCCGGTCCCTGGGGGGAGCACCTCGTTCGGGTGGTCGCGTCGCGCGCCGCGCGCGGGTGCGAGGCCGCCGCTGGTAAGCGGTGGTGGATGCAGCTCACCTCCCCGCGCCTGCGCGCCGCCCTGCTGGCCGCGGCCTCCCTCACCCTCGTCGCCGCCGTGCTGCCCCCGCCGAAGCCGCTGGGCATCGGCGACCGGCTGTTCCCGGAGCTCGGCAACCCCGGGTACGACGTCCTCTCGTACGACCTGTCCTTCACGTACAAGGACAATCGCAGCCCCCTGGACGCGGTCACCGTCATCGAAGCGCGCAGTCTGGAGCCGCTGGAGCGGATCAACCTCGACTTCGCCCACGGCACGGTGGCGTCGGCCGAGGTCAACGGGGAGCCGGCGCGGTTCGAGAGCGTCGGGGAGGATCTCGTACTGACCCCCGCGCGGGCGGTGGCGGCGAGCGTCCCGCTGCGCATCACGGTCCGGCACACCAGTGACCCGCGCGGACGCGGCGACGGCGGCTGGGTCCCCACCGAGGACGGGTTGGCCATGGCCAACCAGGCCGATGCCGCGCACCGCGTCTTCCCCTGCAACGACCACCCCGCCGACAAGGCCTGGTTCACCTTCCGGATCACCGCCCCGGCGGGGCTCACCGCCGTCGCCAACGGGGTGCCGGTGGCGCTGCCCGCGGCCCGGGCCGGCGGCGCCACGCAGTGGACGTACCGGACCCTGCACCCCATGGCCACCGAACTGGCCCAGGTCTCCGTCGGCCGCTCCGCCGTCGTCCACCGCACCGGCCCGCACGGGCTGCCGTTGCGCGACGTGGTGCCCGCCGCCGACCGGGAGAAGCTGGAACCCTGGCTGAAGAAGACCCCCGGGCACGTGGCCTGGATGGAGGAGCGGGTCGGGCGGTACCCCTTCGAGAACTACGGGGTGCTGATCGCCAAGGCCACCACCGGGTTCGAGCTGGAGACGCAGACCCTCTCCCTCTTCGAGCACGGACTCTTCACGGGAGCCGGTTACCCCGAGTGGTACGTGGAGGCGGTCATGGTCCACGAGCTGGCCCACCAGTGGTTCGGCGACAGCGTCAGCCCGCGCACCTGGTCGGACCTGTGGCTGAACGAGGGCCACGCGACCTGGTACGAGGCCCTCTACGCGGACGGGCTCGGCAAGTACTCCCTGGAGCGGCGCATGCGCGAGGCGTACCAGCGCTCCGACCAGTGGCGGGCGGCGGGCGGCCCCCCGGCGGCCCCGAAGGCCTCCGGTCCCGGAGAGAAGATCGGGCTGTTCCGGCCCGTGGTCTACGACGGCTCCGCGCTGATCCTCTACGCCCTGCGCCAGGAGATCGGGACGGCCGCCTTCGACCGCATCCAGCGCCGCTGGGTCGCCGAGCACAGGGACGGGGTGGCCGGCACGGCCGACTTCGTACGGCTGGCCTCGCAGGAAGCCGGCCGCGACCTCGGGCCCTTCCTGAAGCCGTGGCTGTACGGGGCGACGACCCCGCCGATGCCGGGACACCCGGAGTGGAGCGTCCCGGCGGCGACCGGGGGGAAGGGCGCGGCAAAGCCCGCGGCGACCGCCGGCGGCGCGGCATCGGACGGTGGGAAAACGGTATGACGGGCGGGGAACGGGCATGTCACCATCGACGAGGCCGTCACGGGAACCGGGGAACGCTCGCCCGGGGAACGCTCGCCCGGGGAATCACCGGACGGGGTGACGCGTTGCACGTGACAGTGTGATGTCACGCGCGGCGGTACCTTTGGCCATAACCGGCCGGGCCTCGCCGGACAGGCCCGGCAACGGCTCGCACCGCGGCCGGCGCGACGCATTCGAATCGACGTAAGGATCCAATGACCTCCTCTTCTTCCCCTTCCCAGGACCCGCGGGACGACGCGCAGGACGCGCGTGACCCGCAGAGCTTCACCGAGAGCCTTCGGGCCGATGCCCTGATGGAAGAGGACGTCGCCTGGAGCCACGAGATCGACGGAGAGCGGGACGGCGACCAGCTCGACCGCTCCGAGCGCGCGGCCCTGCGCCGCGTCGCGGGTCTCTCCACCGAGCTCGAGGACGTCACCGAAGTCGAGTACCGCCAGCTCCGCCTGGAGCGTGTGGTCCTCGTCGGTGTCTGGACCTCCGGGACCGTGCAGGACGCGGAGAACTCCCTCGCGGAGCTCGCCGCCCTCGCCGAAACCGCGGGCGCCCTCGTCCTCGACGGCGTGATGCAACGCCGCGACAAGCCCGACCCGGCCACCTTCATCGGTTCCGGCAAGGCCCGCGAGCTGCGCGACATCGTCATGGAGAGCGGGGCGGACACCGTCGTCTGCGACGGCGAGCTCAGCCCCGGCCAGCTCATCGCCCTCGAAGACGTCGTCAAGGTCAAGGTCGTCGACCGGACCGCCCTGATCCTCGACATCTTCGCCCAGCACGCCAAGTCCCGAGAGGGCAAGGCGCAGGTCGCACTCGCGCAGATGCAGTACATGCTGCCGCGACTACGCGGCTGGGGTCAGTCGCTGTCCCGGCAGATGGGTGGCGGCGGCGGTGGCGGCATGGCCACCCGAGGCCCCGGTGAAACCAAGATCGAGACCGACCGGCGCCGCATCCGCGAGAAGATGGCGAAGATGCGCCGGGAACTCGCCGAGATGAAGACCGGCCGCGACATCCAGCGGCAGGAACGACGTCGCAACAAGGTGCCCTCGGTCGCCATCGCCGGTTACACCAACGCCGGCAAGTCCTCGCTGCTCAACCGCCTCACCGGCGCGGGCGTCCTGGTGGAGAACGCACTGTTCGCCACCCTGGACCCGACCGTGCGCCGCGCCGAAACGCCGTCCGGCCGGGTCTACACCCTCGCCGACACGGTCGGCTTCGTCCGGCACCTGCCCCACCACCTCGTCGAGGCGTTCCGTTCCACGATGGAGGAGGTCGGCGACTCCGACCTCATCCTGCACATCGTGGACGGCTCGCACCCGGCGCCGGAGGAGCAGCTGGCGGCGGTCCGCGAGGTGATCCGCGAGGTCGGCGCCGTCAACGTGCCCGAGATCGTCGTGATCAACAAGGCGGACGCGGCCGATCCGCTCGTCCTGCAGCGCCTGCTGCGCATCGAGCGGCACTCCATCGCCGTCTCGGCCCGCACCGGGATGGGCATCGAGGAACTCCTCGCGCTCATCGACGCCGAACTGCCCCGGCCCGAGGTCGAGGTGGAGGCCCTCGTGCCGTACACCCGCGGCTCGCTGATCGCCAAGGCGCATGCCGAGGGCGAGGTCATCTCCGAGGAGCACACCCCGGAGGGCACCCTGCTCAAGGCCCGTGTCCACCCGGAACTCGCGGCCGAACTGGCGCCGTTCGTACCCGCGAAGCAGTAACGGTGACGCGGCACGCGCCGCACGCATGACGGAGGGCCCCCGCTTCGGCGGGGGCCCTCCGTCATGTCCGGCGTCGGTCGACGTCTCGCGTTCGTCGGCCGAGGTCCGGTGTTCGTCGGCCGACGTCCCGCGCGTGTCGGCCGACGGACCGTCCTACTTGAACTTGCCGCTCACCGCGTCGAAGATCCCCTTGGCCTCCGGACCCAGCCGCGGTCCCGCCAGCCAGCCGGCCTTCGCCGGACCGATCGAGGTGTTCGACACCAGCGCCGGCTTGCCGTCGGCGCCCGCGGCGATCCAGCCGCCGCCCGAGGAGCCGCCCGTCATCGTGCAGCCGATCCGGTACATCACCGGTTCCGCCGCCTTCAGCGTCAGACGCCCCGGCTTGTCCGCGCACTGGTACGCCTTCTGCCCGTCGAACGGAGCCGCCGCCGGGTAACCCGTCGCCGTGATGCCCGCGACCTTCCCCACGGCGGGAGCCGCGAAGTCGACCGGCAGCGCGGTGCCGACGGTCTCCTCCAGCGACTTGCCGCTGCCCTTCTCCGGCGTCACGTGCAGCACCGCGAAGTCGTACGGTGCGCCCGCGCCGCCCGTCGGACCGCCCGTCGCGATCCACTGGTCCGACGTCTGCGCCCAGTCGCTCCACCACACGCCGTACGGAGCCACCTGCTCGCGCGGCGCGCCCTTCAGCGCGGCCGCCGGCTTGCCCGTGTTGTTGTACGAGGGCACGAAGGCGATGTTGCGGTACCAGCCGCCGGCCTTGCCCGCGTGCACGCAGTGGCCCGCCGTCCAGACCATGTTGGACTTGCCCGGGTGGGCGGGGTCCTTCACCACGGTCGCCGAGCAGACCATCGAACCCTCGGGGCCGTCGAAGAAGACCTTGCCCGACGCGGGGACGCTGGAGTGGTACGGCGCGGCGGCGGGCTTCGCCGTCACCGCGGCCGGGGTCGGGTCGGTGACGCCCTGGTCCTTGCCGGCGTCCGGATCCACGGCCGGACGCTGCGGCTGCTCCGCGTCACGCATCCGGTCCGGGTCCCACAGGCCCTCGATGATGGGGTTGATGTAGTCGCCCGCCTCGCGGAGCCAGTCGTCCTTCTGCCAGTTCTTCCACTCGCCCCCCTTCCACTTCTCCAGGTCGAAGCCGTGCTGCTTGAGCTTGTCCTTGAGCTCGTCCGGGATCTTGATCCCGGACGGGGCGCCGGAAGGCAGGTTCACAGCCACGGTCGGCTTGGCGTCGCCGCCGGCCTCCCCGTCGCCGGGTCCGCAAGCCGCGGCGGTCAGCGCGAGCGCGGCCACGCACAGGATCGCGGTGACCGGTCGGTTCGGTCGCATGTCGTCAGTCCCCCTGGTGTTTCGAGGTGTTCAAGCGGAATGGATCGGGGTGCCGTGCAGCCCCCCACTATGCCGCCGCCCTTGAGGACGGCGGCGCCCGGGTCCGCGGTTCCTGCGGGCCGGACCGTCATCGCCCTCCTCGTCCTCCTCGTCCTCCTGTGCCCGCGTGCCCGGGCACGCGGGCACTTGGCCGTCCGGTGATCCGCTCGGCCCGTCGGCCGGCGACCCGGCACGCGGGTTTGTCCGATCGCGGCCAAGGATCTTCCGGTCACCCGTGATCCGTCGCCTCCCCCGTCGTTGGTACGTACGGGGGATGGTGCACCAGCGTTCATGTTCGAGACGCAATCCGGAAGGGAATTCCGTGCGGGAGGACCGACAGTCGTGGCCTTGACCGAGCCGGCCGCAGCAGCGGCCTCCGTGCCGACACAGGGAATGCGGGGCCCCGTCGTGGCGGAGGGCATCCTCCGCAGACAGGCGATGCGGGAATCCGCCGCCCGCACGTACGCCCGCTCCCTGCCCATCGTTCCCGTCCGGGCCCGCGGTCTGACCATCGAGGGCGCCGACGGGCGGCGCTACCTCGACTGCCTCTCCGGCGCGGGCACCCTCGCCCTCGGGCACAACCACCCCGTCGTCCTCGAAGCCATCAGGGGAGTCCTCGACTCGGGGGCCCCGTTGCACGTCCTCGACCTGGCCACGCCCGTCAAGGACGCCTTCACCACCGAGCTCTTCACGAACCTGCCGCCCGAGCTGGCAGCCGACGCCCGCGTCCAGTTCTGCGGACCCGCCGGGACGGACGCCGTCGAAGCGGCGCTGAAACTGGTGCGCGCCGCCACCGGCCGCTCCGGACTGCTCACCTTCACCGGGGCCTACCACGGCATGACCGCCGGCGCCCTGGACGCCTCCGGGCACGCCACCGACGTACGGGTGACCCGACTGCCCTACCCGCAGGACTACCGCTGCCCCCTCGGCATCGGCGGAGCCGAGGGCGCGCGGGTCGCCGCGCACTGGACCGAGAACCTGCTGGACGACCCCAAGGGCGGGGTGCCGGCCCCCGCCGGCATGATCGTCGAGCCGGTCCAGGGGGAGGGCGGGGTCCACCCGGCCCCCGACGACTGGCTGCGCCGCATGCGGGAGATCACCGCCGCCCGGGGCATTCCGCTGATCGCGGACGAGGTCCAGACCGGCGTCGGTCGCACCGGCGCCTTCTGGGGCGTCGACCACGCCGGGGTCGTGCCCGACGTGATGGTCCTGTCCAAGGCCATCGGCGGAAGTCTGCCGCTCGCCGTCATCGTCTACCGGGCCGAACTCGACGTCTGGGCACCGGGCGCGCACGCCGGCACCTTCCGGGGCAACCAGCTCGCCATGGCGGCGGGAACCGCGACCCTGGCCCACGTCCGCCGCAACGGCCTCGCCGAGCGCGCGGCCGTCCTGGGCGCGCGCATGCTGACCGCGCTGCGCGGGCTCGCCGCCGACCAGGCGTGCGTCGGGGACGTCCGGGGGCGCGGCCTGATGATCGGCATCGAACTCGTCGACCCCGAAACGGGCGCCGCCGCACCCGACCTGGCCGCCGCCGTCCGCCAGGCGTGCCTCGACCGGGGCCTGATCGTGGAACTCGGAGGCCGTCACTCCAGCGTCGTGCGGCTGCTGCCCCCGCTGACCCTGACCGACGAGCAGGCGACGGCCGTCCTGGACCGGCTCGCAGACGCCGTCCCCGCCGCGGCCCGCCGCCCCCACTGACCCGCACGCGAAGGACCCCGATGCCCGACCCGACCCTGACCCCGACCCTGACCCCGGCCACGCCGCCGACCTCGACCCCGAGCCCGGCCACGCCGCCGACCTTGACCCCGAGCCCGGCCACGCCGCCGAGCCCGAGCTCGAGCCCGGCCACGCCGCCGACCTTGACCCCGAGCCCGGCCACGCCGCCGAGCCCGAGCCCGAGCCCGGCCACGCCGCCGAGCCCGAGCCCGTCCTGGACCTCGACCACGCCGCCGACCCTGACCTGGACCCCGACCCCTTGCACCGCCGGCGTCACCCCGGGCCTCGCGCCCCGGCCGGCCGACCGGCCCCTGCCGCCGGAGCCCGAGGCCTCCGGCGCGGGGCGCCCGGCCCCCGTGCGGGCGGTGCCGCCCACGCTGCCGCCGGACCGTGCCGGTGCTGTTGCCGGGGGTGGGGCCGGGGGTGGGGTGGCCACTGCGGTGGCGCCCTCGGCTCTGCCGCCGGACGATGTCGGTTCTGTTGCCGGCGCTGTGGTGGCCATGCCCGCGGTGCCTTCGGCTCTCTCGCAAGAGCCTGCGGGCCCGGGTGCCGCGCGTGTGGCTGCCGTGCGGGCGGTGCCGCCGACGCTGCCGGCGGACCGTGCCGGTCCTGTGCCCGACGTCGTCCTGTCTCCCGGAGCCCTGTCGTCCTGGGCCGTGGAGCCGTCCGTCTTTCCGGCGCCATCGGGCCTGGTTCAGGCGACCTCGTCCGCGGCCGGCAACGTCCTGCCTGCCGCGCTCCCGTCGCCATCCGGAGCCCTGTCGTTCTGGGCGGGGGAGCCTTCCCCCTCCCCGGCGCTGTCAGCCGCCGTTCAAGAGCAGCCCGCGCCCGTAGGGGGCAGCGTCGATCCGTCCTTTGACGCGTCGGCTCCCGTAGCCCTGTTGTTCCCGGCTCCGGAGCGGCTTCCCTCCCTGGAGCTGTTTGCCCCTGCCCACGCACCTGTGCCCGCAGGGGACAGCGCCCCGCCGACCGCCGCCATGTCGTCGCCCGGCGACTCGGCCCCGCTCACGGGAGAACACGCAACGCCGCAAACCGGGGTGTCATCCGGCCCGGTCCGGCAGGTCGGATGTGCGCCGGCCGCGGGGCCTTCGGTCGGAACGCCGCAAACGGGGACGCCGCCGGTCCGCGCCGTGACGGCTGAGCAGCCGCAGGCCGAGCCGGCATCGTCCTCCAGCCGGGAGGCGGCGGTCACGCCGTCTCCCACCCTGCCGTGGGGCGGGCTCACACCAGCCGGAATGCCCCGGGCGGAGACGGCTACGGCCGGACTCCGGCAGACCGAACCACCGTCGGGCGCGACGCAGTCGCCCGGCACCTCGCCCATCGGAGCCCTGTCGGCCGAGCTCCAGCGCGCAGGCGCTCCGTCGTCCGGAACACCGCACGACGAGACTTCCCCTGTCGGGGCACCGAGGGCCGACTCGGCACCGGCGCCGGGCCTGCGCCCGTGCGGGGCCTCTTCGAGCGGGTACTCATGGTCCCGCCCGTCCGCACCGAATCCAGAGCCGGCATCCGTCCCCACCATGCCCATCACGGGGAGTGCCCCGTCGGCAGGCACTCCTTGGTCGCACCCGACCTCCCGACCTCCCATGCTCCCCACCACAGCGGAGGTTGTCCCGCCGCACGGGTCAGGCTCCCGCGCGACGGAACCCGAAGCGGCTCCGCACGACGAAGGTCCAGCCGCCCCGGGCGGGCAGGCCCCCGGAACGCCCGTCACGCTGCCCGCCCTCGCGCCGGAGTCGGCCCCCGCCTCCGAGCCCGCCCTGCCGCTGGGCTTGTCCACCCCGCCCTCCCTCGCTGAGGAGCCCGCTCTCTTGCCGGCGACCACCTTCGAAGCAGAGCCCGCCCCCTCGGTAGCGGCCCTTCCCACCCCACAGCCGCAGTCCGCGACGCAGCCGGCCCCTGCCCCGGAACCCGCCCCCGGCGAAGCACCCGCCGGCACGGCAGCCCCCAACCGCGCCATGCCACCCACCTCCGACCCCGCGACGGCCCCTACTCGCGCCATGCCACCCACCTCCGACCTCGCGAAGGCCCCCACCCGCTCAACACCGCCCACCGCAGCCCCCGGCGAGGCCCCCGCCCCCGGGATCGGTACGGGTTCCGGCGTCGAGGAGGTTCGGGCCGTGGGGGTGCCGCGGCAGAAGGACGGGGTGCTTCGGGAACGGGTGGGCGGGGTCGGGCCGGTAGCGTTCGAGCCGGCGGTGTTGCCCGACCTGCTGGACCACGCCGATCCGGCCGTCGCCGCCGATGTCGTCGCGGTGGAGAACCTGCTGCGGTGCTGGGTCCGTGAGAGTGGCATCGACGGGCCCGCCGGCACCCTGCTCCGCATCCCCCTCCCCGCGTCCGGCGCCACCTTGCTCGTCCCCGTCCGGTACTGGTCCCCGTCGGGCTGGCACCGCTTCGCGCCCGCCCGGATCGAGGGCGCCCCCGCCACGGCCCCCGCACTGGACGCCGTCACCCTCGCCGCCCTGATCGCCCGCGAGGGCACCGGCCGCGCCGGTGTCGACCTCGTGGGTCGGGTCGCCGACTCGGTACGCCGCACCGCCGAGTTCATCGCCGACCGGCGCCACCGCCCCACCGCGCCCGCCCCCATCGGCGGGGACCGCTTCCTCACCGCCGAGCAGTCGCTCCTGCTCGGCCACCCCCTCCAGCCGGACCCCAAGAGCCGCGAGGGGCTCTCCGAAGCAGACGTACGCCGCTACTCACCCGAACTCCACGGTTCCTTCCCCCTCCACTGGTTCGCCGTCGCGCCGGACGCCCTCGCCACCGACTCCGCCTGGACCGAACGCGGCCGCCCGGTCTCCGCCCCCCAACTCCTCGCCCGCCTCGCCCCGGGCCTCCCGCTGCCCGTCGGCACCACCGCCCTGCCCCTGCACCCCTGGCAGGCCCACGACCTCCTCGAGCGCCCCGCTGTCGCCGCCCTCCGCGACGCCGGGCTCCTCACCGACCTCGGTCCGCACGGCGCACCCTGGTACCCCACCTCCTCCGTCCGCACCGTCCATCGCCCCGGCAGTCCCGCGATGCTCAAGCTTTCCCTGGGCCTGCGCATCACCAACTCCCGTCGCGAGAACCTCCGCAAGGAACTCCATCGCGGTGTCGAAGTGCACCGGCTGCTGCGCACCGGCCTTGCCGAGCAGTGGCAGGCCGCCCACCCCGGCTTCGACATCGTCCGCGACCCGGCATGGGTCGCCGTCAACGGCCTGGACGGCGCTCCCGTCCAAGGACTCGACGTCCTCCTGCGACACAACCCCTTCCGTCCCGACGACGACGCCGTCTGCGTCGCCGCACTCACCTCCCCCCGCCCCTGGCCGGGTCGAACCACCATGCGGTCCCGGCTCGCCGACACCGTCCTGCGCCTCGCCACCGCCACCGGCCGCTCCACCTCGGCCGTGTCCACGGAGTGGTTCCTGCGCTACCTCGACCACGTCGTCCTGCCGGTCCTCGCCTTCGACGCGCTCGCCGGCATCGCCCTCGAAGCGCACCAGCAGAACACCCTGGTGATCCTCGACCCGGCCGGCTGGCCCGTGGGCGGCCGCTTCCGCGACAACCAGGGGTACTACTTCCGCGACTCCCGCCGAACGGAACTGGAACGTCGGCTCCCCGGCATCGGCGGCACCAGCGACACCTTCGTTCCCGACGCCGTCACCGACGAACGCTTCGCCTACTACCTCGGCATCAACAACGTGCTCGGTCTCATCGGGGCCTTCGGCGCTCAGAGGCTCGCCGACGAACGCGTGCTGCTCGCCGCGTTCCGTCGCTTCCTCGGCAAGGCCGCGCACCTCGGCCCGCTCCCCGCGCAACTGCTGGACTCACCGACCCTCCGGTGCAAGGCGAACCTGCTCACCCGCCTCGGCGGCCTCGACGAGCTCGTGGGCCCCGTGGAGACCCAGTCCGTCTACGTCACGATCGCCAACCCCCTTCACCACTGACGCGCGCCCACCGACCCGGAGAAGAGCCGATGCCCTCCACCGACACCACCACCGGTTCCCTCGCCGTACCTGCTCCCGCTCCGGCCCCGGGACGCCGGCCCGCCGTCGAACTGCTCCCCCTGCTCGCCGAGGCCGATCTCCTCGACTCCCCTGCCGGCTGGGGCGCGGCAGCCACCCCGGTCGGCGCCTTCCGCCTCGAAACCGTCCGCCCGGACCGGGACCTGGACCTGCTCACCGGTTGGATGAACGACCCCGAGGTCGCGGCCTACTGGGACCTCGCCGGACCCGTCGCCGTGACTGCCGCGCACCTGCGCGCCCAACTCGACGGAGACGGCCACAGCACCCCCTGCGTCGGCCTCCTCGACGGCACCCCGATGAGCTACTGGGAGATCTACCGGGCCGACCTCGACCCCCTGTCCCAGTACTACGCGGCGCAGCCCCATGACACCGGTCTCCACCTGCTCATCGGAGACGGTACGAACCGCGGCCGCGGTCTCGGCGCCATCCTGCTGCGCGCGGTCGCCGACCTCGTCCTCGACAACCGACCCCGGTGCACGCGCGTGATCGCCGAACCCGACATCACCAACACCCCCTCCGTATCAGCCTTCCTGACCGCCGGCTTCCGCTACGCCGCGGAGACCGACCTCCCCGAGAAGCGCGCCGCCCTGATGTTCCGTGAGCGGGCGCTGCGCAACCTCCTCTGATTGCCGCCCCGCGCTCCCCGAACGGATCGACCGATCCGACCGATTCAGTCGATCCGACCAGTCCGACCAGTTCGACCGATCCGACCGACCACCCCGGCGGTGTCCCTCCCGCAACGCCTCTCCCTTCGAAAACTCTGCGCGACGCAGCAAAGTTCCCGATCCTCGAGGAGTCCCGTGCCGCATTTCCCCGTCGCCCCCGACTCCCCGGAGTCCGCCCTGCCGCCGTCGCCCGAGCGCCCCGGCACGCCCCCCGAACTCAACCGTCCCACTTGGGACTTCGCCGCCCGGCGGCTGCTGGCGAAGATGCTCGGCGAGTTCGCGTACGAGGAGATCGTCATCCCCGTTCCGGCCCCGGCCGCCGCCGGAGACGCCTGGACCCTGACGCTGGACGACGGCAGCAGCCTCGGGTTCCGCGCCCGCCGCCGCGCCTACGACAGCTGGCAGGTCGCCGCCGACACGCTCACCCTCACCCCGCCCGCCCCCTCCACCCGGCCCCCGGTCGCCTTCGGGGACCCGTACGAGTTCCTGGTCCGCGCCCGCACCCTCCTGCGCCTCGACGGTGCCACGCTCGGACACCTGATCCGCGAGCTCAGCGCCACCCTCGCCGCCGACGCCCGCCTCGACCACCACGCGCTCACCGCCGACGTCCTCGCCGACCTCGACCACGCCGCGCTCGAAGGCCACCAGACGGGACATCCCTGGCTCGTCCTCAACAAGGGCCGCGTCGGATGGGCAGCCTCCGACGCCGCCGCCTGGGCCCCCGAGGCCCGTACCCCCCAGCGCCTGCCGTGGCTGGCCGCCCACACCTCCCTCGCCGAGTACCGCGGGACCGCGGGCCTGGAGGATCCCGCCCGGCTCTACTCGGCCGAGCTCGACCCCGTGACCCGAGCCGGCTTCGACCGGTTCCTGCGCGACCGTGGCCTCGACCCGCTCCACTACCTCTACCTGCCGGTCCACCCCTGGCAGTGGGACGAGGTCGTGCTCCCGCTCTTCGCCCCCGCCCTGGCCTCGGGCACTCTCGTTCCGTTGCCCGCGGACCCCGACATCAGGCTCCCGCAGCAGTCGATCCGTACCTTCCTCAACCTCACCCGCCCCGACCGCCACAGCGTGAAACTCCCGCTGTCCGTGTTCAACACCATGGTCTGGCGCGGTCTGCCCAGCGACCTCACCCTCGCGGCCCCAGCCGTCACCGCCTGGATCCACTCCCTCCGCGACACCGACCCCTTCCTCCGCGATGAATGCCGCGTGATCCTGCTCGGTGAGGTCGCCTCCGTCACGGTCCGCCACCCCGTCTACGGCCGGCTCCCCGAGGTGCCGTACCAGTACAAGGAGCTCCTCGGCGCGATCTGGCGCGAGCCGCTGACCGGCCGCCTCGCCCCCGGTGAGCGTGCCCGCACCCTGGCCGCCCTCCTCCACACGGACGCGCGCGGCCGCTCCTTCACCGCCGAGCTCGTCGCCCGCTCCGGCCTGGCTCCGGCGGCCTGGCTGCAACGGCTCTTCGCCGCCCTGCTGCCCCCGCTGCTCCACTTCCTCCACCGCTACGGCACCGTGTTCTCCCCGCACGGCGAGAACACGATCGTGATCTTCGACGAGCAGGACGTACCGGTCCGCCTCGCCGTCAAGGACTTCGTGGACGACATCAACATCAGCCGCATACCGCTCCCCGAGCACGCCACCATGCCGGACGAGGTCCGTGCCGCCCTGCTCACCGAGCCGCCGGCCTTCCTCACCCAGTTCATCCACTCCGGGCTGTTCATCGGCGTCTTCCGCTACCTGTCGGCGATCTGCGAGGACCGGCTCGCCGTCCCCGAGCGCGACTTCTGGTCCCTCGTACGGGCGGAAATCCTGCGCCACCAGGCACGCTTCCCCGAGCTGAAGGACCGCCACGAGCAGTTCGACCTGCTCACCGAGCGGATCGACCGGCTCTGCCTGAACCGCAACCGCCTGCACGAGGACGGCTACCGCGACCGCCCGGAACGCCCGCACGCGGTCCGGCACGGCACGGTGCCCAACCCCCTCCACCGACCGTGACGGCTGATCGATTCCACCACTGTCGGTGGCGCCCCGTAGGGTTGGCACTGCTATGACGAAGCCCTCCCTCCCCGACCTGCTGCACGCCGCCGTCTCCGCCGTCGGCGGCACGGAGCGCCCCGGCCAGGTGGCCATGGCCGAAGCCGTCGCCGAAGCGATCGACGACAACTCCCACCGGCTGATCCAGGCCGGTACCGGTACCGGCAAGTCCCTCGGCTACCTGGTGCCCGCCCTCGCGCACGGCGAACGCGTGGTCGTGGCGACGGCGACGCTGGCGCTCCAGCGCCAGCTGGTCGAACGTGACCTCCCGCGCACGGTGGAGGCGCTGCACCCGCAGCTGCGCCGCCGCCCGCAGTTCGCCATGCTCAAGGGCCGGTCCAACTACCTCTGCCTGCACCGCCTCCACGAAGGCGCTCCGCAGGACGAGGAGGAGGGGCTCTTCGACCAGTTCGAGGCGGCCGCCCCCACCAGCAAGCTCGGCCAGGACCTGATCCGGCTGCGCGACTGGGCGGACGAGACCGAGACCGGCGACCGCGACGACCTCACCCCCGGTGTTTCGGACAAGGCATGGAGCCAGATCTCGGTCTCCTCCCGGGAATGCCTGGGCGCCACGAAGTGCGCGTACGGGGCCGAATGCTTCGCGGAGGCGGCCCGGGAGCGGGCCAAGCTCGCGGACGTGGTCGTCACCAACCACGCGCTGCTCGCCATCGACGCCATCGAAGGGGCGCCGGTGCTGCCGCAGCACGAGGTGCTGATCGTGGACGAGGCCCACGAGCTCGTCTCGCGCGTGACGGGCGTCGCGACGGGCGAGCTCACGCCGGGCCAGGTGAACCGGGCCGTGAAGCGAGCGGCCAAGCTCGTCGATGAGAAGACGGCCGATTCCCTCCAGACCGCCTCCGAGTCCTTCGAGCGGGTCATGGAGCTGGCGCTCCCGGGCCGTCTGGAGGAGGTCCCCGAGGATCTCGGCTACGCCCTGATGTCCCTGCGGGACGCGGCGCGCAACGTGATCTCCGCGATCGGCGCCACCCGCGACAAGTCCGTCCACGACGAGGACGCCGTCCGCAAGCAGGCGCTGGCCGCGGTGGAGAACGTCCACTCCGTGGCCGAGCGGATCACGGCCGGCTCCGAGTACGACGTCGTCTGGTACGAGCGCCACGACCGGTTCGGCGCCACCCTCCGCGTCGCACCGCTCTCCGTGTCCGGGCTGCTGCGCGAGAAGCTCTTCGAGGACCGCTCGGTGGTCCTCACCTCGGCCACCCTCAAGCTGGGCGGCGACTTCAACGGGATCGCGGCCTCGCTCGGCCTCTCCCCGGAGGGCGTCGAGGGGGAGGACGTCCCGCTCTGGCGCGGCCTGGACGTCGGGTCCCCGTTCGACTATCCGAAGCAGGGCATCCTCTACGTCGCCAAGCACCTGGCGACGCCGGGCCGCGAGGGCACCCGCGGCGACATGATGGACGAGCTGGCCGAATTGATCGAGGCGGCGGGCGGGCGCACCCTGGGCCTCTTCTCCTCGATGCGGGGTGCGAAGGCCGCGGCAGAGGAGCTGCGCGGCCGGCTCGACAACCCGATCCTGCTCCAGGGCGAGGAGACGCTCGGCGAGCTGATCAAGACGTTCGCGGCCGACCCGAAGACCTGCCTGTTCGGGACGCTCTCCCTCTGGCAGGGCGTGGACGTGCCGGGACCCAGCTGTCAGCTCGTCGTCATGGACCGGATTCCGTTCCCGCGCCCCGACGACCCGTTGATGAGCGCGCGGCAGAAGTCGGTCGAGGAACACGGCGGCAACGGATTCATGGCGGTCGCCGCCACGCACGCGGCCCTGCTCATGGCCCAGGGCGCGGGCCGGCTCGTCCGCGCCTCGGGCGACCGCGGTGTCGTCGCGGTGTTGGATCCCCGGCTGGCCACGGCCCGCTACGGGAGTTTCCTGCGGGCCACGCTGCCGGACTTCTGGTACACCACGGACCGCAACCAGGTGCGCCGCTCCCTGTCCGCGATCGACGCCACCGCGCAGGCGGACGGCGCCTAGGGCCGACAGGGAAGCCAACGCGCCCTCACTCGAACGACCCAGCTCCGGAACCGCCGGCTCCGGAGCACTCGGTGAACCGGACCGGACCGAACCGGATCAGACCGGAACGAACCGCACCGGATCCGGACGCGCGACAGCTCCGGGACCGGCGCAGTGGGTCCCGGAGCCGACTGAGGGGCGGCGGGGTCAGACCCGGCGCAGTACGGCGACGACCTTGCCGAGGATGGTGGCCTCGTCACCGGGGATGGGCTGGTAGGCGGCGTTGTGGGGGAGCAGCCACACGTGACCGTCCTCCCGCTTGAAGCGCTTGACGGTGGCCTCGCCGTCCAGCATCGCGGCGACGATGTCGCCGTTCTCCGCGACGGGCTGACGGCGGACGGTGACCCAGTCGCCGTCACAGATCGCGGCCTCGATCATGGAGTCGCCCACGACCTTGAGGACGAAGAGCTCGCCGTCACCGACCAGCTGCCGGGGCAGCGGGAACACGTCCTCCACGGACTCCTCGGCGAGGATCGGACCACCGGCCGCGATCCGGCCGACCAGGGGCACGTAGGACGCGGCCGGCTTGCCGGTGGTGTCCGTCGGCTGCGAGCTGGGCTGGTCGGAGCCGCGCACCTCGTAGGCACGGGGACGGTGCGGGTCGCGGCGCAGGAAGCCCTTGCGCTCCAGAGCCATCAGCTGGTGTGCCACCGACGAGGTGCTGGAGAGGCCGACCGCCTGGCCGATCTCGCGCATCGACGGCGGGTAGCCGCGGCGCTGTACGGAGTCGCGGATGACCTCGATGACCCTGCGCTGCCGGTCCGTGAGTCCGGAACTGTCGGCGCGGATGCCTGGAGGTCGCCCTGGCAGCGACCGTGCGGGGCGTACGGGCTCCGCCTCCGGGTTCGGACTTGCGTCGTTCATGGCATGCACCGGCTCGAGTCGGCTCTGGGAGCGGTTCTGGGCAGTGATGGTGGCACTGTCTGCGGTGGTGGTCACGTCGGCCCCTCTCGAAATGTTCTCCCTCGCTGGACAACGGTAGTTGCTTTCGAAAGGTTGCGCCAAACACACGTTCGAGTGAAAAATCGAGGATCGTCCACCTGGGTCAGGCGGCTGGGTGTATGGCTGAGCCGGACGGGTGATCGAGTGGCCGGGCGCGCCCGCCGCGGCTCGCCGAAGCTGCTGGATCGTGACGTTCCGTGACTGCCGACGACGGTCCCGCGATCGGCCCGGGGTGTGGGCCCGCCTTCTTGTCGAATGTGGGTTCGATGTCGCACTTCGCGCCTACGGTACCGTTTCCGGTGCGGCCGCCGCCGTGGGGGTCGCCGTCCAGTCTGGCACCGCCGGCCCCGGTCACCGCCCGTCGGGCGCCGCGACACGCGGAGTGGTGAAAATCCATCCCAACCCAAGATCTAGTGGTTGGATGAGCGCCGCCGCCCACAAGTTGTGGTCCCCGGGTCGGTCAAGGTCTCCGGTATCGCATATGCTGGGAGCTGCTTCACGAGCCCCCGGCAGAGACCAGTCCCTGCCGTTCAGGGGCTCCGTGGGGTGATTCGGTCGTGCCACAAGAAGGGTGAGGGAACCATGCACTGCCCCTTCTGCAGGCACCCCGACAGTCGGGTCGTGGACAGTCGCACCACGGATGACGGAACGTCGATCCGCAGGCGCCGTCAGTGCCCCGACTGCTCCCGTCGCTTCACGACGGTGGAGACGGCCTCACTGATGGTGATCAAGCGCAGTGGGGTCACCGAACCTTTCAGTCGTAGCAAGGTCATCTCTGGTGTCCGCAAGGCGTGCCAGGGGCGGCCGGTCACCGAGGACGCCCTCGCCAAGCTCGGCCAGCGGGTCGAGGAGGCGGTGCGCGCCACCGGCAGCGCCGAACTGACCACCCATGACGTGGGTCTGGCCATACTCGGCCCCTTGCAGGAGCTCGACCTCGTCGCGTACCTGCGGTTCGCATCCGTTTACCGAGCGTTCGACACCCTTGAAGACTTCGAGGCCGCCATCGCGGAACTCCGCGAGCCCCGGCCTCCGCACGAGTGCGAGCCCGGAGGGACCCCCCGGGTCGTCCCCGTGCCCGCCCCCGCCGCCGACTGACCCGACGGGCCGCACCTCGGCGCGGCCCGGCCCGTGGGTCGGCAGGGCGAGATTCGTAGATACAAGACACACAGCACCGTGCCGCGGAATAGCGCTGGCACTTTAGGGCGTTTTTGCCCGCATATGGGAGGAAGCGGCATGACAGAGACGGCGAGCGGCTCGGCGCGAGGTTCCCGCACCAAGGGGACCAAGGCTGCCAAGAGCGGCCTGCGTATCGAGCGCATCCACACCACCCCGGGCGTGCACCCGTACGACGAGGTGAGCTGGGAGCGCCGTGACGTCGTCATGACCAACTGGCGCGACGGCTCGGTGAACTTCGAGCAGCGTGGCGTCGAGTTCCCCGACTTCTGGTCGGTGAACGCGGTCAACATCGTCACCAGCAAGTACTTCCGTGGTGCGGTCGGCACCGCGCAGCGCGAGACCGGTCTGAAGCAGCTGATCGACCGGATCGTGAACACCTACACGAAGGCCGGCGAGGACTTCGACTACTTCGCCTCCCCCGCGGACGTGGAGATCTTCGAGCACGAGCTGACCTACGCGCTCCTGCACCAGATCTTCAGCTTCAACTCCCCGGTGTGGTTCAACGTCGGCACCCCCCAGCCGCAGCAGGTCTCCGCCTGCTTCATCCTTGCCGTCGACGACTCCATGGAGTCGATCCTCGACTGGTACAAGGAAGAGGGAATGATCTTCAAGGGCGGCTCCGGCGCCGGCCTGAACCTGTCCCGCATCCGCTCCTCCAAGGAGCTCCTCTCCTCCGGCGGCAACGCCTCCGGTCCCGTGTCCTTCATGCGCGGCGCCGACGCGTCCGCAGGAACGATCAAGTCGGGCGGCGCCACCCGCCGCGCGGCCAAGATGGTCGTCCTTGACGTGGACCACCCGGACGTCGAGGACTTCATCGCCACCAAGGTGAAGGAGGAGGAGAAGATCCGCGCCCTGCGCGACGCGGGCTTCGACATGGACCTGGGCGGCGACGACATCACGTCCGTCCAGTACCAGAACGCCAACAACTCGGTCCGGGTGAACGACGAGTTCATGACGGCCGTCGAGAACGGCACCGAGTTCGGCCTGCGGGCCCGCATGACCGGCGAGGTCATCGAGAAGGTCGACGCCAAGGCGCTCTTCCGTCAGCTCGCCGAGGCCGCGTGGGCCTGCGCCGACCCGGGCATCCAGTACGACGGTGTGATCAACAACTGGCACACCTGCCCCGAGTCCGGCCGCATCACCGCCTCGAACCCGTGCAGCGAGTACATGCACCTGGACAACACGTCCTGCAACCTCGCCTCGCTGAACCTGATGAAGTTCCTCGACGACGACGGCAAGGGCAAGCAGTCCTTCGACGCCGAGCGCTTCTCCAAGGTCGTCGAGCTGGTCATCACCGCGATGGACATCTCCATCTGCTTCGCCGACTTCCCGACGCAGAAGATCGGCGAGAACACCCGCGCCTTCCGTCAGCTCGGCATCGGCTACGCCAACCTCGGCGCCCTGCTGATGGCGACCGGCCACGCGTACGACTCGGACGGCGGCCGCACCCTCGCCGCCTCGATCACCTCGCTGATGACCGGCACCGCGTACAAGCGCTCCGCCGAGCTGGCCGCCATCGTCGGTCCGTACGACGGCTACGCCCGCAACGCCGACTCGCACAAGCGCGTCATGAAGCAGCACGCCGACGCCAACGCCGTCGCGCCGCGCACCGACGACCTCGACAACATCATCTGGGCCGCGGCCACCGAGGCCTGGCAGGACGTCCTGCGCCTCGGCGAGAAGAACGGCTTCCGCAACTCCCAGGCGTCCGTGCTCGCGCCGACCGGCACCATCGGTCTGGCGATGTCCTGCGACACCACCGGTGTCGAGCCGGACCTGGCCCTGGTCAAGTTCAAGAAGCTCGTCGGTGGCGGCTCGATGCAGATCGTCAACGGCACCGTCCCGCAGGCCCTGCGCCGCCTGGGTTACCAGGAGGAGCAGATCGAGGCGATCGTCACGCACATCGCCGAGCACGGCGTGGTCGTCGACGCCCCGGGTCTGAAGACCGAGCACTACTCGGTGTTCGACTGCGCCATGGGCGAGCGTTCCATCTCCGCGATGGGCCACGTCCGCATGATGGCCGCGATCCAGCCCTGGATCTCCGGCGCGATCTCGAAGACGGTCAACATGCCGGAGACGGCGACCGTCGAGGAGATCGAGGAGATCTACTTCGAGGCGTGGAAGATGGGCGTCAAGGCGCTCGCGATCTACCGCGACAACTGCAAGGTCGGCCAGCCCCTCTCCGCGAAGAAGAAGGAAGCGGAGAAGACCGAGGTCACCGAGAAGGCCGAGGAGACCATCCGCGCGGCGGTCGAGAAGGTCATCGAGTACCGCCCGGTCCGCAAGCGCCTGCCGAAGGGTCGCCCGGGGATCACCACCTCCTTCACGGTCGGTGGCGCCGAGGGCTACATGACGGCGAACTCCTACCCGGACGACGGTCTGGGCGAGGTCTTCCTGAAGATGTCCAAGCAGGGTTCGACCCTCGCGGGCATGATGGACGCCTTCTCCATCGCCGTGTCGGTGGGTCTGCAGTACGGCGTCCCGCTGGAGACGTACGTCGCGAAGTTCACGAACATGCGCTTCGAGCCGGCCGGTATGACGGACGACCCGGACGTGCGGATGGCGCAGTCGATCGTCGACTACATCTTCCGCCGCGTGGCGCTCGACTTCCTGCCCTTCGAGACCCGCTCCGCCCTCGGCATCCACTCCGCCGAGGAGCGTCAGCGCCACCTCGACACCGGTTCCTACGAGCCGCTCGACGGCGAGGAACTGGACACCGAGACCCTCGCGCAGTCGGCTCCGGTCGCGGTAGTCCCGGCGGCCCCGAAGCCCGTCGCGATCGCGTCGGTCCCGGCTCCGAAGACGGCGCACAGCAACGCCGAACTGGTCGAGATGCAGCTCGGCGTCTCCGCCGACGCCCCGCTGTGCTTCTCGTGCGGCACGAAGATGCAGCGCGCCGGCTCCTGCTACATCTGCGAGGGCTGCGGCTCGACCAGCGGTTGCAGCTGATCCGGGTGCGCGATGGCGCGGGACGCGACACGTGACGTAACCCGCGCACGCGGCTGACCGGCAGTTCACGAAGGGGACCGACCCCACGGGCGGTCCCCTTCGTCGTGTCCGTGTCCGTGTCCGGCGCAACGGGTGCCGGCGGGCGGGGCCTTGTCGGCGGCGCCGGGCCGTGGCATGCTCCCCGACATGATCAACAGAATCGAGTCGTCAATCCGCCGATGACCGGGACGACCGGGACGACAGCTCCCGGATCACCCACCATCCTGTTCGAGCACGCGCTGTGGTTGCACCGGAGGTTCCCGGACGAGCCGCTGCCGCGCAACGGCGAACCGTATCCCGACGAGACGTCGTACCGGGGCCGGCCCCTGACCGAACCCGCCGACCGCGACAAGGCCGAGCGGGACGTGGTGCTCCTCCTCGACGCGCACTTCGCACGCGGCTGCGCCCCTCCCGCCGAGCTGGCCGAGGTCGTGCACGGCCTCGGAATCTCGCACATCCCCGAAGAACACATCGTCGCGGCAGCCGCACGGGCGGACCGCGCGCAGGCCCGCGCGACCGGCCGGTGGCTGGTGCGGCACGGCACCGACCGGGCCGTGGTCATCATCGGGCTCGCCCTGCTGACCGCCGCCGGTACGGACGACGACATCCCGCTGATCCGGACGATCGGGCTGCTCTCGCGGGGCATGGGGCCGTGGGCGGCGCGCGCTCTGGAAAGCCAGCCGGGAGGGGTCGGGGCCCTGTTCTGGCTCGCCGAGCGGGTCACCGGCTGGGGGCGCGTCCACGTCGTCCACGCCCTGTGCGGGCTCGACGACCCGGCCATCCGACCGTGGCTGCTCCGCAGGGCCTTCGACGGCGACTTCCTCAACGCCTACTTCGTGGACGAGTTCATCAAGGTCGCCCGGCCCCACGAGGCGCTCGACGAGCTCGATGACGACATCGGGATGGTCGACCACACCGGTCGGCTGCTGTACCGGATGACCGTGTGCTCCGGAATGGGACTCACCCTCGGCCGCTACCCGCACGCGGCAGCGGTACTGGACGCGCATTCCCGGCGGGTGGGCTCGCTGGGACCGGACCTGGAGCGCTACTACATGTGTGCACTGCTCGCCCAGCACCTGACCGTCGCGTCGCCCGAGGCGGTCGGGTGCGCCGCGGAGCAGCGGGAGGAGTTCCGGGCGAGGTACCTCGCGGTCCTCGACCGGGACGACTGGGCCGGGGTCGCACGTGCGGGCTTGGCAGCGGAGGACTTTGGAATGCGGTGGCTGGCGGACCATCGTGATCCGCGGCTGAGGCTGCGCGCGTTCACCGACCGTGTTCCCCCGGAACCCGAGCTGTAGCGCCCGGCGGGGGGCCGGCCGGCGCCGCGACGCGGTCAGGTACTCCGGAAGGTGGTCAGGTCCTCCGGAGGGTGGGCTGGTCGTGCGCGGCGGCCGCGGCGATCATGGTGCGGGGTGTGCGCCACGGGGTGCGCCCCCGGAATGTCACGCGGGGGGAGTGGGGGAGCCATGTGGAGCGGTGACGAACTGGACCTGGACGCGTACCTGGTGCGGATCGGCCTGGGCAACGGGGACGGAACCGGGCCGGTGGACGGTGGCGGCGGCGGCCGGGGCGGCGGAACCGGTACCGGGGCGCGGGAACTCCGGCCGGACCTGGAGACGTTGTACGCAGTGCACCGCGCCCACACCGCCTCCATCCCCTTCGAGAGCCTGGACGTACTGTTCGGCCGCCCCGTCGAACTGGACGTCAAAGCCCTGGAGGACAAACTCGTGCACGGCCGTCGCGGCGGCTACTGCTACGAACAGAACTCGTTGCTGGCCGCTGCCCTGGAGCGGATCGGCTTCGAGGTGTCCGGGCGCGGGGCCCGCAACCGCACCCGGGGCGACGAGTTGCTCGCGGTGACGCACGCCGTCCTCGTCGTCACCGTCGAGGGCCGGCCGTGGCTCTGCGACGCGGGCTTCGGCTACCAGGGCCCGTGCGAGCCCGTACCGCTCGCCCGGCCCGGCCAGGAGGTCCGCCAAGGGCAGTGGACGTTCCGCGTCCGCGAGGAGGAGGACGGGATCCTCGTCCTGTGCGCCCTGCGTGCCGGTGCCTGGCGCGACCTGTACGCCTTCTCCCCGCAGCGCTACCACCCCGTCGACTACGTCGTGCTGAACCACTACAGCTCCTCCCACCCCCGCTCCTCCTTCGTCGGGCGGACCCTCGTCCAGCTCCAGGGCGACGCAGTCCGGCAGGCCCTGGTGGGCGGCGAACTCACCCGCCTCCACCCCGACGGGCACGTCGAGCGGGAGGACGTCGCGGCCGAGGCCCTGATCGGGCTCCTCGATCGGGAGTTCGGTCTCCGGCTGTCCGATCGGGACGCGGCCGAACTGCTTCGGATCCACCGCTCAAGGGACTGACCCGGGCCGCACCCGGCCCGTACGATGGCGCGGTGCTGGTCAAGTGGATTCGCTGCACGGTGACGGACCGACGCGGGTTCGAGCGCGGGCAACGCAAGTGGGCGGGGCTGCCCGGGGAGCCAGGATTCCGCGGGCAGGGCGGCGGCTGGAGCCGGGGCCGGCAGGGCGTCGCGCACGTCTTCACGTTCTGGGAGAGCCGCGCCTTCTACGACTCCTTCATGGCCCGCTCCCACGACCGGCTGGCCGCCGCGCAGAACGGCACGTACACCCACGCGCGCGCCACGCTGTTCGACCACCGCTTCGACGTGAAGACCGGTTTCCAGCCCCGGTTCAGCGACGCCGACGTGGTCCGGGTCGCGCACACCCGGGTGCGGGAGGGGCGCGAGGAGCACTTCACGCTGATGCAGGAGAAGGTGTGGAACCCGGCCATGGCGGGCTCGCCCGGCATGGTCCGCGGCCTCTTCGGCGAAGCGCCCGGCCGCGAGTTCCTCGTATTGTCGATGTGGCGGGCGGCGGCGGAGCACGGCAAGTACCGGCAGGAGCGGGTCGAACGGCTCTCCTTGCGCGCCCAGACCGAGGCCGACGTCGAAGCGCTCACCGGAGACGTCGTGGACCTCGAACCCGGCTGGACCGTCTGACCGTACGAAGGCCCCGCCTCCCGGCCCGGCGCGCCCCGGTCCGCGTGGGCGCCGGTCGGCGAATAGGGTCATGGGATGGTACGACCACGGCGCATCGTCCTTGTCCGGCACGGGGAATCGGAGGGGAACGCCGACGACACGGTGTACGAGCGTGAGCCCGACCACGCCCTGCGCCTGACCCCCAAGGGGCGCGAACAGGCCGCCGAGGCCGGAGTCCGGCTGCGCGCCCTCTTCGGCGACGAGCACATCAGCGCCTACGTCTCGCCCTACCGCCGGACCCTGCAGACCTTCCGGGAGCTGCGCCTCGATCCCACGCGGGTACGGATGCGCGAGGAGCCGCGACTGCGCGAGCAGGACTGGGGCAACTGGCAGGACCGGGACGACGTACGCCTGCAGAAGGCGTACCGGGACGCCTACGGGCACTTCTTCTACCGCTTCGCCCAGGGGGAGTCGGGCGCCGACGTGTACGACCGCGTCGGCTCCTTCCTGGAGAGCCTCTACCGCAGCTTCGAGGCCTCCGACCACCCCGAGAACGTGCTCCTGGTGACGCACGGACTGACGATGCGGCTGTTCTGCATGCGTTGGTTCCACTGGTCGGTGGCCGAGTTCGAGGCACTGTCCAACCCGGGGAACGGCGAATACCGGGTGCTGCTCCTCGGCCCGGACGGCCGGTACCGGATGGACCGCCCGTTTGAGCGCTGGACCACACCCGAGCCTTATGACCTGGACGGCTAGAGTGACGCGCGATGACCGCTGAAACCACTCCCGAAAGGCGCTACGCACGCGCCCTGTCCAGCCTCCGAGGGCTGGCTCTGGGGGACGCCCTGGGCTCCCAGTACTTCGTCCCCGTGAACTACCCGCTGCTCAAACGGCGCGAGCTGCCCGTCGGCAGCGGCGTGTGGCAGTGGACCGACGACACCGAGATGGCCTGCTCGGTGGTCGCCGTGCTCGCCACGCACGGACGCATCGACCAGGACGCGCTGGCGAGCTCCTTCGCCGCCCACCACGATTTCGACCGCGGCTACGGCCCCGCTGTGAACCGGATGCTCCGGCTGGTCCGGGAGGGCGCGGACTGGCGCACCCTGGCGGCCGAGCTCTTCAACGGGCAGGGCTCCTGGGGCAACGGGGCGGCGATGCGGATCGCCCCGCTCGGCGCCTGGTACGCGGACGACCCCGAGCAGGCCACGCATCAGGCGGAGATCTCCGCCTACACCACCCACCAGCACCGCGAGGCGGTGTGCGGGGCGATGGCCGTGGCCGCCGCGGCCGCGCTCGCGGCCTCTCCGCAGGGCCGGCCGACGGCCGCCGAGCTGCTGGACGGGGTCATCGCGCTGGTTCCGCGCAGTGCGGTGGGCGCGGGGGTGCGCAGGGCGCGGGACATGCTGGACTACGGCGACGCGACGACGGTCGCGGCGGTGCTGGGCTGCGGCCGACGCACCAGCGCCCACGACACGGTGCCGTTCGCCCTGTGGTCGGCGGCCCGGGCCCTGGACGACTACGAGAAGGCGTTCTGGACCACCGCGCAGGTCGGCGGGGACGTGGACACCACCTGTGCCATCGTCGGCGGCGTGCTGGCCGGCCGCGGCGACGAGGTGCTGCCGGCGGCCTGGCTGGCCCGCACCGAAGCATTGCCCGCCTGGCTGCCGGAGCAGCCGGCCCGGGCCGGCTAGTCGGCGCCGGGCGGTCCCGGCCGGTTCGTCGGCGCGGGCGGTCCGGGCCGGTTCGTCGGGCTCGTCGAAGCCCGTCCGACGGCCTCACGAGGACCCGGGCGCGGGGCAGCACCCCGCGCCCGGGTCCTCGTACGTGCGGCTGCGTTCACGGCTTCGCGATCGCGACCGCGTCGCATGGGTGGGTGGCCTGCGCCGACGGGGCTGCGTGGGCGGGTCCGCCCGCTGATCCGATCCTCGCGCTGTTGCTGCGCGGGGTGGCGGGGGAGCACTCGGGTGGAGGCAGGTGCTCCGGTTGTGGCCGACATGATTCCGGCGACGGTGATGTGTCGCTGCTTGCTGTGCGGCAGCGAATTGAGGGGTGAGGGTGAGGAGTGTTGACCGGCCGGTAGCGGTCCCGCCGCTGCTGCCCCGCACCCCCGGAGCCCCCGCCCGGTCAGGCGGCGCGGGGGCGTCGTCCGGGAGGGCTGGTGCGCGTGCCCGCGCCGAACCGGGAACGGCTCGACGTGGGCCGGGGTGTGCAGGCGGCCCGGGGCGGCGTAACCTTGCTGGCGCCATGCCGTACGAAGCACCCACCCACACCGTCGAGCGCTCCCTCCGCGCAACCACCGGCGCCAAGGTCATCGCCGGGGTCGACGAGGTCGGACGAGGGGCCTGGGCCGGTCCCGTCACCGTCTGCGCGGCGATCACCGGCCTGCGCCGCCCGCCCGAGGGACTCACCGACTCCAAACTCCTCACCCCCCGAAGACGCGACGCCCTGCTCGACGTCCTGGAGGACTGGGTCACCGCCCACGCCCTCGGGCACGCCTCCCCCGAGGAGATCGACGAGCTCGGGATGACCGCCGCGCTGCGACTCGCGGCGGTGCGCGCCCTGGAAGCCCTCCCGGTGCGGCCCGACGCGGTGATCCTCGACGGCAAGCACGACTACCTCGGCGCACCCTGGCGGGTCCGTACGGTGATCAAGGGCGACCAGTCCTGCGTCGCCGTCGCCGCGGCCTCGGTGATCGCCAAGGTCCGGCGCGACCGCATGATGGCCGAACTGGGTGAACAGGGCGACGGAATAGCGGACTTCGCTTTCGCCGCGAACGCCGGCTATCCCTCGCCCGTGCACCGGGCCGTGCTCGAAGAGCGGGGCCCGACCGCCCATCACCGGCTCTCGTGGTCGTACCTCGACGCGCTGCCGCGGTGGCGCCACCTCAAGAAGGTGCGCCGCAGCGAGGAGGCGGCGGCGCTGGAAGACGGAGGCCAACTCGGCTTCGATTTCTGATCGCACCCACGTGCCACCCACCGGTACGTTTCGTACCGGTGTTTGATAGATATCAACTCATGCCTCTCACCCCCGCCATCGAGGAGCCTCAGATTCACGAGAGTGCCCAGGGTCCCCGCGTCACGCCGGCCGCCGGCCGCACCGCGCAGACCCCCCGCCCCGTACCTGGTCCGCGTCCCGCCGCCGTACCCCGGCCCGGACGCCCCGGTCCCGCCCGGCCCGCCCCGCCCGCGCAGCGCGCGGCGCAGGCCGCCCCCGGACCTGTTTCCGCAGCCCCCACCACCCCGTCCGTCTCCGCGGCGGTGCCGCAGGTCCAGCTGATCCCGGCGTCCGCCGAGGGTGCGCTGGACGCGGCCGACGAGGCCGTTGACCTGCTGCTCGACACCGGGCGCGCGCCCGGCGACATCCTGGTGCTCACCACCGGCGACCCGCACCCGTGGGCCGCTCACGAGCTGTCCTTCGGCGAGGCCTCGTACTGGGCCCAGCACGAGGCCGGGGACGACGTCTTCTACGCGGACGCGGCGCAGGCGCAGCGCGCCGCCGGCCGTCCCGTCGTGGTCTTCGCGGCCAACGGCGGACCGGTCGACACCATCACCGCCGCGCTGCCGGTCGCGCTCACGCGTGCCGGGACGCTGCTGATCGTGTGCGGCGACGCGCAGCAGATCAACTCCGTGCTGGGTGCGGGCGTCTGACGCCTCGTACCGCACGCGGTCCGGGGGCGGGGCGGCCCGGGCGTCGGCCCCGCCCGGGCTTCAGCGGGCCGCGGTCCGTCGCAGGGCCTCGGCCGCGCCGCCGCCGGTCCGCAGCGTCAACGGCGTCAGCGGTGTGACCTCGCCCGTCGTGCCGCCGAGGCGCTCCGGCCGGGAATCCGAGCCGGGGTGCCGTCCGCCGCGCCCCTCCCCGAGCACCTGCCAGCCGCCGCGGGTCAGCGTGATGTACGCCCCGCAGCGCAGACCGTGCAGGGTGCATGCGTCCCGCAGCCCCCACATCCAGGCGCCGTCCTCCTCGGTCCAGCGCTCGTCGCTGTCACGGCAGTAGAGCAACACCGCCGTGCGGACCGGGGTCCGTCGCCGCAGGTCGTGCGGGAGGATCCGGCGCAACCGGGACAGCAGGGCGTTGCGGTACTCCCAGCCGTCGGCCGAGGCCGAACGCTGGACGAACGAGGCGCTCGCGACGAGGCGCTCCTCGGGATCGAGGACGGCGATCACCGCGGTGGAGGGCGCCGGGCCGTGCCGGGAGTGCAGGCCGCTCACGACCTCGCGCGGACTGCGCAGCAGGGGGATGCCCGCCGCCGTCCACTCGTCGGGTTCGAGCAGTCTGCCGTGCCGACTGGCGCCGCCGGTGGCCGTTGTCAGGGACGTGGGCGAGGTGAATCCGAAGGTCACGGTCCTCCCTTCGGGTACACGCCCGCGAACGGGCACGGCTGGGATGCGGGCACGCCGCGGCTCGGCCCTGGGGAGCGCCGACGAGCGGAGTGGGAGCACTCTGATTCTCGCGTGGCCCGTGACGGTGGGGCAATGAGCATTTGAGGCCGCAGACCGGAATTCGCCGGTATGCCGTTCATATCCTTGCCCCATCCCATCGGGAATGACGCATTTGCTGCGCCCCGGGCTCGGGCACCAGCGCGAACACCTCCCGGCCCCGCCCGGCCCGGGGGACCGGCCGACGGCCTGGTGTGGGCGGCGCGTCACGCTGGGTGAGTTGGCCGATTGTCCCTGCCATCGGGTTGCATGGGGGCATGACCACCCTGGAGCTCCGTACCGAAGCCGATGCCATCCTCGCTGAGCTCGTAGGCGCCCCGGGCGGGTCGGCGCGGCTGCGTGAGGACCAGTGGCAGGCGGTCGCGGCCCTGGTGGAGGAGCGACGGCGGGCCCTGGTGGTGCAGCGCACCGGCTGGGGAAAGTCGGCGGTGTACTTCGTGGCCACCGCCCTGCTGCGCCGGCGCGGCTCCGGCCCCACCGTGATCATCTCGCCGCTGCTGGCCCTGATGCGCAACCAGGTCGAGGCGGCCGCGCGGGCCGGCATCCAGGCCCGCACGATCAACTCCGCCAACCCGGAGGAGTGGAACACCATCTACGACGAGGTCGAGCGCGGCGAGACCGACGTCCTCCTCGTCAGCCCGGAACGTCTCAACTCGGTCGACTTCCGCGAGCAGGTGCTGCCCAAGCTCGCCGCCACGACCGGCCTCCTGGTCGTCGACGAGGCGCACTGCATCTCCGACTGGGGCCACGACTTCCGCCCCGACTACCGCCGGCTGCGCGCGATGCTCGCCGAGCTCGCCCCCGGCGTGCCCGTGCTGGCGACCACCGCGACCGCCAACGCCCGGGTCACCGCGGACGTGGCCGAGCAACTGGGCACCGGCGCCGGCGAGGCGCTGGTGCTGCGCGGCCCGCTGGAGCGGGAGAGCCTGCGGCTGGGCGTGGTCCAGCTGCCGGACGCCGCGCACCGGCTGGGCTGGCTCGCCGAGCACCTCGACGAACTGCAGGGCTCCGGGATCATCTACACCCTCACCGTCGCCGCCGCCGAGGAGGCCACCGCCTACCTGCGACAGCGCGGTTTCGGCGTCGCCTCGTACACGGGGCGCACGGAGAACGCCGACCGGCTCCAGGCCGAGACCGACCTCCAGGAGAACCGGGTCAAGGCGCTCGTCGCGACCTCGGCACTGGGCATGGGCTTCGACAAGCCCGACCTCGGCTTCGTGATCCACCTCGGTTCGCCGTCCTCGCCGATCGCCTACTACCAGCAGGTGGGGCGCGCCGGCCGCGGCGTCGAGCATGCGGACGTGCTGCTCCTGCCGGGCAAGGAGGACGAGGCCATCTGGCGCTACTTCGCCGACACCGCCTTCCCGCCCGAGGCGCAGGTCAGGCAGACCCTGACGGCCCTCGCCGAAGCGGGACGGCCCCTGTCCGTACCGGCCCTGGAGGCCGCGGTCGACCTCCGCCGCACCCGGCTGGAGACCATGCTCAAGGTCCTGGACGTCGACGGGGCGGTCAAGCGGGTCAAGGGGGGCTGGGCCTCCACCGGTCAGCCGTGGACGTACGACTCCGAGCGGTACGCCTGGGTCGCCCGCCAGCGGGCCACCGAGCAACAGGCCATGCGGGACTACGTGAGCGCGACCGGGTGCCGGATGGAGTTCCTGCGCCGCCAGCTGGACGACGAAGGCGCCGTCCCGTGCGGCCGCTGCGACAACTGCGCGGGTACCTGGGCGGATTCCTCGGTGTCGGCGGAGACCCTGACGGGGGCGGCCAGGGAACTGGACCGGCCGGGCGTGGAGGTCGAGCCGCGCCGGATGTGGCCGACGGGCATGCCGGCGCTGGGCGTCAACCTCAAGGGCCGCATTCCGGCCAAGGAGCAGTGCTCCACCGGGCGGGCCCTGGGACGTCTGTCCGACATCGGCTGGGGCAACCGGCTGCGTCCGCTCCTCGCCGACACCGCTCCCGACGTCCCGGTCCCCGATGACGTCCTGCAGGCCGCGGTGGCCGTCCTCGCCGACTGGGCGCGCTCCGCGGGCGGCTGGGCGCCGAACGTCCAGGACGCCACGGCCCGGCCCGTGGGAGTCGTCGCCGTACCGTCGATGACCCGACCGCAGCTGGTCGGCTCCCTTGCCCAGGGCGTCGCGACCGTCGGCCGCCTCCCGTTCCTGGGCAGCCTGACGTACACCGGGCCGGACGGCGCCCACGCCGCACGCCGCAGCAACTCCGCCCAGCGCCTGCGGGCCCTGTCCGGGGCCTTCGCCGTACCCGATGAGCTGGCGGCCTCACTGGCGGCGGCTCCCGGGCCCGTCCTGCTCATCGACGACTCCACCGAATCCGGTTGGACCCTCGCCGTCGCCGCCCGTTTGCTGCGGCAGGCCGGCGCCGAGCAGGTGTTGCCGCTGGTCCTCGCGACGTCGGGCTGAGGTGGGGCGGGGCGGGTCGTTCGCCTGCGTTGCGGGGCCGTGCCCACCGTCAGGCGTCCGTACCGACCGCCTCCGCGAGCGCCGCGGCGAAGGCCTCCGCCTGCGCGGAGGGACGCGCACGGCTCCTGATGAGGCCCAGTTCGGAGTCGGGCAGACCCCGCACCGGGACGAACGTGAGCGAGTCGTGGCGCCCGTGGTAGTCGGCCGTGGACCGGCACAGCAGCATGGCGCCCCGGTCGGCCGCCGTCAGGCTCAGCCCCTCCTGGAGCGTGTTCACGCGGGGGCCCGCCGGCACCGTCAGGCCGCCCGGCGTCCGCCCCGGCGCCTGGGCCCGCCGCCAGTAGTCGGGGGCGGGGCCGTCGATACCGATGAGTCGGCAGTCCGCGAACTCCTCGGCGTGCACCGACTCGCGGGCGGCGAACGGGTGCCGGACGGACACGGCGAGGGTCTGGGGCTGTCGGGAGAAGACCGGGCCGAGGAGGAGGTCCTCCTCGGTCACCGGCAGCAGGACCACCGCGCAGTCCACCTCTTGGCGGCGCAGCGGCCCGAAGGGATCGGACAGCGGGATCTCGGCGATCTCGGTCGCGCAGCCCGGGTACCGGTCGCCGAATCGGGCGATCGCCCGATTCAGGTGGTCGTCGACCGTGCCCTGGAAGCCGATGCGCAGCACCCCGCCCCCTCCCCGCGCGGCGGCCCGGGTCTCGTCGACGGTGGCGCGCAGGGCATCGTACGCGGGGCGCAGACCGGCCAGGAAGCTTTCACCCAGCGGGGTCAACCCCACCCGGCGGCTGGTGCGTTCGACGAGCCGGGCACCGATGCGTCCCTCCAGTGATCGCAGCAGCTGACTGATCCGGCTCTGGGACACGTACAACCGCTCGCCCGCCCGGCCGAAGTGCAACTCCTCGGCGAGGGCGAGGAACGCCTCCAACTCGCGGATCTCCACACCGCTCATGCCGCTCCCTCCATGGTGTTCCCCTCTGCTCGGCGCCCGCGTCCGCGGTGTGCCGGGCGCGGACGGATCGAGTAGTCCTGCTCATCGAAGGATGAGAGATCGGCTGTTGTTCCCGCAGGTCGGAGCGGATTGGCTGGTTGCCATGGCACTGACTGAGAAGAACGCAGGCCCCGGCGGGGTGTCCGAACGGTCGGCGACCCGTGGCCGGCTGGGCGTCGCGGCGGTCGCGGGCGCGACGTTCACGGTGGTGACGTCGGAGATGCTGCCCGTGGGCCTGCTGACGCCGATCGGGGACGCCCTGGGGGTGACCGAGGGCACCGCGGGGCTGGCCCTGACCATCACCGGCCTGGTGGGTGCGGTGTCCGCGCCGCTCCTGACCCCGCTGTTGGGGCGGTTCGACCGGCGGACGGTGCTGTGCGCGCTGATGGCCGTGCTGACGGTGGGCAACCTGCTCGCCGCGTGGGCGCCGGACTTCGCCGTGATGGTCGCCGCCCGCGTGTTGGTCGGTATCGGCATGGGCGGTGTCTGGACGATCGCGGCGGGCCTGGCGGTGCGGCTGGTGCCGCCGAAGTCGATCGGGTCCGCGACCTCCCTCATCTTCAGCGGTATCGCGGTGGCATCCGTGCTCGGTGTCCCGGCCGGCACGTACATCGGCGAACTCGCCGATTGGCGATCGGCGTTCGTGACGGTGGGCGTACTGGCGCTGGTGGTGCTCGTCGCCCTTGCGGTGTCGCTGCCACCGCTGCCCGCCGAGCAGGAGGTCCGGCTCGGCGGTGTCCTGCGTCTGTGCGCCGACCCACGGGTGCGGACCGGTCTGGGTGTGGTGGCCCTCCTGGTCACCGGCCACTTCGCGGCCTACACGTACGTGCGCCCGGTCCTGGAGGAGGTCTCCGGGGTGAGCGCCGGGATGATCGGCACCCTGCTGCTGGTGTACGGAGTCGCCGGCGTGGCCGGCAACTTCGCGGCCGGTGCGGGCGCGGGCCGCTCACCCCGCTCCACCCTGTTGGTGATCAGCGCCGCGTTGGCGGCCACGGTCGCGCTGCTGCCGGTGTTCGGCGGCTCCGTCCTGACCGCCGGCGTGCTGCTCGTGGTGTGGGGGCTGGCCTACGGCGGGGTGTCGGTCAGCACGCAGACCTGGCTGCTGTCCTCGGCCCCCGAGGCGCGGGAGTCCGCGTCCGCCCTGTTCGTCGGCGTCTTCAACGGGGCCATCGCCCTGGGGGCGCTGGTCGGAGGGCTGGCGGCGGACGGCGCCGGGGTCAACGCCGTGATGTGGTGGGGTGGCGGGCTCGCGGCGGCTGCCCTCGTGGTGACGGCGCTCGGCAAGTCCCCGGAGGATGAGCGGCTCTGAGGCGGGGTCCGGCACCCGACGGCGGAATCGGGTCGACGGCGGTTCCGGCCCTCGCACCTACGGATGCCTCCATGCGCCGACGGCCGATGGGGGCGCGACGACCCTCAACGCGTGGGCGATCGAGGGGTGGAGGGATGTCGAGTGCGGAGCCGGCCGAGTGCGCGCGATGTGTGTGCATGCGTCCATGGAACCCGATGTCGCCGACATCGTGCCCGGGCCGCTCTCGACCTGTGGATGTTGAAACTCGGATGAATGGCGAGTTATCCACAGGGGTTTCGTGATCGGGCCGGGCGCGGGACCGTCGACGCATGACGAAGAACCACGAATCACCCAGCCAGTCCGGCCGTCCCTCACCGAGCCCGTCCGGAACCCCGACCCCATCCCCGATCACCTTGCGCAGCCCGGCCGAACTGGCCGACGCGCTGCCCTACATGCTCGGCTTCCACCCGACGGACTCCCTCGTCATGGTCGCCGTGCACGGCGAAGGAGGACGCTTCGGCGGCCGGCTCCGCGTCGGCATTCCCCTCTCGCCCGTCGAATGGGAGGAGACCGCCCGCCAGGTCGCCGAATGTCTGGTCCGCGGCAGTGAACGGCGCGGCTCCAAGCCCGACGGCATCGTGGTGTTCCTCTCCCAGGACCCGCGCGAGGGGGAGAGCGGCCGCCAGGTCATGACCCGGCTCCACCCGCTTGCCCAGCGGCTGCGCATCGCCTGCGGAGCATTGGACGTGCCCGTGTTGGAGGCCCTGTGCCTCTCGGCCGGCCGCTATTGGTCCTACACCTGTCACGACGCCGACTGCTGCCCCGCCGAGGGCAAACCCCTCAACCCGTCCGGGACTTCGGTGATGGCCGCGGCAGCGACCTACGCCGGGCTCCAGGTGCGGGGCTCCCTGCAGGAGATCGAGGACCGGTTCGCGCCCCTGCGGGGGGCGCCCGTCGCCGACCAGGAGGCCGCACTGGATCGCGCCGCCGTCGCCCTGGTGCCGAAGATCCTCGACGGCGCGACCCGCGAGGAGGTCGGCGTCGAAACCCTCTCCGTGGCCAAGACCCTGATGCGGCGTTTGGCGCTCGCCCCGCCCACCGAAGCGGGAGTCCGCGCCGACGACCGCGACGACGCGCTGCTCGGCCACGACGAGGCCGCGGCCGTGATCCTCGGCCTCCAGGACCGGGAGATCCGCGACATCGCCGCCGAGTGGATGGAGGACGATGAGGCCGCCCCCGCCCTCAGGCTGTGGCGAGCCCTGGCCCGGCGCTGCGTCGGGGCGTACGGAGAACACGCGGCGGCCCCGCTCACCCTGGCGGGCTGGGTCTCCTGGTCCACCGGGGACGAGCCGACCGCACGGATCGCGCTCGGGCTCGCGCTGCGGGCCGACTCCGAGTACCGCTTCGCGCAACTGCTCCACCACGCCTGCAACGAGGGCATCGACCCGGAGGGGTTGCGGCAGTGCCTGCGGGAGGAACGCAGTCGTCGCGAGCCGCGCCGCAAGCGGTCTGCCGCCACCACCCGGCCGCCCGGCCGCCGAACCGGCCGCCGTGCGGAGTCCCGGCGCCCCGGGTCCCGCCGCACCGAGTCCCGTAGCACCGAGGGGAGCGGACAGTGAGCGCCCGACGCGGCTCGTGCCGCGACAGCGGCGTCCGGTGGTTCAGGGACGCGGTGGGTGCGGCCTTGCGCCCAGCTCGCCCCGCGCTGCGGGGCCAGTCACCACCGGGGCCCGTGACCCGGGTGGGGGCCGGGGCGTTCCCCTGGAGGGCGGTGGGGGCCCGGCCGCGCTGCCGCCCAGCCGAACCGGCCGGAGCGCAGACAAGGCGGCACATGGCTCCCCCCGTACCCCGGACCGACCCCACCGGGCCCCCCACCTCCCTTCAGGCCGGCCCCCCGGGCGCCCCGCACCGGCCCCCCGGAACCTCACCCCGGTCCGGGGCGCGCCCCGACGCGGGTCCGCCGCCCGGCGACCCCGCGTCGCCTCCCCCTCCGGAACACGCTGCGACCCCGCCAGGACCCCGCCGGCAGCCCGGGGGATCGGGCGAGCGCCCGAGCCCGGTACCCGGGGACGGGCCCGGCGCCGCCGACGGGCACCCCGGTGCGGTGGAAGCGCCGGGAGCCGGTCCCGGCCGGCCGAGCACGCCGGGACCCGGGAACCCGGGCGCCCGCCGGGCCGATCTTCCCCCCGTGCACGGCGCCCTGATCTGCGTCTCCGCACCCTGCCTGGCCATCTCCCCGGAGCACGGCCAGCTCACCGGGAGGGGCATCGACGGGATCTACCGTGCCGGGCGACGGCTCCTGTCCCGCTGCGTGCTCCGCGTCGCCGGCCGGGATCCGGTCGCCGTCCAAGGGCGCAGCCTCGGCGCGGACCGGGCCGCCTTCGCCGCCACCGTCCGCACCGGCTTCGAACCCGGACCCGACCCCGACATCGGAGTGGAGCGCGTCCGGCACGCCGACGGCACCGAGCGGATCACTCTGCGCAGCTTCGCGGCCCGCCCGATGCGACTCACCGTGGAGGTTTTCCTCGGCACCGACCTGGCCGAACTGGCCACGGTGGCAGCGGGTAGACCGGGGCCCGAGCTGCCCGCGGCCGTCCACGCCGCCGGACTGCGTTGGAGCGCAGGTGAGGCGCTGGCCGTCACCACCGCCGAACCCGCCCCCGACGACGCCCTCGCCTCCGCCGGACTCCTGCGGTGGCAACTGGACCTGGCGCCGGGAGAGTCCCGTGCCATCGGACTGCGCACGACGCACGACCGCACCGGAAGGGCGCCGGCGGGACGGGTCGCGAACCCCCTCGCCGCGGCCCGCGCCGAAGGCGACGACCCGAGGGCCGACGCCTGGTTCCGGACCAGCCTCGACGACCTGGGCGCCCTGCTCCTCAGGGACCCGGAGTCGCCCGCCGACGCCTTCGTGGCGGCAGGAGCGCCGTGGCGGCTGGGTCTGGCCCCGGCGGAGTCGCTCTGGGCCGCGCGGATGGCGTTGCCGCTCGGCACCGGACTGGCCGCCGCCACGCTGCGGACGCTCGCCCGGAGCCAAACCGGCGGCACCGGCGCCGACGCGGGGAAGATTCCCGGCCCCCTGCGCGCCGCCGGACCGCAGCTGCCGCCGGGATGCACCGGTACGGAGGCCACCCTCGGCTTCCCGACCCTCCTGGCCGAGGCGCGGCGATGGGGGCTTCCCGAGGAGGAGGTGGCCCGTCTGCTCCCCGCCGCCGAACGCTGCTTGGACTGGCTGCGCGGAGCATTCGGGAAGGACGGCTTCCTCGCCGACCCCGAACCGGGACCCCGGCGCCTGGAAACCCAGGCCCACGCACATCGGGCCGCGTTGCTCGGCGCCGACCTGCTCGACGCGTGCGGTCGACCCGGAGGCGCGCAATGGCGGGAACGGGCCGCCGAGCTGAGAGCGAGATTTCGGGCGGCTTTCTGGATCGACGGACCGGACGGGGGCCGCCCCGCCGCGGCCCTGCACCCCGACGGGCGGCCGCTGCCCCGGCTCACCGGCGCCGCCGCACATCTGCTGGACACCGGGTTGCTGGGCGGTGGCCGGCTCGCCCCCGGCCTGCTGGACCCGGTGCGTACCGAACAACTGGCCCGGCTCCTCGGAGCCCCCGCCATGGACTCCGGGTGGGGACTGCGGAGCATGGCCACCCGGGAGCCGGGCCACAATCCCTTCGGCCACCGGTCGGGCGCCGTCAGGGCCCATGAGAGCGCCGTCGCCGTCGCGGGCCTCGTCCAGGCGGGCTTCGAGAAGGAAGCCGCCGGACTGCTCCGCGGCCTGCTGGACGCCGCGGAGACCTTCGGCTACCGCCTGCCGGAGATGTACGCCGCCGAGCAGCGCACCGCCGGCAGCGCCCCGCTTCCCCACCCGACCGCCTGCAGGCCCGCCGCGGTGGCCGCCGCCGCCGGGATCCACGCGCTGACGGCCCTCGCCGGGATCCGACCCGACGCCCCGGCGGCGACGGTCGCGGTGGCTCCGCCGGCCGGGGCGCCACTGGGCGCCCTGCGCCTGTCGGGCCTGCGCGTCGCCGGGGAAGCGTTCACCGTACGGATCAGCAGGCTCGGCGTGGGCATGGTGGAGGAGGCCGCCGATGTGCTCCAACTGGGCGGATAGGCCGGGACCTCGCAACACTGACGGGTGGGGGGCGTTCGGTACCCGCACCCACCGCGCGGACGGTCACGGACGCTCCCGACCCCGCCTCCTGCGGTGGCCCGCACCGGATCCCACCGGCCGGGATCGCCGGTGGGTCGCAGGTGTGGCGAGTGCCGCTCGACGCCTCCACGGGGCCGATGTGATCGGGAAGATGGCCGCTGGGTTCCAGATCACGGTCTCCGGGATCACCAAAGCCCTGTTTATCGTCAGGCAGACGACTATGATCGCGGCATGTCGCCCTACGACCCGTCGGCCTATCCGCCCTTCGCCGTCACCGTGGACCTGGTCGTGCTCACCGTGCGGCGCCACGCGCTCTGCGCGCTCGTGGTGCGACGGGGCGAGCAGCCGTTCCAGGGACGCTGGGCGCTGCCCGGAGGCTTCGTCCGAGGGGACGAGGACCTGGCGGGTGCCGCGGCCCGGGAACTCGCCGAGGAGACCGGGCTGTGCGCCCACGATCCGGCGGCCCCCGACGCGGGGAACGGCGCGCACCTCGAACAGCTCGCCACCTACGGTGATCCGCAGCGGGATCCCCGCATGCGGGTGGTCAGCGTGGCCCACCTGGTGCTGGCCCCGGACCTGCCCGCCCCACGCGCCGGCGGCGACGCCAACAGCGCCCGCTGGGCGCCGGTCGACGAACTCCTGGAATCGCCCGACCAGGCGTCCGCCGGACTCGCCTTCGACCACGCGACGATCCTCGCCGACGGCGTGGAACGCGCTCGATCGAAGATCGAATACTCCTCCCTGGCAACCGCTTTCTGCCCGCCCGAGTTCACCGTCGGCGAGCTGCGCCGGGTCTACGAGGCGGTGTGGGGCGTGGCTCTCGACCCGCGCAACTTCCACCGCAAGGTCACCGGGACCCCCGGGTTCCTGGTGCCCGCCGGAGGAACCACGACCCGTCAGGGCGGACGGCCCGCCCAGCTGTTCAGGGCCGGCGGCGCCACCCTGCTCAACCCCCCGATGCTGCGCCCCGAGGTCTGAGCCAGCCGCTACGACACCGGTTTCCCCACGGACCGGCTACGTAGAAAATCGGACATATCGCGTTATCTTGCTTGCGGTACTCACACTGCCGCAGAGCGGTCTCACCCCCCGCGAGAGAAGCGATGCTCCAGGCCATTGGACTTACCAGCGCACCCCGTCGGAAACTCCCGCCCCTCGTGGACGGCCTCACCTTCGAGGCCCGCCCCGGGTCCGTGACAGCCCTGCTCGGGGATCCGGGCTCGGGCAGGACCACCGCCCTGCGGCTCATGCTCGAACTCGAACCGGGCCGCGGCATCACGTACTTCCGAGGGCGCCCGCTCCATCGGATCCCGCATCCCGGCCGTGAGGTCGGCGTGCTCCTCGGCGACGTGCCCGGCCATCCGGCGCGGACCGTCCGCAACCAGCTGCGCATGCTGTGCGCCGCCGCCGGAGTGTCGGCCTCCCGCGCCGACACGATGATGGAGGTCGTCGGCATCGGAGGCCTGCGCGACGAGAGGCTCGGGTCGCTCTCCCTCGGCATGGAGCGCCGGGTCGGGCTGGCCGCCGCCCTGCTCGCGGATCCCTGCACCCTCCTCCTCGACGAGCCCGGCGCCGGGCTCTCCGCCAAGGAGCGTGCGTGGCTGCACGCACTGCTGCGCGGCCACGCCTCCCTCGGCGGCGCGGTGCTGTTCACCACCGGAGACGCCAAGGAAGCGGCCGGCAACGCCGACCGGGTCGTCTCCATCGCGTCGGGCCGGCTCGTGGCCGACCAGGACGCCGCCGACTTCGCCCGCACCCGGCTGCGGCCGCGCGTCGCGGTGCGCACCCCGCACGCGGCGAGGCTGGCCGACGTGTTGACCCGCGAGGCGCGGGCGGACCGGCGCGCGGTGGAGATCGTCGAGGAGAGCGGCAGCCGCCTGTCGGTGTACGGCAGCAGCTGCGCGGAGATCGGCGAGGCGGCCTTCCGCCACGGCGTCCTGGTTCACCAACTCGCCGACGAGACGGGGCAGACCGGCGACATCGGCGACGTCGGCAACGTCGAGCCGGTCGGTGACGCCGCAGCAGCGGTTTCGCCCGTTCCGCAGGCCCGCACCCGGGCAGGCGCCCCACTCCGCTCCGACGGACGCTCGGAACACCACTCCGAGACCCGCTCGGAAGCCCGGTCGGACGTCGGCTCCGAGGTGCGCCTCGAAGTCGGCGCCCGAATCCGCGCCGGGGCGGGCTTCGAGGCGTCGGCGAGCACGAACCGGGCCGACGCGCGCCCCGGCGGCCAAGCCGCACCCCGCCCGGCGCCCCACTCGCTCCCGGGACACGGCATCGGCCCCGGTTCCGGCGCGGAGAGCGGCGCGAGGGAGCCTGCGGGAGCCCCGGCGGATCCGAGCCCGGCGCCGGAAGCCGCCGTTGCCGGCTCGAAGCAACCCGCAGGCGACCGCCCCGGGACATGGAGTCCTGGAGCGACGGCCCCCCACCCCGGGCCTGTCGAGGCGCCTCGTTCAGCAGAGCCGCGTTCCGGAGCGACGCACCCCGGCCCCGGGTACCTCGAGGTCAGGCGCTCGGGAAGCGCCCGCCCCCGCTACGCGGACCCCGGGCGGGCCACCTCCGGGGTACGCCGTGTCGGCGGGCCGCTGCGTCCGTTGCGCTACGAACTCCGCCGGATCTTCGGCACCGCCACGCCCCTCCTGACAGTGGCTTCCGTCGTCGTGGCCTCCGTGCTCATCTCCCTCGTGCTCGCCCGGGCGGGCCACACCCCGCAGGGGCGGCTCCTGGCGGCCTGGCCCGAGTTGCTCCCGCTGCCCCCTGCCGCGATCGGCGCGGGACTGCTCGGCGCCCTCGCCTTCGGCGAGGAGTACCGCTACCCCGCGCTCGCCGCGGACCGCGGCACCGTGCCGCGTCGCCTGGGGCTGCTCACCGCCAAACTCGTGGTCGGCGGCGCCCTCGCGCTGCTGCTCGGTGCCCTCGCCGTCGTCGCCGACGCGGCGGCCCTGCGCCTCGTGTTCGCGACCGCGCCCCTGCACCCGCCCGCCGAGTGGATCTCCCAGGCCGCGAGTTGGTCCGGGCTCCTCGTCGGCTGCGCGTGGGCCGGTGTGCTCGCCTCCGGCGTGTTCCGGTCCGCCACCGCGGGGATGGCCGCGGTGCTCGCCGTACCGGTGATGGTCGTACCGCTGGTGCGCAAGACCCTGGAGGGGCCGTCCGCCCACCCGGTGGGCGGACTGGGCTCCCGGCTCCGGAACCTGGCCTGGGGGCAGTGGCCGCCGGAGGCCGACCGGCTCGTCCTGGGCGCGCTGCGGATGGTGGCCCAACCCGTCGGCGCCGCACTGGTGTTGTCGCTGATGGTCCTGTTGTGCGCCTATGGGTTCACAGGACTGCGTGCGCGAGTCCGTTGGTGACCGTTCCGGTGCGGGAGACGACGTCCGGAGGACCATGGAAGACCGGATCGCTCGACATCACGTGAAGCGGATCGCAACTCCCCGCAAAAGGCCCGGTTCTTTACGATAAGTCGTCAATTGCGTAGGTGGCACCGATCACCCTTTCGTGTGCTTTTCACCAAAGACCTCAAGGGTGAAGGAGGCGCGGCCGACAAAGGATTCGTGAGTACCCTTGCGCACACCATGATGACCGCCGCCCGCCATGCCGACACCGGCCTCGCCGGCCCGGGCGAACTCGACCGCTACCCCTTCGCGGAGACCTCCGGGTCCGACCGGGTCGGACCGCCCCACTGGGACGGCGCCGACGTCGAGTTGAGCCGTGTCGGCCGCCGAGCCGCCGGCAGCCGCGGCCGCGGACTGCACGGCCAACTCGTCCAGCAGCTGGGCCAGATGATCGTTTCCGGGGACCTCGGCGCCGACCGCCCGCTGGTTCCCGAGGAGATCGGCCAGCGCTTCGAGGTCTCCCGCACCGTCGTCCGGGAGTCCCTGCGGGTCCTGGAGGCCAAGGGCCTCGTCAGCGCCCGCCCGAACGTGGGCACCCGCGTCCGCCCCGTCGCCGACTGGAACCTCCTCGACCCGGACATCATCGAATGGCGCGCCTTCGGACCGCAGCGTGACGACCAGCGCCGCGAGCTGGGCGAGCTCCGCCTGACGATCGAGCCGCTCGCCGCCCGCCTCGCCGCTGGGCACGGCCGCCCGGACGTCCAGCAGCGCCTCGCCGACATGGTCGAGATCATGGGCCACGCCCTCGGCCAGGGGGACGTGATCACCTTCGGTCGCGCCGACCACGAGTTCCACTCCTTGCTGATCCAGGTCGCGGGCAACCGCATGCTGGAACACCTCGCCGGCATCGTCTCCGCCGCCCTCCAGGTTTCCGGCAGCCCCGTCACCGCCTGCGACCGACCGAGCGAGACCTGCGTGGCACACCACGCGCGGATGGTCGAGGCCCTCGCCGCAGGTGACGCCATGGGAGCCGAGAACGCCATGCGTCAGCTCTTGACGGTGCATCCGGAGGTCGAGCGCGTGGTCCCCGCCCCGCGCGAGCACTGACGCACCGACGCGCGGGGGCGCGGGGGTGCAGCACCGTCGCCGGGCCCGTTTCGGGTCCGGCGACACCGGCGTCCGGGGGTCGTTCGCAGCCCCCGGACGCGTCTGTGTGAGCGTACGGACGGTGTCGGTCGGGCCTTCGTGTGACCCTGGCCACCAAGATGGGGCGTAACGCTCCGCGACGTCACGCGATGACGTAAGAGGTGATGGCCGACGGAGGGAAGACAGCAGCCCTTGGGGATGCTGTGCAGCTCCCCGGCCCCTGCCCGCGCCCCCGGCCCATCCCCAGTCGGTGGTCGTCGGCTCCGGTCCAGCACCAGGCCGGGGTCGGAAGCCGTTTCCATCGTTCCGAGAGGTTGTTCGTGTCGGCCAGCACATCCCGTACGCTCCCGTCGGAGATCGCCGATTCCGAGTCTGTGATGGCGCTCATCGAGCGAGGCAAGGCCGAGGGGCAGATCGCCGGCGATGACGTGCGTCGGGCCTTCGAGGCTGACCAGATTCCTGCGACCCAGTGGAAGAATGTTCTGCGCAGCCTCAACCAGATCCTCGAGGAAGAGGGTGTGACGCTGATGGTCAGTGCCGCGGAGTCGCCCAAGCGCACCACCCGCAAGAGCGTCGCGGCCAAGAGCCCCGCGAAGCGGACGGCGACCAAGACCGTCGCGTCGACGACGACGGCACCCCGAACCGTGACGGACGAGGCCGGTCCGGCCGAGCCCGTGGCGACGGACGCCGCCGCCGACGCGGTCACCGCGGAGCCCGGAACCGAACCCGTCGCGAAGAAGACGGCGGCGAAGAAGACGGCTGCCAAGAGGGCCGCACCCGCGAAGAAGACCGCCGCCAAGAAGACGGCGGCGAAGAAGACCGCGGCCAAGAAGGACTCCGACGAGGCCGACGGGGAGTCCACGGAGGACGGGCCCGACGCCGCGAAGGGCGAGGCGGACGAGGAGGAGGAGAGCGGGGAGAACAAGGGCTTCGTCATCTCCGACGACGAGGACGACGCTCCCGCCCAGCAGGTCGTCGTCGCCGGCGCCACCGCGGACCCCGTCAAGGACTACCTCAAGCAGATCGGCAAGGTCCCCCTCCTCAACGCCGAGCAGGAGGTCGAACTCGCCAAGCGGATCGAGGCCGGTCTCTTCGCCGAGGACAAGCTGGCGAACTCCGACAAGCTCGCGCCCAAGCTCAAGCGCGAGCTGGAGATCATCGCCGAGGACGGCCGGCGCGCCAAGAACCACCTGCTGGAGGCCAACCTGCGCCTCGTGGTCTCCCTGGCCAAGCGCTACACCGGCCGCGGCATGCTCTTCCTGGACCTGATCCAGGAGGGCAACCTGGGTCTGATCCGCGCCGTCGAGAAGTTCGACTACACCAAGGGCTACAAGTTCTCCACGTACGCCACGTGGTGGATCAGGCAGGCGATCACCCGCGCCATGGCCGACCAGGCCCGCACCATCCGCATCCCGGTGCACATGGTCGAAGTGATCAACAAGCTCGCCCGCGTGCAGCGCCAGATGCTCCAGGACCTGGGCCGCGAGCCCACGCCGGAGGAGCTGGCCAAGGAACTCGACATGACCCCCGAGAAGGTCATCGAGGTCCAGAAGTACGGCCGCGAGCCGATCTCCCTGCACACCCCGCTCGGCGAGGACGGCGACAGCGAGTTCGGCGACCTCATCGAGGACTCCGAGGCGGTCGTCCCGGCCGACGCGGTGAGCTTCACGCTCCTGCAGGAGCAGCTGCACTCTGTCCTGGACACGCTGAGCGAGCGCGAGGCCGGCGTGGTCTCCATGCGCTTCGGCCTCACCGACGGCCAGCCGAAGACCCTCGACGAGATCGGCAAGGTCTACGGGGTCACCCGGGAGCGCATCCGGCAGATCGAGTCCAAGACCATGTCGAAGCTGCGGCACCCCTCCCGCTCCCAGGTGCTGCGCGACTACCTGGACTGATCGGATCGCGGCGGGGCCTCGGGACGGGTCCGGTACGGGACCTGTTCCGCAGGGGCGTACGCCGGTGGCCGCGCGGGTGCGCACGGCCACCGGGCACACCACTCTGGGTGGAGTCATACACACTCGGAGTCAGGAGGCCTCATGCGTCGTCCCTTTGCCCGTGCCCTGGCGGGCGCGCTGACGCTGGTGACGGGAGCGGCTGCCGCGTCGCTCACTCAGACGCCCCGGGCCGCCGCGGACAGCGTGGTCATAGGCGGGAAGCCCGTGACCTCGGGCGACAACCCCTGGGTGGTGGCCCTCGCCAGCCGTGACCGGTTCGGGGGTACCCGTGACGGGCAGTTCTGCGGCGGTGTCGTCGTCGCCCCGACCACGGTGGTGACGGCCGCCCACTGCCTCGGCAGCCAGGTGCTGGGCGGCCCCGTGGCGTCCGTCGCCGACTTCCGGGTGATCACCGGGCGGACGGAGCTGCGCGCCGCCGACGGCCGGGAGATCGCGGTGCGCGCGGCCCGGGTCAACCCGGCCTACGACCCGGCGAGCAATGCCGGGGACCTGGCCGTCCTGGAGCTGGCCGAGGCGGTACCCGCCGATCACGTGCTCCCCATGGCGGGCGCGGGCGACCGCGCGTACGACCCCGGGACCGGGGCGACCGTCTACGGCTGGGGCGACACCAGCGGTTTCGGCGACTACGCCCACGGCCTGCGGGCGGCGCCGGTCACCGTGCTGGACGACGACACCTGCCGGCGGGCGTACCCGGGGGACCGGGACGGCCAGTACCGGGCCGACTCCATGGTGTGCGCGGGCCATCCCGACGGCGGCAAGGACGCCTGCCAGGGGGACAGCGGCGGGCCGCTGGTGGCCCGCGGGCGTCTCATCGGCCTGGTGTCCTGGGGGCGCGGCTGCGGGCGGGCCGACAGTCCCGGCGTCTACACCAGGGTGGCCCCGCTGATCGAGTTCGTGAGCGGCTCCCAGGGGCGCGCGCGGTCCGACGCGGTGTGAAGACACCCCGGGGGTGCCGGGAGGGCGTCCAGGCACCCCTCACGCCTTCGCAGGGGGGTGCGTGCGTCAGAGGGGGTGTCCGGAGGCGCTGAAGTACCCCGGCATGAGGACGGGCGGTATCCCTGGGTCTCAGGGATACCGCCCGTCGACCGGCCTGGGCCGGTCCTTGCTCGTCGGATGCGAGGCGCAGGCCTAAGTGTCAGCGGTCCTCGGTATCGGCGGCAGCGGCCACCGGAGCGGACGTCAGCCGCTCGGTCTCATCCTGTATTTCCGCGGCGATCTTCTTGAGTTCCGGCTCGAACTTACGCCCGTGGTGGGCGCAGAAGAGCAGTTCACCACCGCTCAGCAGGACGACGCGCAGATATGCCTGGGCGCCGCAGCGGTCGCATCGGTCAGCGGCCGTCAGCGGGGTCGCGGGTGTCAGAACAGTAGTCACGTCGCCTCTTCTCTAGCTCGACGAGCTGTCGTACCAGGGTCAACATCCAACCAGGCCGAAAACGTTCCCGCTCGCGGCTTTTCCTCGAAACTTCCTTCCGAAGCTGGCCGGCTGTTGCCGGTTGGCGGCGAAGGAGCCGTATTGCGTTGCTTTACGGTTTCGCGTTGTCAGTCGTTCGCTTGTAGCAGTTCCCGTCCTCCCGGCGTGAGCGCCGGTTGTGCATGAGGACGTGCCCGAACACTAAATGGTTCATGCCTGGAAGGGAACGTGATGTTTGCTTCACCCTCCCGGGGGATCGAACACCCGTGCGGATCTGCACTAGGCTGAGGAACGCGAGAGGGTGGCGTTGCATCGGCTCTACCAGGCCTCGGTACCCTCGGACCGGCACTCGTGCCACCCCTGCGCCCGACCGGGCCAGAAAAGAAATTCAGCGAGGAGCGAACTGCGTGACCGCCGACACGTCCGTGCCTTCCAGCGCGCTGCTGTCCGGAGCAGACCGGGACGGTTCCAACTACACCGCGCGGCACCTGCTCGTCCTCGAAGGCCTCGAGGCCGTTCGCAAGCGCCCCGGCATGTATATCGGCTCCACAGACAGCCGAGGCCTGATGCACTGCCTCTGGGAGATCATCGACAATTCCGTCGATGAGGCCCTGGGCGGGTACTGCGACCACATCGAGGTGATCCTCCACGAGGACGCCTCGGTCGAGGTCCGGGACAACGGCCGCGGCATCCCCGTCGACGTGGAGCCCAAGACCGGCCTCTCCGGGGTCGAGGTCGTCATGACCAAGCTGCACGCCGGTGGCAAGTTCGGCGGCGGGTCGTACGCGGCCTCCGGCGGTCTGCACGGCGTCGGCGCCTCCGTCGTCAACGCCCTGTCGGCCCGCCTCGACGTCGAGGTGGACCGCAGTAGCTCGACGCACGCGATCAGCTTCCGGCGCGGCGTCCCGGGCATGTTCACCGAGCAGGGCCCCGACGGTCCCTTCGACCCCGACCACGCCCTGCGCAAGGTCAAGCGGATCGCCAAGGGCAAGACCGGCACCCGGGTCCGCTACTGGGCCGACCGGCAGATCTTCCTCAAGGACGCGCGGCTCAACCTGGAGACGCTCTACCAGCGGGCCCGCCAGACCGCCTTCCTCGTGCCCGGCCTGACCCTCGTCGTCCGCGACGAGCGCGCCCTCGAAGGCGCCGGCAAGACCGAGGAGGTCTTCCGCTTCGACGGGGGCATCAGCGAGTTCTGCGAGTACCTCGCCCAGGACAAGGGCGTGTGCGACGTGCTGCGCCTGACCGGCACGGGCACCTTCAAGGAGACCGTCCCGGTCCTCGACGACCGCGGTCACATGACGCCGACCGAGGTCACCCGCGAGCTGGGCGTCGACATCGCCCTGCGCTGGGGCACGGGCTACGAGACCAACGTCAAGTCCTTCGTCAACATCATCGCCACCCCCAAGGGCGGCACCCACGTGTCCGGCTTCGAGCGCTCGGTCGCCAAGACCGTGAACGAGGTCCTGCGCTCGGCGAAGCTGCTGCGCGTCGCCGAGGACGACGTGGTCAAGGACGACGCCATGGAGGGCATGACGGCCGTCGTCACCGTCCGCCTCGCCGAGCCGCAGTTCGAGGGCCAGACCAAGGAGGTGCTCGGCACCTCGGCGGCCACCCGGATCGTCGCCGCCGTCGTCGCCAAGGAGCTCAAGGCCTTCCTGACCTCCACCAAGCGTGACGACAAGCAGCAGGCCCGCTCCGTGATGGAGAAGATCGTCGCGGCCGCCCGGACCCGGATCGCGGCCCGCCAGCACAAGGAGGCGCAGCGCCGCAAGACGGCGCTGGAGTCCTCCTCGCTGCCGGCCAAGCTGGCCGACTGCCGCAGTGACGACGTGGACCGCAGCGAGCTCTTCATCGTCGAGGGCGACTCGGCCCTCGGCACGGCCAAGCTTGCCCGGAACTCGGAGTTCCAGGCGCTGCTGCCGATCCGCGGCAAGATCCTCAACGTCCAGAAGTCGTCGGTCTCGGACATGCTCAAGAACGCCGAGTGCGGTGCGATCATCCAGGTCATAGGAGCCGGCTCGGGCCGCACCTTCGACCTCGACGCCGCCCGCTACGGCAAGATCGTCCTGCTCGTCGACGCCGATGTGGACGGCGCGCACATCCGCTGCCTGCTGCTCACGCTCTTCCAGCGGTACATGCGGCCGATGGTCGAGGCGGGCCGGGTCTTCGCGGCCGTACCGCCGCTGCACCGGATCGAGCTCGTCCAGCCGAAGCGCGGCCAGGACAAGTACGTCTACACGTACTCCGACAACGAGCTGCGCCAGACCCTGCTGGAGTACCAGCGCAAGAACATCCGGTACAAGGACTCCATCCAGCGCTACAAGGGCCTCGGTGAGATGGACGCCGACCAGCTCGCGGAGACCACCATGGATCCCCGCTTCCGTACGCTGCGCCGGATCAACATCGGTGACCTGGACGGCGCCGAGCAGGTCTTCGACCTGCTCATGGGCAACGAGGTGGCTCCGCGCAAGGAGTTCATCACCAGCTCGGCGGCGACGCTGGACCGTTCGCGCATCGACGCCTGACCGGGCGGACACCCTCCGGTGCCACGGCACACCGGTGCTCTTCACTCCATCACCTGAAGGAGTGAAGAGCACCGGGACACCAGTCCGGAAACGATTCATTCCGCACATCCTTGTGGGCACGCGGCCAATGCGGCGGCGGACAAGGAGAGTTCGGTGGACAAGCACGATGGTCGCGATGCCGGAACGATCCGGCTGGACGACCCCTGGTACGACGCACTGGCCGTGGGCTGGGGCGAGGTTGAGGAAACGGTCCCGCCACACCAGGCCCCGGGGGACCGCCCCGCGCCCGGCGCATCCGACATCTACCTGGAAGTGCAGCGCAGCGCCGCCTTCCAGGAGGTCCGCAGCCGCTACCGGAGGTTCGTCATCCCGGCGACCATCGGCTTCTTCCTCTGGTACGTCGCCTACGTGATCGCCGCCACGGCGGCGCCCGGCCTGATGGCCCGGCCCGTGGTGGGCGCGGTCAACGTGGCCCTGCTGGCGGGGCTCGGGCAGTTCCTCAGCACCTTCCTGCTGACCTGGGCCTACGCCCGGCACGCCCGACTGCGGCGGGACCGGGCCGCGCTCGACCTGCGGTGGACGGTCTTCGAGCAGGAACGCGACCAGGAGCGGAACCGGGCCCGGGGGGAAGCCAGGTGACGACCGAACACCAGACCCTGGCACTGATCCTGTTCAGCCTCTTCATCGCCGTCACCCTCGGCATCACCACCTGGGTCAGTCGCAACCGGCACGGCTCGGCCGAGGAGTTCTACGCGGGCGGGCGGTTGTTCTCCCCGCTGGAGAACGGTTTCGCCATCGCCGGCGACTACATGTCCGCCGCGTCCTTCCTGGGGATCTCCGGGCTGATCGCCCTCTTCGGCTACGACGGCCTGCTGTACTCGGTCGGCTTCCTGGTCGCCTGGCTCGTGGTCCTCTTCCTGGTCGCCGAACTGGTGCGCAACTGCGGGCGCTTCACCCTCGCCGACGTCGTCGCGGCCCGGATGGCCGAGCGCCCGGTACGGATCGCCGCCGGGACCTCCTCCGTGGTGGTCTCGGTGCTCTACCTGATCGCCCAGATGGTCGGCGCGGGCAGCCTGGTGGGCCTGTTGCTCGGGGATTCGGGGCCCGGGGCGCGGACCCTGACCGTGATCGGGGTCGGCGCGCTGATGGTGGTCTACGTGACCTTCGGAGGCATGCGGGCCACCACCTGGATCCAGATCGTGAAGGCCGTACTGCTGATGGGCGGGGCGGTGACCCTGACCGTCCTCGTCCTGCTGCGCTTCCACGGGAACTTCGACCAGCTGCTCACGACCGCGGCCGACCGCAGCGGGCACGGGACCCGCTTCCTGAGCCCCGGCCTCAAGTACGGCGGCGACTGGACCTCCCGCTTCGACTTCATGAGCCTGGGCCTCGCCCTGGTGCTCGGGACGGCGGGCCTGCCGCACATTTTGTCGCGCTTCTACACCGTTCCCACCGCGCGGGCCGCCCGCCGGTCGGTGGTGTGGGCGATCGGGCTGATCGGCGGCTTCTACCTGATGACCATCGTGCTGGGCTTCGGTGCGGCCGCGCTGGTGGGGCCGGACGCGGTGCGGGCCTCGAACGCCTCGGGGAACACGGCCGTACCGCTGCTGGCCGCCTTCCTCGGCGGGGGCGCCGGGTCCACGGGAGGCGCGGTGCTGTTCGCGTTCGTCGCCGCCATCGCCTTCGCCACCATCCTCGCCGTGGTGGCCGGGATCACCCTGGCCTCGTCGGCCTCCGTCGCGCACGACCTCTACGCCTCCCTCAAGCGCCGGCACGCCCGGCAGCGCAGCGAGGTGACGGTGGCGCGGCTGGCGGCGGTCGGGATCGGTGCGGTGGCGATCGGCCTGGGGTTGCTCGCCCAGGACCTGAACGTGGCCTTCCTGGTGGGGCTCGCCTTCGCGGTGGCGGCCTCGGCGAACCTGCCGGTGCTGCTGTACTCGCTCTTCTGGCGCGGGTTCACCACGCGGGGGGCCGTCTGGTCGGTGTACGGGGGGTTGCTTCCCTCGGTGTTGCTGGTGGCGCTGTCGCCGGTGGTCTCGGGGAGTCCGGAATCCCTGTTTCCCGGGGTGGACTTCCAGTACTTCCCGCTGCAGAACCCGGGGATCGTCTCGATCCCGCTGGGCTTCCTGGCGGGATGGCTGGGCACGGTGACCTCCGGCGAGGAGCCGGACGAGCGCAAGCACGCGCAGACCGAGGTCCGCTCCCTGACGGGGGCAGGGGCGGTATAGGCGGCTGGTCGGGCTTCCGGCCGCGTCGGGTCCCCGACCGGTTCAGGCTCCGCCGGGCGGCTGCCAGGAGTAGCGGTGTTCCGGGCGGCCGGTCTCGCCGTAGCGCAGGGCGAGGGTGACGCGGCCGGCGCGGTCGAGGAGCTTCAGGTAGCGCTGGGCGGTCTGGCGGCTGATGCCGGCGCGGTCGGCGACCTGCTGGGTGGACAGGGGGCCCTCGGCCGTGCGCAGGACCTGGCGCACCAGCTCCGCGGTGGTGGGGGAGTGGCCCTTGGGCAGCTCGTTGGGGGTTCCGGCCGTGGCGAGCGCGCCGAAGATCCGGTCCACCTCGGCCTGTTCGGCCTCGCCTCCCCCGGCCAGGGAGCGGTGGAGGGTGGCGTAGGCCTCCAGCTTGCCGCGCAGACCGGCGAAGGTGAACGGCTTGACCAGGTACTGGAGGGCGCCGAGGCGCATGGCCGCTCGGACGGTGGTCAGGTCGCGGGCCGCGGTGACCATGATGACGTCGGTGTGGTGGCCGCGCTGACGCAGCCGACGGACCAGGTCGAGGCCGTTCTCGTCCGGTAGGTAGTGGTCGAGGAGGACCAGGTCCACCGGGTGGGCGGTGAGGAACTCCAGTGCCTCGGCCGCCGAATGGACCTGCGCGGCGACCCGGAACCCGGGAACCTTCGCCACGTAGGCCGCGTTGATCCGGGCAACACGCACGTCGTCGTCGACGACCAATACGTGCATCGGGGTCTCGTTCACCGCAGGGCCTCCGGGAGTACGACGGAGAACTCCGCCCCTCCGTCCGCTGCTTCACCGGCCCGGGCGCTGCCTCCCTGCCGCTCCGCGAGGCGGCGTACGAGGGCGAGGCCGAGCCCGCGTTCGCGGTGGGCCCGGGGCTGCTTCGTGGACCAGCCTTCCGTGAAGACCGCCTCGCGGTGCCCGGCGGGAATGCCCGGGCCGCTGTCGCGCACCCGCAGGACGGCGCTGCGGCCGTCGGCGCGGATGTCGACCTCGACCAGGGGGGCCGCCGAGCCCGCCGCCGCGTCCAGGGCGTTGTCGACCAGGTTGCCGAGGATGGTGACGAGGCCGCCGGGATCCACCAGCCGGTCGGGGAGCAGGGTCGTCGGGGCGAGCCGGAGCGGGACGCCCCGCTCGGCGGCGACCGTCGCCTTGCCCACCAGCAGGGCTGCCAGCAGGGGGTCGTGGACCCGCTCGGTCACCTGCTCGGCCGTGGTGCGGTGCACGCCCACGACCTCGGTCACGAACTCGACGGCTTCCTCGTGCAGGCCCAGTTCGAGCAGGCCGAGCAGGGTGTGCAGGCGGTTGGCGTGTTCGTGGTCCTGGGCGCGCAGGGCGTCGATCAGACCCTTGGTGGAGTCGAGCTCGCGGCCCAGGTGCTCCAGTTCGGTGCGGTCGCGCAAGGTGGCGACGGCGCCGCCGTCCGAGGTGGGCATCCGGTTGGCCACCAGGACGCGGGGCCCTTGGACGGCGAGCAGATCGCGGCCGGTGACGCGGCCGGACAGGACGTCGGTGGTGCGGCCGGCGCCGAGCACCTCGTCGAGGGGGAGGCCGGCGAGGGTGTGCGCGGTGTCCGGGCTGAGGCCCAACAGTCGGGCGGCCTCGTCGTTGACCAGCCGGATCCGGTCCTTCCCGTCGAGGGCGATGACGCCCTCCCGGATGGAGTGGAGCATCGCCTCCCGCTCCGCGAGGAGGCCGGCGATGTCGGAGAAGGCCAGGTCCCTGGTCTGCCGGTGGATCCGGCGGGAGAGCAGGTAGGCGGCGAGCGCGCCGGCCGCCAGGGCGCCGCCGGCGTAGGCCAGCAGACCGGGGATGGCTCCGACCAGCCGGTCGCGGACGTTGTCGTAGGCGATGCCGACCGACACCGCTCCGACGATCTCCCCGTCGGCTGCGACGAGCGGGACCTTGCCACGGGCGGACCGACCCAGGGTGCCCTCGTCGATCTCCATCACCTCACGGCCGGCGAGTGCGTCGCCCGGGTCGGTGGACACGGGGAGCCCGATCCGGTCGGGGCTCGGGTGGGAGCGTCGGATGCCGTTCAGGTCGAGGACGACCACGTACTCGGCTCCGGTCGCCCGCCGGATGCGTTCGGCGGCGGCCTGGACGGGGGTGTCGGCCGCCGGGCCCGATCCCAGGAGGTCCGCGGCCAGCGACGGGTCCGCCGCCGCGCTCTGGGCGATGGCCAGCGCGCGGCGCATGGCCTGGTCGTCCAGCTGGGCGCTCAGCGGTGCCAGGAACAGTCCGGTGGCCAGCGCGAGGACCCCGGCCGCGAGGGCCAGCTGGGTCAGCAGGATCTGGGAGACGGCCCGTCTGGGCAGCCCGAGGCGCCGAGCGCTGGTGGGGAGGAACCGCATGACTAGCACCGTAGGTCGGCTTCGGCCTCAGCGGAATTCCCTCGTCCACGCAAATCGCTTGCGTTATTTACGCCCAGCTTGCGCAAGTGATGCAGGCACGGAAGTGCGGTCAGAAGTGTGGACGGTTGAGCAGGGCTCTGCAATTCTCGCACGGCAACACGCAAATTCCTGTCTCACCTGCTTCCGGAAGTTCATGTCGAGGGACGAGGACCTATGAGAAGGCACACCTGGAGGTGGCGGGCGCTGGCCGCCGTCCTCAGTACGGCCCTGTTGATCATGGGCTGGCCCGCCCTGACCGCCGCGGCCGCGGGCGGTCCGGGCATCGCGGCGGGCCGGCCCGCCGCGGCGAGCAGCAGCAACGGCGTCCACGGCGCCGCCCAGGCCACGGACGGCGACCCCGCCACCTACTGGGAGAGCGCGGGCGGAACCTTTCCGCAGTGGGTGCAGACCGATCTCGGCGCCACCACCCGCGTCGACCAGGTGGTGCTGAAGCTGCCGGCGTCCTGGGAGAGCCGCACGCAGACCCTGGCCGTCCAGGGCAGCGGCGACGGCGCCGCCTTCAGCACCCTGGTCGCGTCGGCCGCGTACGTCTTCGGCCCGGGCAACGGGAACACCGTCACCATCACCTTCCCCGCCACCCAGAGCCGGTACGTACGCATCGCCATCACCGCGAACACCGGCTGGCAGGCCGCGCAACTCTCCGAGCTGGAGGTGCGCACCCCGGACGAGTCATCGCTCGATCTGGCGCGCGGCAGGACCCTGACCGCGAGCAGCAGCACCCAGACCTACCTGCCGGCCAACGCCAACGACGGGAACACCGCCAGCTACTGGGAGAGCGCGAACGGCGCCCTGCCCCAGTGGCTCCAGGTGGACCTCGGCGCCTCCGTGCGCGTCGACCGGGTGGTGCTGCGGTTGCCCGGAACCTGGGGCGCCCGCACCCAGACCCTGAAGATCCAGGGCAGCGTCAACGGCGCCGATCACACGGACCTGACCGCCTCGAAGGGCTACCTGTTCAACGCCGCCGGCGGCAACTCCGTGACCATCGCCTTCGACGCGGCCACCACCCGGTACCTGCGCGTCTGGATCTCCGCCAACACCGAGCAACCCGGTGGCCAACTCTCCGAGCTGGAGGTCTACGGACCGCGCACCGGTGACACCACCGCGCCGACGGCCCCCACCGAACTCGCTTACACCGAGCCGGCCACCGGCCGGATCGCGCTCACGTGGAAGGCGGCGAGCGACGACACCGGCGTCACCGGCTACGACGTCTACGCCAACAACCAACTGGGCACGAGCGTCGCCGGGGACGTCACCACCTACACCGACACGCAACCCACCGGCGCCGCGATCAGCTACCACGTCCGCGCGCGGGACGCGGCCGGCAACCAGTCGCCCAACAGCAACACCGTGACCCGGGCCGCCGACACCGGCGACACCCAGGCCCCGACCGCCCCGGGCGCCCTGACCCTGACCGAACCGGCCGCCGACCGGATCGGACTGTCCTGGCAGGCCTCCACCGACAACGTGGGGGTCACGGGTTACGAGGTCTACGCGAACAACGTGCTGCGCACGACGGTCGCCGGCAACGTCACCGCCCACACCGACACCCAGCCGGCCACCGCCACCGTGACCTACGTCGTCCGGGCCAAGGACGCGGCGGGCAACCGCTCCGGCGACAGCAACTCCGTGACCCGCAACGGCACCGGGGGCGGCGGCTCCAACCTGGCCGTCGGCAAGCCGGTGACCGGCTCCTCCGTGATCCACACCTTCGTGGCGGAGAACGCCACCGACAACAACACGGCCACCTACTGGGAGGGCGCCGCCGGGGCGTACCCGAGCACGCTGACGGTCAAGCTGGGCGCGAACGCGGATCTGCAGCGCCTCGTCCTCAAACTGAACCCGGACAGCGGCTGGGGTGCCCGCACCCAGAACATCCAGGTCCTCGGCCGGGAGCAGAGCGCCTCCGCCGTCACCGGGCTGGTCGCCGCGAAGGACTACGCCTTCGACCCCGCGTCCGGCAACACCGTCACCATCCCGCTGAGCGCGCGCGTCGCCGACGTCCAGCTGCGCTTCACCTCCAACACGGGCTCCTCCAACGGGCAGATCGCCGAGTTCCAGGTCATCGGGGCGCCGGCGCCCAACCCGGACCTGGAGGTCACGGGGCTGAGCGCCGCTCCGATCGCCCCCGTGGAGTCGGACCCGATCACGCTCTTCGCCACCGTCAAGAACAGCGGTCCGGCCCCGGCCCCCGCCACCGCCGTGACCTTCACGCTCGGCGGTACGAAGGCGGGCACGGCCGCCGTACCCGCGCTGGCCGCCGGGGCGAGCGCCACCGTCAGCGCCGGGATCGGCGCGCGCGACGCCGGGACGTACCAGCTCGGCGCGGTCGTTGACGAGGCGAACACCGTGGTGGAGCAGAACGACAGCAACAACGCGTTCACCGGATCCCCGCTGGTGGTCCGCGGCGTCGACAGCTCCGACCTGGTCGCCTCCGAGGTGAGTTGGTCGCCGTCCGCCCCGTCCGAGGGCAAGCCGGTCACCTTCGCCGTCACGGTCCGCAACCAGGGCACGATCGCCACGGCCCCCGGCCCGCACGCGGTCACGCTCACCCTCCAGGACGCGGCCGGCGCCACCGTCCGCACCCTGACGGGATCCTTCGACGGCGCCCTCGCCGCCGGCGCGGCCACGGCCCCGATCGCGCTCGGCAGCTGGCCGGCCGCGAACGGCAGGTACACGGTCAGGGTGGTCCTCGCGGACGACGCGGCCGAACTGCCCGTCAAGCGCACCAACAACACCTCCACCAGGTCGTTCTTCGTCGGTCGGGGCGCGAACATGCCCTTCGACATGTACGAGGCGGAGGACGCCGTCACGGGTGGCGGGGCCACGGTGGTCGGTCCCAACCGGACCATCGGTGACATCGCGGGCGAGGCCTCGGGCCGCCGGGCGGTCAACCTCGACGCGACCGGCGAGTACGTCGAGTTCACCACCCGAGCCACCACGAACACCCTGGTCACCCGCTTCTCCATCCCCGACGCCCCGGGCGGCGGAGGCATCGACTCCACCATCAACGTCTACGTCGACGGGGCCTTCAAGAAGGCGCTGCCGCTGACCTCCAAGTACGCCTGGTTGTACGGGGCCGAGGCCTCGCCGGGCAATGCGCCGAGTGCCGGGGCGCCGCGCCACATCTACGACGAGGCGAACATCCTCCTCGGTGAGACCGTTCCCAAGGGCAGTCGGATCCGGCTCCAGAAGGACGCCGCCAACACCTCCACCTATGCGATCGACTTCGTCAGCCTGGAGCAGGCGACCGCCGCCACGAACCCGGACCCGCAGACCTACGCGGTACCGGCCGGCTTCGGCCACCAGGACGTGCAGAACGCCCTGGACAAGGTCCGGATGGACCCCACGGGCAAGCTGGTCGGCGTCTACCTGCCGCCGGGCGACTACCGGACGGCGAGCAAGTTCCAGGTGTACGGCAAGGCCGTGCAGGTGGTCGGCGCCGGACCGTGGTTCACCCGCTTCCACGCCCCGTCGGAGCAGGACAACACCGACATCGGCTGGCGGGCCGACGGCACCGCGAAGGGATCCTCCTTCTCCGGCTTCGCCTACTTCGGCAACTACACCTCGCGCATCGACGGCCCGGGCAAGGTCTTCGACTTCGCGGGCGTCTCCGACATCACCATCGACAACATCTGGAACGAGCACATGGTGTGCCTGTACTGGGGCGCCAACACCGACCGGATCACCATCAAGAACTCGCGGATCCGTGACATGTTCGCCGACGGCATCAACATGACCAACGGAAGCACCGACAACCTCGTGACCAACAACGAGGCGCGTGCCACGGGCGACGACAGCTTCGCGCTGTTCTCCGCGATCGACGCGGGCGGCGCGGACATGAAGAACAACGTCTACGAGAACCTGACCACGATCCTGACCTGGAGAGCCGCCGGGGTGGCCGTCTACGGAGGCTTCAACAACACCTTCCGCAACATCCACATCGCCGACACCCTCGTCTACTCGGGCATCACCATCAGCTCGCTGGACTTCGGATACCCGATGAACGGGTTCGGGACGGAACCGACGACCTTCGAGAACATCTCGGTCGTCCGGTCCGGCGGCCACTTCTGGGGCGGCCAGACCTTCCCCGGGATCTGGCTCTTCTCCGCCTCGAAGGTGTTCCAGGGCATCCGGATCAACAACGTCGACATCATCGATCCGACGTACAGCGGCATCATGTTCCAGACGCAGTACGTCGGCGGCCAACCGGTCAACCCGATCAAGGACACCGTCCTGAGGGACATCACCATCACCGGGGCGAGGAAGAGCGGTGACGCCTTCGACGCCAAGTCCGGCTTCGGGCTCTGGGCGAACGAGATGCCCGAGGCGGGCCAGGGTCCGGCGGTCGGCTCGGTCACCCTCCACAACCTGAGGACCGGCGACAACGCCGTGGACATACGGAACACGACCTCGACGTTCCGGATCGATCGGCTGCCGTAGCCGCGCGGCCGGGCATGCACGGGGCGGACGCCGCTCGGGGAATTCCCGGGCGGCGTCCGGCCCTTTCCGGGTCCCGCGGCCGTCCGGCGGTCTTCCCGGGGGCGGACCGAACCCCCGTCAAACTGGCTGTAATCGAACTGCAAGGAATTTGCATCGCTTGCGCTACTCTTGCGTTCATGACGCGACGACTTGCTCAAGTGGCGAAGAAGGTGGGAGTCAGCGAGGCAACGGTCAGCCGGGTGCTCAACGGCAAGCCGGGCGTCTCGGAGGCGACCCGCCAATCCGTGCTCACCGCACTGGACGTGCTGGGGTACGAGCGCCCCACCCAGTTGCGCGGTGAACGCGCGAGACTGGTCGGCCTCGTGCTGCCGGAGCTCCAGAACCCGATCTTCCCGGCCTTCGCCGAGGTCATCGGCGGCGCCCTCGCCCAACAGGGGCTCACCCCCGTGTTGTGCACGCAGACCACCGGCGGGGTCTCCGAGGCCGACTACGTGGAACTCCTGCTCCAGCAGCAGGTCTCCGGGGTGGTCTTCGCCGGAGGGCTCTTCGCGCAGGCCGACGCCCCGCACGAGCACTACAGGCTGCTGTCGGAACGCAAGGTTCCGGTCGTGCTGATCAACGCCTCCATAGAGGACCTCGGGTTCCCGTGCGTGGCCTGCGACGACGCCGTCGCGGTCGAGCAGGCCTGGCGCCACCTGGCCTCCCTGGGGCACGAGCGGATCGGCCTGGTGCTGGGCCCGCCCGACCACATCCCCTCCCTGCGCAAGCTGGTCGCGGCCCAGGCCGTCGCCGCGGCGGCCGGCTCCGAGCTGCCCGCCGCGCACGTGGAGCGGACCCTGTTCTCCCTGGAGGGCGGTCACGCGGCCACCTCCCGCCTGCTGGACCGCGGGGTCACCGGCATCATCTGCGCGAGCGACCCGCTGGCCCTGGGGGCCGTACGGGCGGCCCGGCGCCGGGGTCTGGACGTCCCCGGCCAGGTCTCCGTGGTGGGGTACGACGACTCCGCGTTCATGAACTGCACCGAACCCCCGCTGACCACCGTCCGCCAGCCCATCGAAGCCATGGGTCGGGCCGCGGTCGAGCTGCTCACCGCGCAGATCCAGGGCGCCGCCGTGCAGCCGGGGGAACTGCTCTTCGAGCCGGAGCTGGTGGTCCGCGGCTCCACGGCCAAGGCGCCGCGCGGGTAGCTGGTACCGGCCTGCCCCACGGGTGCGGGGCTCCGGGCTCCGGAACGTCAGTCGACGTTCCGGAGCCCTTTTTGCGTTCCCCGCCCGGCAGTCTTCTGCCAATCTCTTGCGGAGTCTGCGCGAGATATTGCGTTCATCTGTCGGTGGTGGTTGAGTGTGCCGCGCTCGCCCCCACGCCTCCTGCCCGAAGCTCGAAGGGGACCACCGATGAGAACCAACGTCCGCCGCAACGTCGCGGCCGCCCTCGTCTCCGCGCTCGCCGTGACCGCCCTCGCGGCCTGCGGTACGAGCAGCAGCGGTGACGACCCGAAGGAGCAGCCGAGCGGCGGTTCCGCCGACGCCTCCGCCCCGCTCGACCCGAAGACCAAGGTCACCCTCTCCATCGACTGCATGCCGCCGGCGGCCAAGGCGGCGGAGTTGAAGGAGTGGAAGGAGGACGTGGCGGAGTTCAACAAGACCTACCCGAACGTCACGATCGACGGCCGTTCCACCCCCGGGCAGTGCCTCGAGCCCCCGCGCTTCACGGCGATGCTCAAGGCCAAGTCCCAGCCGGACGTCTTCTACACGTACTTCACCGATCTCCAGCAGGTGTTGGACAACGACGGGGCCGAGGACGTCTCCGCGTACGTGACCCCCGCCTCGGTGCCCGCCCTCGGTGACATCGACAAGAACGTGCTGGACGTCCTCAGGAAGGACGGCAAGCTGTACGGCCTGCCCACCAGCAACTACACGATGGGCCTGCTGATCAACCGCAAGCTGTTCCGGGACGCGGGCCTCGACCCCGATTCCCCGCCCCGTACCTGGGAAGAGGTCCGGGCCGCGGCGAAGAAGATCGCCGCGCTCGGCAACGGCACCGCGGGCTTCGGTGAGTACAGCGTGGAGAACACCGGCGGCTGGCACTACACGGCCACCATGTACGGACTGGGCGGCGACATCGTCGGCGCCGACGGCAAGGCCGCCTTCAACAACGCCACCGGCAGGCAGATCGTCGACAACCTCCGCGCCATGCGCTGGGACGACGACAGCATGGGCCGGACCCAGTTGCTCAAGTGGGGCGACCTGCAGAAGCAGATGGCCTCGGACAAGCTCGGCATGTTCCTCGCCGCGCCCGACGACATCACGTACATGGTCCAGCAGTTGGGGGCGAAGTACGAGAACTTCGGCATGGGCCCGATCCCGGGCGGCGCGTCCACCCTGGCCGGCGGAAACGGGTACGTGATCAAGAAGGGCAGCTCACCCGACAAGATCAAGGCGGCCGTGGCCTGGCTGAACTTCAAGACCCTCGCCGTCGGCAAGGGCCAGTTCCGGTACGACCGCAGCAAGGCGGACGGCCTGCCCGTCGGCCTCCCGCAACCCGCTTTCTTCACCGGCGCGAGCAGGGCCGAGGACGACCGGCTGAAGGCGGCGAGCGCCACCATGCCGATCGCGAACTTCAAGAGCTTCCTGGACAACCCCGTTTCCGGCAAGACCGAGCCGCCGAAGGCCCAGGAGGTCTACAAGGTGCTCGACAAGGTGATGTCCGGCGTCCTCACCAACAAGGACGCCGACCCCGCGCAGCTCCTCGGCGAGGCCGAGAAGGCCGTCAACCAGGTACTGGGGAACCAGTAAGGGCCCGCGGGTGGGCCGGGCAGCGGCGCGGTCGCCGGCCCCGGTCCCACCCGCCCTCCCGGGCCCCGGTCCCACCCCCGTACTCCCACCCGGCCCCCTCGTACCTGGAAGCGACGACCAGCAAGGAGCGAGCGGCGATGCCGGTCCCCACCCTTCCCAGAGCCCCCCGCCCGGAGTTCCACCGGGCACTCAAGCGGAACCTCACGGCCCACGGCTTCCTGATCGGCGCCGTCCTGTGCTTCGCCTTCTTCTCCTGGTACCCGATGGTCCGGGAGTTCCTGCTGGCCTTCCAGAAGACGGAAGGCGGAACCACCCGCTGGGTCGGCTGGGACAACTTCGCGTACGTCTTCGGGGACCCGAGCTTCTGGCAGGCCTGGCGCAACACCCTGCTCTTCACCGGCCTGGCCCTGGTCCTCGGCTTCGCGGTCCCCTTCGTGATCGCGCTCGTGCTCAACGAACTGCGGCACGCCCGCGGTTACCTGCGCCTGCTGGTCTACCTGCCGGTGATGATGCCGCCGGTGGCCTCGGTCCTGCTGTTCAAGTACTTCTACGACCCCGGGTACGGCCTGTTCAACCGGGCGCTGGAGTTCCTGCACCTGCCCCCGCAGGACTGGCTGCAGTCCACCGACACGGCGATGCTGTCCGTCGTCATCGCCTCCACGTGGATGAACATGGGCGGTGCGACCCTGATCTACCTGGCCGCCCTCCAGGGCATCCCCGGCGAACTGTACGAAGCGGCGGAGCTCGACGGGGCGGGCCTGTTGCGCAAGATCTGGCACGTCACGGTCCCGCAGACCAAGCTGATCCTCTCGCTGATGCTGCTGATGCAGGTGATCGCGACGATGCAGGTGTTCGTCGAACCGTTCCTGCTGACCGGTGGCGCCGGCCCCGAGGGCTCCACCACCACCGTCGTCGTCCTCATCTACCAGTACGCCTTCAACTTCAACCAGTACGGCGGCGCCGCGGCCATGGGCCTGTGCCTGCTCGTCCTCCTCGCCGGCTTCTCCGCCCTGTACGTCCGCCTCAGCCGCGACAACGAGAGCTGACCGGGAACCGGCCCGAGAACCGGCCGTGGGCCGTGGGCCCTGAGCCCTGAGCCGGACCGAGACCCGATCGCCGACCGCGAGCGCCGACAAGGAGCCCTTCCCGTGGCAGAGCGCACCCTGATATCGCCCGTCCGGCTCGGCCGCACGCGGGGCAGGATCCTCTACTGGACCGTCCTCGCGCTGGTCGTCGCCGGCTTCACCCTCGTCTTCCTCGGCCCCCTCTACTGGATGGTCGCGAACGGCCTCAAGAGCACCGAGGAGTTCGCCCGGGTCCCGCCGACCCTGGTCCCGGACTCCCTGCACACCGCGAACTACACGGCCGCCTGGAAGGTCATGGACCTCGCGAAACTGCTGTTCAACACCCTCTACTACGCCTTCGGCGCGCTCGTCTTCCAGCTCGTCCTCGACGTGGCCGCCGCCTATTCGCTGTCCAGGCTGCGCCCGGTCTTCGGCAAGGTCGTCCTCGGCATGATGCTCGCCACCCTGATGATCCCGGCCACCGTCCTGGTCGTCCCCCAGTACCTGACGGTCCTGGACATGCCGATCATCGAGCGGAACCTGCTCAACACGCCCTGGGTGATCTGGCTGCCGGCCGTCACCAACGCCTTCTCCATCTTCCTGCTGAAGCGGTTCTTCGACTCCATCCCGAAGGAGATCCTCGACGCCGCCGCGATCGACGGCGCGAGCGCGCTGCGCATCCTGCGCTCGGTGGTCCTGCCGATGTCCCGGCCCGTTCTCGGCGTCGTCTCGATCTTCGCGATCGTCGGCGTCTGGAAGGACTTCCTCTGGCCGATGCTCACCCTCCCCGATCCCGCCCTGCAAACGCTGAACGTCGGCATCTACTCGCTGGCCAGCGGCGTTCCCGAGAACCACCTGATCGCCGCGCTCGCGATGGCCTGCGCGCCGACCCTCGTCATCTTCCTGATCTTCCAGCGCAACATCATGAGCGGCCTGACGGCCGGCTCCCTCAAGGGCTGACCGACCGTTCCGGGACCTCCGCCGAGCCGCCCGGCCGACCGCACCCGCCGTGAAAGGACCCTGACGTGGCCGACCTTCCCCTGCCCGACAGCGACGCCGACTGGTGGCGCTCAGCGGCCATCTACCAGGTGTACGTACGCAGCTTCGCCGACGGCGACGGGGACGGCACCGGTGACCTCGCGGGCGTCCGGGCCCGCCTGCCGTACCTCGCCGAACTGGGGGTGGACGCCCTGTGGTTCACCCCCTGGTACCTGTCCCCGCTCGCCGACGGCGGCTACGACGTCGCCGACTACCGCACCATCGACCCCGCCTTCGGCACCCTCGCCGAAGCCGAGAAGCTCATCGCCGAAGCCCGCGCGCTGGGCATCCGTACGATCATCGACATCGTCCCGAACCACGTGTCCGACCGGCACGCCTGGTTCCGCGCCGCCCTCGACGCCGGCCCCGGCAGCCCCGAGCGGGAGCTCTTCCACTTCCGCCCCGGCCGCGGCGAGCACGGCGAACTGCCGCCGGGGGACTGGCCCTCGCAGTTCAACGGCGCCGCCACCTGGACCCGCGTACCGGACGGGGAGTGGTACCTGCACCTGTTCACCGCGCAGCAGCCCGACCTCAACTGGGACCACCCCGAGGTGCGACGGGAACACGAGGAGGTGCTGCGCTTCTGGTTCGAGCGGGGGGTCGCCGGCGTACGGATCGACTCCGCGGCCCTGCTGGCGAAGGATCCGACCCTGCCCGACCTGGCGGGCCGGCCGGCCGGCCCCTGGACCGGGGAGCCCCACCCCTTCATCGACCGCGACGACCTCCACGCGATCTACCGCTCCTGGCGGGAGATCGCCGACGCGTACGGAGCCGTCTTCGTCGGCGAGGTCTGGCTCCCCGACTCCGAGCGCTTCGCCCGCTACCTGCGCCCCGACGAACTGCACACCGCCTTCAACTTCTCCTTCCTCAGCTGTCCGTGGGACGCCGAGCGGCTGCGCACCTCCATCGAGGAGACCCTCGCCGAACACGCCCCGGTCGGGGCCCCGGCCACCTGGGTGCTGTGCAACCACGACGTCACCCGGACCGTGACCCGCTACGGCCGCGCCGACACGGGCTTCGACTTCGCCACGAAGGCGTTCGGCATCCCGTCCGACCCGGTGCTGGGCACCCGGCGGGCGCGTGCCGCCGCCCTGCTGACCCTCGCCCTGCCCGGCTCCGTGTACCTGTACCAGGGCGAGGAACTGGGCCTGCCCGAGGCCGACGTCCCGCTCGACCGGATCCAGGACCCCATGCACTTCCGCTCCGGCGGCACCGACCCCGGCCGCGACGGCTGCCGGGTGCCGCTGCCCTGGAGCGCCGAGCCCTGGCACGATCCGTGGCTGCCCCAGCCCGCGCACTGGGCGACGTACGCCGCGGACCGGCAGGACGGCGACCCGGACTCGATGCTCACCCTCTACCGCACCGCCCTGCGGCTGCGCCGGGACGCGGCCGGGTTCGGTGGTGGCGGCCTGCGCTGGCTGCCCGCCCCGCCCGGGGTACTGGCCTTCGCCCGCCCCGACGGCCTGCTCTGCGTGGTCAACCTCTCCGGCGACCCGGTGACCCTCCCGGCCCGTACGAGCCTCCTGCTGGGCAGCGCCGCCCTCGACGCGGAGGGGCTGCTCCCGCCGGACACGGGGGTCTGGCTGCGGACCTGACGCCGCAGCCGACCCCCGGCGGGGACCCGCCCGTCACGGCAGCGGCTGCGGCGGGCGGGGCCCCTGGTACTGCCCGCTCGGTCGCATCCGCAGCGGCCGCTCCTGGTACTCCTCCAGGGCGTGCGCGATCCAACCCGCCGTCCGCGCCACCGCGAACACCGTCTCCCCGGCCTCGGCGCGCATCCCGCAGGACACCGTCAGCACCGCCAGCGCCAGGTCCACGTTGGCGTGCAGTCCGTGCCGGGCCATCACCGCCGCCACGTCACGCGCCGCACCGAGCGCCGGAGCCGCCTGCGGCAGGTCCCCCAACCGCCCGAACAGCGCCCCGGCCCGCGGGTCCTCGCCGCGGTACAACCGGTGGCCGAGCCCGGGCACCGGGCGTCCCGCCCGCAGGTACTCCGCCACCACCGGCGCCGCGCCGCCCCGCTCCAGCACCTCCACCAGCATCCGGTGGGCCAGCCGTCCGGCGGCGCCGTGCAGCGGCCCCTCCAGGGCGCCGAGTCCCGCCGAGACCGCCGCGTACGGATGGGCCCGGGCCGACGCCGCCACCCGTACGGCCAGCGTGGAGGCGGCCAGATCGTGATCGGTCAGCAGCCCGAGGGCCAGGTCCAGCACCTCCAGCGCACGCGGTTCGGGGTCCGCCGCGGTGAGCCGGGACCAGAGCTCCCGGGCGACCGGGGCCCCGTCCCCGGCGGCCGGGCCCCGCTCGGGCAGGGCGCCGGCCAGTGTCGGGACGAGGGAGCGCGCGGAGCCCAGTACGGCCTCCTCGGACAGGTCGAAGCGCAGCGGGTCCGTCACCGCGGCGGCCGCCACCGCCACCCGGAGCCGGTCGACGGGGCCGCTGTGCTCGGGGAGCGCGGCCACCGCCCGGCGAGCCGCGGCCAGCGCCTCCGGGGGAGCGGCGAAGGAGGCGCCGGGCCGCGGTTCGCCCGTCCAGAGCCACTCGGCGACCTCCTCGTACGGATACCGGGAGGCCAGCTCGACGGCGTCCACGCCCCGGAACCAGTACCGGTCGTCCTCGATCAGGGTGAGCGAGGTGCGTACGGAGAGCTCCCCGGCCGGAGCCGCCGCCTCGCGCCGGCTGCGCCGGGCCAAGGCCTCCACCTCACCCGCGTCGAAGGTGCTGCCGCGCCCGACGGGGTCGCGACGGCTGGTGAGCTGGCCGCGGCTGACGTACGCGTAGACGGTCGCCGGCTTCACGCCGAGGGCGAGGGCGGCCTCCTGGGTGGTGAGGCGGCGCGTGCTGTCGGCGGCGGGCTGATCGCTCATGACACACAGCCTACATATATTGATTCAATCAACATTGACAAGGATTGATTCAAGCATGGATGGTCGATCCATGAACACCACCGTCGCAGTACCCCGTGGCCTCGCCGGAGTCGTCGTCACCGAAACCCGACTCGGCGACGTCCGCGGCCAGGAGGGCTTCTACCACTACCGCGAGTACTCGGCCGTCGAGCTCGCCGCAGGCCGCACCTTCGAGGACGTGTGGCACCTGATGTTCCACGGCACGCTGCCCGTGGACGCCGCCGAACGCGCCGCCTTCACCGCCCGCGTCGCCCCGCTGCGCCGACTGCCCGCCGCCGTCCGCGACGCCCTGCCCGGCCTCGCCCGTGCCACCGCCGCATCGGGGCCGCTCGCCGGACTGCGCACCGCGCTCTCGCTGCTCGGTGCCTGCGCCGGCTTCCGGCCCGTCTTCGACCTCGACGCCGACCACCGCGCCGCCGACGCCCTCGCCGCCTGCGCCGCCGTGCCCACCCTGCTCACCGCCCTGCACCGACTCGGCCAGGGCCTGGAACCGGTGGATCCGCGCGACGACCTCCCGTACGCGGCCAACTACCTCTGGATGCTGACCGGGCAGGAGCCGGACCCCGTCCGCACCCGCGCCGTCGAGCGGTACCTCATCTCCACCGTCGACCACGGCTTCAACGCCTCCACCTTCACCGCCCGCGTGATCGCCTCCACCGGGGCCGACGTCGCCGCCTGCCTGACCGGAGCCATCGGAGCGCTGTCCGGACCGCTGCACGGCGGCGCCCCGAGCCGCGCCCTGGACACCCTCGACGCCATCGGCACCGTCGAACGCATCGGGCCCTGGATCCGGGAACGGGTCCTCGCCGGGGACCGGATCATGGGCTTCGGGCACCCCGTCTACCGCACCGAGGACCCGCGCTCCCGGATGCTGCGGGAGATCGCCCAGCAGTTCGGCGGGCCGCTCGTGGACTTCTCCGTCGAGGTCGAACGGCAGGTGGAGGAGATCCTCGCCGAGCTCAAGCCCGGCCGCGCGCTGCACACCAACGTGGAGTTCTACGCGGGGATCGTCATGGAGCTGTGCGGGCTGCCCCGCGAGATGTTCACCCCGACCTTCTGCGCCGCGCGCGTCGTCGGTTGGAGCGCGAACGTCCTCGAACAGGCCGCCGACTCGAAGATCATCCGTCCCGCAGCCCGCTACACCGGCCCCACCCCTCCCCGGCCCGTGCCGCTCCTCGACTGACCGGTCCTGGTTACCATCGGCCGGGTGAACAGCAGGCAGCCCGAGCGGACCGTCCCCGTCGTCGTCCTCGCCGGATTCCTCGGATCCGGCAAGACCACCGTGCTCAACCACCTCCTCGGCAATCGGGGAGGGACCCGGATCGGGGTCGTCGTCAACGACTTCGGATCGATCGAGGTCGACGCCATGTCCGTGGCCGGCCAGGTCGGCGACTCGATGGTCTCCCTCGGCGGCGGCTGCCTGTGCTGCGCGGTCGACGGCAGCGAACTCGACGCCTACCTGGACAAGCTCACCGCGCCCGCGCACCGGATCGACGTGATCGTCATCGAGGCCAGCGGACTCGCCGAGCCGCAGGAGATGGTCCGAATGCTGATGGCCAACGAGAATCCGGCCGTCCGCTACGGCGGCATGGTGCACGTCGTGGACGCGGCGGAGTTCGACGCGACCCGCGAGAAGCATCCGGAGACCGACCGCCACCTCGCCGTCGCCGACCTGATCGTCCTCAACAAGACCGACCGGGTGGACGCCGCCGAACGGACCCGGATCGAAACGGAACTCGACGCGCTCCGGGCCCCGGGCACCGCCGTGATCGCCACCGACCACGGTCGGATCGACCCGGAACTGCTCTTCGACCGCCGCCCCTGGACGGAGACCCGCGGCCAGCTCTCCTTCGAGGACCTGCTGGCCGAGGCGGACGACGACGGTCACGACCACTCGGCCCACGCGCACGCCGCCTACGAGAGCGTCGAGTTCACCTCCGACCAGCCCCTCTCGCCCCGCCGCCTCATGGACTTCCTCGACCTCCGCCCCGCCGGGCTCTACCGGATCAAGGGCTTCGTCCGGTTCGGCGTCCCCGGCCACGAGGAGCGCTACGAGGTCCAGGCGGTGGGCCGCTTCCTGAGGTTCGAGCCCGGCCCCTGGCCGAAGGGCGAGCCCCGCCGGACGCAACTGGTCCTGATCGGCTCCGGCACCGACGGGCCGGCCCTGCTGCGCCGGCTGGAGGCCTGCCTCGAGGAGGCCCCGCAGGACGCCCGCCCGGAGAGCATGTGGGGCGTGCTGCGCTACGTCCCCCGGAACGAACCGGTGGATCAGGGGGAGGCCGTGGATCCGGGGGAGGCGGCGGAACCGGGGGAGGCCGTGGATCCGGGGGAGGCGGCGGAACCGGGGGAGGCCGTGGATCCGGGGGATCCGGTGGACCCGGCGGCGTCCGACGCGGGTGCGGACCGGGCCCTGCCGCCGGAAACGGCTCAGGCCACGTCGACGCCGTACTCGCGCAACAGGTCCTCCAGGCCGCCCCGGTAGCCCTTCCCGCCGATGACGAACTTCCAGTCGCCGTTCGCCCGCCGCCGGAAGGAGCCCAGCACCAGGGCGGTTTCCCCGGCCCGCCCGTCGGAGACCTCCAGCCGGTCGATCTCCTCGCCGGCCGCACCGAGCAGCCGGATCCGGGCGTCGGTGAACCCGGCGAGGTCGGCGTCCGGATCGACCTCCGGGTCGATCGCGGCGACCAGGACGAGACGGTCCGCACGCTGCGGGAGGTCGTCGAAGCCGACCTCCACGGCGGCCTTGTCGGGGTCCGGATGCGGGCGCGAGCGGACCGCGCCGTCCGGGGTCCGCGGATTGTTGAAGAACACGAAGTGGTCCTCGCTCAGCACCCGGCCGCCCTCGCAGACCAGCGCGCACACGTCCAGCGCGACCGACCCGGACCAGGACATGCCCAGCACGTTGCGGTCCGGCGCGAGGGCCTCGGGCTCGGTCGACCGCTGGGCGGGCACGCTCCGGGAAGCCGCCGCGGTCGGGGCGGTGGAGGAACCGTCGCCCAGCCGGCCGCGCAGCCCGTACCGGTGCAACAGGTCCACCAGCTCCACCCCGGGAACCAACTCCAGCGGCTTTCCGTTGGCGAAGGTGTACGACCCCGGTCCGAAGGACGAGGTGGTGACCAGCACCCCCTTGTTCGCCCCCGCGTCCTGCACCGTGCCGTACAGGTCCCGCACGGCCGTCGGCGGGACGGTGTTGCGGTACCGCTTGACCTGGACGACGATCCGCCCGCCCCGGATCGGCGCCGGGTCCAGCGCCTCGACGTCCACGCCGCCGTCGCCCGACCGCTGCGTGGTCACCGCCTCCATGCCCATCGCCCGGAACAGTTCCGCGACCAGGTTCTCGAAGGCGATCGGGTCCATCGAGAACAGGTCGGGCTCCTCCTCGACGCCGTCCCCGTGGCCGCCGTGGCGGACGACCCCGCTGCCGACCTCGCCCGGCCCACGACCCGCCCGCACCGCCGTCAGCTGGTCCGGCCGCGCCGACAACTGCCCCCGCAACCCGTCCACCAGGCAGTCCACCGCGCTCACCTGCTCCAGGCGCAGCCCGGAGAAGGCCGTGCGCGAGGCCAGCACGGTGGCCAGTACGATCTGCGCCTCGCGTCCCGTCACCGGATCGTGGTCGTCCACGAACCCGTTCACCACCACCGAGTCCAACGCGCCGAACTCGTCCGCCGCGTACAGCTCGCGCAGCACCAGCAGCACGCACTGGGCCAGCAGGTCCCGGTACACCGCCCGGCGCTGCGTGGCCGGCCGGGCCGTCTCCTTGTCCTGGTCGGTACTCGGCACGTACCGCACCGACTTCGCCTCGGGCACCACCGCGAAGCCCGGCAGCTCCCAGTCCAGCACCAACTGCCGGGCCGCCGGGTCGTAGGCCGCCGAGACCTGGCGGGGCAGGTCCTCGGGCCAGGCGGTGGAGGCGTACAGGGCCGCCGAGAAGTACTCGACGGCGGCCTCGGCGTCACCGGCGCGCAGCGCACCGGCCAGTTCGGTGAGGCCGCCGTTGTGACGCCGTACGTCGGCGAGTTGCCCGGCCGCCCATTGTTCGTACTGCTCCCGGTACGCCGCCAGCTGCCGCAGGCGCTGCTGGTCCGCGGCGTGCGCGGCCTGCCAGGCCTGGGTGTAGCGGTCGTGGGCCTCGCGCTCCGCCTGGGCGCGACGGCCCGCGCCGAGCCCCCAACCGCCGCTCTGCTGCTGGAACTGCTGGAGCTGCGGCATGGGCAACGGCTGGGCCAGCGTGCCCGGATTGAACGGCTCCACCTGTTCGGAACGGACCAGGGCGGCCATCCGGAAGGCGGGCGCCCGGCAACCCGTGGCCAACATCCCCTGCAGGGCCGCCACCTCGGCGTCGAGCTCTTCCGTCCGGCGACGGGCATCGGCCTCGCGGTGCTGCTTGTAGGCGGCCTGCTGCTCCCGCCGGCCCCGGGCCACGTCCCGTTCGTACGCCCGCTGCCGGCGCTCCGCCTCGCGCTGTTGGATCAGCTGCGCCCGCTGCTGCTGCCGTTGGGCCTCGGCCCACACCCCGATCAACCCGCTGGACCGACGACTCATCAGCTGTGTTCTCCCCCCACCCGCGTGTACGGGAAAACACTAGTCGGGGCGCGGGGTGCGGGGTGAGCCCAACGGCCCACCCCGCGAAACCCGCGCCCCGCCGGTGCTACAACACGCCCCCGGCGAGGGCTTCGACGACCGCCGGCAGTGCCGCCCCCGAGCCGTCACGACGCGGGTCCACGGCCGGCAGCGCGGCCGGGGTGCCGTTGGCCGATGAAGCCCGGACCGGGGCCCCGCCGGCCCAGGCCAGCACCAGGACGTCCTCGCCCTTCAGGAAGCGCTGGCAGCGCACCCCGCCCGTGGCCCGACCCTTGCGCGGGTACTGGTCGAAGGGCGTGAGCTTGCCGGAGCGCACCGAGTCGTCCAGCGTTCCCTGCGATCCCGCCACCGTGAAGACCACGGCGTCCCGGGCCGGGTCCACGGCCGAGAAGTGGATCACCTTGGCGTTGTCGGCGAGCTTGATGCCCGCCATGCCGCCCGCTGGGCGGCCCTGGGGGCGCACCTGGGCCGCCGGGTAGCGCAGCAACTGGGCGTCGTCGGTGATGAAGACCAGGTCCTCCTCGCCCGTGCGCAGCTCGACCGCGCCGACGATCCGGTCGCCCTCCTTGAGGGTGATGACCTCCAGCTCGTCCTTGTTCGCCGGGTAGTCCGGCACGACCCGCTTGACGACGCCCTGTTCGGTGCCCAGGGCCAGCCCCTGGGAGGACTCGTCGAGCGAGGTCAGGCAGATCACCGTCTCGTCGGCCTCCAGCCCGGAGAGGAACTCCGAGACGGGGGCGCCACCGGCCAGGTTCGGCGCGGCGTGCGTGTCCGGCAGCTGCGGCAGGTCGATCACCGGCAGGCGCAGCAACCGACCGTACGAGGTCACCGCGCCCACGTCGGCCCGTGCGGTCGCCGCCACCTGGGAGACGATCAGGTCGTGCTTGGCGCGGGCGCCGCCCTCCTCCTCGGGGAGCGGGTCGCCGTTCGCCGTACGGGCGAGCAGGCCGGTGGAGGACAGCAGCACGCGGCACGGGTCGTCCGCGACCTCCAGCGGAACGGTCGCGATGGCCGTGCCCGCCGACTCCAGCAGCACCGTCCGCCGCTCGGTGCCGAACTTCTTCGACACCGCGGCCAGTTCGGAGGAGACCAGCTTGCGCAGTTCGCCGTCCGAATCCAGGATGCCCGTCAGCTCGTCGATCTCGCCGGTGAGGCGGTCGCGCTCGGACTCCAACTCGATCCGGTCGAAGCGGGTCAGACGGCGCAGCGGGGTGTCGAGGATGTACTGCGTCTGGATCTCGCTGAGCGAGAAGTGCTCGATCAGCCGCTCCTTGGCCTGTGCGGAGTTGTCGCTCTCGCGGATCAGCCGGATGACCTCGTCGATGTCGATCAGGGCCACCAGCAGGCCCTCGACCAGGTGCAGTCGGTCGCGCCGCTTGGTGCGACGGAACTCGCTGCGCCGGCGGACGACCTCGAAGCGGTGGTCCAGGTAGACCTCCAGCAGCTCCTTGAGGCCCAGCGTCAGGGGCTGCCCGTCGACCAGGGCGACGTTGTTGATGCCGAAGGACTCCTCCATCGGCGTCAGCTTGTAGAGCTGCTCCAGGACGGCCTCCGGGTGGAAACCGTTCTTGATCTCGATGACCAGGCGCAGGCCGTGCGAGCGGTCGGTGAGGTCCTTGACGTCGGCGATGCCCTGGAGCTTCTTCGAACCGACCAGGTCCTTGATCTTCGCGATGACCTTCTCGGGGCCCACCGTGAAGGGCAGTTCGGTGACGACGAGACCCTTGCGGCGCGGGGTGACGTCCTCCACCGAGACCGTCGCGCGGATCTTGAAGGTGCCGCGACCGTTCTCGTAGGCGTCCTTGATGCCGGAGAGCCCGACGATCCGGCCGCCCGTGGGCAGGTCGGGACCCGGCACGAAGCGCATCAGCGCCTCCAGGTCCGCCTCCGGGTGGCGGATCAGGTGGCGGGCGGCCGCGATGACCTCGCCCAGGTTGTGCGGGGCCATGTTGGTGGCCATGCCGACGGCGATCCCGGAGGCGCCGTTGACGAGCAGGTTCGGGTACGCCGCGGGCAGGACGACCGGTTCGCGCTCCTGGCCGTCGTAGTTGGCGTTGAAGTCGACGGTGTCCTCGTCGATCGACTCCGTCATGAGTGACGTGGCGTCGGCCATCCGGCACTCGGTGTAACGCATCGCGGCCGGCGGGTCGTCGTTGCCGAGCGAACCGAAGTTGCCGTGGCCGTCGACCAGGGGCAGGCGCATCGAGAAGGGCTGCGCCATGCGCACGAGCGCGTCGTAGATCGACGCGTCGCCGTGCGGGTGCAGCTTGCCCATGACCTCGCCCACGACACGGGCGCACTTGACGTAGCCGCGGTCGGGGCGCAGGCCCATCTCGTTCATCTGGTAGACGATGCGCCGGTGCACCGGCTTCATGCCGTCCCGGGCGTCCGGCAGGGCACGGGAGTAGATCACCGAGTACGCGTACTCGAGGAAGGAGCCCTGCATTTCGTCGACGACGTCGATGTCGAGGATCTTCTCCTCGAAATCCTCCGGCGGCGGGGTCTTCGTGCTGCGGCGGGCCATCGCTGCGCGGCTCCTTAACCAAGAATCGGGTGTGCGGGGTGTACGGGACGTACGGGTTCCGGCCGGGCGGTCCGGCAGGGGCGACGCGGACCATTGTGGCCCGGGCCGCCGACAATGCCGACTCCGACCCCGGGGGTCCCCCGGACGGAGTCCGCGGGCGGCATCCGGGAACTTCTCCGGTGGCCGACGCGCTTGCATACAGTGGCAGGTCTGACAGAAATCTCTGCATCGCGATCGAAGGGACCACATGCCCATGGGTCACACGGCCACAGCTCAGGCCGGCTCCGGCGGCCTGACAGCGACCGAGCACCGGCTGGCCAACGGCCTGCGCGTGGTGCTGTCCGAGGACCACCTCACCCCGGTCGCCGCCGTCTGCCTCTGGTACGACGTCGGCTCGCGCCACGAAGTCAAGGGGCGGACCGGTTTGGCTCACCTTTTCGAGCACCTGATGTTCCAGGGTTCGGCGAGCGTACCGGGCAACGGACACTTCGAGCTCGTCCAGGGCGCCGGTGGCTCCCTGAACGGGACCACCAGCTTCGAGCGCACCAACTACTTCGAGACCATGCCGGCCCACCAGCTGGAACTCGCCCTGTGGCTGGAGGCGGACCGGATGGGTTCGCTGCTGGCCTCCCTGGACGACGAGTCCATGGAGAACCAGCGCGACGTCGTCAAGAACGAGCGTCGCCAGCGCTACGACAACGTCCCCTACGGGACGGCGTTCGAGAAGCTGACCGCCCTCGCGTACCCCGAGGGCCACCCGTACCACCACACCCCGATCGGCTCGATGGCCGACCTGGACGCCGCGTCCCTGGAGGACGCGCGCACCTTCTTCCGTACCTATTACGCGCCCAACAACGCCGTCCTGTCGGTCGTCGGCGACATCGACCCCGAGCGCACCCTCGCCTGGGTCGAGAAGTACTTCGGCAGCATCCCGTCGCACGACGGCAAGCAGCCCCCGCGCGACGGCACGCTGCCCGAGGTCATGGGCGCGCAGTTGCGCGAGGAGATCGTCGAGGAGGTCCCGGCGCGCGCGCTGATGGCCGCCTACCGCCTCCCGCACGACGGCACCCGCGAGTGCGACGCCGCCGACGTGGCGCTGACCGTCCTGGGCGGCGGCGAGTCCTCCCGCCTGCACAACCGGCTGGTACGCCGCGACCAGAGCGCCGTCGCGGCCGGCTTCGGCATGCTGCGGCTCGCCGGCGCGCCCTCGCTGGGCTGGTTGGACGTCAAGACCTCCAGCGGCGTCGAGGTGCCCGCCATCGAGGCCGCCGTCGACGAGGAGCTCGCGCGGTTCGCCGCCGAGGGTCCCACGGCCGAGGAGATGGAGCGCGCCCAGGCGCAACTGGAGCGCGAGTGGCTGGACCGGCTGAGCACGGTGGCCGGCCGGGCCGACGAACTGTGCCGCTTCGCGGTGCTGTTCGGCGACCCGCAGCTGGCCCTGACCGCCGTGCGGCGCGTCCTGGACGTCACCGCCGAGGAGGTGCAGGCCGTGGCCGCGGCCCGACTGCGCCCCGACAACCGGGCGGTCCTGGTCTACGAGCCGCTGGCCGGGTCCGACGCCGACGACGCCGACGAGACCGACGAGAACGAAGGGGCGGAGCAGTGAGCGACACCGCAGCCGTCACGATGACCTTCCACCCGCAGCCGCAGCCCGGCGAGGCCAAGCCGTGGGCCTTCCCGGCCCCCGAACGGGGCGCGCTGCCCAACGGCCTGACCTTGCTGCGCTGCCACCGTCCGGGCCAGCAGGTGGTCGCGGTCGAGGTCAACCTCGTGGCCCCGCTGGACGCGGAGCCCGAGGGCCTCGACGGGGTGGCCACGATCATGGCCCGCGCCCTGTCGGAGGGCACCGACAAGCACTCCGCCGAGGAGTTCGCCGCCGAGCTGGAGCGCTGCGGCGCCACGCTCGACGCGCACGCCGACCACCCCGGCCTGCGGGTTTCCCTGGAGGTTCCGGCCTCCCGCCTGCACAAGGCGATGGGCCTGCTCGCCGAGGCGCTGCGCGCGCCCGCCTTCGCCGACAGCGAGGTCGACCGGCTGGTGCGCAACCGGCTCGACGAGATCCCGCACGAGCTGGCCAACCCGCAGCGCCGCGCGGCCAAGCAGCTCTCCAAGGAGCTCTTCCCGGCCTCCCTGCGCATGTCCCGGCCGCGCCAGGGCACCGAGGAGACGGTGGCCCGCATCGACTCCGCGGCCGTCCGTGCCTTCTACGAGGCGCACGTGCGCCCCGCCACCGCCACCGCGGTGGTCGTCGGCGACCTGACCGGCATCGACCTGGACGCCGTCCTGGCCGACACCCTGGGCAGTTGGACCGGTGACACCGCCGAGCCCCGCCCGGTGCCCCCGGTGACCGCCGACGACACGGGCCGTGTGGTCATCGTCGACCGGCCCGGAGCCGTCCAGACGCAGTTGCTGATCGGTCGGATCGGCGCGGACCGCCACGACCTCGTGTGGGCCCCGCAGGTGCTCGGCACGTACTGCCTCGGTGGCACGCTCACCTCCCGCCTGGACAAGGTGCTGCGCGAGGAGAAGGGGTACACGTACGGCGTGCGCGCCTTCGGTCAGGTGCTGCGTTCCACCGCCGACGGCAAGGGCGCCTCGATGCTCGCCATCAGCGGCTCGGTGGACACCCCGAACACCGGCCCGGCGCTGGAGGACCTCTGGAAGGTGCTGCGCACCCTCGCGGAGGGCGGTCTGACCGACGCCGAGCGGGACGTGGCGGTGCAGAACCTGGTGGGCGTGGCCCCGTTGAAGTTCGAGACGGCGTCCTCCGTCGCGGGCACGCTGGCCGACCAGGTCGAGCAGGAGCTGCCGGACGACTACCAGGCGCGGTTGTACGCCCGGCTGGCCGAAACCGGTACGGCGGAGGCGACTTCGGCGGTCGTGCGCGCCTTCCCGGTGGACCGTCTGGTGACGGTGCTGGTGGGCGACGCGGCGCAGATCGAGGAGCCCGTACGGGCACTGGGCATCGGCGCCGTAACCGTCGTCACCAACTGACCCGTGGTCGACCGGTAATCGAGCGGCGGACGACCGCCGCTCCACCGGTAACCGACCGATTCTGAAGGGGCTCTGATGGATTATCCGTCAGGGCCCCTTTTGTCCGATTAGTGGTTTGGTTGCTCGTATGCGGTGTGGCGTACGCAACAAAAGCGCTCGTGTGTTTGGCGATCCACTGATGATCCGCCTAGCGTCGGCCCTGCTGTTCGTCAGTTGTGCCCGCCGCATCCGCGGCACCGAACAGTGATCGCCGAGTCCCCGTCAGGCGCGAGCCTGGGGAGCCGGGGACCCACAGTCCCTGGGGTGAATCGGACCGCCTCGCAAGAGGAGGTCCGTAGGAGACCTTCCTGCTCCGAACCCGTCAGCTAACCCGGTAGGCGAGAGGGAAGGAAAGGATCACCCCCTTCATGGCGTTTGGCAGTCGTCCCACCGGCTCCGGCAAGCACCGCGGCTCCAGCCGTCTGAGCCGCAAGACCGCCGGCTACGCCGGTATAGCCGCCCTCGCCACCACGGGCGTGGTCGGCACCCTCGCGGCTCCCGCCTTCGCGGCGGACAACTCGGGCCCCTCCATGGAGGACACCGGCCAGAACCCGGTGGTCGTCGCGAACGACCTCCAGGGCGACATCGTGGCCCAGGCCGATTCCCAGCAGCGCGCCGCCGAGGCCGTCTCCGCCCAGGCCCAGGCCGAGGCCGACGCCAAGCAGCGCGCCGCCGAGGCCAAACGCGTCGCCGAGGTCGCCGAGGCCAAGGCGAAGGCCGACCGGGAGACCGCCGAGCGCGTCGCCCGCGAGGAGGAGCGCAAGCGCCTCAACACCTACGTCTCGCCGGTCGCGGGCTCCTACGTCAGCACCTCCTACGGTGCGGGCGGTGCCATGTGGTCCTCCGGTAGCCACACGGGCATCGACTTCCACGCCTCCCTCGGCACCACGATCCGCGCCGTCGGCGCCGGTACGGTCGTCGAGGCCGGCTGGGGCGGCGCCTACGGCAACAACGTGATCATCAAGCACAACGACGGCACGTACACGCAGTACGGCCACATGGACTCGCTGACCGTGTCCGCCGGCCAGCAGGTCGCCCCGGGCCAGCAGATCGGCCGCGCCGGCACCACCGGCAACTCCAGCGGCGTGCACCTGCACTTCGAGGCCCGCACCAGCGCCCAGTACGGCTCGGACATCAACCCGCTGGCGTACCTGCGCTCGCACGGTGTGAACCTCTGACCCGAGCGGCACCGCACCACCACTTCCACGGACGACCCCGGCTCACCGAGCCGGGGTCGTCCGCGTTCCCGGAGCCCATCGCGCCGGCCGACCCGGTCCTTCCAGGGTCCGCCTCTTCCCGTTGCGTGAAATGTTTCGGATTTCCGGCCGTCCTCGGAAATATTCGCGTGTTGCAATAGAGTCGCGACACGGTCACGATTCCGGCGACGGCGCCGGCAGCCGAATTCACGCGGAGGTCCGGCCTTGCGTATTCCCGCGCACGCGGTGTGCACAGCGATCCGCGACGATATCGTCTCCGGCTTCTTCGGGCCGGGCGGCCGCCTCACCGAGGAGGTCCTGGCCCGCCGCTACGGGGTCTCCCGCGTCCCGGTGCGCGAGGCGCTGCGCACCCTGGAGTCCGAAGGGTTCGTCACCACGCGCCGCCACGCGGGCGCCTGCGTGGCGGAGCCCACCGAACAGGAGGCGGCCGACCTCCTGGAGCTACGGATGCTGCTGGAGCCCCTCGCGGCCTCCAGGGCGGCCCGCAGGCGGACGGATGCCCACCTGCGGGTGCTGCGCGGGCTGGTCCGGCTGGGGCAGGAGCGGGCCCGTAGGGGTCAGGGGGGCGATCTGCGGGACCTGGGGGGCTGGTTCCACGAAACCCTCGCCCAGGCCTCCGGTAGCCCGGGCCTGATCGCCCTGCTGACCCAGACCCGGCGCAAGATCGCCTGGATGTACACGGTGGAGGCGCCCGCGCGCCCCGTGGAGTCCTGGGCCGAACACGGCGCCATCGTCGACGCGGTGGCCCGCGGGGACGTCGAACGGGCCCGGGCGCTGACCGCGCAGCACGCGGCGCGCGCCGCCGAGGCGCACCGGCCGCGGGTGAGGACTCCGCAACCTGCCGTAAACATGTCGAGCGTCCGGCATTAACACGGGCCGTATACAAAGGTGGGTGGATATTCTCACGGCGCCGGGCGGTTCGTGGTACCGCACATTTCTCCTGCTCTCTTTCCGGCCTTCTTCTTCCTTCGGGTTTCCGGTTTTGCGTCCGGCGTCGAATTCCCGCCCGCGCGGCCGAAAAGCAGAAGAGCCGCAGTCCCCGGGGTCACCGGGGGCTGCGGCTCTTCTGCTCGTTCGGGGTGGTACCGGACCCGAAGGGTCAGACGGTCTCCGGGAGCTCATCGAGGCCCTCGGCGACCAGCTTCGCGAGGCGGTCCAGGGCGGCGTCCGCACCCTCGGCCTCCGAAGCGAGAACGATCTCCTCGCCGCCCTGGGCGCCCAGGCCCAGGACCGCCAGCATGGAAGCGGCGTTGACGGGGTCGCCGCCCGCCTTCGCGATGGTCACCGGGACGCCGGAAGCGGTCGTCGCCCGGACGAAGATCGAGGCGGGACGAGCGTGCAGGCCCTCGGCCCAGCCGACGTTGACGCGGCGCTCTGCCATGGTGATGCCCTTCAGGTTCTTACGGTTGTCTAGACCAGTCTCTCACGGCACCCCGAATGCTCGGACCGACCTTCGGCCCCGATCCACCGCCGTTCGACCTTCCCCAGCTTGCACCGCTTCGCCCCGGACTGCCGCGTTCGGCGCGCGCTCGCGTCCAGGCCGGTCCGCCCGGCCCGTCCGCCCCTTAGGGTGACCCCATGACGACCGCGTCGGACCCCTCGTACCCGGCCCACTGGGAAGCGGACGTCGTGCTGCGCGACGGCGGCACCGCCCGCATCCGTCCCATCACCACCGAGGACGCGGGACGGCTCACCAGCTTCTACGAACAGGTCTCCGACGAGTCGAAGTACTACCGCTTCTTCGCGCCGTACCCGCGCCTGTCCGACCGCGACGTGCACCGCTTCACGCACCACGACTACGTGGACCGCGTCGGCCTCGCGGCGACCATCGGCGGCGAGTTCATCGGAACCGTCCGCTTCGACCGGATCGGCCCCGACGGCCGGCCGGCCCCCGTCCCGGCCGACGAGGCCGAGGTCGCCTTCCTCGTCCAGGACGCCCACCAGGGCCGCGGCGTGGCCTCCGCGCTCCTGGAACACATCGGGGCCGTGGCCCGGGAGCGGGGCATCCGTCGGTTCGCCGCCGAGGTGCTGCCCGCCAACAACAAGATGATCAAAGTGTTCACGGACGTCGGCTACCAACAGAGGCGCAGCTTCGAGGACGGCTCCGTCCACCTCACCCTCGACCTCGAACCCACCGCCGAATCCCTCGCCGTGCAGCGCGCCCGCGAACAGCGCGCCGAGGCCCGCTCCGTCCAGCGGCTGCTGGCCCCCGGCTCCGTCGCCGTCATCGGCGTCAGCCGCTCCGGCTCGGGCGTCGGCGCGGCGGCCCTGCGCAACCTGCGCGACGGCGGCTTCCACGGGCACCTCTACGCCGTCAACGAAGCCCGCGCCCCCGGCATCGAGGGGGACCTGCTGGACGGCGTACGGGCCTACCGCACCGTCGCGGACATCGGCGCCCCCGTCGACCTCGCCGTGATCGCCGTCCCCGCCGAACGCGTCCCGGACGCCGTCGCCCGCTGCGGCGAACACGGGGTGCAGGGCCTGGTCGTGCTCTCCGCCGGCTACGGGGAGAGCGGCCCCCTCGGCCTGGCCCGCCAGCGCGAACTGGTGCGGCAGGTGCGCTCGTACGGGATGCGGCTGATCGGCCCCAACGCCTTCGGGGTGATCAACACCGCCCCCGACGTCGAGCTGAACGCCTCCCTGGCCCCCGGTCCCACCGCCGCCCGCGGCCGCATCGGCCTGTTCACCCAGTCCGGAGCCATCGGCATCGCGCTGCTGGCCGGACTGCTCCGGCGCGGCGGAGGGCTGTCGTCCTTCATCTCCGCCGGGAACCGGGCCGACGTCTCCGGCAACGACATCCTCCAGTACTGGTACGACGACGAAGCCACCGACGTGGCCCTGCTCTACCTGGAAACCCTCGGCAACCCGCGCAAGTTCACCCGCCTCGCGCGCCGCACCTCCGCCGTCAAGCCCGTCGTCGTCGCCCGCGGCGGCCGCCACACCCCGGCCGGCCACGTCGTCCCCGGTACGCGGCTCACCGACAGCACCGTCTCCGAGCTGCTGCGGCAGGCCGGCGTCATCCGGGTCGACACCGTCACCGAACTGGTCGACGTCGGCCTGCTGCTCGCCGGGCAACCGGTACCGGCCGGCCCCCGGGTGGCCATCCTCGGCAACTCCGAGTCGCTCGGTGTCCTCACCTACGACGCCTGCCTGACGGAGGGGCTGCGCCCGCGCCCCCCGCTCGACCTGACCACCGCCGCCGGCCCCGCCGACTTCCGCGCGGCCCTGTCCGCGGCCCTGGCCTCGCCCGACCACGACGCCGTCATCGTCACGGCCATCCCCTGGGTGGGCGAGCAGGCCCTGGCCGACGACCTCGCCGCCGCCCTGCGCGAAGCCGCGGCCGAGACGCCGGGCAAGCCCGTCGCGGTGGTCCACGTGGAACTCGGAGCCCTGGTGGAGGCCCTGTCCGCCGCGCGGGCCACCTCCCCGTCCGCCGCCGCCCCGCGCGGTCCCGCGTGGACCGCGCCGGCCGCCTCCGGCCCGGACGCCGGCGCGGGCCCGGCCCCCGACGCACCGTCCCCCCGCACCGGCCCGATCCCGACCTACCCCGCCGCCGAGCGGGCCGTGAAGGCCCTCGCCGAGGCCGTCCGGTACGGCCAGTGGCGTCGGGCCAACGCCGAGGGCGGGCACGTCCCCGAGTACGAGGACATCGACGAAGCCGGCGCCGCCGGCCTGCTCGCCCGCCTCCTCGCGGACGTCGCCCCCGCCTCCGTGGCCACCCTGGACGAGGCCGACGGCCGCGAGCTCCTCGGCCGCTACGGCATCCGCGTCCTGCCCGTCCTGCCCGCCCCCACCCCCGACGCCGCCGCCCGCGCGGCCCGCGTCCTCGGCTACCCCGTCGCCCTCAAGACCACCGCCCCGCACCTGCGCCACCGGGCCGACCTGGGCGGCGTACGCCTGGACCTCACCACCGAGGCCGAGCTGCGGCGCTCGTACGAGGAACTCACCGACTCCCTCGGCAAGCCCGCCGAGCTGCTCCCCGTGGTGCAGTCCATGGTGCCGCGCGGCGTGGACACCGTCGTCCGCTCGGTCATCGACCCCGCCGGGGGAGCCGTCCTCACCTTCGGACTGGCCGGTGTCGCCTCCGAGCTGCTCGGAGACACCGCCCACCGGCTGGTTCCGGCCACCGACCGGGACGCGGCCGCGCTGATCCGCTCCATCCGCACCGCCCCGCTGCTCTTCGGCTGGCGCGGCAGCGACCCCGTCGACACCCGCGCCCTGGAGGAACTCCTGCTCCGGCTGTCCCGCCTCGTCGACGACCACCCCGAGGTCGTCGGGGTCTCCCTGGAGCCGGTGGTCGTCGCCACCGAGGGCCTCTCCGTGCTGAGCGCCACCGTCCGCGTGGCCCACCCGCCCGCCCGCAACGACCTCGGCCCGCGAACCCTGCCCAGCTACTGAGCGCCGGGCAGGTAGGGGGACCCCGGAGGGGCCTTAGGATGGACCTCATGGCGAAATCCGGTACGACGACCCAGGGGCTGCGCGCGGCGATCGAGCGCAGCGGCTACTACCCGGCCCTCGTGGCCGAGGCGGTGGAGGCCGCCGTGGGCGGCGAGCCGATCTCGTCGTACCTGGTCCACCAGGAGACCACCTTCGACTCCAACGAGGTCCGCCGGCACGTGACCGTGCTGGTCCTCACCGGCAACCGCTTCATCGTCAGCCACACCGACGAGCAGGCCGCCGACGCCGGGTCCCCCTCCCCGTACGCGACCACCTCCACCGAATCGGTCAAGCTCAGCAGCATCTCCTCCGTGGTCCTCAGCCGCGTCGTCGCCAACCCGGAGTCGTACACCCCGGGCACCCTGCCCCGCGAGGTCGTGCTGACCATCGGCTGGGGCGCCGTCTCGCGCATCGACCTGGAGCCCGCCGCCTGCGGCGACTCGAACTGCGACGCCGACCACGGCTACACCGGCAACTCCACCGCCGACGACCTGAGCCTGCGGGTCAGCGAGGCCGGCGACGGCCCCGAGACCGTCCGCCAGACCCTGGTCTTCGCCCAGGCGCTGTCCGAGGCGACGGCCGCGACCTCCGGTCCCGCCCGCTGATGTCGTACTCCGCGCCGCCGAACTGGCAGGACGAACCGGAACTGCTCGACCTCGCCGGCGCCCCGGTCCCGCACTACGGGACGGGCTCCCTCGCCGACCTCCTGCCGACCCTCGCGGCCGGCCAGGGGGTGCCCGGCCTCGCCGCCGGGATCGCCGAGCTCACCCCGGCCGACCGGAACTGCGTCTTCCTCGTCGACGGCATGGGCTGGGAGCAGATCAAGGCCCACCCGGACGAGGCCCCGTACCTCACCTCCCTCCTCGCCGGCTCGCGCGGCGGCACGGGTCGCCCGATCACCTCGGGCTTCCCGGCGACCACCGCCACCTCCCTGGCCTCCGTCGGCACCGGCCTGCCGCCGGCCCGCCACGGCCTGCCGGGCTACGCGGTGCGCAACCCTGCCTCCGGCGAGCTGATGAACCAGCTCCGCTGGCAGCCGTGGACCGCGCCCAAGCCCTGGCAGCCCTACCCGACCGTGTTCCAGCTCGCGGACGCCGCGGGGGTGCACACCGCCCAGGTGTCCTCGCCCACGTTCCGCGCCACCCCGCTCACCAAGATCGCGCTCAGCGGGGGCACCTTCCACGGCCGGATGACCGGCGAGGAACGCATGGACCTCGCCGCGATCCAACTCGCGGCCGCCGAGCGCTCGCTCGTGTACACGTACTACAGCGAACTCGACGGGGCCGGCCACCGGCACGGCGTGGACTCCGACGCCTGGCGCGGTCAGCTCATGTTCGTCGACCGCCTCGTGCAGCGTCTCGCGGAGCAACTGCCGCCGCGCACCGCGCTGTACGTGACCGCCGACCACGGCATGGTCGACGTCCCCTTCGACGAGGACTCCCGGATCGACTTCGACGACGACTGGGAACTGGGCGCCGGCGTCGCCCTGCTCGGCGGCGAGGGCCGGGCCCGGCACGTGTACGCCGTACCCGGCGCCGAGGCCGACGTCCTCACCGTCTGGCGCGAGGTGCTCGGCGACCGCTTCTGGGTCGCGAGCCGCGAAGAGGCCCTGGAACTGGGCTGGTTCGGCGCTCCGGGGGAGTGCGACGAACGCGTCCTCGGCCGGATCGGCGACGTGATCGCCGCCGCCCAGGCGGACGTCGCGATCACCGCGTCCCGCAACGAGCCCAACGAGTCGGCGCTGGTCGGCATGCACGGCTCCATGACCGCCGCCGAGCAGCTGGTCCCCCTGCTCGAAGTCCGCACCTGACCGGCCCCACCACCCCACCCCCCGTCGCCCACGACCCGAAAGGTCCCGTCCTGCCATGCCCGAGCTGGTGTTCTTCTCCGGAACGATGGACTGCGGAAAGAGCACCCTGGCGCTCCAGATCGCGCACAACCGTGACGCGCGGGGCCTGCAGGGCGTGATCTTCACCCGCGACGACCGCGCCGGCGAGGGCAAGCTGTCGTCCCGCCTGGGCCTGGTGACGGAGGCGGTCGAGGCGCCGGAGGGCATGGACCTGTACGCGTACCTGGTCGCCCAGCTCTCCAAGGGCGGCAAGGCCGACTACGTGATCGTGGACGAGGCGCAGTTCCTGGCCCCCGACCAGATCGACCAGTTGGCCCGGATCGTGGACGATCTCGGCCTGGACGTGTTCGCCTTCGGCATCACCACGGACTTCCGCACCAAGCTCTTCCCGGGCTCCCAGCGCCTGATCGAGCTGGCGGACCGCCTCGAACAGCTCCAGGTCGAGGCCCTGTGCTGGTGCGGCGCCCGCGCCACCCACAACGCCCGGACGATAGGCGGCGAGATGGTCGTCGAGGGCGCCCAGGTCGTCGTCGGCGACGTGAACCGCCCGGCGGGGGAGATCGGCTACGAGGTCCTCTGCCGTCGCCACCACCGCCGCCGCATGACCTCGGCCTCGGCCCACGCGAGCGCCCTCTCCCCGGACGTCCTCCCGGTCAACGGCGGCTGACGGTCCGAAGCCGGCGCCCGTCCGCGACCGGTGACCGGTCTCAGCCGCTGAGGATCCGGGCCTTCTCCGCCGCGAACTCCGCCTCGGTCAGCACGCCCTGTGCCTTCAGCTCGGCCAGTTGAGTGAGCCGGCCGACGCGGTCCACCGCGGCCGGCGCCGGGGGTGTGGCCGCCGGTGCCTGGGCGGCCGCCTGATCCACCAACTGCTGCTGCCGGGCGTCGGCCGCCGTCTGCTGATCGGCGTCGCGGTCCGCGGCCGCGCGCTGCATCCGGCCCGACACCGCGGTGGCCGTGCCCGCGACGACCGCGGTCCGGGCCATCGTGCCGAGCAGGCCCGGCCGTCCCATCCGTCGACGCATCACCATGTCGTCAGTCCTCCTCGTCCAGGGCGGTGATCGCCCGTACGACCTCGGCCCGGGGGATCCGCTCCAGGAAGACCACCTGGCCGTCGGACTCCCGCAGCGCCGTGGCGAGCCGGGACGCCCAGGTGTTCTCCCAGACGAGGACGAGCGCCGACGAGTTGTCCGGCATCCGCTCGGCCACCCGGGTGAGGTCCTCGTCGCTGAGCAGGTCGAAGCCGTCGCCGGTCATCCGCCGGAAGGCCTCCTCCACCGCGGCGTCGTCCAGCTCCACCACGGACACGGAGCCGTCCGGTCCCTTGTTGACGAACGTCAGGTCGAGGATCCGGACCACCCCGCTCTCCTGCAGCTCCCGCAGGGCCGGGGCGACATCGCCGTTGAACCGGTTGCCGTCGAAGGCGACCACGGCGACGTCCACCGGGCCGACCGCGTCGACCGTGAGGCCAGTGGGCATGGGCATACCACCTTCGCATCAGTGCTCAAAGCAGTAGGAATCATCATATGAAGGATGCGGAAGACCGGCAGGGTGGAAGCCCGGCCACCGCGTCCCCGGCCGTCCCGCCCCGCCCGGGCACCTATGATGCGGTGTTCATGATCGTCAGGGGGGCGATGCCGTGCGCACCCACGCGCGCAGGACCAGAAGACCGCGGAACGACGACGCCCGTTCGGGGTGCGTCGGGTTCCTCATGCTGCCGTTCGTCTTCGCCGCCCGGGTGCAACGCCCCGCGCGGCGCGGGCGGCTGATCGATCCGCAGATCGAGACCGCCAAGGTGGCCCGTACCGCCATCGGGCTCGTGGCCACCGGATGGCTGCTCTACTCGTACCCGCTGAGCCGGTCCGCGGGCTCGGTGCTGCAGGGCAAGCTCATCGAGTTCTTCCTCAGCGCGGGCGTCCTGCTGGTCCTCGTACCCGTCGCGCTGGCCGCCTTCGTCCTGGGCGCCCGACGGCCCGGCCCCTCCTTCTACCGGGCGCGGCTTCGCGGTCCGCTCACCGCCCTCGGCGCGCTCTTCGGGACCGTCGTGCTCGTCCTGCTCGCCGGGCCCGCGGGCACCCTGATGATGACGGACCACATGGGCGCCGCCGGGTTCCTCCTCAACATCGTCTTCGGCGCCGCTTACCTGTTCGTGCTGCCCTTCGGGCTGGCCTCGGTGTTGTACGGGGTCCACCACACCTTCCGCACCGCCGACGTCCACGAGGTGCTCCCGCCGCTGATATCGCCGGCCCTGGTGTGGGCCATGTGCGCGGTCCAGGTCTTCGACGCACCGCCCGTCCACGCCCCGCTCGCCGTCCGGCTCCTCTTCCTGATCGGACCGCCGCTGTCGGTGACCGCGCTGTCGGTGTGGGAACTGCGCCGCCTGCGCGTCCGGTACGGGCTCACCCTGCGCTCCGCGCTCGGCCGATAGGGGGAACGGCTCCGGCGCGCGTTGCCGCGGTCCGCGCCCCCGGGCAGGGATCGGGCACCGGCCCGATGGAGGGGGAGCGCGCATGGACTGGCTGCGGGAGCACGTCTTCGAGCCGTACCCCGAGCTCCTCATCTTCCTCACCGTCGCCGTCGGGTTCCAGATCGGGCGGATCCGCTACAAGACCTTCGCCGTCGGCGCCGTCACCGGCTGCCTCGTCGCCGGACTGATCATCGGCTCGCAGGTCCACGTGGAGATCACCGGACCGATCAAGTCCGTCTTCTTCCTGATGTTCCTCTTCGCTCTCGGCTACGACGTCGGCCCGAAGTTCTTCCGGTCGCTGCGCAGGGACGCCATCCCCCAGCTGCTGCTCACCCTGGTCGTCTGCATCGGCGGCCTCGCCACCTGTTGGCTGCTCGCCTCGCTGCTCGGCTACGGACCGGGCCTGGCGGCGGGCCTCCTGGGCGGGGCCCTCACCCAGTCCTCGGTGATCGGCGTCGCCGCCGACACGATCGTCAACCTCCCCGGCCTGAGCCCCGCCCAGGCCCAGGACCAGGCGCACCTCGTCGCCATCGCCTACGCCGTCACCTACCCCCTCGGCACCGTCCTGCCCGCCGTCCTGCTGCCCACGCTGCTGCCCCGCCTGCTGCGCCGCGACCTCGCCGCCGACAGCGCCGTCCTCGCCGCCGACCTCGACAGCGCCGTGCCCGACCCCGACCCCGACGCGGGCCAGGGCTACTACCAGCACGTCCTGCGCGCCTACGAGGTGGACGTCGAGGGCTTCGCCGGACGCGGCATCGGGGAGTTCGAGGCGGAGCAGCGCGAGCTGGACCGGCGCGTCTACATCACCCGCGTCCGCCGCGCCGGGCAGATCATCGAGCACGACACGGACACCCGGCTGCGCCTCGGGGACACCGTCGCCATCAGCGCCGTCCGCGGGGACCTCGTCGCCTTCGACGCGCGCACCCACATCGGCATGGAGACCGACGACACGGAACTGCTCGGCTACCGGACCGAGACCCTGCACATCGTGCTGACCGGCCACCGCACCGACGGCGTGACCATCGGGACCCTGCGCCACGAGGACTTCATGACCGGCGTGTTCATCGTCAGTCAGTTGAGGTCCGGCGCCGAGCTCCCGATGGGCCGCGCCAACTCCCTCCAGCGCGGGGACACCCTGGTCCTCACCGGCCCCCGCCGGCTGGTGGACGCGGCCGCGCTGGAGCTGGGCAAGGCCGTGCCGACCAGCTTCGCCACCGACATGGTGTGGATCGCGAGCGGTCTCTTCGTCGGCGGGTGCATCGGCATCCCCGCCCTGCACGCCGCGGGCGCCCCGCTGTCCCTGTCCACCTCGACCGGGGCCCTGCTGATGGGCCTGGTCTTCGGCCACGTCCGCAGCAAGCACCCGACCTACGGCAACCTGCCCTCCGCCGCCCAATGGCTGCTGGGCACCCTCGGGCTCTGCATGTTCGTCACCATCGTCGGCCTGAACGCCGGGCCCAGCTTCGCCGGCGGCCTCGCCCAGGCGGGCTGGCCGTTGCTCCTCGGCGGGGCCGTGGCCACCACGCTGCCCCTGGTGCTCGGGTTCCTGTTCGGGCACTTCGTACTGCGCGTCCCGCTGCCCACCCTGCTGGGCGCGCTGGCGGGCGCCCAGACCACCACGGCCGCGATCGGCGCCCTCAACGAGCGTGCCCGCAGCCAGATCCCGGGCCTGGGCTGCACCGTCCCGTACGCCCTCGGCAACGTCCTGCTCACCGTCTGGGGGGCGGCGATCGTGCTCCTGGTCCGGTGACGGCGGGCGGTGCGTCCCAGCGGTGCACCGCCCGCCGGCGCCGGACCGGCCCGGTCACGTCGGCACCGGCCCGGCCCCGGCTCACCTCACGCCGGACCGCCCTCGCCGTAGGACCGGATCAGGGAGAACACCGCCCCCTCCGGGTCCGCGACCGTGGCCAGCCGGCCCCGGATCCGGTCCCGGGCGGGGGTGACGATCCGTCCGCCCAGCTCCAGCACCCGATCGGCGGCCCCGTCCGGGTCGGTCACCTCGAAGTACGTCATCCAGTGCGGCCCCCGGTCGCGGGGCAGCGCCCGACCGACCCCGTGCACGGCGGCGACCGGTCGGCCCGCCAGTGACAGCGTCAGGTAGTCCAGGCCGCCGGGGCCCTCGGCGTACCGCTCGGCGTCGGGGCCCTTGTACTCCTCGGCCTCGTGTCCGAAGACGTACGAGTAGAACGTCCCGACCGCCACGCTCTCCTGGGTGAGCAACTCGTTCCACACGGGGGTGCCGGGCAGCCCGAACGGCCGCGCTCCCGGCCGGTCCCCGGCCTGCCAGATCCCGAAGATCGCGCCCAGCGGGTCGGAGCAGATCGCCATCCGCTCCACCGGACCGGCGTCCAGGGGCCCCACCGCGACCGTCCCGCCGCAGGACCGGATCGCCTCGGCGCTCGCATCGGCGTCGTCGGTGGCGAAGTACGTGGTCCAGGCGACCGGAAGGTTGCTGTCCGGCGGCAGCTGGCCGATGCCCGCCACCTCGTCGCCGTCGAGGAACGCCCGGACGTACGGGCCGAGGTGCTGCGGCCCCGGCTCGTACTCCCAGCCGAAGAGGTCGGCGTAGAAGGCCTCGGTGCTTCCGAGCCCGTGCGCCATGAGGCTCACCCAACAGGGCGTGCCGGGCGGGCGCCGCGAAGCCCGCGCTGCCTCGGTCATGTCAGCAGTCTCCTCCGTCTCGTCCCCGTACCCGCCCGATGCTTGCACCCCGGGACACGCGGCGCGCCCCGACCGGCCGGGTCGTCCGGACCTGGAAGAGAGATGACCGAATCCCTGCGGGCCGCTGGTGTCGGGCTCGTTACGCGGGCCACGGGGTGGGGGCAGGATGGGCCCATGACTGCGATTGTTTCGGCCTCCGAACTGACGGACGAGCTGGCCGGCCCCCGGCCCCCGGTGCTCCTGGACGTCCGCTGGCAGCTGGGCGGCCCCGACCAGCGCCCCGCCTACGAAGCGGGCCACCTGCCCGGCGCCGTGTACGTCGACCTCGACCGCGAACTGGCAGGTCCGCCCGGGTCGGGCGGACGCCACCCGCTGCCCGACCCGGAGGCCTTCGCGGCGGTCATGCGTCGCGCCGGCGTGGGCTCCGGGACGGCGGTGGTCGTGTACGACGGGGGCCAGGGCTGGGCCGCCGCCCGCGCCTGGTGGCTGTTGCGCTGGACGGGTCACCCGGCCGTGCGCGTCCTGGACGGGGGCCTGGCCTCCTGGACGACGGCGGGCGGAACCGTGACCCCCGACGCGCCGAACCCCACGGAAGGCGATTTCAAGCCAAACCCGGGAGCCCTGGGCCTGCTGGACGCGGACGGCGCGGCCGCGCTGGCCCGCGCCGGACTCCTGCTGGACGCCCGGGCGGGGGAGCGCTACCGCGGCGAGGTCGAGCCGATCGACCGGATCGGCGGCCACATCCCGGGCGCGGTCTCGGCCCCGACCACGGAGAACGTGACCCAGGACGGCCGGTTCCTGTCGACCGGAGCGCTGCGCGCGCGGTTCGAGGCACTGGGCGCCGACGGGGACACCCCGGTGGGCGTGTACTGCGGCTCGGGAGTCTCCGGGGCCCACGAGGTACTGGCGCTGGAGGTGGCCGGAATCCCGGCGGCCCTGTACGCGGGCAGCTGGTCACAGTGGTCCTCGGACCCGGAGCGCCCCGTGGCGACGGGACCGGACCCGCAGTAGGGCGGGCGCCGGCCGGTGGGAGGCAGGCCGAGCCGGGGCGCCGCCGACGGGCGGCGCCCCGGCACGGGCCGCGCTACTCCTGCTTCTTGCGCCGGGTGCCGAAGACGATCTCGTCCCAGCTGGGGACCGCCGCGCGGCGGCCCGGCCGGACTCCGTCCGCCTCGGCCTGACGGTCCGTCGTACCGGTGAGCCGGTCGCGGTGGCCCGCCACGGTGCGCGGCATCAGTACGTCCGCGTACGCCGAACCGGCGCCCGCCGACGCCGCCGGGGCCGGCGGCTCCTCGACCTCGATCTCCTCGACCGGGGCCTCGACGCGTTCCGGGACGACCATGTCGCCGCGGAAACTCGGGACGGCTTCCAGCAGGCTGGTCAGCGTGTCCCGTTCCTCCTCGGGCTCGGGCGGGGGCGGCGTGCGGGTGTCGGGCCGCTCCAACTGGCGGTCCAGGGCCCGGTCCAGCGGCCGGTCCCGGGGCAGCCGGGCGATTCGCGGCACGAACGGGAAGCTCGGCTCCGGAGTCGCCGGCAGGTCGTCGGACTCGCCGATCAGGGACCGGGCCTCGTCGTCGACGGCCACGACCAGTCGGCGCGGCGGGTCGTACGTCCAGCTCGCCGAGTGCATTTCGGTGGCGACCCGGTAGACGAGGAGGACCTCCCAGGTGCCGTCGTCGCGGCGCCAGGAGTCCCATTGGACGGAGTCCTTGTCGGCCCCGCGCAGCGTGAGCCGTTCCTGAACGGCCTCGCCGAGTTGGGGTCCGGTGTTCTCGCCGGGGCGGCGGACCGGCGTCTTGCGGGCGCGCTCCGCCATGAAGGCGCGCTCGGCGAGCACGGGGCCCTCGAAGCGGCGGACCCGGTCGACGGGGATGCCGGCGAGCTGGGCGACCTCCTCCGCGGAGGCACCGGCTCGTATGCGGGCCTGGATGTCTCGGGGGCGGAGGTGGCTCTCCACCTCGATCTCGATCTGGTTCAGGCGCGCGCGGTCATTGCGCACGGCAGCCCGCAGCCGCTCATCGATCGGAAGCGTGTACTCCGTGCTGTCCGCAGCCTTGAGCACCAGTCGTGTGCCGTCATTTGAGACGGCCACGACACGCAGTTCGGGCATGGGGACCTCCCGGGTGGTGCCTGCCGACGTCACGTGCGTCGCTGCTTCCGCTAGTCGAGTGTGGCCTGCCCGGGTGCAGCCTGCCACAACCTTGCCGTGTTAAACCGGCGTGTCGGGCAAGCGCCCTTGATCGACGTTATGGCACGGTTACCTGTTGGGCACGCACAGTGACCGCTTGATTACTGTGCGCAGCAGGAACCCGTGCAATACCGCGGCATCACCGGTCTTGAGTGCCGTTTCTCCATTAGTCGGCTCCCTCTCCCGAGCCCGGACATCCGTAAGGAAGGACGGCCCCAGGGCTCGCCACAGTACTCCATTCGGGCCACCTGGGTGGACCGCCGCGCCGCCGAAGTTGTCCTGGGCGGCGGGAGTTGGGCTGCCCGAAATCGGGTCCGAATCCGGGCCGACCTGCGGGCGCGCCCGATTTCGGGTGTTGTGCTTCACAGAATCCCCAGAAACGGAACTTTCCCCTTCGCTCAGGTGTCAGTAACTGCTGACGGACCACGAGCACGAGAGGCGTGACACACAGGGGATGGCGATGGGTCAGAAGACGGCAGGGGAAACCGGACCGGAGCGGGCGGACGAGGTCAAGAAGCTCGATCTGAGCGTCGCCCAGATCGCGGGGACCTCCCTCGCCACGGTCGGGGCGGCGCTGCTCGCCTCGCAGCTCGGCGTCTACGGGACCATCGTCGGCGCCGGCGTGGTCAGCGTGGTCGCCACCGCCGGCGGGCCCGTCATCGGACACGTCTTCCGGCGCACCGGCGACCAGTTGCGCGAGGGCGCCCGCCCCAGGGGCCGTCAGGTCCCGCTGCGGCAGGGGCCGGACGCCGGGACGGCGGTGCTGCCGGCCGCCGCCGAGCCGGCGGGGGAGTTCGGCGAGGCGACCGTGCACGGCACCCGCGTACGGGGCTGGAAGCGCACGGCGGTGGCCTCGGCGGCCGCCTTCGTCGTCGCCATCGGCGGACTCGGGACGTACGAGGCCCTCGCCGGCACCTCCGTGAGCAAGGGCGGCGACACGCTCCTGTCCGCCGGTACCCGCAAGGCCGCCGACCACCGCCCGGCCCCGCCCGGGACGGGGCCGGGCGCCGGGGAGAAGGACGGCAAGCCCGGGAAGCCGGGCGAGCAGGGCGACGGCGGGAAGGAGACCGGTGACGGGCGGACCCCCGGGTCCGGGAGTTCCCCGAGCCCCTCGCCCTCGCACGGCGACGGGGGTCGCAGCCCCGACCCCGGTACCTCCCCCTCGGGCGACGCCTCGCCGCCGGTGTCCCCGAGCCCGCCGGTCACGCCGAGCGGCAAGCCGTCGTCGTCGCCGGCCCCGGGGCCGACGCCCGGCGGTTCGGGTGGCTCCGGTTCCGCTCCGGGGGCGGATCCGAGCGGCTCCTGACCGCCCGTCGGCGCAGCCGGTCAGGCTCCCAGGACCCGCCGCAGGTAGTCGTTGCCGAACAGTCGGTCCGGGTCGAGCCGGTCGCGCAGCGCGGTGAACTCGCCGAAGCGCGGGTAGACCCCGGCCAAGTACTCCGCGTCCCGCGTGTGCACCTTGCCCCAGTGCGGCCGCCCGCCGTACTCGGTGAAGATCCGCTCGGCCGCAGTGAAGTAGGCCTGGTACGGGGTGCCCCGGTACATGTGCACCGCGATGTAGGCGCTCTCGCGCCCCGAGGCCGTCGACAGGGTGATGTCGTCCGCCGGAGCCGTGCGCACCTCCACCGGGAAGCTGATCCGGAGCCCGGACCGGTCGACCACGGACTTCAGCTCGCGCAGCGCCTCGACGGCGCGCTCGCGGGGCAGCGCGTACTCCATCTCCACGAACCGCACCCGGCGCGGGCTGGTGAACACCTTGTACGGGATGTCCGTGTAGGTGCGGGCCGACAGGGCGCGGCTGGCGACCTTGGCGATGCCGGGGATGGCCGCGGGCACGGCGCGGCCCAGGGAGTTGACGGCCTGGAAGACGCCGTTGGACAGGAGCTCGTCCTCGATCCAGGCGCTGACCGGTCCGGGCGGGGCCGCCGGGCCCTGGCTTCGGTTGTTCCGCTTGGTGTTGCAGTTGCCGGTGTGCGGGAACCAGTAGAACTCGAAGTGCTCGTTCTCCGCGACGTGCTCGTCGAACTCGGCGGTCACCCGGTCGAAGCCCATGGGCTCCTCACGGGCGGTCAGGAAGAACAGCGGCTCCACGGCCAGGGTCAGCGAGGTGACGATGCCGAGGGCGCCGATGCCGAGCCGGGCGGCGGCGAAGACGTCCGGGTTCTCCTTCTCGGAGCAGTGCAGCAGCCGGCCGTCCGCGGTGACCAGGTCCAGGGCGCGGATCTGCGCGGCGATGGAGGCGGAGTCGCGGCCGGTGCCGTGCGTGCCGGTGCTGGTGGCGCCGGAGACCGTCTGCTCCATGATGTCGCCCATGTTCGTGAGCGACAGGCCCTGCGCCGCGAGGGCCAGGTTGAGGTCCTTCAGCACCGTGCCGGCCGCCACCGTGACGGTGCCTGCCGCCCGGTCGACCTCCTGGACGCCGGCCAGCGCCTGCGGCCGAAGAAGGACGCCGTCGGTCGCGGCCGCCGCGGTGAAGGAGTGGCCGGTGCCGACCGCCTTCACCCGCAGCCCCTGCTCGGCGGCCCGGCGGACCGCCTCCTGAAGCTCCCCGACCGTGGTCGGTGTCACCACGCGGGTGGGCCTGGAGCGGACGTTGCCCGCCCAGTTACGCCACTCGGTCGGCCCGCTCTTCCCCGCCGTCCGCACTGTCGGTGTCTGCGCCATCGCTAGAGGGCTCCTCCCCTTGCGCCGGCCTCGTCAGCCGGCGGTAACCCGCGAACGCCACCGCCGCCGCGGCCGCTCCCGCCGTGATGGAGACGACGTACCCCCGCTGCGCGCCGGCCGCGTCGATGACCAGACCGGTCACCGAGGAGCCGACGGCGACGCCGACCGCGAGCCCGGTGCTGATCCAGGTCATGCCCTCGGTGAGCTTCGCGCGAGGTACGTGCGCCTCGATCAGGGCCATCGTGGTGATCATCGTGGGAGCGATGGCGAGGCCCGAGACGAAGAGCGCCGCGGCCAGAAACGGAAGGTTCCCGGCCAGTAGGAGGGGGATCATACTCACGGCCATCGCACATACGCCCAGTACCCAGCGAGGTTCGGTCCGCCCCTTGAGATGGAGCAGGCCGAACACGATTCCGGCGAGGCAGGAGCCGAGGGCCCAGATGGCCAGGACGAAGCTGGCCGAGGACTTGCTGCCCTGCTCCTCGGCGAAGGCCAGGGTGGAGACGTCGATGGAACCGAAGATCGCTCCGGTGGCCACGAAGGTGGCCGCCAGCACCTGGAGTCCGGGGGAACGCAGGGCCGAGGTGCGGTCGGTGTCCTCGCCGCGCGGGTGCGGCTCGGGCTCGGTGTCCCGCTGCGCGGTGAGCAGCCAGACGCCGACGAGCAGGCAGACGGCGGCGATCAGCGGACCGGCCTCGGGGAACCAGATGGTGGACAGCCCGATGGCGAGGATCGGGCCGAAGATGAAGCAGACCTCGTCGATCACGGACTCGAAGGAGTACGCGGTGTGCAGCTCGCGCGGGGAATCGCGGTAGATCGCGGTCCACCGGGCCCGGATCATCGAGCCGACGCTGGGCACGCAGCCGGCGACGACGGCGCACACGAACAGGGTCCAGTCCGGCCAGCCGTTGGCGGCGGCCAACAACATGACGGCCACGGCCAGTACGGAGACCAGGGTCGCGGGCCGCAGCACCCGGCGCTGGCCGTACTGGTCCACCAGGCGGGAGATCTGCGGGCCGAGGACGGCGGCGGAGAGGGCGAGCGCGCCGGTCAGGGCGCTGGCCATCGCGTAGCGACCGGTGATCTCGGAGATCATGGTGAGGATGCCGACGCCCACCATGGAGAGCGGTAGGCGGCCTATGAGGCCCGCGGCGCTGAACCCTTTGGTGCCGGGGGCAGCGAAGATCGCGCGGTAAGGACTGGGCAAGGGATCTCCGTAAGGGACGTCATTCGCCCCTACAGGTTACGGGCGGCGATGCGGCGCCCGCACGGGGACCGCCCGACGGCCGGCGCCCCGGGCGGCTCGACTCGGTATGACTTAGGGTCACCTTATCTCCGACGCGTCCGGGATGCGGACACGGCCGCTTCTCGTCGACGAAGGCGTGGTGGCAGGATTCGAGGCATGTCAGACCAGCTCCGTGCCCCCGAAGCGCCCGTGGCCGAAGGCCTCGCCGCCCCCTACGACGCCCTCCTGCTGCTGTCCTTCGGCGGCCCCGAGGGACCCGATGACGTCGTGCCGTTCCTGGAGAACGTCACGCGCGGGCGCGGCATCCCGCGCGAGCGGCTGAAGGAGGTCGGGCAGCACTACTTCGGCTTCGGCGGGGTCAGTCCCATCAACGGGCAGAACCGCGAGCTGCTGGACGCGCTGCGCAAGGACTTCGCCGAGCACGGGCTGGACCTGCCGGTCTACTGGGGCAACCGCAACTGGGCGCCCTACCTCACCGACGTGCTGCGGGAGATGGCCGCCGACGGCCGTCGCCGCATCGCGGTCCTCGCGACCAGCGCGTACGCCTCGTACTCGGGCTGCCGGCAGTACCGGGAGAACCTGGCCGACGCCCTGGCCACGCTGGCCGACGAGGGCGTGGCCGAACTGCCCCGGGTGGACAAGCTGCGGCACTACTTCAACCACCCCGGCTTCGTGGAGCCCATGATCGACGGGGTGCTCGCCGCGCTGGCCGCCCTGCCCGACCAGGTGCGCGACGGCGCCCACCTGGTGTTCACCACGCACTCCATCCCCACCGCGGCCGCCGACGCCTCCGGCCCGACCGAGGAGCACGGCGGGGGCGGCGCGTACGTCAAGCAGCACCTGGACGTCGCGAAGGTGATCGTGGACGCCGTGCGGGCGGGGACGGGCACCGAACTGCCCTGGGAGTTGGTCTACCAGTCCCGCAGCGGCGCCCCGCACATCCCCTGGCTGGAGCCGGACATCTGCGACCACCTGGAAGTGCTGCACGGCGCGGGCGCCCCGGCGGCGGTGATGGTGCCGATCGGCTTCGTGTCGGACCACATGGAGGTCCTGTACGACCTCGACACCGAGGCGACGGCGAAGGCGGCCGAACTGGGCCTGCCGATCGCCCGTTCCGCCACGGTCGGCGCCGACCCGCGGTTCGCCGCGGCGGTCCGTGACCTCGTACTGGAGCGGGCCGCCGGCGAACGCGGCGAGAGCGTCGAGCGGTGTGCGCTCGGTCTGCTGGGGCCCGGTCACGACCTGTGCGCCGTGGGCTGCTGCCCGGCGCGGGCACCGCGGCCGGCGGCCGCGGGCGCCGACAGTCCCTACGCGTAGACCACCCAGGGGAGAAACGTTGATTTCCGAAGAGCTCAAGGCCGAACTGCTGGACGTGGGCCTCGAGGCCGCCCGTCGGGCCGGTGAACTGCTGCGGGACGGCCGTCCGGCCGACCTGTCGGTGGCCGCCACCAAGAGCAGCCCGATCGACGTGGTGACCGAGATGGACATCGCGGCGGAGAAGCTGATCACCGGCATCCTCGCGGAGCGCCGGCCCACGGACGGCCTGCTGGGCGAGGAGGGCGCCGACAGCCCGGGCACCAGCGGGGTGCGCTGGGTCATCGACCCGCTGGACGGCACCGTGAACTACCTCTACGGGCTGCCCAGCTGGGGCGTGTCCATCGCGGCCGAGTACCGGGGCGAGACCGTGGTGGGCGTCGTGGAGGCGCCGATGCGCGGGGAAACGTTCCACGCCGTCCTCGGCGGCGGGGCCTGGCTGGGCACCGCCCGGCTGGCCTGCCGGCCGGCCGCGCCGCTGGACCAGGCGCTGATCGGGACCGGCTTCGGCTACGTACAGACCCGGCGGGCCCACCAGGCCGAGGTGGCGGCGCGGATCATCCCGCGGGTGCGCGACATCCGCCGGGGCGGTTCGGCCGCCCTGGACCTGTGCGATGTGGCCGCCGGCCGCATGGACGGGCACTACGAGCGCGGGCTGAACCCCTGGGACCTGGCGGCGGGCGACCTGATCGCCCGTGAGGCCGGCGCCCTCAGCGGCGGCAGGCCGGGCGAGCGGGCCTCCACGGAACTGGCCCTGGTGGCCTCGCCGGCCGTCTTCGCCTCGCTCCAGCCGCTGCTGGAGGAAGCCGGGGCCTGGCACGACTAGGACGTCTCCTCGGATCCCGCCGGTCGGGCCGACGTCGTCCGGTGCCGTGACCGGGAACGAGTCGGCCCCGGCTGCCGAATGCGGCGGCCGGGGCCGGAAGCTGCGGGTCACGAGGGTGCTGCGGTACTGCGGCTCTCGATGGTGCGTGCTCTCTCGGTGGTGCGTGGCGCGGTGGTGCCTACTGCGGGGGTTCCGTGGTCCGTGGGGCGGGTGCCCCGGGGGCGGGGTCGCGGGGGTCAGGCCGCCGTGACGGAGACGCCGTGCTCAGCGGCGAGCCGCTGGAGGTCCTCCAGTTCGGCCTGTTCCACGTCCGCGAGGAAGTCGTCGCCCGTCTCCCGGGCCTTGCTGAGGTCCGACTGGGTGTTCCTGATGCGCTGCAGGAGACCCGAGCTGAATGCGTCCATGGTGGGTGCGCCCCCTCTTCGTGGGCCGGCGGCGGACGAGCGCGTGTCAATCCGCCGTCAAGGAATGGTTGGGGTGTGGTGAGGTCCTCCCCGCCACCCTGGTCGCAGAAACCTCGTAGAACGAGGGAATCCTCACGTCCGGTCCCGCCCCCCCCACGCCCCCCGCAGAGGCCCCCAGCGGTGCCTTACAGCCGGTTTACGGCTGAAACCGGCAGGATGGGCGGGCAACACACGTGTGCCCTTCTGGGCTCGAAGGAAGGAAACGACGTGCGCGTACTCGTCGTCGAGGACGAGCAGCTGCTCGCCGATGCGGTGGCCACCGGCCTGCGCCGGGAGGCCATGGCCGTGGACGTCGTGTACGACGGCGCCGCCGCCCTGGAGCGCGTCGGGGTGAACGACTACGACGTCGTCGTGCTCGACCGGGACCTTCCGCTGGTGCACGGTGACGACGTCTGCCGGAAGATCGTCGAGCTGGGCATGCCCACCCGGGTGCTCATGCTGACCGCCTCCGGCGATGTCAGCGACCGGGTCGAGGGTCTGGAGCTCGGGGCCGACGACTACCTGCCCAAGCCCTTCGCCTTCACCGAGCTGACCGCCCGCGTGCGCGCCCTCGGGCGGCGTACGACGGTGGCCCTGCCGCCCGTCCTGGAGCGGGCCGGGATCAAGCTCGACCCGAACCGGCGCGAGGTGTTCCGCGACGGCCGGGAAGTGCAGCTGGCGCCCAAGGAGTTCGCGGTGCTGGAGGTCCTCATGCGCAGCGAGGGGACCGTGGTGTCCGCCGAGCAGCTCCTGGAGAAGGCCTGGGACGAGAACACCGACCCCTTCACCAACGTCGTCCGGGTGACCGTCATGACCCTGCGCCGCAAGCTCGGCGAGCCGCCGGTCATCGTGACCGTCCCCGGTTCGGGATACCGGATCTGACGCGGGTGGCAGCGACCCCGGCGCCACCGGTGGCGCCACCGAAACCCACCTGGGACCCCGGACAGGCCGAGGGTCCCTTCCCGTGGCTGCGCCCGACCATCCGGATACGGCTCACCCTGCTGTACGGCGGCATGTTCCTCATCGCGGGCATCCTGCTGCTGTCGATCATCTACCTGCTGGCCGCGCAGGCGCTGCGGGAGGGCAACGCGCTCCCGTTCAAGATCGTCGGCGGGCAGAAGGTCGAGGTCTCCAGCAGCACCTGTCCCGGCGTGGTGGGCATCGACCAGTCCTTCGACCAGTTCAACGCCGCCATCGGCAAGTGCATCATCGAACAGCGCCGGCACGCGCTGGACGACCTGCTGAGCCGGTCGCTGATGGCACTCCTGGGTCTCAGCATCATCGCCTTCGCCTTCGGTTACGCGATGGCCGGCCGGGTGCTCTCGCCGCTGGGCAAGATCACCCGTACCGCCCGCCGGGTCGTCGGCTCGGACCTGACCCGGCGGATCGAGCTGGACGGGCCGGACGACGAGCTGAAGGAGCTCGCCGACACCTTCGACGAGATGCTCGACCGCCTGGAGCGGGCCTTCACGGCGCAGCAGCGCTTCGTGGCCAACGCCTCGCACGAGTTGCGGACCCCGCTGGCCATCAATCGGACGCTGCTGGAGGTGCACCTCTCGGATCCAGGGGCGCCGGTGGAACTCCAACAGCTCGGCAAGACGCTGCTGGCCACCAACGAGCGCAGCGAGCAGTTGGTCGAGGGCCTGTTGCTGCTGGCCCGCAGCGAGAACCAGATCGTCGAGCGCAAGCCCGTCGACCTGGCGGAGGTCGCCTCGCGCGCCATCGACCAGGCCCGCGGGGAGGCCCAGGCGAAGGGCGTGGAGGTCCGCGGCGAACGTGCGTTGGCCGTGGTCCAGGGCAACGGCGTCCTGCTGGAGCGGATCGCCCTCAACCTGGTGCAGAACGCCGTCCGGTACAACGTCCCGGAGGGCGGCTGGGTGGAGGTCACGACCGAGGCCCAGCACGGTCAGGCGGTCCTCTTGGTATCGAACACGGGTCCCGTTGTTCCCGCGTACGAGGTGGACAACCTCTTCGAGCCCTTCAGGCGGCTGCGTACGGAGCGAACGGGCAGCGACAAGGGTGTGGGGCTCGGTCTGTCGATCGCGCGCTCCGTGGCCCGCGCCCACGGCGGGCGTATCCAGGCGACGCCCCGCGAGGGTGGTGGCCTGGTGATGCGCGTCACGTTGCCCCTTTGATCCACTCGGGGTCGCGTTCGCTGTGAGCGGAACGGCCCGGGGGGATGATGGATGGTAGTTGTGTGATCGATCACATTTTCGAGTGTCGGGTCATGTGCGTTCAGTGACCCCGAGGCGGCCGGAAAGCCCGGGAAGTCCGGGTTTCCGGCCCCCCTGATGGCGGGAAATACACGGGGTGGCGTTTGTGCATGACGCCCCCCGGACCGTGTACGGTCCCGCTCGTCATCCCAGCTACAAGCCCTTCGGGCGTGCGGCTGGGTGTCGATTGAGTAACAGACCTTGATGTGAGGCAAAATCTCCGCCTCAGGTCGGGCACAAGTCCGGCCTCTCGCGCGTTACGTGCGCTGAGACACCGCTAAATCCCAGAGGGGGAGAGCGAAAAAATGGCAACGGACTACGACACCCCACGCAAGACCGATGACGACGTCGACAACGACAGCATCGAGGAGCTGAAGGCCCGGCGCAGCGAGAAGTCCTCGTCCAGCGTCGACGTCGACGACTTCGACGGGGCCGAGAGCCTCGAACTGCCCGGCGCGGACCTTTCCAACGAGGAACTGGCCGTCCGGGTGCTGCCCAAGCAGGCCGATGAGTTCACCTGCATGAGCTGCTTCCTGGTGCACCACCGCAGCCAGCTGGCGCGCGAGAAGAACGGCCAGCCGATCTGCCGCGACTGCGACTGAGGCCTCGGCCGTGACGGGCTCGACGCCATTTCGGAAGCGACGCTTCCGTAAATCTGGTGGTCAGGCGGAGACGCAGGCGGCAGCCACGGACCCGGAAACGGGTCCTGGGGCCTCCGGCGGCTCGGCCATCGAGAGGACTGCCGTGCCCAGCGACACCGCCCCCGCGGTGCCGTCGGACACGGACGTCGACGACAAGCCCCGGCACCTGTCCGGGGTGCGTCCGGTGCAGGCCGTCAGGAACGGTGTGCGCAGGGGCGGCGAGAGCGTGAAGGCCGCCGCCCTGTACATCAGCGACCGGATCATCGAGAACGCCCCGCGCGTTCCGGTACGGGACCTCGCGACACTGCGCGCGCAGTTCCCGGACCTCGGTCCCGATCAGCTCGCCGACAAGCTGATCGCCGGGGCCGCCAACGCCACGTCCACCGTGGGCGCGGGCATCGGCGCCGCGGCGATGCTCCCGGTTCCGCCCGCCATGCCGGCGGAGCTGGCCGCGGAGATCACCGGCGTCGCGGTGATCGAGCTGAAGCTCATCGCCGAACTCCACGAGGTCTACGGACTCCGCCCGCCGGGGAACCTGAAGGACCGCAGCCTCGCCTACCTCACGTCGTGGACGGAGGAGCGCGGGGTCGACCTGACCAAGCCGACGACGCTCAACGTGGCGCTGGGCGGTCAGATGAAGCGCGAACTGCGCCAACAGATCATGAAGCGGATGTTCCGCAACCTGCCGAACCTGATGCCCTTCATGGTGGGCGCCGCCGTCGGCGCCGTCATGAACCGCAAGGACACCAGGAAACTCGCCGAGAAGGTACGTGGGGACCTGCGCGGTCGCGCCGTGCCCTGGAGTGCCCTCACGGCCCTGCCGCCCCTGGAGCGGCCCTCTGAGCCCCTTCCCGAGGCCGCCAGGATCGCACTGGAAGGCCGCCCGGCACGCGGCGACGACTGAGGCCGGCCCCCGAGGGCGCCGGCCTGCCGCTCAGGCCTCGGCCGCGCCGCCCTTGGCCGCGCGGATCGCCGCCGAAAGGGCCTGCGGCTCGCGGGTGGAGAGGTAGACGTACGGGGTCGGGTCCGCCGGGTCCGTCACCTCGACGCGGACCGCCGTCGGCACGTAGCTGCGCATCAGCATGAACGCGCGGGTGTCGGCCTTGTACGTGCGCCAGGCGCGGGCCTCCTCCGCGTCCAGGATCTCGGGCTCGCCCAGGGCCGTCACCGGGATCCGGGCGGTGCCCGCCGCCAGCGAACCGTTCACCACGCGCACGCGCGCGGAACCGTACGAACTCACCAGCAGCCCCGTCAGCGCCGAGCCGCCGATCAGCCCCGCGAGCAGCGGCGTCGTCCCGAGCGGGAACAGCATCAGCGCGCACGCGAGGCCCGCCAGCACGACGATGCCCCACCAGGAGCGGGGAGCGGACAGGCGTTCGTCGTGGTGCGCGGGGGAGAGCTGCATACGGGCAAGCCTGCCATGAGGCGACCGGCGGGTAGCCGCGCGGGTAAGGTCTGCGGCTGTGAGTGGACGAAACACAGCGTTGACGCCCCCGGCCGACGCCGCCGCACCGGTCCGGCACCCCGACGCGCCGGCACCCGGTGAGCTCCTCGGCGCGCACTACGAACACTGTTTCGGCTGCGGCGGCGGACAGCCGCACGGCCTCCACCTGGAGGCCCGCGCCGGCGAGGGCGTGCGCGTCACCGCCGAGTTCACCGTCCGTCCCGCTCATCAGGGCGCACCCGGCCTCGCCCACGGCGGCGTACTGGCCACCGCGCTCGACGAGACGCTGGGCTCCCTGAACTGGCTGCTGCGACTCATAGCCGTCACCGGCCGGTTGGAGACCGACTTCCTGCGGCCCGTCCCCGTGGACACCGTGCTGTACCTGGAGGCGGAGGTCACCGCCGTGGCCGGGCGGAAGATCTACTCCACGGCCGTCGGCCGGATCGGCGGCCCGCAGGGCCCGATCGCGGTCCGGGCGGACGCCCTCTTCATCGAAGTGAAGGTCGACCACTTCATCGACAACGGTCGACCCGAGGAGATCCGGGCGGCGATGGCCGACCCGGACCAGGTCAGGCGCGCACGCGCCTTCGAGGTGAACCCCTGATGTCCCAGAACACCCACGCGCCCCGCCATGACGTCGACGTGCTGATCCGCCGCGTCGACCCCGAGGTGCCCCTGCCCGCCTACGGCCACCCCGGTGACGCCGGCTGCGACCTGGTCACCACCGTGGCCGCGGAGCTGGAGCCCGGCGAGCGGACCGTACTGCCCACCGGTGTCTCGATCGCCCTGCCCGACGGGTACGCCGCGTTCGTCCACCCCCGCTCCGGCCTGGCCGCACGCTGCGGGCTCGCGCTCGTGAATGCCCCGGGGACGGTGGATGCCGGGTACCGTGGGGAAATCAAGGTGATCGTGGTCAATCTCGACCCGCGCGAGAGCGTCAGGTTCGAGCGTTTCGACCGCATTGCCCAGCTGGTTGTCCAGCGGGTCGAGAAGGTGCGCTTCCACGAGGTGGAGGAGCTTCCCGGCTCGGCCCGGGCCGACGGGGGGTTCGGCTCCACCGGCGGTCATGCGGCCGTGGCCGGATCCGGCGCTGGTCAGCAGGGTGGGAATGGCTACGCTTCGGTCGTAACCGACCGGGAAGGACAGTGACGTGTTCGGACGTCGCAAGAAGAACGACTCCGTCAAGGACGGCGGCGCGGCCGAGCAGGTCGACGGCGTGCGCGCCGATGAGCCGGACGACGCGGGCGAGCTCGGCTCTGCCAAGCCGCGCAGGATGAACCTGCCCCCGGCCCCCCGGCCCGACGGCCCGTGGGACGTCGCCGAGGTGCTCGGCGACCCGGCCGACGGCCGCGTCGACCTGGGCGGCATCCTCGTGCCCGGTGTCGAGGGCATGGAACTGCGCGTCGAGGTCGCCGGTGACGCCATCGTGGCCGCCACCGTCGTCCTCGGGGACAGCGCGGTGCAACTGCAGGCCTTCGCCGCCCCCAAGAAGGAGGGCATCTGGGGCGAGGTCCGTGACGAGATCGCCACGGGCATCACCCAGCAGGGCGGCATCATCGACGAGGTCCAGGGCTCCCTCGGATGGGAACTGCGGGCCCAGGTGCCCGTACCCCTGCCGGACGGCCAGACCGGCGCCCAGCTGGTGCGCTTCATCGGCGTCGACGGTCCCCGCTGGTTCCTGCGCGGTGTCATTTCCGGCCAGGGCGCGGTGCGCCCCGAGTCGGCCGGCGTGCTGGAGCAGATCTTCCGGGACACCGTCGTCCTGCGCGGCGACGGCCCGATGGCCCCTCGCGACCCCATCGTCCTGAAGCTGCCGAACGACGCCCAGATGGTGCCGGACGGCGTGCAGACGGCCGAGGACCAGGAGGGCTCCCGCTTCTCCGGCGGCATGGGCCAGCTGGAGCGCGGCCCGGAGATCACCGAGGTCCGCTGACCCACGAGCAGTCCGCCGGCGGGCGGGTCGCGCTCCCCTCGGGGGGCGGGCCCGCCCGCGCGCGTTTTCGGCCGCCGCCGGCGCCCCCACCACCGGGCGGGCGCGCGTCAGGGATGCGTCAGGGATGGGCGTACGGCCCCCCATCGGTGCGTGAACAGCGGTGACGTCCCCGAGAATGGGCGCATGGGACGCGGCAGGCTAAGGATCTATCTCGGCGCGGCGCCCGGTGTGGGCAAGACGTACGCCATGCTCGCGGAGGGCCATCGCCGGGTGGAGCGGGGCGGCGACTGCGTCGTCGGCTTCGTCGAACACCACGGGCGTCCGCGCACCGAGGTCATGCTGCACGGTCTCGAACAGGTCCCGCGACGGGAACTGCTCCACCGCGGCGCCGCCTTCACGGAGATGGACGTGGACGCGCTGCTGGCCCGCCGGCCCGCGGTGGCGCTGGTGGACGAACTGGCGCACACCAATGTGCCCGGCTCCCGCAACGCCAAGCGCTGGCAGGACGTGGAAGAGCTGCTGCGGGCCGGCATCGACGTCGTGTCCACGGTCAACATCCAGCACCTGGAGTCCCTCGGGGACGTCGTCGAGTCCATCACGGGCGTCCGGCAGCGGGAGACCGTACCGGACGAGGTGGTGCGGCGGGCCGACCAGGTCGAGCTCGTCGACATGTCCCCGCAGGCCCTGCGCCGGCGGATGGCGCACGGGAACATATACAAGCCCGACAAGGTCGACGCGGCCCTGTCCAACTACTTCCGCCCGGGCAACCTCACGGCGCTTCGCGAGCTCGCGCTCCTGTGGGTGGCCGACCGGGCGGACGAGTACCTCCAGCAGTACCGCGGCGAGCACGACATCCGCTCCACCTGGCAGGCGCGCGAGCGGATCGTCGTCGGGCTCACCGGCGGGCCCGAGGGGCGCACGCTGATCCGGCGCGCCTCCCGGATGGCGGCGAAGGGCTCCGGCAGCGAGATCCTCGCCGTCTACATCGCCCGCAGCGACGGCCTGACCTCGGCCTCCCCGAAGGAACTCGCGGTCCAGCGGACCTTGGTCGAGGACCTGGGCGGAACGTTTCACCATGTGATCGGGGACAACATCCCCGAGGCCCTCCTCGCCTTCGCCCGCGGGGTCAACGCCACCCAGATCGTCCTCGGCTCGAGCCGCCGCAAGGCCTGGCAGTACGTCCTCGGTCCCGGAGTCGGCGCCACCGTGGCCCGTGACTCGGGCCCCGACCTGGACGTCCACATCGTCACCCACGAGGAGGTCGCCAAGGGACGCGGACTGCCCGTCGTGCGCTCGGCGGCCCGCCTCGGCCGGCCCCGCATCGTGGCCGGCTGGCTGATCGGGGCGCTCTGCCCGGTGCTCCTGTGCATCCTGCTCACGCACATCGACGCCGACCCGGGCCTCGCCAACGACATGCTGCTGTTCCTGGCGCTGACCGTGGCGTCCGCGCTCCTCGGCGGTCTGTGGCCGGCCCTCGCCTCCGCCGCCATCGGCTCACTGCTGCTGAACTACTTCTTCGCCCCGCCGCTGCACCGGCTCACCGTCTCCGACCCCCGCAACATCATGGCCATCGCGGTCTTCTTCGGGGTCGCCGTATCCGTCGCCTCCGTCGTCGACCTGGCCGCCCGGCGCACCCACCAGGCCGCGCGGCTGCGCGCCGAGTCCGAGATCCTCTCCTTCCTCGCCGGGAGCGTGCTGCGCGGCGAGACCGCCCTGGACGCGTTGCTGGAGCGGGTGCGCGAGACCTTCGGGATGGAGTCCGTCGCGCTGCTGGAGCGGCAGGGCGACGTCGAACCCTGGACCCGGGCCGGCAGCGTCGGCCCCAAACCGGCGGCCCGACCCGAGGACGCCGACGTGGACATGCCGATCGGCGATCACATGGCGCTGGCCCTGTCCGGGCGGGTCCTGCCCGCGGAGGACCGCCGGGTGCTCGGCGCCTTCGCGGCCCAGGCCGCGGTCGTACTGGACCGCCAGCGGCTCGTCGGCGAAGCCGAGGAGGCCCGCAGGCTGGCCGAGGGCAACCGGATCCGGACCGCGCTGCTCGCGGCCGTCAGCCACGACCTGCGCACGCCGCTCGCCTCCATCAAGGCGTCCGTCAGCTCCCTGCGCTCGGACGACGTCGAGTGGTCCGAGGAGGACCGGGCGGAACTGCTGGAGGGGATCGAGGACGGCGCCGACCGGCTCGACCACCTGGTGGGCAACCTGCTCGACATGTCCCGGCTCCAGACCGGGACGGTGACCCCGCTGATCCGCGAGATCGACCTCGACGAGGTGGTCCCGATGGCGCTGGGCGGCGTACCGGAGGACAGCGTGCTGCTCGACGTGCCCGAGACCCTGCCGATGGTGGCGGTGGACCCGGGGCTGCTGGAGCGGACCGTGGCCAACGTGGTGGAGAACGCCGTCAAGTACAGCCCGGCCGGGCAACCCGTGCTCGTCGCCGCCAGTTTCCTCGGCGACCGGGTCGAGGTACGGGTCGTCGACCGCGGGCGCGGGGTCCCCGACGAGGCCAAGGACCGCATCTTCGCCCCCTTCCAGCGCTACGGTGACGCCCCCCGCGGCGCCGGCGTCGGCCTCGGCCTCGCCGTCGCCCGGGGGTTCGCCGAGGCCATGGGAGGCGGCCTCGCCGCCGAGGACACCCCCGGCGGCGGATTGACGATGGTGCTGACCCTGCGCGCGGCCGGCCGGGACCGGCCGCCGGACGGCCCAGCGCCCGGAACCGGAACCCGATCCCTTCCCGTGGACACGGCAGCACACCCCGAACGACAGAAAGCAGGACCCCAATGACCCGGGTGCTCGTCGTGGACGACGAACCGCAGATCGTCCGAGCCCTCGTGATCAACCTCAAGGCGCGCCGGTACGAGGTCGACTCGGCCGCCGACGGCGCGGGAGCCCTGGAGCTCGCCGCCGCCCGCCACCCCGACGTGGTCGTCCTCGACCTCGGGCTGCCCGACATGGACGGGATCGAGGTGATCAAGGGGCTGCGCGGCTGGACCCGGGTGCCGATCCTCGTGCTCTCCGCCCGCCACACCTCCGACGAGAAGGTCGAGGCCCTCGACGCGGGCGCCGACGACTACGTCACCAAGCCCTTCGGCATGGACGAACTGCTCGCGCGGCTGCGCGCCGCCGTCCGCCGGGCCGAACCCGCCGCCGGGGCGGGCGGGGACGAGGTGATCGTGGAGACCGAGGGGTTCACCGTCGACCTCGCCGCGAAGAAGGCGGTGCGCGCGGGGCGCGACGTACGCCTGACCCCCACCGAATGGCACCTGCTGGAAGTGCTGGTGCGCAACGGCGGCAAGCTGGTCAGCCAGAAGCAGCTCCTCCAGGAGGTCTGGGGGCCCTCCTACGGCACGGAGACCAACTACCTGCGGGTCTACATGGCCCAGCTGCGCCGCAAGCTGGAGACCGACCCCTCGCACCCGCGGCACTTCATCACCGAGCCGGGCATGGGATACCGCTTCGAGAGGTAGCGGGCGCGCCGGTAGGCTTCCCGTATGAGTGCTGAACCGCGTCCAGACAAGCCCCCGAAGCCGGCCAAGCCGGCGGGCCGGTTCCGCCGGATGATGGAGCGGCTGTCCACCTCCCAGGAGGAGCTGCATTCGGCGGAGCTGCAGGAGGACGCAGAAGCCGCGGGGTGCACGCGGATCTGCGACTGCCACGACCGCCAGATAGTCAAGGTGACGGGCACCCTGCGGACCGTCACCCTGAGGCCGCGCGCGGGAGTGCCCGCACTGGAAGCGGAACTGTTCGACGGCTCGGCCGCGCTGGACGTGGTGTGGCTCGGACGTCGCTCGATCGTGGGAATCGAGCCCGGGCGGCGCATGATCGCCTCCGGGCGGATCTCGATGAGTCATGGGCGCCGGGTGCTCTTCAACCCGAAGTACGAACTCCGACCGCTCGGACAGGAGCACTGACGGTGACGTCACTCGACAAACCCACCACGCCCGAGGGCCCGGTGGGGGACGACCAGAAGGCCGTGACCCAGGCGGCGCTGTTCGACGCCTTCGGCGGCATCCGCGGGACCGTGGAGACGATGCTCCCCGGCCTGCTGTTCGTCATGATCTACACGATCAACAAGGACGTGAAGTCGTCGGCCATCGCGGCGGGCGCGGTCGCCGTCCTCCTCGTGATCGTGCGGCTGCTGCGCAAGGACACCGTCAAGCACGCCTTCAGCGGCGTCTTCGGCGTCGGCGTGGGCGTGGCCTTCGCCCTCTTCACGGGCGACGCCAAGGGCTTCTACCTGCCCGGCATGATCTACGGCGCCGGCCTCGGGGTCGCGTTCACCGTCTCCGCGCTGCTCGGCTTCCCGCTGCTCGGCGTGGTGCTCGGACCGGTCTTCAAGGAGAACCTGTCCTGGCGCACCCGCAACCCCGGCCGCAAGAAGGCGTACACGAAGGCCAGCCTGGCCTGGGGCCTGATCTTCCTGGCCAAGTACGCGATCCTCTTCCCGCTGTACTGGTGGGGCGACGCGACCCAGCTGGGCTGGGTCCTGATCGCGCTCAAGCTCCCGCCGATGGTGCTGGCCGTGTACTTCACCTGGCTGTTCCTGGCGAAGGCGCCGCCGCCGATCGACGTGATCGCCGAGTACGAGGCCGAGGAGGCCGCCGAGAAGGCGGCCAAGGCGGCGCGGGAGCGCGGCGTCTGACGCGGCCGACCCGCAGGCGTACGCCGAAGGGGCGGAGCAGCCGATCGGCTGCTCCGCCCCTTCGGCGTACGCGGGTTCGGGTCCCGGGGTCGGCGTGCCCGGCGGCTGTGGTCGCCGCTTCGGGTGCCCCTGTCCGGTGTCCGGTGTCCGGCGCCGGTGTCAGTTCCGGGCCTGGAGGAGGTCCTCCAACTGTTCCTCGCGGGCCTGCGCCGCCACGAACAGCAGTTCGTCGCCGGGCTCCAGGGTCTCCTCGCCGTGCGGGGTGAGGACCCGGTTGCCGCGGATGATCGTGACGAGCGAGGTGTCCTCGGGCCAGGTGATCTCGCCGATCTGGGTGCCCGCGACCGAGGAGTCGGGGGGCAGGGTCAGCTCGACCAGGTTGGCGTCGCCGTGGCTGAAGCGCAGCAGCCGCACCAGATCACCGACGCTGACGGCCTCCTCGACGAGGGCGGACATCAGGCGGGGCGTGGAGACGGCCACGTCGACGCCCCAGGACTCGTTGAAGAGCCACTCGTTCTTCGGGTTGTTGACGCGCGCCACGACCCGGGGGACCCCGTACTCGGTCTTGGCGAGCAGGGAGACGACGAGGTTGACCTTGTCGTCACCGGTGGCGGCGATGACCACGTTGCAGCGCTGCAACGCGGCCTCGTCGAGCGAGGTGATCTCGCAGGCGTCGGCCAACAGCCACTCCGCCTGCGGCACCCGCTCCACCGAGATGGCGGTCGGCGCCTTGTCCACGAGGAGGACCTCGTGGCCGTTCTCCAGCAGCTCGCCCGCGATGGATCGACCCACGGCGCCGGCTCCGGCGATCGCGACCCTCATGCGTGTGCCTCCTCAGGCCCCTCGGCGAAGGCCGCCTCAACCTTGTCGATCTCGTCCGTACGCATCATCACGTGGACGAGGTCGCCCTCCTGGAGAACGGTCTGCGAAGTCGGCAGCATCGCCTCGCCCAGCCGGGTGAGGAACGCCACGCGGACGCCGGTCTCCTCTTGGAGCCGGCTGACCTTGTGACCGATCCACGCGGTGGAGGTGTGCACCTCGGCGAGCTGCACACCGCCGCTCGGGTCGCGCCACAGGGGCTCGGCGCCCGACGGCAGCAGCCGGCGCAGCATCTGGTCGGCGGTCCACCGTACGGTCGCGACCGTGGGGATGCCGAGCCGCTGGTAGACCTCGGCGCGCTTGGGGTCGTAGATGCGGGCGGCGACGTTCTCGACGCCGAACATCTCGCGGGCCACGCGCGCGGCGATGATGTTGGAATTGTCACCGCTGCTGACCGCCGCGAAGGCTCCCGCGTCCTCGATCCCGGCCTCTCGCAGCGTGTCCTGGTCGAAGCCGACACCGGTGACGCGACGACCGCCGAACGATGCTCCGAGCCGGCGGAATGCGGTGGGGTCCTGGTCGACGACAGCGACCGTATGCCCCTGCTGTTCCAGGGTCTGCGCGAGGGCAGAGCCCACTCTTCCGCAGCCCATAATGACGATGTGCACGGCCGTCCTTCCGGCTGACAGCGACTCGCTGGTTTTCAGCCTCATTGCATGCTCTGGCTAAACAGGGTCTCAGACCATGGGCCAAGCTACACACGGGCGGTCACCAGTGTGACCATTTGGGGTCCAGGCGGTGCCTCATTGCCCCGAGAAGGGGCGGGGGGTTCGTCAGCCCGATTTCGAACGCTTACGATCCTCTGCGTGTCCAAACTGACCGACGTGCCCAAACGGATCCTGATCGGCCGGGCGCTGCGCAGCGACCGCCTCGGGGAAACGCTCCTCCCCAAGCGGATCGCCCTGCCGGTGTTCGCTTCCGACCCGCTGTCCTCCGTGGCATATGCCCCCGGTGAAGTGCTGCTGGTCCTGTCGATCGCGGGTGTGTCGGCCTACCACTTCAGCCCCTGGATCGCGGTCGCGGTCGTCGTCCTGATGTTCACCGTGGTCGCCTCCTACCGGCAGAACGTCCACGCGTACCCCAGCGGCGGCGGCGACTACGAGGTGGCCAACACCAACCTCGGCCCCAAGGCCGGCCTCACGGTGGCGAGCGCGCTGCTCGTCGACTACGTCCTCACCGTGGCCGTGTCGATCTCCTCCGGAGTCGAGAACCTCGGCTCGGCCGTCGATTTCGTCATCGAGCACAAGGTGCTCTCGGCGATGATCATGATTCTGTTGCTCACGCTGATGAATCTGCGCGGAGTGAAGGAATCCGGAAACCTCTTCGCGATTCCGACGTACATCTTCGTCGGCGCCGTCTTCGTCATGATCGCTTACGGCGCCTACCGGGGCATCGTCCTCGACGAGACCATGAAGGCCCCCACGGCCGACCTGGAGATCAAACCCGAGCACCAGGGACTCGCCGGATTCGCCCTCGTCTTCCTGCTGCTGCGCGCCTTCTCCTCCGGCTGCGCCGCGCTCACCGGCGTCGAGGCCATCAGCAACGGCGTCCCCGCCTTCCGCAAGCCCAAGAGCAAGAACGCTGCCACCACCCTGGCCCTGATGGGCGCCCTGGCCGTCACGATGTTCTGCGGCATCATCGGCCTGGCCATGGCCACGAACGTGAGGATGGCGGAGAATCCCGCCGCCGACCTGATCCAGGACGGCGTGCCGGTCGGCCCCGAATACGTTCAGCACCCGGTGATCTCCCAGGTCGGCGAAGCCGTCTTCGGCGAGGGCAGCTTCCTCTTCATCGTGCTCGCGGCGGCGACCGCGCTCGTCCTCTTCCTGGCCGCGAACACCGCCTACAACGGCTTCCCGCTGCTCGGCTCGATCCTCGCCCAGGACCGGTACCTGCCGCGCCAGCTGCACACCCGCGGCGACCGGCTCGCCTTCTCCAACGGCATCGTCCTGCTCGCGGGCGCGGCCATGCTGCTGGTCTGGCTCTACGACGCCGACTCCACCAAGCTCATCCAGCTCTACATCGTCGGAGTCTTCGTCTCCTTCACGCTCAGCCAGATCGGCATGGTCCGGCACTGGAACCGCCACCTGCGCACCGAGCACGACCCCGCCGCCCGCCGCCGGATGCACCGCTCCCGGGCCATCAACACCTTCGGCGCCTTCTTCACCGGCATGGTGCTGGTCGTCGTCCTCGCCACGAAGTTCACCCACGGCGCCTGGGTCGCCCTGCTGGGCATGGTGATCTTCTACGGAACGATGACCGCGATCCGCAAGCACTACGACCGGGTCTCCGCCGAGATCGCGGCGGCCGAGGGCCCCAGTGACGACAGCGTCCGCCCCTCGCGGGTCCACTCCATCGTCCTGGTCTCCAAGGTCCACAAGCCCACGCTGCGCGCCCTCGCCTTCGCCAAGCTGACCCGCTCCGACACCCTCGAAGCGCTCAGCATCAGCGTCGACCCGGTCGAGACCAAGGCGCTGCGCACCGAGTGGGACCGGCGCGGGATCAACGTCCCGCTGAAGATCCTCGACTCGCCGTACCGCGAGATCACCCGGCCCGTCGTCGAGTACGTGAAGGGCCTGCGCAGCGAGAACCCGCGCGACGCCGTCAGCGTCTACATCCCGGAGTACGTGGTCGGCCGCTGGTACGAACACCTGCTCCACAACCAGAGCGCGCTGCGCCTCAAGGGCCGGCTGCTGTTCACGCCGGGCGTGATGGTCACCTCCGTGCCCTACCAGCTGGAGTCCTCCGAACTCGCGAAGCGGCGGGCCAAGAAGCGGCAGGACTGGAACGCCCCGGGCGCCGTCCGCCGCGGACCGGTCGACACGCCGCGACCGCCGAGGCCGCCGCGGCCGCCGCGGCCGAAGGACACGGCGGGGAAGTAGCGGCGGGGGAGTAGCGGCAGCGGAGGAGCGGCGGGGGGAATGCCCGCGCTTCAGGCGCGGCGGTCCTCCCGGCGGGTGGTGAACGGCCGGACGAGATCCACGTAAACTGGTGGGTCGGTCGTCCGGCCGTTTTCCTTTCGCTTTTCATTGATCTCCTGGAGCATCCCCACCATGACCGAGCAGAACGAGAAGCAGTCACTGGTCGGGGAGGAGTTCGAGGTCGAGGTCGGGCCCGTCGCGCACGGAGGCCACTGCATCGCGCGCAACGCGGACGGCCGGGTCCTGTTCGTCCGCCACACCCTGCCCGGCGAGAAGGTCATCGCGAAGGTCACCGAGGGCGACGTCGACTCCCGCTTCCTGCGCGCCGACGCCATCACCGTCCTGGACGCCTCCAAGGACCGCGTCGCGGCCCCCTGCCCGTACGCCGGCCCCGGCAAGTGCGGCGGCTGCGACTGGCAGCACGCCAAGCCGGGCGCCCAGCGCCGCCTCAAGGGCGAAGTCGTCGCCGAACAGCTGCTGCGCCTCGCCGGTCTCACCCCGGAGGACGCCGGCTGGGACGGCACCGTCATGCCCGCCGAGGGCGACAAGCTCCCGGCCGGCGAGGTCCCGCAGTGGCGCACCCGCGTCCAGTTCGCGATCGACGACGACGGCAACGCCGGCCTGCGCAAGCACCGCTCGCACGACGTCGAGCTGATCGACCACTGCATGATCGCGGCGCCGGGGGTCTCGGAACTCGGCATCGAGAAGCAGGACTGGCCGCAGATGGCGTCGGTGGAGGCCATCGCGGCCTCCGGCTCCAGCGACCGCCAGGTCGTCCTGACCCCCCGCCCCGGCGGCCGACTGCCCCTCGTCGAGCTGGACCAGCCCGTCTCGGTGCTGCGCGTCGAGGAGAAGGACGGCGGCGTCCACCGCGTCCACGGCCGCCCCTTCGTCCGCGAGCGCGCCGACGGCCGCACCTACCGCGTCGGCATGGGCGGCTTCTGGCAGGTCCACCCGCAGGCCGCCGACACCCTGATCAAGGCCGTCATGCAGGGCCTGATGCCGCGCAAGGGCGAGATGGCCCTCGACCTCTACTGCGGCGTCGGCATCTTCGCGGGCGCCCTCGCGGAGCGCCTCGGCGAGACGGGCGCCGTCCTCGGCATCGAGTCGACGAAGCGCGCCGTCGAGGACGCCCGCCACAACCTGGCGGACTTCCCCCGGGTCCGCATCGAGCAGGGCAAGGTCGAGCAGATCCTCCCGAAGACCGGCATCACCGAGTGCGACCTCGTCGTCCTCGACCCGCCCCGCGCCGGCGCCGGCAAGCAGACGGTCCGCCAGGTGGCCGGCCTCACCCCGCGCCGCATCGCCTACGTGGCGTGCGACCCGGCGGCCCTGGCCCGCGACCTGGGCTACTTCAAGGACCAGGGCTACAAGGTCCGCACCCTCCGCGTCTTCGACCTCTTCCCGATGACGCACCACGTGGAGTGCGTGGCGATCCTGGAGCCCATCGCAAAGGGCGCCTGACCTGCATGTTTGCCGGTGTGCATTATGTGCACTGTGGGCGTTGCGGGCGATATTTTGACGCTGAAATGACGCCCGTGACGCTCATTTGACGCTCGTTCTGATGGGGTGCCAGGCGTTCTGCTTTGCTGGTTGGGTTGCGCTGACCACGGGCGTGAGGCAGGGCGCTGGGGCTTCATCTGCCGTGAGCCACAGCCTCTTAATTTCGCTTCCGTGCCCGCTTCTTCGGCTTCCGCTCAACGATCACCGTCTGAGGCGCGACAGGCGCCTCATCCTCCGAAGCAGGCTCAAAGCGTCCTGGCGTGCTGCTACGCATCGCCTCGACATACGGCGGAAGCTCGAAGGTCCGTTGGTCTCGATCGATCGGGATGTTCCCGAGGTGTCCCGAGGCGTCCCGTGCTCCGCTGGCGCCACCACGCCGGCTGAGCACCTCGAGCGTGCCGTGAACGCGGTCGACCCAGTCACCGCGGTCCAGCCGAGGATGCCAGCGCTCCTCTTCTCGCTTGGGGTCCCAGGGCGGGAAGCCGAAGGCGTACGACCAGGGAACCGCCGCCGACAAGTATTTCTGGACGCGGAATCTGGCCGCGGCGGGTCCAGCGATGTCGCTGTCGCTGAGCTCCTTGACGGCGAAGGAAGAGATGATGGAGCAGCCGTAGTGGCGAGGCTCGGCGTGCCTGCAGTCCCTATATGAACTGAGCCCCGGGCATGCGTTCCACCGGGCCGGCGGCGCCCAGTACGTACCTTCCTCAAAGGTGCCCTCGGGCCAGCCGTTGTAAAAGACGTGAAACGCGTAGCGGGCCTGATCAGGGTCACAACCCTTGATCAACGTGTCGTACTGGAAGGTGTCTTCGCCTGCGCCAGGATGCTTCAGCATCCGGTAGGTGTTGTCCTCGTAGACGCGCTTGGCCTGGATGCGAAGGCAAATCCACCCCGCCTGGTCGTCTCCGATCCACCACTCCCAGTCGGCTCCTGAATCCCGCTCTTTCACCTGGTTGCTCTGGTAGGTCAGCAATCCAGGAACTTGACTCTGGAGGGTGAAGAGCAGGTTGTCTGTGACAGACGCTTCGTCGAACCGACGCCCCGGCAATCGCCCGAACTCGATGCGTTGCCAGGTTGCTTTCGCTGCCGTGTCCATGGCTGTGCACAGCTCGCGGAGACTTTCTATCGCCATGGCCGCACTCTTTCATGGTGGAGTGATTAGTGTGGCGTTAAGCGAGGTGGCCGGTGCGAACGGCCCTTGCCCGTGCCGGGACCCCAACGTCGACGTCGGCGAATCACCCTGATGGGGTCCTACGGCGAGGCGGGCGAGGGCTCGGGAGCCCTGGGCGTCCAAGGCTTCCCACTTGTGAGCGGCGAGGCGGTGCGATATGGAACATCAAGGGGTCGTTGCCTGTTGAATGGGTTCGGGCCGACAAGGGCACCATCTCCATTTTCGTATGCGGACCAGTGTCGCGGTAGGACGTGAAGCTCGTAAGTCCACGCGTTGGCTTAGGCGTTGCAGTGCGTTGTCGAGGCTGGGTGTGACACGAGGGGTGAGGGCGATCCTCGGTTGTCACCGCTCGGCGACGCACCCCGTTTGATGGGGCCTGTCGATGGAGCAGGTGCTTAGAAGGCACCTGCTCCATAGCTTGTCACCGCTTGCGCCATGAGTGACGCCCACGGTGGTCGCGTGCACTCCTCCGCGGTGATGAACTGGCCAGGCAGCCCTGTCGCACCCGGGCTGATCCTTCATCAGGCCTACGTCGTCTGTTGCCCTCTGCTCGTTTGGTCACAGCGGACCGCGCTTCGTCGGCGACTCCACCCTTCGTGAGGACATCTCAAGGGCTCCCAGGCTCACGGGACCGCCCCACATGGCGACCCTGCCGGACCTGGCTATCGACACGCCCACGAAGCCGGCGCAGCAACATCGCCGCTCACCTTAGCCAACCCTTCCGTAAGTACTTCGCGCGTCCACTCGACTCCTGGGAATTTCCTGACCGGCACATGCGTAAGACTCCGCAGATCCCAGTCAGTAGAGCGCTCGCCGCTTCTATCACAACATCCGAGATTTCCGAATTCCCGGATCCTCCGGATCATTGTTAGTGGCCGGGTTGCCCGAGGGGTGGGTATTTTTTGATTCGCCGACCGCAGACAAGTCCAGTCATCGATCGAGTGGATTTGCTCTGTGAGAGCATGCCAATCTTTAACCCCTAGGGGATCTTCCTGGCCGCCTTCAGATGGCGGATAAATGACGCAAGGGGTACTCGCTGTATGTCCAGTATTGAATTTGACGAACAGCTCCAGTTGTCGGGTCGGCAGCGTGACAACCTTCTCGAATGGGTTGGTCGGCGACAGAGGAACGGGAACACTCTGCGCCTCTTCTTCTCTGTTGTCGCCTTCGCTGCGCTGCGACCCGCGGAAGCGCTTGGCCTGCGTGTCCGAGATGCGAAGGTGCTTGGTGATGGGTCCGGTGTGCTCATCGTCAATGCCAGTAGCGGTGAATCTGCGGACTGGGAGAAGGGCGGCATGGGTAAGCGGCGGCTCGTGCCGGTGTGTTCTCAGCTGTTGGCGATGGTGAGGCAGCAGATCACCGAGCGAGGGCTCGGGCTCGACGATGCTTTGATCGTGTGTGAAGGCGGGCGCCCGCTGTCTGGAGCGATGTACCGCCGGGCTTGGAAGCAAGCTTGCGAAGCTGCGCGAGACGTGGACGGGGCCGACTTTGCGGCTGGTGTGAACATCTCTGTGCTGCGGGATTCCTGCATCGTCGGCTGGCTGGGTAGCGGGAGCATGTCCCTGATTGAAGTAGTGGAGATTGCTGAGCGCGCCGGTGTCAGTGTGTGCTCTCTCTATTTGAGATATCCGTTCTGCTTCCAGTGCACTGGCGAGATTCCCTGGGACCGCCTCGAAGCGGCCTTCGCGCTCGATTGACCGGGGCATCTGCCCATGGTGACGCGTCGACTGTTGAGCACCTGTGCCGTGCTTGAGTCTCCGCCGACAGCTTCCTGCTGGGGGAACGTGCCGCCGATGCGCTAAGGCGCTTACGCCCGGAGCATCTCGCTGAACAGGGCCGGGGAGAGGCTCAACCCCTGCTGGAGGTTCCGGGCGGGGGCGACCAGGTCCGTGGTCCTGGCCGACACAGCGCCCTCTCTGGCAGGCAGCGGGACGACGCCGAGCTGCAGGCCCCCAAATGTGCGGAATGCGCACCTTCCGATTCCAAGGAGCTCGCTTTGCCCGCGAGATTGCTGTCTATCCCTGCCGTTGCTGCCTTGCTCGATGTCGACCGTCGTACGGTCTACCGCTTCATTGCCGCCGGCTACCTGCCCATCGTTGACCTTCGAACCGGCCCAGGGCGCTCCCGGGTACGCGTCCCTGCCTCAGGACTCGACGAGTTCATCAGGAGCAGGGAGATCGTTCCCGCTGCGGCTCGCCGCTGATCACGTGCCGATGCCCTTTTCAATTGGCCACACCGAGGAGTAAAGCTGTACCTGCGTAAGCTGAAGACCGGCAATTGGCAGGCCACCGTACGTAACCGGGCAGGTGACCGGTTCAGCGAGACGTTCCCACTCAAAACACAGGCACGCGCGTGGGGTGCCGAGCTGGAGACCCAGTTCGCCCGTGGGTCACTGCGGGACCCGAGAGCGGGTGAGATCTCCTTCAGTGACTGGCACGACCGCTGGTGGAACGCAAGGATCGTAGAACCTCATACTCTGCGCGGTGATGCCTCCAGCATCAAGAACCACGTGCTACCGCACTGGGGAGCGTGGGAGATGCGAGCCATCACCCGTATGGACACGCAGAGCTGGATTCGCGCGCTGGTGGAGAAGGGTGCGGGCGCCTCCGCTATAAAGCGCGCGTACAACCTGATGTCGTCCATCATGCGCGCTGCTGTGGACGACGATGTGATCGCCGTGAGTCCGTGCCGCCGCATCGACCTCCCCGTCATCGCGGTCAAGCCGCCCGAATGGTTCACCCTCGATCAGGCGCAGAGCGTCTTGGACGAGCTACCCGTTCCATGGCAGACCATGTGCCTGCTCGGCTTCTACACAGGGCTGCGCTGGGGTGAGCTCTCCGGACTTCACAGTCACCGCATCGACCGCCGCCGCGGACGTCTCTTCGTGGTGGAGGTCAACACGAAGAGTGGGATCAAGGAATATCCCAAGAGCTCGAAGAGCCGTCGGGAGGTCCCGCTTCCGGCGCATGCTTTGGAGGCTCTCGAGCGGCACATCCATCCTCTGGAACACGATGCGCTGGTTTTCACCACCATCACCAAGGGACGAACGGGCCGTCGCCTGGATGACGGCAACTGGCGTCGCCAGACCTGGTGGCCCGCCATCGGCAGAGCCCACCACTTCGACACCGATGGCGAGCAGCTACCCGTCCCACACTTTCCACCGCACTCCATGCGCCACACCTGCGCCTCGTGGCTCGTCCAGAAGGGAGTCTCGCTCTACGAAGTTCAGCACCTCCTCGGCCACGAGAGCTTCCAGACCACCCAGCGCTACGCGCACCTGCAGCCGGACGCGCACAAGGCAGTCCTCGGGGCCTGGGAGCGGCTGGAGGCGCCGCTGACTGTCGCCGGATAGACGCATCTCCGCCCTGCCCCGCATAGGCAGGGCGGAGGCGTTTGCGCACTCACACGGGACTGACGTCCTCGTCGGGCGGCGACCAGCGCCCCCTGCTGTCGAACGGCCAGGGATGGGCATCGAGATCGCCTTGCAAGAATTTGCCCAGTGCCTCGCGACTGGATGGTGGATCTGGCGGTGGTCTCAGTGGCGATCGCAGTGGGTCGATCCGCTCCGCGTACTCCTCGGCCCACCGCAACCAGGCAATCTCCTCCTCCGAGGAGGGCATCCCGTCGGCGGCCCGAGCGTGAGCTGCCTGGCAGAAGGCGTCGATCTCGGAGGCGTGGCGCCACGCCTGTACTTGCTCGTTCAGGAACGTTGTTCGGTGCCGGTCGACTTGCTGCTGACGGGCCTGGGAGACAGTCGCATACCAACGGCGTCGTTGCTCAGCCTTTTGGAGGCGCTCTTTTCCCCGCCGGCCTTCGGCCGCCGTGACGTGCTCTTCGAGATCGCGTAGCAGATGCCCCAGTCGGGATTCCAGGGTCCACCGCGCGCTATCGCTGTAGGTGTAGACATGCCGGTGCCGGCTCCCGGCCGGTGCACCGAGTTCGAGGCGTCCGTTGAACGCGTGATCGTACTTGGGGATGCGCGTCCAGGGGCTTTGCTGCTCCCGGCGGATCTCCTGCGTCGTAGGCTCGTGCGGCACTTTGGTGGTCCGCTCTGTGAGCGTGAGCGGGAAGTCGTGCCCACGGATGACGACCACCATCTCGTGTAGGGCCTGACCGTGCTGTAGATCGGTTCGGGCGTCCACTTGATAGCCGCGGCGCTCGACTTCCGTCAGTAGCGCGTGCAGGATCCGCAGGGCGCGTTCCACCTGTGCGCGGGAGACATTCAGAGGGATGACGCCAGCTGTTTCGCGGGTGTCTACGGCGCTCTTGGATCTACCGATGGCCTTGCGTGTCGCACGGACCAGCTGGTGAGGGCGATCGATTGTGTCGGGGATCGCGATGGCATGCACCGGCTGAGGCTGAGCTGCCAGTTCGGCTTCTTCGTCGACCAGGGCGAAGGCGCAATCGCCGCGCTGGCGTCCCGACCACCGCAGTTTTTGCCCTGCTGGTACGCGGTCGTGATGAAGAGCGTCGTAGTAGGCGGCCCGCCATCGGCCCCGGGTCTGCGGGCCCGGATCAGGAACAGTGAGCTGGCCGTAGGCCGTGGCCCGTAGGCGTGAGACCAATTCGGCCCCGTCAGCGGGAGCGCGTGCAGCTCGCTCGGCGTCTCCGGCCAGGCGATCCTTCTCCGATTGGACCTCTTTGGGGTGCTTGCCGTGCTTGAGGAAGTAGCGACCGTCTGAGGTCACCACCGCAGCTTGCCCGCTCTGCTGGATGAGCCCCCGTTGGCGAAGAGCCCACGCGGTGTTTGAACGGTTGGGTGCGATGGTCAGGGCGCCGGGTGCTGCTGCGACCTGACGGAGCAACTCGGCCTGCTGCGCCGACAATGTGTACTTCACGACCTCGGCCTCCACCTGGACGAGCGACGTATGGATGGCCACGATAGGGCGAAGGGCAACCTGGATGCTCGTTCGCTTACACGTTCGGGGGCTTCTTCGTCGAACCGATCGTGTCGAGATCGGGCACTGGTGTAAGGCGTGCCGAGCTCGACCGGCAGGCGAGTGAGACCGACACATGACGCTCGTTTGACGATCATGGTGCTTCGTCGACCGTCGATTGAGCAGGATGAGACCATCTCCCCTGGCCTGTCCCTGGTTCTCACTCCCCGTGACTTGGTTGCGATGACGGATCTCTGCCAGATGTATCGCGGCGACAGCTCGCTGTCCTGGGTGCGGCACGGTCTCGGTTCGAGTGCACAGTCGCTACGGCCGAAGGCTCGCCGATGCCGCGGTCGGCGGTCGGGAGGTGGCGATCGACCTTGAGGTCCGGCGCTTCTTCTGCGACAACGCCGACTGCGTGAAGAAGACGTTCGCCGAGCAGGTCGAGCGGCTCACCTTCCGCTACGGACGGGGGACTCGAACCTGCAACGCCTCCTGGGACACGTCGCGTTGGCGGTGGGTGGACAGGCCGGCGAACGCCTCGCCGCACGGCTGGCCATCCCCGTGAGCGGGCCCACCCTCTTGCGGCTGATCCGCTCCATGGACCTCCCGGAGGTGCCCGAGCTGACCGCCCTCGGTATCGACGAGTTCGCCTTCCGGCGTGGTCGGCGCTTCGGCGCCATTCTCATCGACATGGACAGCCACCGTCCCGTCGATGTCCTGCCCGACGACACGGCGGAGACCTTCGCCGACTGGCTCCGAGAGCACCCGCACGTCGGCACGGTCTGCCGGGACCGCGGCGACGCCTTCGCCGAGGGCGTCGAACGGGGCCAGCCTGGAATCCCTCAGGTCGCAGACCGCTGGCACCTGCTCCACAACCTCGCCACCAGCCTGGAGAAGACGATCACCCGCCACCGCTCCTGCCTGAAAACCCCCGAGCCCGAGACCGACGCGACCCCTGTCCCGGCCGGCGCTTCGGGTGAGGAGTCCGCCTACGAACGCAAGATCCGCGAACGGCACCACGACGTCCAAACCCTGTTCCAGCAGGGCCTCACCATCGACGCCATCAGCGTACGGCTCGGACTCGACCGCAAAACGGTACGGCACTACGCGAAGGCCGCCAGCGCTGAGTCGCTGATACGCGTGCGGCCCGGCCGCAGCAGTGCCCTGACCCCGCACATGCCTACCTCGCCAGCCGCTGGGCCGAGGGATGCGACAACGCACAGATCCTGCTCGAGGAGCTCACTGACCGCGGCTACCTCGGGGGCCGCAAGAGCGTCCGGCGCTTCCTCAACACGCTGGCCCGGCACAACGGCCTACGAGCCGTTCCTCCGCGACCGCCCGCGGTCGCGAGTGCCGTCCGGTGAATCATCGGCCGACCGGAGAACCAGGGCGACCAGGCCCGCCAGGACGTCTGCGGACGCTGCCCGGAGATCACCGAGGCCAGCCGGCTGGCCCGTGGCTTCGCCACTATCCTGCGCCGCCGCGACGGACACCGGCTTGGAGAGTGGCTCACTCAGGCTGACGAGGACCTACGGCTGGCTCATGCTCCACCGCCGCCTCGCGCGCGACTACGAAACCCTGCCCACCCGCTCCGAAGCCATCATCCACATCGCCATGACCGACCTCATGGCCCGCCGCCTCACCAGCGAGAACACCATCTCCTGGCGCGACCCGACACCACTACATCAAAGCCACATTCAGGGATGAAACAACAGGATGAAACGACCTCTCAGAGGGTGAATTCTCGGCCTGGGCCGGCGGACGCATTCGCACGGCCGCGGGATTTGCGGCGCAGGTGAGCCTGGGCTCTCTGGCCTGTGTGTCACGTCTAGTTCGATGGAACGAGGTGGGGCTCATGGCTAAGAATGGAGCCCCACCTCTGTTCTGATTCGCGAGTCCTAGGTCATGCACCAGCCGGAGTCGCAGTCCCCGTCTCCAGGATCTTTGGGCTGGGTATTCTGGATCGCGATACCCAGCGGGATTCCGTATCGCGTGAGGTAGACGTCATCCCGACCTAGGGCTGCGCGGCGAGTGTTGATGAATGCTTCCAGCTCCTCGGACTTGGCGAAGAGATCAGGTTCGATTCTGCGCTGTTCGTGCCATTCGCCGACGGTATGGAATGGGCAGAAATAGCATGAGCTCTTGGGAGGGACTGGAAGTCCAGCCTCAGCGATCAGGCGTATGCAGTCTTCACGCCGCAGTCCGAGATCCAGTAGAGGGTAGGTAACTTCTTCGTTCGGTTCCGACCTCCTCCTGTTGGCGCGGTGGATCTCGTCGACGGATATTCCGATACCGACGGTGGCAGGTCTATCCGCTGTTGCTCCCTTCTCCCTGAGCCACTTGGAAATCACTTTGATCTTGAAGTCGGCCGTGCAATTACGTCGACCGGGGGCTCCATTGGCCATCCGAACGGGGATGGGGATAGATCGGGTGTCGGGCTTATGTAGGCGCTGCCAGAGAGTCTCCGTGCGCCCATCACGTCGAATCTTCTCCAGGCTCACAAGGGTCAGCCCATGCTGCTGCGCAAACGGCACTGCGACGTGTCGAATATATTGCAGCGTCGCTGGGTTCTCGCTGTCATCGCCGACGTTAGAGAACAAGAAGGTGGGGAAGTCAATGTGGCCGTTAGCTGCGAGAACAAGAAGGGCTGTGGACTGCACGCCGCCTCCATACGAGATAACTCTCAGCGTTCTCTGCGGTTCTAGTACTTCATTAATCGTCGATTCGGTCAAAATCCGCCCCCTCTGTGGTCCTCGGTTCACACGCAACCAACCCCACCTATGGGCAAGAAGTCAACGATTATATAATGCGATTGGATTCGCCTCCCGAGATCGCTGTCCGGTAAGGCGAGAATGTGCGGCAAGCTCCGAAAGGCCGAATCAGGTAAGCGCGAAAGTAGCGGCGCATTGGTTTGCTGCACAGGCCGCGTCGACGGCAGCGCGACGCGTCGAAAGTCCTCGGAGTTCCCTGTGTGAAATGTCGTCGCATGGTTGGCTCTCCCGTGTTTACGCAGGGCAGCGGCAGGCCATCCAGGGCGCAGGTTCCGCTAAGGCCCTCGGGGGCGAGGTGAGCCAAAAAAGGGGCCTTGTTGTCTCCGGCAGATGCCGGAGACAACAAGGCCCCTCAACGTGTCAGTGGTTTACAGATGGCACACGGCGCAGCCGGCCTCGTCATCGTCCTCGTCGTGGGCGTCCGCGAGGATCTCGAGCAGCGGACGGTTCGGCTTCACACGCTTGGCCGCGCGGTCGAGTGCCGCCTGGTGCTTGGCCTCGATCTCATCGCGGCGCTCGATCAGCTCGTGCAGGGACTCGCCCTGAGACCAGGTGTACTCCCGCCCCTGCATCGCGGTACGCCGGTAGTTGACCTTTTCCTCGTACGCTATGGCCTTCTCGAACAGCTTAGGGTGGCGGTCCTTGAGACCGACCCACTCGTGCTTGCGCTGGAAGAAGCAGAAGTAACAGCCCGACCGCGTGCGCCACTCGTAGTAGGCGGGCAGACCGATACCAGCTTCGTCGAGAATGCGGTCTACGCCGGCGCGGTCGATACCGTCCTCGCGGAACGGGAAGACGGCGCTGATGTTCGGCTTGGTGCTTACGTAGCCAAGACGGTTCTCGTCTGCGCGGATCGCCACGTACGAGATCACCTCGTCGTCGCCGACCCACTCCTCCAAGGGCTTGAGCTTCAGGTTCTTGGTGCACCAGCGCATCTGGGGGCTGGGAAGCGTGCCCTGGTAGACCTCAAGCCAGTGGTCGAAGTCGCGGGTCGCGTTGAGACGCACGATCGGCTTGCCGACGGCCGCTTCGAGGCGGTTGAGGTATTCGTAGGTCTCTGGGAGCTCGGCGCCGGTGTCGCAGAAGAAGTACTCCATCTCCGGCACGCGGTCGCGCATGTGGATTGCGAGCGCGGAGGAGTCCTTGCCTCCGGACAGGCCGAGGACGTGGCGCTTCTTCCCGCTCGAGCTGTCGGTGTCGGTCACAGCGTCTCCTTCGTCTGGGGGGCCGCGGCGGTGTCCTGTACGGCCAGGCGCTCGGCCAGAGCAGCGAGCAGGATGCGTGCGCCGTCGGGGCCCAGTGCTTCCTCAGCCTGCCTGATGACACTGACAACGAGTTCGTCAGCCGCCTGACGGGACTGCTTGGGCACGTGGATCAGGGTGCGTTCTTCTGTTCCCTGAGGGGTGGTGAGCGTCAGCAGGTGGGTGTCGATCTGCCGGGACGCGCTCTCCTCCTCAGCGGAGTCAGCCAGCGTGTGGGCTTCGTAGAGGTGGCTGACGCGGTCCAGCGCGCGGGCTACCTCCTTGACGTGGCGGGGGAAGGAGGCGACGTCCTTGTCACTCCAGTCTCCGAGTGCCCTGTTGGCCAGGCGGATGATGATCGGGTCGAGCCAGTCCTCATCCGGCAGGCTCTCGTTGAGGACGCGGGAGACGAAGCCCTGCAGGTTGAGCTCGAGCGGGGCATCGGCGAAGCCCAGCAGCCGTTCGGTCAACCCGGTTCGGAGGCTCTTCAGTTCGGCGGGGAGGCGGAACTCACGTCCGATCGTGGCCACGACCTCTTGGCGCAGTGCGGGGCCGGCGCCGGTGAGGTTGTCGAGCGCTGTGGTCAGGCTGGCGACGTACGCCTGGGCGGTCTCTTCGTCCCGCGGGGTTGTGGCCCCGATCGCCTCGAAGCCCAATGCCGCGGGCAGGGATGCGAAGACCAGCTCGTCGGGGTCAGTGGCCTGGGAGAGCACGTCGCGGATCGCGAGTGCCTCAGCGCTCAGCTGGCGTGTCTTTTGGGCGTAAGGCTCCAGGACCATGACTCGTTCGAGCATGGCCCGTGTCACGCCGAGCAGCGCGGGGTTACGCGCCGCGCGCGAGCGGGGGGTGTCTACGTCGAGGGCCTTGGCCAAGCTGTTGACGATGAGGAGACGCTGTCCACGACCGGTTGGGGCGGCCTTGACCGTGAAGCGGTCGGGGTAGGGGACGTTGAGCCGCTCTAGGATCTCTGGGGTCAGACGCTGGCAGTAGTTTCCGTCCTCGAACAGGGCAACGTCCTGCGCCCGCAGGATGAGTGCGGTGACCACGAGGATGGGAACGACGCCGGCCTTGACACCGTAGGGCGGTGCCATGAGCTGCTGATAGATGTCGACGATGGGCGTGGCTTGCTTTGCACCAGTCAGTGCTTCCTCGAGGGCTTCCCAGGCTTTGGTGATGCTGGGGTTCTTCTCGGGGTTGGGGCGTGACAGGCCGTGAGTGAGGATGCTGGTGGTGTCGGTGCCCGCTTCCGTTTCGCCAGCCGCCCGGTGTAGCCCGAGGTATTCCAGGACGCCGTGGTACATCGCACGCTCGGGGAGGTACCGGTCCTTGTCGTATCCGAGCAGGGGGTTGCCCGAGCGCTGCAGCATGGAGGTGAGCAGCTCGCGGCGGGCGCGTGCACCGTTGCTCGTGAGCTGGTGGCGCCCGACCATCTCGTTGCGGATGTGCGGGGTGTGCGGGTAGACCCGGTCGCACGCCTGGGAGGCCAGGTTGGCGTAACTGCGGGCCTCGATGGGCTCGCTGTCATCACCGTGGACCTCGGTTCCCTTGTGCCACAGATACCAGCTGGACTGCGAGCTCAGGGGGTTGAACGCCTCGTCCAGCAGCGCACCGATGATCTGCGAGAGGTACGCCGCGCGCTCCTCGATCTCACGGGTCGCGACATGATCGATGGTGTCGTCGTCGAGGAGCTCTTCGAGTGCAACGAGGTCGATGCCAGCCTGCAGAACGGCTTCCGGGTTCTTTGTGGTACCGATGAGGACCGGCAGCGGTGACTGAACCGCGGGACGCTTCTCGAGCGACCCGAGGTGGTAGATGATCAGACCGTCAGCAGCATCCTGAACAACCTGAGGCCCCTTGAGTTTCTCGCTCTTGTGGCTCACAGCTGTCGTGAAGTAGCGCAACATGCCAGTGCGCTGGCTGTGCCCGCCGGCCACGACAGCCGCAGGCAGCACAGTCCCAAGGTGCTTGCCGAAATAGCCCATGACGTCTGCAGGGGCGATGCGGGTGGCCACCTCACGAACCCGCGCGTCGATGTCGACATCCGTGCCTTGCCAGACTCGGTATTCGTCGCTATAAGCGCGGTGGACGATGAAGCCGTCGTCGACGAGCTTGTTCAGCTGCTCCTGCAGGGCCGTGAAGCGCTCAGGGTCGGGGGCATCAGCCGGGTCGTTGAGCGCGAACTGAATCATGGACGGAGTGGCGCGCAACAAGCCGTCGGCATCGATGAGGTTCAGGATGCCGATTGCCTTGAGGACCTCCTGGTCCTCCGCAGGCAGACCGTGCGCCTCGTTGAGTCGGTTGTCGACCTCGAGCCAGCGGCTGGCGTTGGCTGAAGCAAGGATGGTGGTACGGCCGGACGCGAAGAAGTAGTCGTACAACTGGGGCAGGCGGATGGTGGAAGCCCGCTCGGGGGTATCCGACGACAGGGTGTCCAGAGTCCGGCGGACCGTGTTCGGCTCGTCGCTGGCTAGGAAGCCGGTCAGGCTTCGGTCGTGCTGGCCGATCTGAGAGGCGAGCAGGGGCGCAGCAACAGCTGTGAGCGGGTGCAAGGGGTAGAGCCCGGCGAACGTCTCCGCAGAGATGTCCACGACGGCGCTCAAGGCGTGATGGCTCCACGCAGTCGCTGCTGCGTCGGCCTGCAGGCGGATGAGTTCGTGGCCCGGCTCCGTGACCTTGGTCAAGTCGAGTCGACGCCGCATCAGATGAACGGAGTCGCCGAGGTTCGGCGCGAAGGTGATGTCTTCGAAGCGGCCCTGGACCTTGGCCCATTCCTGGGTCTGGATGGTGCTGGAGCGTGCCGCGTAGTCAGTGAACGCCAGGTGCTGCAGCGTGAACATGAACAGCCGCATGCCCGAGGGGCCAGCGCCCTTTTCCGCGAGCATTTGCAGCAGAAATACGTCGCTCTCGGCACTGCCAGAGTCGCCGTCGGCAGCGAGGTACTCGAGTGACTTGCCGAACTCGTCGATGATCAGCAGGAGAGGGTGCCGGTCACACAGGATGGTGACGGCATCGATGATGCTTTCGGTGCTCGGCACCTCGCGCTCCGCGCACGCGGCGAGCGCCTGGGCGATCTCCTTGGGAACTCGCTTCTTCCATTTACGCTCGACCGCGGTCTGTAGAGCGCGGTAGACGGTAGCCGCGAGAGGCTCGCGTCGAGCGGTGGCGACGGCGCCGAGAAAGCCCGCCTTGTCGGTGAGTTCGTCGCGTACCCGGGCCAGGCGGGCGGCCTGCCCGGGGTTGGTGGCCCTGACCGCCGCCTCCGCTTCGGCGCGGCGGGTTTCGTCGTGACCGAGGAAGGCGTCGAAGAGGTTCGAAAGGGTGGACTTGCCGGATCCGTAGGGACCGGTAAACGACCAGGCGCGGGTTCGGCGGAGGTCGGCCACGGAGTTGGTAACACGATCGAGTACGTCGAGCGCGCGGGCCCCTACATAGGGGTCGTTGAGGTGCTTCTCCTGGACGTCACGTTCAAGATTGGTTGATCGCAGTTCAGAGCCGACCAGGGTGATGCCAGCGGGGAGCTGAGCAGCGGCCTTCTGAGGGCGCCGGATGGTCTTCGTTGCCATGGTTACGCGTTCTCCTCGATCAGGTCCAGAGCCTCGACCTGCTGTGGCTGTTTCTTGCGCGCTCGCTTGGGAGCGTTGCCGTCAAGTCCGGGGTACTTCTTGGTCCATTCCTGCGGGGTGGGGAATCCCTCGCGCTCCCGGACTCGTCCGTAGTGAGCGTCGAGGATGTCCCAGGCGAGCTCCAGCGGAGCCTTCGAGAAGGAGAGGCTGCGCTGCCCGAGCGCCTCGATGATCTGCAGGTCCGGGTGGTCACTCACAAGAGACTCGATGGCCTTGGTGAGTTCAGGCTCCCGCATACGGAAGGCCCTGCCCGGTGAACCCGGGTCCTGTGCGAGTCGGGCCAGGGAGACGGAGCCGGCGTTCGTCGAGAACCGCGCGGCGAAGTCCAGGCAGGCATACGCCAGCACAGGTGCCGGCAGGTTCGAGCGGGCTCCGTTGGTAAAGCGCCATGTGCGCTCTCTGCCCTTGCCCTGGCCTTCCAGCAGGCCGAGTTCACGGAATGGGGACATGAGGAGGTCTTCGAAACTTCCAGGGGACAGCGGGTTGAACTCCTGGTCCAGCGCATACATCTTGATCATGCATTCGACATCGCGCGAGATGGACTCCCCTGCGGGCCAGTCCTTTTCCTCAAAGCTCTCGTGGACGTGGCGTGTGATGACGTTGGTCATTTCGGCCGAGGTGACCCGAGAGCGAGGGGCCAGATTGAAGATCACATACCAGCTAGGCACCCAGCACTTCGCGTCAGCGCCGCTCGACAGGAGCCACCAGTGCAGCAGCCACAGGCTGCCTGTGTCCTCGAGGTAGGGGTCGGCTCCCTCCTCGTCGAGAAGCCACCGGGCCCGCCAGGTCGGGGATGCGACCAGGGCGCGGTAAGACGGGTCCTCGTGAGGGTGCTCTTGGGTGAGTTTGAAGGCTTTCGACCAGTGGCGCATGGAATAGACCATGTTCTTACCGACCCCGAGGAGGACCGGGGCATCCTCGCGGTGGAAGATCTCGCTGTCGTGTTTGACCTGCATGTACGCCTTGTGCAGCCAGCCGAAACGCGGAGCAAAGGTCTCGTGGCGCCCGAAGGAGAGTTCCACGGCTTCAGGAAGCCGGCTGTCTGACATGCGAGGGGCCTTTCAGTGAACAAGATCGAGGGGGAAGGATGTCAATGAGGGGATAACGCTCGTTAGGGCTCGGCCGTCGCGGCCATGACCGACCGGACGTGCCGTACGGCGTCGACGGCCGCGGTGGCAGCCCGTTCGATGTCGCGGTCGGTGGTGGCGTAGCCGAGAGAGAAACGCACCGTGGAGTCCGCGTCGTCGCGGCTGTGCCCCATGGCGAGAAGCACATGACTTGGACTCGGGGCTCCTGACGAGCATGCACTCCCGTCGGAAGCGGCCACGTGCGGCATTGCCGCAAGGACAGCGTCTGCCGGCAGACCAGGGAAGGTGATGCTGGTGACCCCAGGGAGGCGACGGGCCCGAGCTCCATTGATGCGGCAATCGGCGACCTCGGTGGTCAGCGCCGCTTCGAGGACGTCACGCAGTGCAGCGACTCTTTCTGCCTCGCGGGAAAGCTGCTGCCGAGCAGCACGCGCGGCTGCTCCGAGACCTGTGATTCCAGCCACATTCAGCGTGCCGGCCCGCCATCCCCGCTCATGCCCACCACCCACGAGCAGTGGGCGGTGCGGCAACGGGGTCCCCCGACGGACAAAGAGAGCCCCGATACCTTGCGGTCCGCCGAACTTGTGGGCCGAGAGGGAAAGCAGGTCGACATCGAGCTCGCGGAGATCCATGGGGAGCCGCCCGACGTACTGCGTGGCGTCGGTGTGGACCAGGGCGCCTGCCGCGTGAGCTGCCTTGCAGACAGGGGCCAGGTCCGTCAGTACTCCGGTCTCGTTGTTCGCGAGCATCAGAGAGACGAGAGCCACGGGGCCGTCGCGAAGCGCTGCGCCCAGAGGGTCAAGATCGACAATGCCGTCCTTGTCGACGGGAAGGACGACGAGGGAGTCGGCGTGCTCCGCCGTGATGGCGCGAGCGGTTTCGATCACGGCCAGATGTTCAGCGGCGGTGGTCACCAGCAAGCCGCCGCGTGCATAGCCGGTCCGTAAGGCGAGGTTGTTCGCCTCTGTGGCCCCGGATGTGAAGATGATCTCTCCGGGAGTGCAATTAAGCAGGTCAGCGAGGTGTCGGCGGGCCGCATCGACTCGGGCTGCGGCCTCGCGCCCGGGGTGGTGCATGCTAGAGGCATTGCCGACGCTTTGCAGTGCGTCGAGGGTCGCTTCCAAGGCCTCGGGTCGCAGGGGCGCGGTGGCGTTGTAGTCGAGGTAGACCACATCTGCGTCTCGCAGGTCACCTGCCATGTTCTGCCCCCATTTGCTGCTGCGTGCTCCGGTCACTCCTGGTGGCTCTCCTCGGTCGACTCTCATCTTCCACCAGGAGTGCACTGAGATCCTAACGAACACCTGAGACAACCGGGACAGACTCGCCACAGCCGGCCGCTCTCCGGCTCGGCGTCACCGCACGCACTCCTTGGGTCTCCAAGCGATCGCTCTGGTCTAGTCGCCGTGCTCGTGCCCGGCCCGTGGCGGGCGGCTGCCTGTGCGGTCTCCGTCTGGCTAGCACTCCTGGTGAATACCGAGCACACGCCTCCAGCCTTCACCAGGAGTCAATTCTGCCAGCCGTCCGGGATTGAGGCCGCCATAGCCGGCGGCGCATTCTGTCGAACGTAGTTTCTATTCTCTGGGTGAGTAGGGCCGGGCGCAAACGATCAAGTGTCTTCGTGGCGTGATTTCGATCGGGCGGATGCCCGAAAGGGGTCTACTGATCTGCTGATATGCGGGACGTGAACCCGATTGTCAGTGGGCGGGTTTAAGGTGATCGCACGCTGTTGCGCTGGGGCTACTCATCGCTGGGGCGATGCTTGGCGTCGGCTGTATGGGGTGGGGGCACTTCGTGTTGATGGTTAGTCAGGTGTGTATGTCGTGTTGTGCAGCGATGGCTGCCTACGCGGTGGTGGCCCCTTGACGGCGTGGTCGCCTGGCGTGGCCTTTCAGGCGGTCCTGGACGCTGCTCCGATGTCGTACATCCGCGAGCGGCTCGGCAAGGACCTGTGCGCTTTGTTGGACCTCATCGACGGTGGTGCGGCGGAAGATGAGCGACTCCGCGCCGTGGCGTCCGTGGCAATCGATGCCGAGGCGCTGGTCGCCGATGCGGTGCAACGGGAGGACCTGTTCGCGCTGCTGTCCGCCGTGAAGCAGCGGGAGTTGGCGCAGCGGCTGGGCTCCTCGGAGGCCAGCACCGAGCCGCCCGTATACCTCAAGTCCCTGAAGTGGTCGCTCGACCAGCGTCGGGAGCTGCTGGAGTTCCTCGGGTTCACTATCGACCGGGCGCCGGCGGTGCAGCCGCTGTTCCGTCAGGACTGCGGGCCGGAGTACGCCCTTTTCCCGCATCAGCGCACCGCGGCGGCCCGGGTGAAGGAGCTGTTGTACGACGGCCCGCGGCGGGTGGTCCTCCATCTGCCCACCGGGGTCGGCAAGACCCGCACCGGTATGAACCTGATCTGCGATCACCTGCGGCAGCATGAGCCGACACTCGTGGTGTGGCTGGCTCATGGGCAAGAGCTCCTCGAGCAGGCAGCTGCTGAATTCGAGAGGGCCTGGGGCAAGTTGGGTGACCGGCCGGTATCCGTGGTCCGAATGTGGGCTGATGCGCCGACCGAACTGGAAGGTGTGACGGATGGCGTGGTCATCCTCGGCCTGGAGAAGGCGGTCTCGGCAGCAAAGAGCAGGCCGGAGTTTCTGCAGCTCCTCGCTGCCCGCAGCAGCCTCACGGTGTTCGACGAGGCGCACCAGATCATCGCGCCCACCTTCCAGCGGGTCGTGGACGCACTGACCATCCGCCCGGACGCAAGCCTGCTGGGACTCACGGCCACACCGGGACGTACCTGGGCAGACATTGCCCAGGATGAGCGACTGTCCGATTTCTTCTCGCGCCAGAAGGTCATGCTGAAGATCGAGGGCTACAGCAACCCAGTCACAGCCTTGATCGAGCAGGGATATCTTTCCACGCCGACCATGAAGACGGTGGCGTCCGAGGCCGGCCTGCACCTGTCGGTACAGGACCAGCGCCTGCTGGCCAACTCGTTCGACATCCCAGCCAGGATCATCGCCGAGCTTGCCCGGGACGAGCAGTGGAACCTTAAGGTCGTTCAGACCATCATGGATCTGCTGGAGCGAAAGCACCGCAGAATCCTGGTGTTTGCGGCGTCCGTCGACCACTGCCGCCTCATTGCGGCGGTGCTGTCCGCCGTGGGCCTCGACGCCGAGTTCGTCACCGGTGAATCCTCGACCCGACACCGCAACCAGGTCATCACCCGTTTCAAGAGCTCCGCACCGCGCCCGATGATCCTGTGCAACTACGGGGTCCTGACGACGGGCTTTGACGCGCCGGCGGCCAGCGCCGCAGTCATCGCCCGCCCGACCATGTCACTGGTGCTCTACAGCCAGATGGTCGGCCGGGTCATCCGCGGCCCGAAGGCCGGCGGAACCGCCACCTGCGAGATCGTCACTGTCGTCGACCCGGTACTTCCCGGATTCGGAGACGTGGCCGAGGCATTCATCAACTGGGAAGATGTATGGGAGACCGCGTGACCAGCGAAGGCAACAACTACCGGATCGTCAGCCCTTCGCTGACCGTGAAGGCCATGCGCGACAGCGGATACAAGAACACGGCGTACGCGCTCGCCGAGCTCATCGACAACAGCATTGATGCCAAGGCCAAGCTTGTAGAGGTCTTTGCCTGTGAGAGCCCGGTACAGGTAGCCGCTCGTACGAGCCATCGGGTTGAGACCATCGCCGTGCTCGACAACGGCACGGGTATGGACGCTGAAGCTCTGCGCCGGGCACTGAAGTTTGGTGATGGCCGCGGTGACGACCGTAAGCGCATCGGTCGTTTCGGGATGGGTCTGCCCAACTCCAGCATGTCCCAGTGCACCAAGCTCGAAGTGTGGTCCTGGACCAATGGCCCTGGCAACGCCATGTACAGCTACCTCGACCTTAAAGAAATCAACAAGGGTCGGGATGACGTCCCCGCCCCGGAGTTCGACCCGCTCCCCGAGTACTGGCGTGATCTCAGCCTAGGGCTGGGCAGTACTGGAACCCTGGTCAAGTGGACCAACCTCGACCGCGTCAACTGGCATGGTGCCGCGGCCACACTGCGCAACACGTCGGACATCATCGGACGCGCCTATCGGCACTACCTCGATGCCGGCACTGTCGACATCAGGATGGCTCCGGTCCGCGACGGCGCCGTGATCGACGGTGAGTACTACGCCGCGCCCAACGACCCGCTGTACCTGATGGCATCGACCAGCACCCCGAAACCGTTCGATGAACAGCCTATGTTTGAACCTTTCAACATGGGCACCGAAGACCAGCCCGGTGTTGCGCACTTCCCCATCGTCGTCGATGGCAAGCAGCACGTGGTCAAGGTGCGTGCCTCCATCGCGCGCCCCGAGGCTCGCCGCCCCGATATCGAGGGCAAGCCCTGGCCGGAGAGCGCCAAGGCCACGAAGGACGGGGGCTCTCAGCTCTGGGGCAAGCACGCCCGCCACAACATCGGTATTTCGCTCATCCGACACGGCCGTGAACTCGACCTCGACTCCTCCTGGGCCATCGGTTACGACCCTGTGGAGCGCTGGTGGGGTATCGAGATCGACTTCCCTCCGGCCCTCGATGACGTGTTCGGTGTCACGAACAACAAGCAGACTGCGACGATCTTTTCCTCGCTCGCCCACTTCGACTGGAAGTCTGAAGCGGAGGCAGACGAGACGTTCAAGGCGTTCAAGGATCGCCTCGCGGACCTCGGTGATCCTCGTCTGCGGCTCATCGACCTTGCCCTCTACCTCGAGACCAAACTTCTCCCCGCGATTCGGCGGCACCTGCGGCAGCAGACTGTGGGTAACCGCAAGACGAAGAGGCGCCATGACGACGCCGTCAACGCCAAAGCCACGGACGCTGTCAAGCGACGTAGCGAGGACGGGCATACGGGTAAGACCGACGACTTGGCGGAAGGCGCGACTCCTGAAGACAAGCGGCAGGAACAGTTCGATGCCCTGACCCAGCGGCACCACCTCGATGAGGACACTGCGCAGTCCCTGGTCGATGAGGCCCTGGAGAACGACTGGCGCGTGCGCTGGATCTCCAGCTACCAGGACTCGCACGCGTTCTTCAGCGTGGACCTCATGGCAGGCATGCTCCAGGTGATCTTCAACGAAAAGCACCCGCTGCACGCCCACCTGCTGGCAGTTCTCGAAGAGGTGCCGGAAGACGCCACCCCGGATGAACTGAGGCACCGCCTTGACCGGGCGGCCGATACCTTCAAGCTCCTCCTCTTCTCATGGGCCCGTATGGAGGACGAGATCCCCAGCGACCGGCAGCGCGAGAAGATCGCAGATGCGCGGCAGGACTGGGGCCGCTACGCCCGCGACTTCATCGACGGCGAGGACGAAGGGGAGTGACGGAGTACGACCACGTTTGGCGGCAGATCGAGGGGTTGCTGCAGCACGCTTCGCGGAGCGTGACCCTGATCGCACCGTTCATCAAGAAGCCGATCTTCGAAGCGGCTGTTGCAGCCGTGCCCGCATCCGTGGAGCGCATTCGCTGCGTGACACGGTGGACCCCGGCGGAGGTAGCCGCCGGGATCTCCGACCCGGAGATCATGGAGTTGGCAGAGAGCGACAAACGCGTCCAGGTCGATCTCTGCCCTGCGCTGCACGCCAAGATCTACCTCGCTGACGACCGCTGTCTGGTCGGCTCCGCAAACCTGACGGGCAAGGCCACTGGTCGTGTACCGAACAGCAACTTCGAGCTACTGGTCGAAGCCCCCGCGGCACACCCTGAGGTCCAGCGAGTCTTGGACCAAGTCGAAGCCGCCTCCAGTGAGGCGACACCACAACAGGCAGCCCTCATCCGTAAACAGGCCGAACTCCTCAAGGCCGAGACCGGTCCGCCGCAGACGGAAGTTGCGGAGGCGACGTCGCTTTGGTACCCGGCCACTCGGCGACCAGAGAACCTTTTCGCCCTCTACAGCGGGCGCGGAACGTTTGCGTCCGCTGTAGAGGCCGGCATCGTGCGGGATCTCGCCCTGCTTAACGTTCCAGCCGGACTGGAAGAGGCTCAGTTCAACGCTTCTGTGCGGACTCGGTTGCACGCCATACCAGAACTACGGAAGCTGCAGGAGGGCGAGAGTCTCAGCAACGTAGAGCTGGCGGCAGCCATTGCGCAGCACTCGGGTGTGACCGACGCTCTGGCCCGCCGGAGGACGGAGAACATCGCAGCCTGGCTCCAACACTTCGACAGGTACTACACCGAGGTGGGCTCTTGGGAGATCCGCCGTGGTCGCGAACTGATCTGAGAGTTCAACGGGACGGCTGGCCGCGATTGCGGCCAGCCGGAAGCTCACCGGCCTGCGATGCGTATCCTGTCGCCTCGGGGGCCGAAGGCTTCTCGAAGAACAGGTTGTTCCAGAACACGCCTTCACGCCCGAGGCTATCGGCTTGCCGACTCTGGTGGATAAGGCGGAGCCCCAGGGAAGTCAGTAGAGAGATCGTCTCAGCTGCGGACACGGCGTACATGCCGCGGTCTGCTGCTATCGGTCCGCCGCGTAGGACTATTCCCAGACGACCGCCGCCCTCCAATAGCTCGTCGAGGCGGATTGCGGCGGTGTGCCGCTGAGCCTCGGGCAGGAACATCCATACCGCTGTCAGCAGCACCAGCTGAAAGCGCCTGCAGGGTTGCCCGAGGCTCCCGAGCTCGGGCAGGTTGTCATCTACCCAGGAAATATTGTGAGTCGCGTGGATGCGCTGACCTACGGCCCGTAGGTCAGCGGCAGGTTCGACAGCGACGACCGTGTGTCCTCGAATCGACAGGGCGGCTGCGTCCCTGCCCGTGCCGGCGCCGATGTCCAAGGCCCTGACCGGATTCGTCGGCATGAGGTGGAGGACCTGGCGGTGCACTTCGTGGAAAGTGACGCGTTCGTACAGAGAGGCCAGAGCGTTGGCCTCGCCGCAAATGGCGCGGAGTTCTGCTTCAGTCCTTCCACGCCCACTGTGCATTGCGAGCCTCCCTCCAGAACTCTTCCTTTTGACAGGCTAGTTTGCCTCCATTAGGCGGCCAGTGGTGGGGGTTGACCAGATCGCGTGTTGCGCCGGGTGATCCTCGGTGGTTGCCGATGGCCATGCCTGAAGCACGCAGGTCCAGATTCAGGTAGAAGAAGGAACGCGGCGGGCAGAGGCTCCAGGTCAGGGCTGGCCGTCGGACACCACCGACCGGAGGGTTGCCGTGAGTGCACTGCCCGCCGAGCCGTACGACACAAGAGGTTGAAGGTGTTCTCGAGCAGGTGCAGCACCGCGAGGTCGACGTCCACGTCGCCTTCTGCCCTGACTGGCCAGCTGCTTCGGAGCACCGACCCCGCCCGCTGCACCTTCTGAAGGGCCACCGCCGATCTGGTCGCGAGCGGCGTAGCGGCCATCGGCAGGCAATGCTCCTGGCCCAGTTCGCTGGTGGCAGACGGCTACCGGGCCCAACGAGTGGAGATCGCACCGCGACCCATGTCAACGTACTGATCTGACTAAACCCGCAGGTCAGGGGGATTCTCGCACCCTGGATGAATGCGGCGGCTGTTTGGACGGGGAGCTTCATGGCGCGCCACAAGATCAATGTCACCGGAATGCACGAGGACGGAACGGTGTGCCGCCGGCGCACGAGCACACGAGGGGAGGAACCCCGCTGACCGCAGGGTGCGCTGGCCGGTTGCGGTGCCTGGCTGAGTGCGGTTGCGGGAAATGGAGCGGGAGGTCGTCCACCAAGTCGTACGCAGCTGAGATGGGCAAGAGGCACCACAGCGCACAGGCCTGACCTGCCGCTCACGGTGGAGCCGGAGGGAGGGTTGTTCGGCGGGGCTTGCCAGCAATCGGCGATGCAGGGCTGCTATCACCCGATCCGTGAATTCGGAATTCACGGATTCTCTGGATTATTGGATCTGTCCGTAGCGGCTGTGCTTGGCGGTGGAGCCGTGCGGACGGATCGGTATCCCTCGCCCTGGTGCTCGGCACCTTGATGTCCCAAGGAGCTCCCTGTGTACTCACGCTTGCTCTCCATTCCCGCTGTCGCAGCCGCTCTGGATGTCGACCGACGCACGGTATACCGCTTGATCGCCGCTGGGGACCTGCCCGTCGTCGACCTGCGTACCGGCACGGGAAGGTCTCGTGTACGCGTCCCTATTGCTGGCCTCGACGAGTTCATCAGCAGCCGAACAGTGGCTTCTGCGGCGGCTCGCCACTAGCCCTGCCCTGCCGCACTGGCTTCTTCACCTCCGAATCTAAGGAACAGCTCTGTACCTGCGCAGATTGAAAACCGGTAACTGGCAGGCGACCGTGCGCAATCGGGTCGGAGAGCGATTCAGTGAATCGTTTCCGCTGAAAACGCAGGCACGGGCCTGGGGCCTCGACAAGGAGGCCCAGTTCGCTCGGGGGACCCTGAGGAATCCTCGCGCGGGCGAGATCCCATTCATGGAGTGGCATGACCGATGGTGGGGTGCGCGGGTCGCAGAGCCGCACACGCTGCGCGGAGATGCCTCCAGCATCAAGAACCACGTTCTGCCGCATTGGGCTGCCTGGGAGATGGGGGACATCACGCGTATGGATGTCCAGACCTGGATCCGTGTGTTGGTGGACAAGGAGGTAGGAGCTTCTGCGATCACGCGCGCTTACAACCTGACGTCCTCCATCATGCGCGCGGCCGTGGACGACGACGTGCTTCCGGTAAGTCCCTGTCGCAGCATCGACCTGCCCGCCATCGCGGTCAAGCCCCCGCAATGGTTCACGCTCGACCAGGCGCAGAGCATCCTGGATGAACTCTCAGCACCATGGCGGACCATGTGTCTGTTGGGCTTCTACACGGGTCTGCGCTGGGGTGAACTCGCCGGCCTGCACAGCCATCGCATCGACCGGCGCCGCTCGCGCCTGTTCGTGGTGGAAGTCAACACCAAGAGCGGAATCAAGGAGTATCCCAAGAGCTCGAAGAGTCGCCGGGAAGTACCCCTTCCCGGCCATGTCCTGGAGGCGCTCGAGCGCCACACTCATCGGCTTGAACGGGACGCACTCGTCTTCACCACCACTACCAGGGGCCGTGCTGGACGTCGCCTTGATGACGGCAACTGGAGGCGTCCGACCTGGTGGCCGGCGGTGGGCGAGGCCTCCTTCTTCGATTCAGACGGCGAGCAACAGCCAGTCCCGCACTACCCACCGCACTCCATTCGCCACACCTGCGCATCTTGGCTCGTGCAGAAGGGAGTCTCTCTGTACGAGGTCCAGCACCTCCTCGGCCACGAGAGCTTCCAAACCACTCAGGGCTGCGCTCACCTGCAGCCGGATGCCCATAAGACTGTCCTCGGGGAGTGGGACCGCCTTGAGGCCCCGCTGATCATCGCTGCATGAACGACTCTGCGCCCTGTCCATCACGGACAGGGCGCAGTCGTTCTTGAGTCTGGCGTCCCCATGCATCGCGTCAGATGAGTTGTGCGACCGCTTGCTGCCGCAGCAGCCTCGGCGGTTCAGGTATCCGAAGCCGCTGCCGGACCGGGAGGTGCTGTGCGGGGTCCTGTACGTCCTGCACACTGGCATCCAGTGGGGACACCTTCCACGGGGCCTCGGGTCTCTCTCGGACACAGCCTGCTAGCGCCGGCTCCGGGACTGGAACGAGGCCGGCGTGTGGCAGTCGCTGCGCGAAGTGTTCCTGGCCGGTCTGAGCGCGGCCGCCCGGCGCCCAGCTGGTCCGCGGCGTTATGCCGTTCCGACCGCTCCCCCCGCATCCTCGCTCTCGTCGAGCTCATCATTCTCGATCTCCAGATCCTCGACCTTGACCACCGGATCACCGCTGGAGTCAGACAGCTCCAGGCCGAGCCAGCCCTTGAGCCGTGTGTAGGCCAGACGTAGGAGGACTTCAGCACGCTGATCCATGAACGTCGGATCCCACTCGTCCTCACGCTGCCCCAGTGCGCGCAGGTGTGGGAGGTAGCGCGACATGGCCGCTAGATCTTCAGTCGTCTGCGCGAAGGTCAAGCCAGAGCTGTTGAGGATCGACTTGGAGTCCTCGGCCGTCGGGGCACCGAGTGCCGCATACAGGACCCTCTTCTCGGTCCAAGGCCGCGAGCTGAGGGACGTGTTGGCGGCGCCTGGTGCCAGGACGAGATTGCCCAGCTTGTGGACGGTTTCCTTCTGGCTGTAGAACTCCTGATCCCACCCACCCGTGGCCTGCTGCGGCGCGATGTGTTCGATCGTGAGGTGTGTCTCGTCCGCCCAACCGTCTGCGGTGAAACACGAGGCGACCCCCGCCTTACCTTGGATGATCAGTCCCGGATTCTCCTGATCTTCAAGTGTGTCGTGATATGCAGCCAGAAGAAGGAAACGCGTCAGCGGGCGGCTAATTGAGTAGAGCGGCAGTGCGGAAGCAGAAGCCAGGAACGATGGCAAATTTTGTACGTCGCCGTGCTTGGGGTGTGACAAACGCGCCGCAAGTTCCTTCTTCAGCGCCTCAGAGTCGACGATCGGATCAGGCTTCGATGCATCGGTCACTGCCCACTGCCGAGCGAGCGGTCCAATGCCCGTGAGCGAGTCCCCGGCCATGACCGCCCGGTACTGGCTGTCGATGTTGCCCGTGCCGCGGCGGGTTGCTCGCCAGAAGACCGTGAAAGCAGTGATTGCCTTGATCGCCTTCTCGAACTCGTCGATACGCTCCTTCCTCGCCTCCCCTTCGTCCGCGTGGACAGCCTCGGAGTAGAAGCGCACGAGCGGCGCGATGGCGATGGTGTGATTGAGTGAATTGAGGAAGGTCAGACACAACTTCACGGTGTCCGTCATGGCGGTCGCTTCTAGGCCGAATAGCGTGCGAGGAGAGTTGGCCGCGGGCTCCCACGTCTTCCCGACAAAGGCCGCCGTGTCGCTTAGATGGCGCAAGTACGCGCTCCGATCATCGGCCGAGTCTTTGTAGCGCTCGAAGGTATCGCGCATGTATACCCGCTGATCCGGAAGGCGCTTGGAGAGCTTCTTCCCAGTCTCTGCCAACGCGAAAGTAACCAGCAGGTCGCGGGTGGCGTTCTGAAGTTTGTCTCCGACGTCGAAATGGTCGAGGTAGCCCTGAACCCCCTTCATGTACGTGTATGCGTCCGAGTCCTGGTAGTCCTGAATCTTCTCCGCCATGACCACCCGAGGAAGGAAGGTTTCGAAGGCGGTCAGAGGCTCGCCCGTGGTGTTCAACGACTCGAAGATCGTGAAGGCGTAGTCCTCGTCTTTGCCTTGTACGACCGTCAGAGCGATGCGGTTCAAGCCATAGGCGGCAAACATGACGAGTCGCATCAGCTCAGCCTCGGGCTCGTCCTGCAACTGCTCCAGCCAGGTGCAGAGCCCGGGGTCGAGTTCGTGGTTGAAGAGCGCACGCTGGAACTCGATGCCAGTTGCAAGGGTTGCTAGCGACGGCAGATCCTCCAGCTCCTCGACAGCCTTTCGCTGCGCCAGCTTGGTCAACGCCGTACGGATCTCGTTGAACCTCTTGATGAGATCGCCTTCGCCGTCGCCCGCATCCGGTCGCGCCTTCGGTTTGAAGTCCGTCGGCTTGGAGGATGCCGGCTCGCTGTCGGCTAGCACCGAGTACGTGTAGATAAGGTTGGCGATCGGTGACTCGTACTTCTTGAGCTTCTCGTCCTTGGCCCACTGGTCATGGAAGGCTCGAATTAGGCGCGGGTAGATCGGCGTAGTTCCGAAGTTCTTTCGCTCGTAGAACGCCGCCCCAAGCATCTGCAGGATGTTGATCGTTTCCGAGTAGAGGTGGGTCCGAGCACTATCGGCCGAATCCGGCTCCTTGCCCTTGAAGACCTTCCAGGCCTGCTGACGAGTGAGGTTGTGCAGGCCGACCAGCAGGATAAGAAGGCTCGACAGACGCTGCTGCCCATCGATCACGGTAAGAACCTTGGACGGGACCTCGGGCTTGACGATTGGCCTCACCGTGACGTGGTTGACGTCATGGATGGTGATGACGGTCCCCAAGAAGGTGAAGCTGTCTGGCGCCTCACCTAGATTCTTGAGGCCATGCAGTGTGTCGTCGAGCAACTTCTCGACCTTGTCCTTGCCCCAGCCATACGGACGCTGGTAGGGCGGTAGGTAGAGCCCCAGGCCGTTGTCAGACAGCAGCTCGCGGAGACTTTTGCTCTGCGCCTCGAATATTTCCTTGGCCTGCGTAGGCACCCCGTAGTCCTCTTTCGGTCGGCAGGTTCGGTCAGATCAGATGTTGCACACGAGGCAAGCGTCGTCGCCACCCTCCTCAGCAAGGACATCATCTAGTACTCCAGCGTCGGTAGTTGCTGAGACGGGCTGTTGTCTGGTGGCGTCTGCGCCAGATGGGCCAGTGCAGCAGCCTGGCCGCGGATGTGAGCGGAGGGATGAACACCGCGGCGAGTGGTTGGCGGACCTCCTGGACGGTCAACGCCATAGGGTCACAGCTGCGGGCCGGGTGGTGCGGATCGGCGGGCCGGTCGCGGGTCGAGTCGCCGGCGACGGCGGTCAGGAAGACCGGGGCGAGCATGGCAAGCGTGATGTGGCGCTGCCACGAGATCCAGTTGCGGACCTGATAGTGGGTTGGCGGCCTGGAAGCACTCCTCGATGCTCCAGCGGATGCCGGTGACGCGAACCGGTTCGGCCAGTGTCACCGCGGTGGGTGATCAGCAGAGCTAGAAGGCGAGTTCGTCGGTGGTCTGGTTGCGGCGGATCAGCAGGCGGAGAGTGCTCCCGCTGCCGATGCGGACCGGGGACCGAACCCGAGGTCCCACGGGAGGTGTCCCCACTGGATGCCGATGTGCAGGATCCCGCACAGCACTCCCGGTCCGGCAACAGCTTCCGCCCCGGATGCCGGGACCGCATAGGCCGCTGCGGCAGCAGCGGCCTATGCGGTCCCGCAGCTCATCTGACGCGATCCACGGCGCCGCCGCCACATCCGGCTGAACGCGCAGATCCCGTCATGGACACGGCCACGAGGCCCAACACACCTCATTGTGGTAGCCGCCGTTCCACGTCCGGGCGGGGACCAGGCAGGTGGCGACTCCCTGAGCGGCTGCGTGCTTCCCGAGAGTGTGTGCCAGGGATCCGCCCCCTGCTGGACGAACCGTGAGTGGGCGGTCAAGATGGGAGCCGAGGCAAGCCCCTGACCGATGGCCGGGTGACCGATTCAAGTACCAGACCCTGGTCTTGGGGGATGGCTTTGGGTATGCGGGAGCTCCCCACAGAGCCCAAGCATGCGGATCGACGCTTGCCGCGTTTGACGCTCGTTTGACGCTCTCGGTGCCTGAGAGATCTTTTGCGGGGCCAGAAACATCATCTGACCTGCACGTTTGCAGGCTGGACTCACCGTGACATGTTAACGATGACGCACCACGTGGAGTGCGTGGCGATCCTCGAGCGGGTGGCGAAGGACGCCTGAGCCGGGGGTTTGTGGTGCTCTTCGCTTGCTCGGGCTGAGCTTCCCCCGTGACGGCCGAGGCGTCGTCACGTACCCGGCATTTCGCCGGGCCCGTCGGGTGGTGGCCGGGTGGGGAGAGCGGGCTGCCGGACGGGGTGCACGGGCGGGGGCGATGGTGAACGGCCAGCCGGATAACGCGTACATGACGCGGGCTCACGTGCCGGCCGTCCTGCGGGGAGCGGTCAGGCGAAGAGTGGTTCCAGCATCGTCTCGCCGGCCCGTACCCGCCAGGCCGGCAGCCGCACCACCCTGTCCACCGGCGCGGGCTTGGCGCCCCGGCCGCCGGACGGCAGTCCGATCAGCAGGTCACCGCGTGCGTGGGTGAGTCGCAGATGGCGGGCGGGATCCTGCCCGGGCGGGGGGCCCGTGTCGATGAGCACCGCCGTGTTCTTGCCGTCCACGGTGAACAGCAGGTCCACCGTGTGCCCGCCGACCACCGTCGCGCGTTCCAGATCGGTGACGCCACGGGTACCGAGATACTCCTGGAGCAGGTCGGCGAGCTCCTCGCGGAATCCGGGCGGCGCCGGGGGACCGGAAGGCGCGTCCTGGTCGAGGGAGGCACCCGCGTGCAGCACCGTCGAGCGGTCCGCGAGCAGGGCCGGCAGTCCCGCCTGCCCCTGCCAGAAGTGATGGTTCCCCACCGTGATCAGTTGTGACTTCGCCCGGGTGACCGCGACGTTCCAGAGATTCACCTGGCTCGCCACCCAATGCGTGGTCTTCTGAGGGGTGTTGTTCGTGGCCACCGGGCTCAGGACCATGACGTCGCGCTGGCCGCCCTGGAAGGCGTGCACGGTACCGACCCGGACACGGTCGTCACCGGCCCACACCCTGGCCAGCGTTTCCTTCTGCGCGCGGAAGGGCGTCACGACTCCGACCGTGGCGGCTTCGGGCAGCCGTGCCAGCAGTTCGTCCACCGTCCGCCGCACCTGGTCCGCCTCGGCCTGGTTGCGCCAGGAACGGCCGCCGCTGCCGGCTGCGGATTCGCCGTACGGCACGTCCACCCAGCCGAGCACGGGAGCAGGATCGGCCGCCCCCGCCGGATCGACCGGCGGGACCTGCCTGCGGATATCGGTGAGGACCTGCAACTGGCCCGCGTAGCAGTAGCCGTTGACCACGTCCGCGATCTGTGGATGGCATCGGTAGTGCTCGTCGAGCAGCAACGTGTCCTCACCGTGCTGCGCCGCGGCGTGGTAAGAGGCGTACACGTGATAGGCCAGCCGGTGGTCCTCCAGCTGGGCGGCGGTCAGGCCGGCCCGCACCCTGGCCTGCCGTTCCTGTTCAGGGCTGATCCCGGGAATGTGCCCGAGTTGCATCGGGTCGCCGATGATCAGAGCCCGTTTCGCCCGGAAGAGCAGTGGGAGCACCGACGGGATCGAGCATTGGCTCGCCTCGTCGATCACCACGAGGTCGAAGAGCTTCGGGGCGAGTTCGAGCTGACGCACGGAGTGCGTGCTGATGGCCCACCCCTTCGCATGCGCCATCAGGTTGCGCTGGCTCTTCTGGAAACCCGAGCGCCTGCGCAGCGCCTGGAGTCGCTGGTTCATCAGTGACCGGCCCCGCACCATGGCCTCGACGGCTACGGAATGCGCCAGCTCGTCCGACACGGCGGAGGACGCGGAGGCGCTCTCCAGACGGGCCTGCTTCAACGCGTCCTCGTCCCAGGCCAGGTGTGCCGGTACGAGCTCCCGCAGTGCCCGTTCCAGCGCCAGGGTCTCCGCGAGGCCGAGCAGGAGCTGGGGTGAGGCAGGGCGCTCCGCGGCCCACGCCGGCCACGAAGCCGCTGGCGCACCGTCGGAAGAGCACACGAGGGCGGCGAGGGCCCGCCCGCGCCGCCACCCGCCGAAGGTCGGCCATCCGGCCCGCGCGGCCCTCCGGGCACGCTCCTCCCAGCGGGCGAGCGCAGCCGGGCCCTCCGCTGCCCAGGCGCCCTCCAACAGTCGTACGGGCAGGGAGAGCTCGTCAGCTCGCCGGGCTCGCTCACGGACCAGCTCCAGCAGACGCGTCTCCTCGCCGATCCGCCCTGCCGCCTCCGCCCGGAGCGCCGCCGTACGCAGGTGGCGGTTGCGCAGCTCACCGGCCACGGTCGCGGCGGCCCGGGCGGGGGTCGCGAACGGCTCGGCCAGCAGCTCGGCCAGCTTCTGGGCCTCCCGTTCCCGGGCGTCCTTGTTCCCCGTACGCATCAGCAGCCCGGGTGAGATCGCGTCGCAGCGCTCGGCCACCACGTTGACGGCCTCGTTGTTCGTGGACGCCACCAGTACGGACTGCCCGGCGGCGACGGCTGTCGTCACCACCGCCGTCACCACCTCGCTCTTACCGGTACCGGGCGGGCCGGTCGCGACGGTGAGACGGCGGGTCATCGCCGACGAGATCACCCGCTCCTGGCTCTCGTTGCAGGGGCCGGGGGAAACCACTGTCACGGCTGCCGCGTCACGATCAGGTCCATCACCACCATCGCCGCCGTCGGCGAGGAGGGCGTCCAGTGCGGTACCCACGATCTGACCCGCACGCGTGGACATCTGGAGCAGGTTGTCGACCAGGCCCTCCGTCGCGACCCGCTCCAGGCCGGACGGTGCCAGCAGCACGGCGGCGTTGTGAGCGCCGGGCCGCAGCGAGTCCATCACGGACCGCTCGCTGAGGGAGGAGAGGTCGAGGGGGTCCAGTTCCGGAATGCCGAGCTCGCTCAGGAGCTCCCGGACCGCCTTGAGCATCTGGGTGCCGTTGCCCTCCTGCCAGCTCGGCTGCCAGCGGGTCAGCAGCTCGGCGGCTTCGTCGTCGGAGAGCAACTCGGTGACCACACCGGCGTGCAGGGAGGGAACCCCGTTCGGGCGCAGCAGGTCACGGCCGTTCTCGTCCGGTGTGAGTTCCATCGGCTGGATCACCAGGGGTGCGATCCGTACCGGCGCCCGCCGGCGGCCGTCCCCGCGTTCGGGAAGGGTGATGGCGGGATATCCGTACCAGTACTCCTGGAGCCCGATCCCGTCGGCCTGCGCACCCGTGCTCTTGGGTTTGGGCAGCTGCCCCGGGGCGGGGAAGGAGTGCCCGAGCCCGGACTGGATCGCCTCCGGGCCCTGGCCCAGCAAGAAGTACGACGATCCCCGGCCACCATCGCGATCGGGCAGCATGCCGGACGCCGCTTGGGCGCCGAGGCAGTGCGCGTAGTACCGCAGCAGCCGCTGCGGGTCGATGCCTTCCCCGGCGTCCTGGGTGATCAACTGCCGTGCCTTCAGCAGGGCTGGGGACACCTCGGGTCGGGCCGTTTCGCGCGGCGCGTCGGGAAGACGGACCGGCCGGGCGACCGAGCGGGCGAAGGGCAGCGAACGGGTGGCCCGAATCGTGGATTTGGTCGGCCGTTGCTCTTCGGGAACGCCCTTGACCACCATTTGCGCGGTCAGGTACTCGAAGAGGTCGTCCGGGGTGATCCAGCCGCCTTCCTTGATCCGCCCGCTCCGCAAGCCTTCCACGATCTCGCCGGTGAACCGGGAGGTGCCGAGGGAGGATCCCTCCGGCGCCTTCGCGGAGGCGGCCTGGAGAGCGTCGGAGGCGGTGATGAAGTACACGCCGGTCGGCTGCAGGAGCGTGCTGGGCGCCGGTCGGTCGCCGGGCTCCGCGTCTCCTTTGGAGGTCCACCCCTGGACGACGGACCCACTGGAGCAGCAGTCCAGCAGCACCAGCTTCGACGCGGCCCGGCAGGACTGGAGCATCCGTTCCAGGAACTCCGCCGGGACGGCCGTGCCGGGCAGGTCGTCCGGGTCGACGTCCCGGGTCAGGAAGTACAGCTGCCCGTCGGCTTCGCAGAGCTGGCCGTGCCCGCTGAAGTAGAGCAACGCCGTCTCGCTGGGCTGTCGCTCTTCAAGGAACTGCTCGACGGCGTACAGCATTTCGGCGCGGGTCGGCTCGGCGACCATCGCGCAGTCGTTGTACATGCCGATCTCCGTGCTCTCCAGCACGGCCCGCATGTAGTGCAGGTCGGCCCGGACGGGCGGCAGGTCGTGGTAGCGGTCGCTTGCGTACGTGGATACGCCGATCAGCATGGCGTACCGGTCGTTGTCGCTCACTGCGCGTCCGGCCCCGCCTCGTCGTCTTCCTCGTCCCGGGCCCCTGCCGCACCGCCGGTGAGGAACCGGTCGATCAGCTCGCTGTCCGCCCGGGCCTGCCTGCCGGAGACGCGGAGCGTCGTCCCGTCCGCCCGGGTGATGACGATGGTCCGCTGGGGTACGCGGGCCAGCCAGACCTGGATGCCGGCGGCGACGAGCGAGCCGCCGCTGAAGACCAGCCCGATGAGGTCGGTGACGGGGCCGCCTTTGAGGGTCCCGTTCTCCGGCTGGGGGTGAGGGACGTCGAACGCGGCTCGCGGATCGGCCTCGACCAGGGCGGCGAGCAGCTCGCGCGCCTCGCGGCGGGCGCGCAGTGGATCCTCGTCGACGACGCCGATGCGGTGGCCGGCGGCGGCCGGATCGGTGGTGGTCACGTTCTTCGTCCCCCTACGTTTCGCCGTGCGGCAGACACACGGACGGGCGAGCGTACCGAAGACCCCGGCGAACCGACCGCCGATTTCCGAAAAAGCGCTGGTGATTGGCCTGGAAGGGTCGGCTCGGTCCACATGGCGCCTGCAGGCACCCCGAGATGCGCAGCCGCCGGTTCAGCAAGCTCGTCCAGGGGGAGAAGCGGTTCCAAGTCCCTTTGTACCAGCGTACGTACGGCCGGCAGGGGGAGGAGCCGCAGTAGAGGTTGCGAAGCCCTGCTCCGGGACAACCGGACGCCAGAGGTCGTCGAGGGCGTGCCGGCCGTGCTCCGGTTCTGGGGGCAGCGGAGCCGACACCACGTCTACGGCAAAGGGAAGAGACCAGCTGTTTCGCGGCGGTGGGACACCGTGGGGTCGAGCGACTCGCGCGTGGCGTGGTCGATGGTGTTTCCCGTTTCCATCTCCGGTGGCGGGGCGGAGTATTCGCGGAGATCCACAACAGTGCCGGGGTGTGGAGGGTGGGGGCGCGTAGCGTGGGGGGATGCGCAAACTTCCTTTGATCGCCGTTGTGTTCGACCGTGGGTCCGCCAGTGCTGTTGAAGTGCTGGCTTCCGCACGCAAGTTGTGTGGTGTCGTTTTTGTTTGTGACGACGCGGGGGTCGCTGCGGGGCTCGGGGAGGTGGGTGAGGTGTTGGACGTCGGGGGGTTGACCCGTGAGGAGGCCGCGAAGGCGGTCGCGGAGTTGGGCGTCGAGGGGATCACGACCTTCAGCGAGTACCGGCTGGCGCAGACGGCGGAGTTGGCCGCGGCGTGCGGGCTGGTCTTCCACAGCCCGGAGGTCGTCGATGGGCTCGTCGACAAGGAGCGGCAGCGGGCGCGGCTGCGGGACGCGGGGGTGCAGTCGACGCGGTGCGTGGCCGTCAGCGCCGTGGGGGAGGTGCCCGGGGCTTTGGACGAGGTCGGGCTGCCGGCGGTGATCAAGCCGCGGAGCGGCGCGGGGAGCGTGGACACCTGCCGTGTCGACACCCGCGAGCAGGCGATGGAGAGGGCGGGCCGGTTCCTGGTGGGTGGGGGAGCGGAGTTCGTGGTGGAGGAGTTCCTGGCCGGGGATCCGGAGGCGGCCGGGCCCGGGTTCGGGGACTACGTGTCGGTGGAGTCGGTCAGTTCGGGCGGGCTGCTGCGACACGTGTGCGTGACGGGCAAGCTGCCGCTGGCCGAGCCGTTCCGGGAGACCGGCATGTTTCAGCCGGCCTGTCTGCCGGCCGCGCTCGAGCAGGAGGTGTTCGCGCTGACGGAGGCCTCCGTGCGGGGGCTCGGCATCACCGATGGCGTGACGCACGTGGAGATCAAGCTGACGCCCGACGGGCCCCGGCTGATCGAGGTCAACGGTCGGATGGGCGGCTACGTCGGCGCCCTGTTGAGGAGGTCGGCCCGCTTCGACCTGCTGCGGGCCGCGCTGCGGGCGGCGCTCGGCATGCCGTTGGAAGTGCCCGAACCGTCCTTCGGAGGCGTTGAGTTCGTGTACTTCGTGACGCCGCCCGCGACGGAGGACGGGCAGACCCTCGCGGGTGTGCGCGGGCTCGACGAGGTCGCCGCGCTGGACGGGGTCTGGCAGGTCAAGGTGGAGGCCGAGGCGGGTCGCGAACTGCACTGGCGGGCGGGTACGGAGGGCCATCTCGGCACGGTGCACGGAGCCGTCGCCGACCACGCGGCGCTGCGGGGGACGATCGCGGCCGTCGACGCCGCGATCGTGTTGGAGTACGTGTAGTCGACTCCGAAGCCGACCCCGACCGACCTCGACCCCGACCGGCCCCGACCCCGACCGACCTCGACCCCGACCGACCCCGACCCCGACCGGCCCCGACCCCGGGTCGGGTGTCGAGCCCCGTACCGCGGGTCGGCCGGGGTTCCCCTACAGCGGGATCGTCGGGTCCAGGGGGTCGCGCAGGCGGCGGGTCACCAACGGGCGGACCGCGGGGGTCCATGGGGTGACGCGCCACCACGTGGTCGGGAGCATCGTGCGGAACAGGCGGAAGTTGCGGCGGGCCGTTGCCGTGGGGCGCAGCGGGACGCAGGAGACCAGCAGGGCCGCGCGCAGGGCGCGCAGGTGGGTGGCGGGGCGGCGCGAGGCCAGCAGGGTCTGGGCGAAGGCGTTGCGGTAGGCCCACCACATCATCTCGTGCTTCTCCGCGCCGATCTGCTGGCGCGTGTTGGGCTCGCCGGCGTGCGGGTCGGCGGAGTGCGCGAGGTCGGCGGAGAGGTGGTGGACGTACCGGTAGCGGTCCGCGATGCGCCACAGGAGGGTGCCGTCGAGACCGAGCCCGTGACTGAAGTCGAACGGCAGCCGGTTGGGGAGTTCCTCCTCGAAGGCGTCGAGCAGGTCGGCGCGCCGGGCGAGGGTGCAGGAGGCGCTGACCGGGACCTGGTCCTCGACGGTGGCGGAGCGGATGAGGAACTCCAGGGAGTCCATGGGCCCGTCCTGCCGCCGGTAGCAGGTTTCGGGCTCCTGGTAGTGCCACGTCATCGCCGTGTAGACGAAGCCGGTGCGGGGCTCGTGGTCGAGGACCTCCACCGAGCGGGCGACGGCCTCCGGGGAGATCCAGTCGTCGGAGAAGAGCAGTTTGACGTATTCGCCTTCGGCGAGTTCCACGGCCCGGCGCCAGTTCCGCACCCGCGATATCACGGAATCGTTCCTATACGCCCGGACACGCGGATCGGATTCGGCCAATTTCGTGATGACGTCCCATGTGGAGTCGGTGCTCGCGTTGTCGACGACGACGACTTCAATGTCGCCATAGGTCTGTTCGAGAGCGCTCCGCACCGCTCGCTCCACCTCCTGCGGGCGGTTGTACACCGGCACGCAGACGCTGACCCTGGCCATTGACGACACTCCTCGACTCGTGGGGCGTCATCTAACCACAGGGTCGTCAACCCGCCACGAGCGAAGCGGGCTTGACGATGTGTCCACAAATGATCTTGAGGTCTTGACCTTTCGTTCACCGCGTGTTTGGTTTGTTCCGCACTCGGTTCGCACTTCTCCGTCCTGATTCGACCTAAATGGACGGATGGTTGTGTGCGGACCGTTGTCCATTTCTTGGGGGAAAGTCTCTTGCCGTCTGCTGATAATTCCTTCGGGTTCGTATTCTGCGGCGGTGGACCCGCCGGACTCGGACCGATCGTCACCGCGGCGAGGAGCGGCCGGCTCGGCGAACTCCTCGATCGGGGAATCGCCCTCGTGGAGCCCGGACCGGTCGGCCCCGGTGGCCTCGCCCACTACCGCATCGGCGCGAACTCGCTCGGAGGCCCCTTCCTGGAGTGCCTCGACGGCCTCGGGGACGACTCGCCGTTCGCCGCGCTGCGCGATCTGCCGGAGACCGCGCTGCTGCGCGGGCACGCCGACGAACACCCGCCGCTCTCGGTCGTCGCGCCGTTCCTCACCCGGCTGGGCGCGGTGGTCCGCGAGCTGCTGGAGGCCCACCCGCGCTGCGCGTACGTGGCCGACCGGGTCGACGCGATCGCCCTCACCGATGACGACGGGGTCGTCGTCACCACCGGCGACGGCCGGGAACTGCGGGCCCGGCGCGCCGTGATCGCCACCGGCGGCCGGCCGCTCGCCGGGTTCGCCCGGGCCGAGATCGTGCCCGGGCTCAGCCTGGCTCCGCACCAGGACCGGGTCTTCCACTCCGAGTCGTTCATCGACGCCCGCCGCCGACTGCCCGCCGCGAACGGCCGGGCCGTGGTCGTGGGCGGCTCCCACAGCGCCTGGTCCGTCGTGGACCTGTTGGCGTCCGACGCGGCCGAGGTCACCCTGATCCACCGCAGCGAACTGCGGCTCTTCTACAGCGGGGCCGACGAGGCGCGCGCCGACGGCTACGCGTTCGACCCGGTCCTCGACGTCTGTCCGGCCAACGGACGCGTCAACCGCTACGGAGGCCTGCGCGGCCGGGCCCACGAGCTCGCCGCCGCCGCCCTCGGCCTGCGGGGCCCGGGCCCGGCTCCCGTACGCCTGGTCCGCGCCGGGGCGCCCGGGGCGCTGGACGTCGCCCGGCAGGCCCTCGCCGATGCCGACGTCATCGTCATGGCCAACGGGTTCGAGGCGAACCTGCCGGAACTCAGCCACCCGGACGGCGCCGTGCTCATCGCCGCCACCGGCCCCACCGGCACCGAGGTCACCGACCAGGGGCACCTGGTCGACGTCCACGGAGTCCGCCACCCGCGCCTGATCGCGTACGGGCTCGGCGCCGGACTCGCCCCGTCGGCGGAGGTCGGCGGGGAGCCGAGCTACACCCGCCGGGCGGACGGCGTCTGGCTCTACCAGCACGACATCGGCGAGATCGTTCTCGACGACCTGCTGCACCACGTGACGACTACGGGGGAGATCCACGCATGAACAGGCCCACCAAAGCCGTCGTCCTGGCCGCCGGCCTGGGCCGCCGACTCGGACTCGACACCGCCAAGCCGCTGCTGACGGTCGCCGGCAAGCCGATCCTGATCCGCACCCTGGAGAACCTCGCGGCGGCCGGCGTGCGCGAGGCCGTGCTCGTCGTCGGCTACCTCGCCGACGAGGTGCGCACGGCCGTCGGCGAGAGCTTCGCCGGCATGGACGTCAGCTACATCGAGTCCGACGCGTACCGCACCACCAACAACGCCTACTCGCTGTGGCTGGCCCACAAGCACCTCGACCAGGACGTGTACCTGATCGAGGGGGACGTCGTCTTCGACGGCGAGCTGCTCGGCGCGCTCGTCGAGGCCGAGGGCGACGTGATCACCGCCGTCGCCCCGTTCCGGCCGACCATGAACGGCACCGTCGTCACCCTCGGGCGGGACGGCACCGTCGGGGAGATGCTGCTGCCCGCGCAGCAGGGACCCGAACTCGACCTGGCCGCGACCTTCAAGACCGTCAACGTGCACCTGCTGCGCGAGCGTTACCTGCGCGAGGAGTTCGTACCGGCGCTGGAGGCCCTGATAGCCGACGGCGGGCACGGCGCCTACTACGAGTTGGTCATCGCCGACACCGTCACCGCCGGGCGCTTCCCCGTGCGCGGCGTCGACTGCGGGGCGGTGCGCTGGTACGAGGTCGACGACCTGACCGACCACGGCGCCGCCGAGTACCTCTTCTCCGCCTCCGACGACCGGCTGACCATGCTGGAGAACCTGCACGGCGGCTACTGGCGCTACGACCTGGTCGACCACCGCCTGCTCTACAACCTGTACTTCCCCCCGAGCGAGCTCGTCGACGAACTCGCGCGGGACTTCCGCGACGCGCTCGTGCACTACCCCATGGGCCACCAGGCGCTCCAGCGGCTGCTGGGCGCGGTGGTGCGCCAGCCGTCCGAACGGCTCGTCGTCGCCAACGGAGCCTCCGAACTCATCAAGATCCTGGGCGGGTTGCTCGGCCGGGTCGCCCTGGTCGTGCCCGGCTTCAACGAGTACGAGGCCGTCTTCGACGAGGCGAACATCCACCGCATCCACCTGCCCGCGCCCGCCTTCACCATGGACGCGGCGCTGGTCGCCGAGGAGGCCCGCAAGGCCGGCGTGGCCGCGGTCATCATCACCTCGCCGAACAACCCCACCTCCATGGCGGTGCCCCGCGCCGACCTCGTCGACCTGGCCCGGCGCCTCGCCGACCACGACATCCGCCTCGTCGTCGACGAGTCCTTCGTCGACTTCTGCGCGCCCGGTCACAGCCTGGAGCCGGACCTGGCCGAACTGACCGGCCTGACCGTGGTCAAGAGCATGAGCAAGGTCTACGGCATCGGCGGACTGCGCCTGGGCTACCTGCTCTCCGCCGACCTGGACTTCGTCGCCGCCGTCCGCGCCGCGCTGCCCATCTGGAACGTCAACGGCTTCGCCGAGTGCTTCCTGCGCCTGCTGCCCCGCTACCGCGACGCGTTCACCGCCAGCTGCGCCCGGGTCCGCGACGACCGCGACGCGATGGCCGCCCTGCTCGCCACGCTGCCCGGCGTCGACGTGTACCCGCCCGACGCCAACTACGTGATGGTCCGGCTGCCCGAGGGCGCCTCGGCCCTCGACGTCGTGCGCCGCACCTTCGCCGACCACGGCATCCTGATCAAGGACTGCGGCGGCAAGTCCATGCCGGACGGTGACCGCTACCTGCGGCTGTCCTGCCGGACCCCCGACGAGAACGCGGCGTTGACCGCGGCCCTCGCCGTCGTCCTCGCCGAACGCCCCGCGCCGATGGCCACGGGCGCCCCCTGATGGCCGCCGCGCCCCCGCCGGCCGGTCATCCGTCCCGGCGCGACGAGATCCACGCCGCCCTGAGGTCCGTACTGGGCCCCACCGACCGCCTGTTGGTGCTGCACTCCTCGCTGTTCGCGTTCCGCACCGACCTGCGGGGGCTGCGCGGCGACCTGCTCGCGGCGCTGCGCGCGCTGGTCGCCGAGGGCGTCACGGTGGCGCTGCCGGCGGTCACCTTCGAGTTCTGCCGCACGAAGGAGTACCACCACCGCACGTCCGCCCCCGACACGGGCGTCCTCGTGGAGTGGTTCCTCGGCCTGCCCGAGGTGCGCCGCACCCCGCACCCCGTCTACTCGTTCGCGGTCGCCGGTCCGCTCACCGACGAGCTGATGGCCTGCCCCTCGGACACCGCGTTCGGCGCCGGCACCGTCTTCGAGGTGTTCGAACGCCACGACGCGCGGATCGCCACCCTCGGCGCGTCCTGGAACTCCTGCACGCAGGTCCACCGTTACGAGGAACTCGCCGCCGTGCCCTACCGGCACCCGATGACCGTCAGCGGCAAGGCGGACTTCGGCGCGGGCCCCGTCGCCGTCGACCTGGAGATGATCGTCCGCGACACCGCCCTGCGCTCCACCCTGGACTTTGCGCCGGTCTTCGACCGGCTGCGCGCCGACGGGGCGATGACCACCGGCGAACTCTGGGGAACCACCGTCGAGTCGGTGTCCACCGGCGACCTCGCCCGGGTCTGTGGCGCGCTGATGGGCGACGACCCCTGGGCCCTTTTGCGCGAAGCCCGCGTGATCGAGCACCGGGCCCGCACGCTCACCGCCGAACCCGTACGCCTGGCCCTGCTGGGTTCGCGCAACCTGGAGATCCTGGCCGCCGAGACGGCCGCCGAGGCCGAGCGCGTCCTGGGCGACGCCCCGTACGCCCTGCACGTGCCCGAGTACGGGACGCTCGGCCGTGAGGTCCACGACCCGGGTTCGGCCCTGCGCGCCTTCGATCCGCACGCGAGCTTCTTCACCGACCGGCTGGAGGACGTCCTCGGCGTCGACGAACCGGGCACCGCCGACGGTGAGCGGCTGAGCGCGGCCCTGGACCACTACACCGACCTGGTGCGCGCCTACGCGCTGACCACCGACCGGCCCGTGTTCGTCGTCGCGTTCGCCGAGGTGCAGCCGTACGCGGTGGACGCCGCCCCGGTCGTGCGGGAGGCGGGCCGGCTGCTGCGGGAGGCCCTGGCCGGGCTCGACCACGTCCACGTCGTCGAGCCCGCCGCGATCATCGCGCGCGCCGGCGGCGGCCCGCTGGTGGACCAGCGGCTCTGGCTGGTCGGCCGTGTCCCCTACGGCGCCGCCATGAGCCGGGCCCTGGCCCGCAGGTTCTGGGGGCTCACCCTGGCGGTGACCGGCCGCACCGCGCGCGTCGTCGTCACCGACCTCGACAACACGCTGTGGCACGGCATCCTCGGCGAGGACGGTCTCGACGGCATCCAGCTCGGCACCGACCACCCCGGCAACGCCCACCTGCGGCTCCAGCGGGCCCTGAAGTCGCTGCGCACCCAGGGCGTCGCCCTGGCGGTGTGCAGCAAGAACGACGAGGACCTCGCCCTGCGGGCCCTGCGCGAGCACCCCGCGATGGAGCTGCGCGAGGAGGACTTCGTCGCCACCGAGATCGGCTGGCGGCCCAAGGCGGAAGCCATCGCCGACATCGCGGAACGCCTCAACGTGGGCCTGGCCAACATCCTGTTCCTCGACGACAACCCGGTGGAACGGGCCCGCGTCCGCGAGTTCCTCCCGCAGGTGATCGTCCCCGAACTCCCCGAGGACCCCGCCGGATACGCCGACGCGCTGCTGGACAGCCCGTTCACCACCGTCTTCGGCGTCACCGACGCCGACCTGCGGCGCACCGAGCAGTACCGGGCACGCGACCGGGTCGAGCGCCGGCGGCGCGGCTTCGACCGGGTCGAGGAGTTCTACGCCTCGCTCGGCACCGAACTGCACGTCACCCCCCTCACCGAGGGCAACGCGGCCCGCGCCGCACAACTGTGTGCCAAAACGAACCAGTTCAACACCACGACCCTGCGCCACACCCGCGCCGAGCTGCGCCGGCTGGCCGACGCCCCCGACACGGACGTGTTCGTCCTCGCCGTCGCCGACCGGTTCAGCGCGCGCGAGGACCTCGGCCTGCTGGTGCTCTCCCACGAGGACGCGCACACCACCGTGGACGCCTACCTGCTGTCCTGCCGGGTCCTGGGCCGGGGCGTCGAGTCCGGCGCCCTCGGCTGGCTGGCGGCCGCGTCCGCGGCGCGCGGACGCACCCGCCTGTCCGGACGGGTCACGCCGACCGAACGCAACGCGCCCTGCCGCACGGTGTTCGCGGACGCGGGCTTCGCCCCGGGCGAGGCCGACGGCACCTGGCACCTGGACCTGACCGGCGAGCACACCGCGCCCCCGTGGCTGCGCGTCATCGACCACACCGAGGCGGAGAACCACCGTGCATGACATCCAGCCGGGCGACGTGGCCCACGGCGTCCACACCTTCACGGCGGCCGAGTTCACCGCCTTCGCCGCGGTGACCGGCGACCACAACCCCGTCCACCACGACGCGGAGCACGCCGGCGAGGCCGGTTTCGACAGCCCGATCGTGCCCCTGGTGATGGTCCTCGGACCGGTGTCCGCGCTGATCGGCATGGTCATCCCGGGACCCGGCGCCGTCATCCTCGACACCGCCTTCCGGCCGGTGCGGGCCGTCGCCTTCGACCGGCCGGTCGACTACTCCCTCAAGGTGGACGCGGTCAGCCCGGGCACCGGGGTGCTGAGCTGCCGGGTCGTCGCCCACCAGGACCGCGAGGTCGTCCTCGAAGGGGAGGTCCGTACGACCGTACGGGCGCCGCGGGACCGCCCCGACGACACCACCGGCGGCCGACTGATCCCCGCCGGCGCGGCCCGGACCGCCGTGGTCACCGGCGCGGCCGGGGACATCGGTTCGGCCGTCGCCCTCGAACTGGCCCGCCGGGGCTGGGACCTGGCCCTCCTGCACCGGGGCGGGGCGGAGGACCTCGTACGGCGCTGCGAGGAGGCCGGCGCCGTCGTGCACTCGCTGACGGCCGACCTGGCCGAGCCCGCCGACCGGGCGAAGGCGGCCGCCGAACTCGCCGCGCTGGAGCCCCTCGCCCTCGTGCACGCGGCCGCCGCGCCGCTCGCCGCCGGACACCGGGAACACCTGGAGATCGGCTACGCCGCGCTGCGCGACCTCGCCGACGCCGTGCTCGACGGGATGGTGCGGCGTCAGCGGGGGAGCGTGGTGCTGCTCGGCTCCGAGGCCGTCCGTTACCACCCGCGCGGCTGGTCCGACTACATCGCGGCGAAGGCCGCCGCCGAGAGCGTCCTGCGCGGCATCGACCGCCGGCACGGGGCGTACGGGATCCGCGCCGTCGTCGTCGAGCCCGGCTATGTCCAGGGCAGTTACTCGGCCGCCGTCCGACCCGCCGGGATCGGCCTGATGCCCGAGGAGGTCGCGGAACTCGTCGCGGACGAGATCGGCGACACCCGGTCCCCGGCCCGCAGGGTCTGGCTGACCACCGACGGGGCCACCGCCTCCGACCTCGACGGGAACGCCGGGGCGAGCCCCCTCCCGGCCGCCGCCGGCGACACCGACACCGCGGCCCGGGCGACGACCGCCGGTGCGGCCCCCGCCCCTTCCGGCGCCGGATCGGGACTGGAGGAGCGGGTCGAGGCCGCCGTACGCGGTGTCCTCGGGCCGACCGCGGACGTGCGCGGCGGCGGCGTCGGGCTCACCGCGGGCTGGGACTCCCTGCGGCAGATCCAGATCGTGCTCGCCGTGGAGGCCGAGTTCGGGATCCGCTTGCCCGCGGCGAGCCTGACGAGCGCGGGGCGCTTCGACCGGCTGTGCCGGGCCGTGGCGGACCGGACGGGTGCCTGAGCGTGCCGTCAGTTCCAGCAGCCGCAGCCGGCCGGTCCGGCGGCGAACGGCGTGTCCGCGTCCGGCTCGGCGGCGACCGCGCCCGGGGGCGGGGACAGGGCGAAGTCGCGGGCCGGATCGACGTCCTCGAACGAAGCGAACAGGTGGGTCGCCGGGAACCAGTCGCCGAACGGCGCGCTCGATCCGCCTATGCCGATGAACTGGCTGCCGGTGGCCACCGCGGCCCGCAGGTCCCACGGCCCGTCGCCGACGCACACCACGCGCTCGAAGTCGCCGCCCGCGCGGTGGACGGCCTCGCGCACCAGGTGTTCGCGGTACGTGTGCTCGCTCGCCGTGGACACCGGCCCGCTCGCGCCGAGCGGCGCCAGCTTGGCGGCCGTGACCTCGCGCATGCCGCCGGTCGCGAAGGCCACCTCGTAGGCGTCGTCCTCGGCCAACCGGCGCAGGAACGCGCCGGCGCCGGGGACCTGCTCCACGCCGTCCGCCGCGGTCGCCGCGACGAAACGTTCGTGCAGCAGGTCGGCGAAGCGTTGCGTCTGCGCCCCGTCGGGGAAGCGGCCCTCGTTCGCGCGGAACACCTCACGGAAGATCCACGAGTCGGTGTGGTGGCGGTAGCCGCCCCACCGCGCGTCGATCTCGGTGAGCCCGCTGTCTCCCAACGCCCCGAGGAACGCCGCCTGATGGGCGGCGACGCTGTGCAACAGCGTGCCGTCGATGTCGAACACGATCAGGGTGGTCATGGCCTGCTCCCTCGGTCGAACGCACTGAAGATCCAAAAGAGTAGGGGAGGGGACTGGACATGTCGCTGAAGGAGAGTGGATCCGCGGTCCGGGCGATCACACTGGACGCCTCGGCCGTCACCGCGGCGCGGGCCCTCGCCGCAGCGGCGGACACCACCGCCGAACGGATCCTCGGCTCGGCGTGCGCCGCCCTCGTGGCCCGGATCTGCCGCCTCGACGGCCCGGACGGGCGCGCCGGCGTCACCGCGCCCGCCGCCGTACCGCCCGCGGTCCTCCTGCCCGACGGCGGCGCGGAGTTCGCCCTCGGCGCGGAGGTCGCTCCGCACCTGGCCGAGGTGATCGCCGCCCGCGCGGACCGGTTCGTCGCCGCCGCGCTGGCCGGGCCGACGCGCCCCCTCGACGCGCTCGAACTCGTCGACGACGCCGACTGGGCGCTCCTGTCGCGGTGGTCGGGGCCGCGCACCGCGCCGGCCGCCACCGGTGGCGGGGCCGCGGCCGGCGCCGCGCACCTGATGTTCCTCGACCGGGCCCGCCGCCGGCCGGACGCCGTCGCCGTCTCCTCGCAGGGGGCGACGCTGACCTACCGCGAACTCCTCGAACGCGCCGCCGGCATCGCGGACGCGCTGACCGCCCGGGGCGTGCGGCCGGGGGAGCCCGTGGGCCTGCTCTTCGAGCGCGGCGCGGACTCCGTCGCCGCGACGGTCGCGGTGGCCCTGGCGGGCGCGACCGCGGTACCGCTCGACCCCGCCTACCCCGAGCCGAGGCTGCGGCTGATGCTCGCGGGACCGGGCGTACGCGTCACCCTCGCGACCGGCCCCGTCGACCTGCCCGTCGGAGAGGTCCTTCCGGTCACCGGGATCGCCCCCAGGACCGGGCCCTTCGACGAGGTCCCGCCGTCCGCGACCACGTCCACGCCCGGGTCCGCACCCGCCACCGTCATGTACACCTCCGGCTCGACCGGGCAGCCCAAGGGCGTACGCCTCACCCACCGGGGCATCGCCCGGCTCGCCCACGACGAGCGCCTCGACTTCGGCCCCGACGACCGCGTCCTGCACCTGGCCCCCGCCACCTTCGACGCGGCGCTCCTGGAGGTGTGGTGCACGCTGGCGCGCGGCGCCCGACTGGAGATCGCCCCGCCCGGACCGCTGACGCTGACCGAGCTCGCCGAGGTGATCACCGGCCGGGGCGTCACCGCGCTGTGGCTGACCGCCGGCCTGTTCCACCAGATGGCGGAGCACCAGCCGGAGGCCTTCGCGGGCGTACGGCGCCTGCTCACGGGCGGCGACGTCGTCTCGCCGCACCACGTGAACGCCGTCCTGTCCCGCCACCGGGGCCTCTCCCTGGTCAACGGCTACGGCCCCACCGAGAACACCACGTTCACCTGCTGCCACCTGTTGGACGCGCCGCTGCCCGAGGGCACGCCCACCGTGCCCGTCGGCACTCCCGTCCACGGCACCCGCGTCCACGTCGTGGACCGCGCCGGTCATCCCGTACCGCCCGGGGTCCCCGGCGAACTGTGGGCCGTCGGCGAGGGACTCGCCGACGGCTACCTGAACCTGCCGGAGCAGAGCGCGGAACGCTTCCCCGTGCCCACCACCGGCCGGCTCGCGGGCACCCGCTGCTACCGCACCGGCGACCTGGTCCGCTTCCGGCCCGACGGCTCCCTGGAGTTCCTCGGTCGGGAGGACGGCCAGGCCAAGATCAACGGCCACCGCGTCGAACCGGGCGAGATCGAGCAGGCCGTCCTGGCCCAGCCCGGGGTGCGCGGCGCCTGCGTCCTGGTGGAGACCGACCCGCTGGGCGGCAAACGCCTGGCCGCCTACATCGCCGGCGACGACCGGGGCCTGGCCAAGAGCGTGCGCGCGGGACTGCGCGCCGCGCTCCCCGGCCACCTCGTGCCGGCCCGCTACGTCGTCGTCGACAGACTTCCGTTGACCGCCAACGGCAAGACCGACCGGAACCGGCTGCGCGCCGGAGAGAGCGGGACCCGATGAGCACGACCGCACGAGAGACCACCCGGGGGATCTGGACCGAGGTCCTCGGCACCCCCATCGACGACGAGGCGGACTTCTTCCTGCTCGGCGGCCACTCCCTGCTGGCCACCCAGATGGTGGCCCGCCTGGAGGCGGCGCTGGGCGTCAAGGTCACCATGCGCGAGGTCCTCGACCACCCCGAGTTCGGCGAGTTCGCCGACCTGGTCACCGAACGCGCCGACACCGCAGCCCGAACCGCCTAGGAGCCACCGCACATGTCCGCACCCCTGCCCCTGCCCACCCTGAGCTACCAGGAGGGCAGGCTGCTGATGGACGAGCGCGGCCGCGCCCTGGGCGTGCCGTCCGTCCGCACCATCTCCCAGGCCTACCGGGTCCGTGGCCGGCTCGACCTGCCGCTGCTCGACCGGGCCCTGGAACTGCTCTCGCAGCGGCACGAGGCACTGCGCACGCGCTTCGACGGGCCGCGCGCGCAGACCGTGCACGCCGACGTCGTCGTGCGCGCCGTGACCTTCGACGCGGCGGGCGACGAGGCGGCGGCCATCGACCGGGTGCGGACCGAGGCGGAGGCGCCGCTGCCCGCGGAGCGGCCCGAGCGGCTGCGGGTCGCCGTGGTGCGCGTGGCCGACGACGACCACTTCGTCGTCCTCGTCTTCGACCACCTCGTGGTCGACGGCTGGGCCCGGGGCGTCCTCATGGAGGAACTCTCGACGCTCTACGCGGACCTCGCCGCCGGGCGCGCGCCTTCCCTCGCCGAGGTGTCGTACGCCTACCGGGACCACGTCCGCGACCAGCGCGACCTGCTGACCGGCCCGGACAGCGAGCGGATGCGGGAGTTCTGGCGGGCTCGCCTCGCCGGCGCCGGTGCGATACCCCGCCTGGACGTGCCCAAGCGTCCCGCCGGCGCGACGCCGGAGGGCGGCTACGAGACCAGGAGCCTCCCGCCGGCCGTCGCCGCCGAGATCCGCGGGTTCGCCGCCCGGGAGCGGGTCACCCTCTTCATGCTGGTCCTGTGCGGCCTGTTCGTGGTGCTGCGGGAGCACACCGGCAAGGACGACCAGGCCGTCGCCGTCAACGTCTACAACCGGGAGAGCGCCGGCCGCGAGAACCTCGTGGCGCCGCTCGCCGAACTCCTCGTCGTCCGCTCGGACCTGGCCGGCGCGGACACCTTCAGGGCCGCGCTGCGCCGCGTCCGCGGCGACAGCCTGGACGCCCAGGAACACGGGGAGATCCCCTTCGCCGAACTGGTGAAGACCTTCAACCCGGACGAGTACGCCGACCCCGACGCCCCCATCGGCGTCGTCCTCAACATGCTCTACGCGCAACTCCACGGCGGTGGGATGGACTTCGCGCCCGCCACGACCACCGTCCTCCCGCTCTCCGACGAGGGCTTCCGGCCCCGCAGCGAGCTGATGCTCGTCGGCGAGGCGGGTGCGGACACGCTGTCGCTGTCCGCGTACTACCAGGCCGACCGGCTGCCGGCGGAGTTCGTCGCCGGGCTGCTCGACCGGCTGGTCGTCCTGTTGGAGAAGGTCGTCGCCGACCCGTTGCTGCCGTTGGAGGTCCGCGGTGTCCGAGCGTCGTGACGAGACCCTGCTGCGGGCGGCGTTCATCGTCTCCACCGGCGGCGACTGGGTGTTCCGCTTCGCCCTGCCGGTCCTGGTCCTCCAGCTGACGGGCTCGGCGTTCCTCGCCGCGTTCACGTACGCGCTGGAGTTCGTGCCGTTCGTCCTCGTCGGCCTTTTCAGCGGAGTCGTCGCCGACCGCGTCGACCGGCGCAACCTGATGATCCGCTGCGACGTGTGCTCGGCCGCCGTGGTCGGGGCGATCGGCCTGTTGTGCCTGCTCGACAGCCCGCCGGTGTCCGCCGTCTACGTGGCCGCCTTCGTGCTGGCCTGCATGCGGCCGCTGTACTTCCCCGCGTTCCAGGGCTTCCTGATGGAACGGGTGCCGGCCGAGCGCCGACCGGTGATGAACGCCTGGGTGCAAGGGTCGGAGAGCCTGCTCAACATGCTCGGGCCGATCGCCGGCATCAGCGTCGTCGCCTTCCTCGGCCCGGCCGCGGCCAGCGGGGTCAACGCGCTGTCGTTCGGGTTGTCCGCCGTGCTCATCCTGCTGACCACGGCCTCTCCCGTCACCAGGGCGACCACGGCCCTGCGCGAGGCGGTACGGGGGATGGCCCCGGACCTGCTGACCGGCTTCCGGCTGCTGTTCGCCGATCCGGTGCTGCGCTCGGGGACGATCCTGCTCACCCTCACGAACTTCGCGGTGCACGCCGTCGAGGCGAACCTCGTGTACGTCGTCACGGAGGCGACCGACCAGTCGAAGTTCGTCCTCGGCGTGGTCGTCGCGGCGCAGGGCGCGGGCGCGGTCGCGGGCGCCGCCGCCGTCCCGCGGCTGCTGAGGCGGTACCGGGAGGGGACGCTGCTGTCCGTCGGCATGGGCGCGCTGGCCCTCGCGCTGCTGACCCCGGCCGTCTCGGCCGACGTGTGGGTGCTCGCCCCCGCGTGGGCCCTGGCCGGGGCGGCGACCTCGCTCATCGTGGTGGGCTGGTTCACCTACCGGCAGACCGTCATCGACGCCGAGTTCATGGGTCGGGTCGTCGCCGTCAACCGGGCCGTCTCCTTCACCGCGATCCTCCCGGCCTCGCTGCTCGGCGGCTGGATGGCGGCGGAGCTGGCCCCGGGCTGGCTGTTCGCCACCGCGGGCGTCGTGCAGGCGCTCGCCTGGATCGCGACGGCCGCGGGACTCGTGGGCAAGGCCGGGCGGCGCGACGGGGGCGCCGGGCCGGGCGGGGGGACCGACAAGGGCGGGACCGACAAGGACCGGACCGACAAGGGCGGGACCGCGGCGGCCGGGGAGCCCAAGGCGGCCGGCGCCGGCGAGGCGGCCGCCGTCGGCTGACGACGCCCGCCGGGCTCGGCGCTCCGGCGCCGCGCCGCGCGGACCCGACGGGTCTCACCGGTCCACGGGGAGGCCCGTCGGTTCCTTGATGCGCTTCATGATGATCTGGGAGTTGACCTCGGTGACGCCGGAGAGGGCCGTCAGCTGCTCGATCCACAGGCGTTCGTACGCGCGCAGGTCCGCGACCGCGATGCGCAGCAGGCAGCCGGGGCTGCCGAAGAGGCGGTAGGCCTCGATGACGTCGGGGATGTCCTGGAGCGCGGCCTCGAAGGCTTCGACGGCCGCGCGGTCGCGGCGGACCTCGACCGACACCAGCACCTCGAAGCCGCGGCCCACCGCCTCGGGGTCGATGACCGCGCGGTAGCCCTGGATCACCCCGTCCTCCTCCAGCTGCCGGACCCGGCGCATGCAGGGGGAGGGGGTCAGCCCCACGCGCTGGGCCAGCTCCTGGTTGCTGAGCCGGCCGTCCTTCTGAAGCTCGCGCAAGATTTCTCGGTCGATCGCATCCATGACGCAATGATCGCCCATCGAATGTTACGAGGGGGGATGAAGAGGCAATCTCATTGCGCGTAGATCTCACTATCATTGCCATGAATGGAATGTCTGTGCGAGATCTCGTGAGGAAGGGTGGCCATGGGACGCATCGTCGTCATCAGCACCGGCGGAACGATAGCCAGCCGCTGGATGGGCTCGGGCTTCGCCGCGGAGGCCGACGGCCGTGAGGTGATGGCCACCGCCCCACTGCCCGAGGGCATCACCATCGAGGTCGTGGACCTGTTCCGGGTGAACAGCCCCCGGCTCACCACCGCCCACCAGCTCACCCTGCTGCGCACCGTCCACGAGGTGCTCGCCGACCCCGACGTGGACGGCATCGTCGTCACGCACGGCACCGACACCCTGGAGGAGTCGGCCTTCCTCGTCGACCTGCACCACCACGACGCCCGCAGCGTCGTGTTCACCGGCTCGCAGCTGCCCATGGGCTCCGCCGACGGCGACGGCCCCGGCAACCTCTACGACGCGCTGCTGACCGCCGCCACCACGCGCGGACTCGGCGTCCTGATCACCTTCGCCGGCCGGGTGCACGCCGCCCGCGGCACCGTCAAGACGCAGGCCGTGGCCCTGGACGCCTTCGCCGACCCCTCGAAGGAGCTCCTCGGGAAGATCGGCTTCGGCAAGGTCACCATGCTGCGCGAACCGCAGCGGCCGGCGCCGCTCGCGCTGCCCGCGATGCCGGAGCTGCCGCCGCGCGTCGACATGGTGATGCACCACGCCGACGGTGACCCGCTGCTGCTGAACGCCGCCGTCGAGGCGGGCGCCCGGGGCATCGTCCTGGTCGGCACCGGCGCCGGCAACGCCACCCCCGAGATCGTGGACGCGGTGGCCGCGGCCATCGCCCGGGGCGTGCTGGTCGCGCTGACCACGCGGGTCGCGGCCGGCCCCGTCACCGAGATCTACACGCACGGCGGCGCCGTCGACCTCGTCGCCGTCGGGGCCGTCGCGACCGGGACGCTGCGGGCCGGGCAGGCCCGGATCGCCGTGCTCTCCGCCCTGCTCGCCGGGTCCGACCCGGCCGAGCAGAACCGGATCCTGCGCCGCACGCTGGCCGCCGAGGACCAGGCCCTCACCTCCGCCTGAGCGTACGAACGAGCCGCCGCCGCCCCCGGAAGGCCAGGGTCGACGGCGGCTCTCGGCCCGATGGCCGGCCTCCGGGGCGGTCGGCCGATCTCAGGCCCGGTTGCCGAAGGCGCCGAGGATGCGGTCCGCCGCCGAGGTGGCCGTCACCGTACCCGCCCTGACCTCGGCTTCGAGGGTCGGCGCGAGGTCCCGTACGGCCGGGTCCGCGCGGAGCCGCTCCAGCAGGGCGTCACGGACCATCGACCACGTCCACTCCACCTGCTGCGCGGCCCGCTTGGCCGCCAAGCGGCCACCGGCCTCCAGCAGGGTCCGGTGCTGTTCGAGGCGGTTCCACACCTCGTCCAGGCCGACGGACTCCCGCGCGCTGCACGTCAGCACGGGCGGGGTCCACGCCGCGTCGGCCGGGTGCATCAGCCGCAGCGCGCCCGCCAGTTCGCGGGCGGCGGCCTTCGCGTCCCGTTCGTGGGGGCCGTCGGCCTTGTTCACGGCCAGGACGTCGGCCAGTTCCAGGACGCCCTTCTTGATGCCCTGGAGCTGATCGCCCGTCCGGGCCAGGGACAGCAGCAGGAAGGAGTCGACCATGCCGGCGACCGTGGTCTCCGACTGGCCGACGCCGACCGTCTCGACGAGCACCACGTCGTAGCCCGCTGCCTCCATCACGATCATCGACTCGCGGGTGGCCTTCGCGACCCCGCCCAGCGTGCCCGCCGAGGGGGAGGGCCGCACGAACGCCGCCGGGTCGACGGAGAGGCGCTCCATCCGGGTCTTGTCGCCGAGGATGGAGCCGCCCGTCCGCGTCGAGGACGGGTCCACGGCGAGGACGGCCACACGATGGCCCAGCCCGGTGAGCATCGTGCCGAACGCGTCGATGAACGTGGACTTGCCGACCCCGGGCACCCCGCTGATGCCGATCCGCCGGGCGTGCCCGGCGTGCGGCAACAGACGGGTCAGCAGGCCCTGGGCCAGGGCGCGGTGGTCCGCCCGGGTGGACTCGACGAGGGTGATGGCGCGCGCGATGTGCGCGCGCTTCCCGTCGAGCACGCCCTTCACGTACACGTCGATGTCGATCTTCGGGGGCATCCGTGCGGCCGCTTACAGCTCGTGGCCCAGTTCCGCGGCCAGCCGCGTCACCAGGTCGTGGGCCGCGTCCGGGATCACGGTGCCCGGCGGGAAGACCGCCGTCGCGCCCATCTCCAGCAGGGTCGGGACGTCCGCCGGCGGGATGACCCCGCCCACGACGATCATGATGTCCTCGCGCCCCTCCTCGGCGAGCTGCTGTCGCAGCGCCGGTACGAGGGTCAGGTGACCGGCCGCCAGCGAGGACACGCCCACCACGTGGACGTCCGCCTCGACGGCCTGACGGGCCACCTCCGCCGGGGTCTGGAACAGCGGGCCGACGTCCACGTCGAAGCCCAGGTCGGCGAAGGCCGTCGCGATGACCTTCTGGCCGCGGTCGTGGCCGTCCTGACCCATCTTGGCGACCAGGATGCGCGGACGCCGTCCCTCCGCCTCCTCGAACCGGTCGACGAGCGCACGGGTGCGCTCCACGGACGGGGACTCGCCTGCTTCCATGCGGTACACACCCGAGATCGTACGGATCTGGCTCGCGTGACGCCCGTACACCTTCTCCAGGGCGTCGGAGATCTCACCCACGGTCGCCTTGGCGCGGGCCGCGTCCACCGCGAGCGCCAGCAGGTTGCCCTCGCCGCTGCCGGCCGCGTTCGTGAGCGCCCGCAGGGTGTCCTGGGTGACGGCCTCGTCGCGTTCCTCGCGCAGCCGGCGCAGCTTGGCGATCTGCTGGGTGCGGACCGAGGAGTTGTCGACCTTGAGGACGTCGATCTCCTCGTCGGTGGCCACCCGGTACTTGTTGACGCCGATCACCGGCTGTCGGCCGGAGTCGATGCGGGCCTGCGTACGGGCCGCGGCCTCCTCGACGCGCAGCTTCGGGATGCCCGCGTCGATGGCCTGCGCCATGCCGCCGGCCGCCTCGACCTCCTCGATGTGCTGCCACGCCCGCCGCGCGAGGTCGTAGGTCAGCTTCTCGACGTAGGCGCTGCCGCCCCACGGGTCGATCGAGCGGCAGGTGCCCGACTCCTGCTGGAGCAGCAGCTGGGTGTTGCGCGCGATGCGCGCCGAGAAGTCGGTGGGCAGCGCGAGGGCCTCGTCGAGGGCGTTGGTGTGCAGCGACTGGGTGTGCCCCTGGGTCGCCGCCATCGCCTCGATGCAGGTGCGGGTGACGTTGTTGAAGACGTCCTGCGCGGTCAGCGACCAGCCGGAGGTCTGCGAATGGGTGCGCAGCGAGAGCGACTTGGCGTTCTTCGGGTCGAACTGCTTGACCAGGCGCGCCCACAGCAGGCGGGCCGCGCGGAGCTTCGCGACCTCCATGAAGAAGTTCATGCCGATCGCCCAGAAGAACGACAGGCGCGGCGCGAACGCGTCGACGTCCAGCCCCACCGCCTGGCCCGCCCGCAGGTACTCCACGCCGTCGGCGAGGGTGTACGCCAGCTCCAGGTCGGCCGTGGCCCCGGCCTCCTGGATGTGGTAGCCGGAGATGGAGATCGAGTTGTAGCGGGGCATCTTCTGCGAGGTGAACGCGAAGATGTCCGAGATGATCCGCATCGAGGGCTTGGGCGGGTAGATGTAGGTGTTGCGGACCATGAACTCCTTGAGGATGTCGTTCTGGATGGTCCCGGCGAGCTTGTCGGGGGAGACGCCCTGCTCCTCCGCCGCCACGATGTAGAGGGCGAGGACCGGCAGCACCGCGCCGTTCATCGTCATCGACACCGACATCTTGTCCAGCGGGATCCCGTCGAACAGCTGGCGCATGTCGTAGATCGAGTCGATCGCCACGCCCGCCATGCCGACGTCACCGGTGACGCGCGGGTGGTCGCTGTCGTAGCCGCGGTGCGTGGGCAGGTCGAAGGCGACCGACAGGCCCTTCTGGCCGGAGGCCAGGTTGCGCCGGTAGAAGGCGTTCGACTCCTCGGCCGTGGAGAAACCGGCGTACTGACGGATCGTCCAGGGCTGGTTGACGTACATCGTCGGGTAGGGCCCGCGCAGGTACGGGGCCACGCCCGGGTACGTCCCGAGGAAGTCCAGGCCCTCCAGGTCCCGCCCGGTGTACAGCGGCTTGACGCCGATGCCCTCGGGGGTCTCCCACAGCAGGTCGCCCGTGGCGTTCCCGGTCGACTCCTTCACCGCCGCGCGCCACTGGTCCTCGGTGATCCCGGTGGACGGGCCGCCGCCGAGCGCGAGTTCGGAGAAATCGGGGATGCTCATGACGAGACTCCCATCCGGTCGAGTACGGAGGACAGCACGGAGACCGCGTCACAGCCGGCGAAGACGTACTCGTCCACGGCCTGTTCGGCGGTACCGGGCCTGCCCGCGAGGAACACGGTCGTCGCGCCCGCCGAGCGCAACGCGTCGGCCACCGCCTGCGCCTGCTCCTCGTACAGCGCGTCGCTGGAGCAGAGCACCGCCATCCCGTCGGCGCCGCTCGCGGCGTAGGCCGCGGCGGCCGTGGCCGGGTCCACCGAGACCGGGTCGTGGACGGGTTCGACGCCGCCCGCCTGGAACAGGTTCGAGGCGAAGGTGGCCCGCCCGGTGTGCGCGGCGGCCGGGCCGAGCGCCGCGAGGAAGATCCGCGGACGGGCACCGGTCGCGGCGAGGTGGGCGTCGCTGCGGGCGCGCAGCGTCTCGTACGCCTCGTCCCGGCGGACCCGCGGCAGACCGCCCGTCGGCGTCGGCGGCAGGGGCTCGCGCACGACGGGCTTCTCCGACAGCGACGGGAACTCGCTGACGCCGGTGATCGGCTCGCGTCGCGTCGCCAGCTTCTTCGAGCGGGCCGCCCACGTCCCGGCGAGCCGCTCGGCGACCAGGCCCGAGCGCAGCGCGGCCTCCTGGCCGCCGGCCTTCTCGACGGTCCGGAAGAACTCCCACGCGGCGTGCGCGAGTTCGTCGGTCAGGGTCTCGACGTAGTACGAGCCGCCGGCCGGGTCGATGACCCGCGCCAGGTGGGACTCCTCCACCAGTACGGTGGAGGTGTTGCGGGCGATCCGCCGCGCGAACGCGTCCGGCAGGCCCAGCTCGCTGTCGAAGGGGAGCACGGTGACGGAGTCCGCGCCGCCCACTCCGGCGGCCATGCAGGCCACCGTGGTGCGCAGCATGTTCACCCACGGGTCGCGGCGGGTCATCATCACGGGCGAGGTCACGGCGTGCTGGCGCTGCGCCCCCGACTCGGGGCTGGCGCAGGCCTCGGCGACGCGGGCCCACAGCCGGCGCGCGGCGCGCAGCTTGGCGATCGTCAGGAACTGGTCGGCGGTGGCGGCGTAACGGAACTCGATCTGTCCGAACGCCGCGTCGGCGCCGAGGCCGGCCCCGGTCAGGGCCCGCAGGTAGGCGACCCCGGTGGACAGCGACAGGCCGAGTTCCTCGGCGGCGCTGCCACCCGCCTCGTGGAAGGGCAGGGCGTCGACGGTCAGGGCGCGGACGCCGGGCCAGGAAGCGGCCGTCTCCCGGGCCAGGGCGGCGGCCGCCGGCAGGTCCAGGGCCTCCCCGGTGCGGGCCTCGTGGCCCAGCGGGTCGATGCCGAGCGAGGCGCGGGCGTCCTGGGGGGCGACGCCGCGTTCCGCGTACAGCGCGAGCAACGCGCGGGCGGCAGCCGGGTACGCGGCGCCCGCGTCCAGGGCGATGGGGGCGAGGTCGAGGTAGACCCCGTCCAGGGCCCGGCCCAGGTCCTCGGCGGGCAGTCCGCCCGGGCCGACGGTCAGCCACAGGGAGGTGGTGCCGTTCTCCAGGTCCGCGAGGGCCGCCTCGTTCACCCGTACGGGGTCGCTGCCCGCGATCCGCTGGCGCACGTCCCAGCCGGAGGCCGTGGTGCCCTCCGGGGTGCCGCCGCGGACGAAGGGCGCGAACCCGGGGAAGCCGGTGCTGTCACCGTCCCCGTCGTCGGGGGGTGCCGTGTACAGCGGGCGGGTGATGAGCCCGTCCTCTAGCTTCGTGGAAAGGGCTGCTTCCGCCGCCTCGCCGGATACTTCCTTGCCCGACTTGCGCAGTACGCCTTCAACCAGGCGCTGCCACTGCTCATGTGTCGCGTCAGGAAACTCGGCGGCCAGGGAGAGCCCGTCGTCAGGCTGGACCGTCATGGCTCGAATGCTAGGGGGGCCGCTCAGGCGAGACCATAACCGCCGGATGTGATCTCGCACTCCCAGGTCAGATAGGGGTCGGAGTGGCGTGGAACCCTCCTCGTACGGGGCTCCCCGGGGTTGCGGCCACGCCCGGGACGGCGCTCAGCCGGCGGTGAGGCGGACCGGGTCCTGGAACAGCGGACCCAGCAGGACGGTCGCCGCTGCCTGGGGCAGTACGGCCGGCCCCGCGTGCGGGGAGATGATCCGTCCGGGCTCGTCGCACACGTGGGACCGCTCGACGGCGGCCGCGCGGATCTCGTCCAGGTAGCCCTCGTGCAGGACGCTGGACAGCTCGGTGACGACCATGACGGCCGGATTGAACACGTCGAGGAGCAGCGCGGCCGCCCGCCCCACGGCCCGGGCGCGCTCGCGCAGCAGCCGGTCCGCGCGCGGGTCGCCGGTGGCGGCGGCGTCCACGAGCAGGGGCACGGACGGATCGGGGACGATCCCGCGCCGTACGGCCTCGGCGCCCAGCGCGGTGTCGGACGCGGTCGCCTGCAGGCAGCCCGTACGACCGCACGCGCAGGCCGCCCGCGACTCGGGGACCGGGAGGTGGGCCACGTCGCCCGCGGCGGAACCGGGGCCCCGGTGGACGGTGCCCTCGATCCCGAACGCGGCGTCGACCACGTTGCCGACGAAGAGGTGGACCAGGCTCCGACGGGCCGCGGGCGGACCGTAGAGCATCTCGGCGCCGGCGACGGCGCGGGCGTGGTTGTCCACCCGCACCGACAGGCCGAGCGCCCGGGACAGGTCCGCGGCCAGCGGCATCCCCTGCCACCCGAGCGCCGGATGCCGTACGACGGTCCCCGTGTCGGGTCGGACCCAGCCGCCGAGGGCGACACCGAGCCCGATCAACGGCCGACCGGTGTCGAACCGCGCCAGGAAACCGGCGAGTTCGTGGGTGATGCGGGCCGGGAGCCGCGGATCGGTGGGGTCCTGATAGGGGAAGGCGCGCCGGGCGAGGACCTGCCCGCGCAGGTCGACGAGGCTGAAGGTGGAGGACGGCACCCCGATGTGCAGCCCCGCCGCCACCGGCCCGCCGACGGCGCCGGTGTGCAGGTCCAGCGGGATCCGCGGCCGCCCCGAGGCGATCGGGCCGGCGGATTCGGGGAGCTCGCGCAGCAGACCGCCGCGCAGCAGTCCCGTGGTCTGCCGGGACACGGCGGCGGGGCTCAGCCCGCACAGTTCGGAGATCCCGCTGCGCGCCACGGGCCCGTGCTCCAGCACCGTGCGCAGCACGGTGGCGGCGTTGGCGGCCCCGCGCCGGTCGCCGGTCCTGTCGCCGGTCCTGTCGGTCACGGGGCCTCCTCGGGGCGCGACTCTTCGATGGCCCCTGATCATGCCGGACCCGGTACCGGGTACCGGGCGGTCCGTGGCGGCCGCATTGCGGGACCGTGAAATCAGGCCACCGTTTCCAGCCGTCGGGGGGTGCCGCGAGGGCCCCGGGGGGCCGATGAAAGGCATGGTCAGAGCCGGTTTACGGAGGCCGGCGGGGGTCCGTTTCGCCGACCGCGGCCGGGGGTTGACCGGCGGCGGGGGCGCTGACAGGCTCCGGGACATGTCCGCGAACGAACGCCTCGCCCCGCGGCTCCGCACCTCCGGCCTCTGTACCGCGCCGGGTGGGTGTCCGGGCCGCTGTCCGGCCCACCGCCGCGCCTGAGCCTGCCGCCCGGGCCCTCGTGGCCGGTCCGAGTCCGCCCCGCCCGGGGTCGACCCGGTGCGTACGGGTCGGATCCGGTGAGACCCGACTCCGGCCCGGCCGACTCCGGTCCGGTCCGGCCGACTCCGGTCCGGCCGACTCCCGTCCGTCGGGCACCCGGCAGGGTCCGATCCGGTCGGGTGCCGGTCGGTCGGATGCCGTCCGGTCCGGTTCCGGCCGTGCCGTCGGGCGTCAGCCGGTCGGAGTGATCCCGGTCGGCCCGATCCCGGCCGGGCGTCAACCCGGCGGCCCGTGGTTTGCGTGGGGCCCGCCGACTCCGCCCACCCCGTACGGGCCCGTCCGCCCCGAGCGGCGGGTGCGCCCGTCCGGGCCCCGGTGCGATCGACCCCGCGCAGCGCCGCGCGGGGCGCCGACCCGCCGGGGGAGTGCCCACCGCCGTCGCCGGACCACCGGTGCCGGAGCCTGCCGCGCCTCGCTCCGCAGAACCACCCCCGCCGCCCTCCCCGCCTTGTGACCGCCGCGTTCCGCGGCACCCGACGCTTCCCGTAACGCCATTTCTTCCGCTGCGGAAATAATCCCCGCACGCCACTGACCAGGGAGTTCCCATGACCACTGCGCTCCGTACCACCGTGACGAAGATCGGTGGCCGCATCGGCGCCGAGATCGGCGGCGTCCGCCTCGGCGGCGACCTCGCCCCCGAGACCGTGGCCGAGATCCGCTCCGCGCTCCTGGCCCACAAGGTCGTCTTCTTCCGCGGCCAGGACCACCTCGACGAGGCCGGCCACGAGGCCTTCGCCCAGCTCCTCGGCGCACCCGTCGCGCACCCCACGGTGCCCTCCGCCGACGGCCGCTACGCGCTCGGCATCGACTCCCACCACGGCGCCCGCGCCAACCAGTGGCACACCGACGTCACCTTCGTCCCGGCCTACCCGGCCTTCTCCATCCTGCGCGCCGTCACCATCCCCCCGTACGGCGGCAACACCCTGTGGGCCAACACGGCCACCGCCTACTCCCACCTCCCCGAGCCGCTGCGCGTCCTCGCGGACGGCCTGCGCGCCGTCCACTCCAACGCCTACGACTACGCCGCCCTGCGGCCGGACGCCCTGCCCGAGGCGCTGGCCCAGTACCGCGAGGTCTTCACCTCCACCGAGTTCCTCACCGAGCACCCGGTGGTCCGCGTCCACCCCGAGACCGGCGAACGCACCCTGCTCCTCGGCAACTTCGTCCAGCGCATCCAGGGCCTGACCGGCCGCGACTCCCGCGTCCTGCAGGACCTGTTCCAGGCCCACATCGAAAGCCCCGAGAACACCGTCCGCTGGCAGTGGCAGGACGGCGACGTCGCGATCTGGGACAACCGCGCCACCCAGCACTACGGCGTCGACGACTCCGACGACCACGAGCGCACCCTGCGCCGCGTCACGGTCGACGGTGACATCCCCGTGGGCCCCGACGGGGCGCCCTCCCGCCTGCTCCGCCCGGAGGCCGTCCCGGACCCCGCCTTCGGGATCGCCTCCGGCGCCTCGAACGACGCAGCGCCCGACGCAGCCCCCGATGCCGCCTCCGACGCCCCGAACGGCGTCCCGGCCGGCGCCTCCGCCTGATCCGAGGCCGAAGACGAAGCCCCCGTACGCCGCCGCCAAGGAGCCCCCGTGCCCAGACTGCTCGCCCTCACCGGTAGCCCCTCCGTCCACTCCCGCACCGCGGTCGTCGCCGACCACGTGCTGCGCCGCCTCTCGCACGCCGGGTTCGAGGCCTCGCACCTCGCGGTGCGGGACCTCCCGGCCGCCGACCTGCTGGCCGCCCGTCGCGACGAGCCGGACATACGCCGCGCCCTCGAAGCCGTCGCCGCGGCCGACGGCCTGGTGATCGCCACCCCGGTCTACAAGGCCTCGTACACAGGCCTGCTCAAGGCCTTCCTCGACCTGCTCCCGCAGGACGGACTGGCCGGCAAGACCGTGCTGCCGCTCGCCACCGGCGGCAGCCTCGCCCACGTCCTGACCATCGACTACGCGCTGCGCCCGGTCCTCGCCGCCCTCGGCGCCCGGCACGTCACCGCGGGCCGGTTCGTCCTGGACTCCTCCGTCGAACGGGGCAACGGCCCCGACCGGCTGCTCCCCGAGGCGGAACTCGACCTCTTCCAGGCCGTCGACGAGTTCGCCGACGCCCTGCGCGGTCTCGGGGCCGCCGCCCTCACCGCCGCCCCGTAACCCCGTACTCCGCACCCCGTACGAACCGACAAGGACCAGCCATGCCCGCAGCCTTCACCTCGAAGACCACCTCCCGGCGCCAGTTCCTCACCCTGCTCGGCATCTCGGCGGCCGCGGTGAGCTGCGGCACGGCCACCGCCAACGGCGGGTCCGGATCCGGCAAGCAGGTCACCGCCCTGAAGTACCAGGGCGCGGTCGGGGCGGTCACCCTGCCCGAACTCGCCGCGGACCTCGGGTTCCTGGGCGCCCTCACCCTGGACTGGGTGGGCAACACCATCAGCGGCCCGCAGGACATCCAGTCCGCCGCGACCGGCCAGACCCACTTCGGCGGGGCCTTCAACGGGGCGGTCGTCAAGCTCGCCGCGGGGAAGGCCCCCGTCAAGGCCGTCATCTCGTACTACGGCTCCGACAAGGACACCAACCTGGGCTACTACGTCCTGGAGGACAGCCCGATCCGCTCCGCCCGCGACCTCATCGGCAAGAAGGTCGGCATGAACACCCTGGGCGCCCACGCCCAGGCCCTCCTCGACATCTACCTGGGGCGCGGCGGCCTCTCCCGGGCCGACTCCGACAAGGTCGAGGCCCTGGTCGTACCGCCGGTCAACACCGAACAGGCCCTGCGGCAGAAGCAGATCGAGGTCGGCGTGCTCAGCGGCGTACTGCGCGACAAGGCCCTCGCGGCCGGTGGCATCCGCCCGCTGTTCAGCGACTTCGACCTGCTGGGCGCCTTCAGCGGCGGCACGTACGTGATGACCCAGCGCTTCATCAAGGAGAACCCGGACACCGCACGGACCTTCGTGACGGGGGTCGGCAAGGCCATCGACTGGTCCCGCACCACCCCCCGCGAGCAGGTCATCGCCCGGATGACCGAGATCGTCAAGAAGCGGGGCCGCAACGAGGACACCTCGACGCTCCAGTACTGGCGCTCCTACGGCGTCGCGGCGCCCGCCGGCCGCATCGAGGAGAAGGAGTTCCAGCTCTGGATCGACTGGCTCGGCGACCGCGGCGAGGTCAAGAAGGGCCGGCTGAAGGCGACGGACCTGTTCACCAACGAGTTCAACGGCAACGGAAAGGGCTGAGGACCCCACCATGGCGAAGATCGTCTTCGAGTCGGTCACCAAGACCTTCCCGACGAAGGACAAGAAGGCCAAGGAGGTGTTCACCGCCCTCGACGGGATCGACCTGGAGATCGAGGCGGGCGAGTTCGTGGTCGTCGTGGGCCCCAGCGGCTGCGGCAAGTCCACCCTCCTCGACCTCCTCGGCGGCCTGACCAGGCCGACCTCCGGACGGATCCTGTTGGACGGCAAGCCCGTCACCGGACCCGGCCTGGACCGGGGCATCGTCTTCCAGCAGTACGCGCTGCTGCCGTGGCGCACGGCGCTCGGCAACGTCGAGTTCGGTCTGGAGGCCACCGGCGTTCCGCGCCGCCAACGGGCGTCCAAGGCACGGGAGTTCCTGGACCTGGTGGGCCTCACCGGCTTCGAGGACCGACACCCGCACGAGCTGTCGGGCGGCATGCGCCAACGCGTCGCCATCGCCCGCTCACTGGCCTACGACCCGGACGTCCTCCTGATGGACGAACCCTTCGCCGCGCTCGACGCGCAGACCCGCGAGTCCCTCCAGGACGAACTGCGTCGGATCTGGCAGAGCACCGGCAAGACGGTCGTCTTCATCACCCACGGCATCGAGGAGGCCGTGTACCTCGGGCAGAGGGTCGCCGTCATCACCTCGCGCCCCGGACGGATCAAGGAGGTCGTTCCGGTCTCCTTCGGGGGCCGAGCCGCCGGCGCCACCGGCGAGGACCTGCGCTCCAGCCCCGAGTTCGCCCGCTACCGCCACGAGATCTGGACCCTGCTCCACGACGAGGTGGCGCGCGCCCAGCAACTGGAGAAGGAAGAGGCCACGGTATGAGCACCGGAACCGAAGCCGCCGCACCCGCGTCCGCGCAGACCGCCGCCCCTGACGCGTCGGCCGTCGCGCAGGCGCCCGCGCCGGCCGCTCAGGCCCCCGTGCCTCCCGTACCGGCCGCTCAGGCGCGGGTACCGGCCCCCGCGCCGGCCGCGACCGATGTGGGCGCGACCATCGATGTGGGCGCGACCTCCGACGTGGGCGCCACTCGCGACTCGGGCGCGACCTCCGACGAGGCCGCTGCCCCCGTCAAGGCCGCGGCGCCCGGCCGGAAGTCGTCCTGGCCGGCCGCCGTGTTCCGGTGGTTGCGGGCCGCGCTGTTGCGGTCGGCGGCGATCCTCGGACTCCTCGCCGTGTGGGAGGCGGCGCCGCGACTCGGCCTGGTCGACGCGACCTTCCTGCCGCCGGTCTCCGAAGTGGCGGTCGCCTGGTGGGAGTTGCTCGGCGACGGACAGCTCGGGGAGCACGCCCGGGCCAGCCTCACCCGATCGTTCGGCGGCTTCGCCATCGCCGTGGTCGTCGCGGTCCCGCTCGGGCTGCTGATCGGCTGGTACCGGCCCGTCGCGGCGTTCCTCGGGCCGCTGTTGGAGCTGTTCCGCAACACGGCGGCGCTCGCGCTGCTGCCGGTCTTCGTGCTGCTGCTCGGCATCGGCGAGACCTCGAAGGTGTCGATCGTCGTCTACGCCTGCGTGTGGCCGATCCTCCTGAACACCATCAGCGCCGTCGGCAACGCCGACCCCACGCTGGTCAGGCTGGCCCGCTCGATGGACCTCTCCACGCCGAGGCTCTTCCAGAAGGTGATCCTGCCGTCGTCGGTCCCGGCCATCTTCACCGGCATCCGCCTCGCGGGCGCCGTCTCGATCCTGGTCCTGGTGGCCGCCGAGATGATCGGCGCCAAGGCGGGCCTCGGCTACCTGATCAACGCCTCGCAGTACAACTTCGCCATCCCGCAGATGTACGCGGGGATCATCACGATCTCCGCCATCGGCGTGGCCTTCAACCAGGTCCTGGTGACGATCGAACGCCGCCTCAGCGTCTGGCGCGTCCCGGCCTGACCCCCCGCTCCAGGTCCGGGGCCGGACCTCCCGCACCCCGGGGTCCGGCCCCGGACCTGGCCCCTCCACCGGACCTGGCCCCTCAACCCGGAGCCCGCACCCTCAACCCGGAGCCCGCACACCGCACCCGCACCCGGAGCCCGCACCGCACCCGGACCCCGACCCCGCCCCGGCAGGCCGGGGTCCCGGTCCGTCCTCCCGCCCCGCCCGGCGCCCCGCCCCGCGCCCACCACCGAACACAGGGAACAGACATGTCCGCACCCCGCACCCTCCACCTCAACGCCTTCCTGATGAACGCCGGCCATCACGACGCCGCCTGGCGCCACCCGGACAGCGCCCCGGAGCGCGTCACCGACCTGCGCTACTTCCAGGAACTGGCCCGCACCGCCGAGCGCGGCCGGCTCGACTCCATCTTCTTCGCCGACGGCCTCGCCCTGTGGGGCAAGGCCCGCTACAACGCCCTCGGCGGCTTCGAGCCGCTGACCCTGCTCTCGGCGATCGCCGCCGTCACCGAGCACATCGGGCTGATCGCGACCGTCTCGACGACCTTCAACGAGCCCTTCCACACCGCCCGCAAGTTCGCCTCCCTCGACCACATCAGCAACGGCCGCGCCGGCTGGAACATCGTCACCTCCGGCACCGTCGACGAGGCCCGCAACTTCAACCGGGACGAGCACCTGGAGCACGGCCTGCGCTACGAGCGGGCCCGCGAGTTCCTCGACGTCGCCACCAAGCTCTGGGACAGCTGGGAGGACGACGCGATCGTCCTCGACAAGGAGCGCGGCATCTACGCCGACACCGACAAGCTCCACCCGGCCGCCCACCGCGGCGAGCACTTCGGCGTCGCCGGCCCGCTCAACGTGCCGCGTTCGCCGCAGGGCCACCCGCTGCTCGTCCAGGCCGGCTCCTCCGAGGCCGGCAAGGAGTTCGCCGCCCAGTACGCGGAGGCCGTCTTCACCGCCCAGCAGACCCTCGCCGACGGCCAGACCTTCTACAAGGACCTCAAGTCCCGGCTGGCCCGCCACGGCCGCGCGGAGGGCGACCTCCTCGTCCTGCCCGGCATCGCCCCCGTCATCGGCTCCACCGAGGCCGAGGCGAAGGCCCTGGAACAGCAGCTCACCGACCTCCAGGTGCCCGAGTACGGTCTCGCCCAGCTCTCCGGGATGCTCGGCGTCGACCTGAGCGGCGCCGACCTCGACGGCCCGCTGCCCGAGCTGCCCGAGGAGCGGGACATCAACGGCAACAAGAGCCGCTTCACGCTCGTCGCCGAACTGGCCCGCCGCGACGGGCTCAGCCTGCGCGAGCTGATCGCCCGCCTCGGCGCCGGCCGCGGCCACCGCGTGTTCGCCGGCACCCCCGAGCAGATCGCCGACCAGCTGGAGGAGTGGTTCACGCAGGGCGCCGCCGACGGGTTCAACATCATGGCGCCCGTACTGCCCACCGGACTCACCGACTTCGTCGACCACGTCGTGCCGATCCTCCAGCGGCGCGGACTGTTCCGCACCGAGTACACCGGCTCCACCCTGCGCGAGAACTACGGCCTGCCGCGGCCCGCCAACCGGTACGCGAAGGGGCCGGCGTGATAGATCTCCTCGCCGACGTCCTCGTCGTCGGCGGCGGGCCGGCCGCCACCTGGGCCGCACTGAAGGCCGCCGAGGATGGAGCCCGCGTCGTCCTCGCCGACAAGGGCTGGTGCGGGACCAGCGGCGCCACGGCCGCGGGCGGCACCGGCGTCTGGTACGTACCGCCCGAACCCGCCGCCCGGGAGGCCGCCATGGCCTCCCGGGAGGGCCTCGGCGGCCACCTCGCCGACCGGCGCTGGATGACCCGGGTCCTCGACGAGACCTACGACCGGATCAACGAACTGGCCGTCGAGGGCGGCTACCCCTTCCCCACCGGCCCCGACGGACGACCACTGCGGGGCGGCCTCCAGGGTCCCGAGTACATGCGGCGGATGCGGATCCGGGTCCGCCGCGCCGGGGTCCGGATCCTCGACCACAGCCCGGTCACCGAACTGCTCACCGACCGGGACGGAGCCGTCGCCGGAGCCGCCGGCCACCGGCGCCAGGCCGGTGAGGACTACCGGGTCCGGGCCGGCGCCGTGGTCCTCGCCACCGGCGGCTGCGCCTTCCTCAGCGGGGCCCTCGGCACCAACACCAACACCGGTGACGGCGCCCTCTTCGCGGCGGAGGTCGGGGCGGAGCTGTCCGGCATGGAGTTCTCCAACGCCTACGGCATCGCCCCCGAGGGCACCTCCGTCACCAAGACGGCCTTCTACTCCTTCGCCACCTTCCACCGCGAGGACGGCGAGGTCCTGGAGGGCGCCGCCTCCCAGGGCGGCCGCTCGGTCATCGCCCGCGAACTCCTCACCGGCGCCCGGGTCTTCGCCCGACTGGACCGGGCCGACGACGCCGCCCGGGTCGCGATGCGGCGGGCACAGCCCAACTTCTTCCTCACCTTCGACCGCCTCGGCATCGACCCCTTCACCGACAGGTTCGCCGTGACCCTGCTGGCCGAGGGCACCGTCCGCGGCACCGGCGGGATCCGGATCACCGGCGACGACTGCGCCACCGGGATCCCCGGCCTGTACGCCGCCGGCGACGCGGCCACCCGCGAGGAGATCTGCGGCGGCTTCACCGGGGGCGGCAGCCACAACGCCGCCTGGGCGATCTCCTCCGGCAGCTGGGCCGGGCGGGGCGCCGCCCGGCACGCGCGGTCCCTCGGCTCGGGCAGCGCCGCCGCCCGGCGGGTCGGCGGGGCCGGTGGAGCGGGGCTCCGCCCGACGGGGAGCGCCGCCGCGCCCCTCGACCACCGCGAGGCCGTGGAACTCGTACAGCGGGAGGTGCTCCCCTACGACAAGAACTACCTCCGCCACGGGGACGGGCTCACCGCGGCGCTGCGGTCCCTCGACGCGGGCTGGGCACAGCTGCGCGCCCGGCTGCACGGCGAGGGGGCCGCGCTGGTCAAGGCCCGGCAGGCGGCGGCGATGACGGCGCACGCGCGGTGGATGTACGCCTCCGCACTCGCCCGTACCGAGTCCCGCGGCATGGCCCGGCGCCTGGACCACCCGGGGCAGGACCCGGCGCAACACCACCGGATCCTGGCGGGCGGGCTCGACCGGGTGTGGGCCCGCCCGGCGGCCGGGCGCGGGACGGGGGTGGCGGTGTGATCGAGTTGGTCTCCGCCGAGCGCTGCATCGCCTGCGACAAGTGCGTGGAGGTCTGCCCCACGGACGTCTTCGAGCGGGGCCCGGACGGGATCCCGGTCCTGGCCCGCCACGAGGACTGCCAGACCTGTTTCCTGTGCGAGGCCAACTGCCCGGTCGACGCCCTGTTCGTGTCCCCGCTCACCCGACCGCAGCCCGAGGAGCCGGCCGTCCGGGACGAGGGCGCCCTGGCGGACAGCGGCCTGCTCGGCAGCTACCGGAGGGAGATCGGCTGGGGGCACGGTCGTACCCCCGGGGCGCTGCGGGCGGTCGGACCCTCGTTGGGCGGCCCCGGGCGGCCGATCACCTCTTGACGGACGGCGCGCGGTCCGCCGGAGCGCGGTGGCGTTCCGGCGGACCGTCGGGGCGCCGTCCGGGCGCGGTCGGGCCCTCGGCTCAGACGGTGAGGACGATCTTTCCCCGGGTCCGGCCCTTGGCGCTCAGTTCCCAGGCCCCGGCGGCCTCCGCGAGCGGCAGGGCGTGCTCGACGTTGACGGTGAGGCGGCCCGATTCGGCGAGTTCCGCGAGGGTGGTCAGGTCGGCCGTGTCGGCCCGCGCCCAGATGTGCTTGGCGCCCTTGGAGTCCGCGTCGTTGTCGGCGATGGAGATCACGGGGCCACCCGTGCGGACCACCGACTGGAGGAGCTCGACGCCGCCCTCGCCGTAGAAGTCGAGCCCGGCGTCCACGCCCTCGGGGGCCAGCGCGCGGATCCGGTCGGCGACGCCGTCCCCGTACAGCACCGGCTCGGCGCCGAGGTCGCGCAGGTACGCGTGGTTGTGGGCGCCGGCCGTGCCGATGACCCGGGCGCCGAGGGCGACCGCGATCTGCACGCCCAGTGATCCGGTGCCGCCCGCCGCGGAGTGGATGACGACGGTCTGGCCGGCCTTGACGCCGGCGCGGGTGATGGCCTGGTACGAGGTGAGACCGGCGAGCGGCAGGCCCGCGGCCTGCTCGAAGGTCAGCCCGCGCGGCTTGCGGGCGAGGGTGCGGACGGGCGCGGCGACGAACTCGGCGTAGGTGCCGAGCTGCACCCATTCCTTGCGGACGTAGCCGAAGACCTCGTCGCCGACGGCGTAGTCGTCGGTGTCCGGGCCCACTGCCTCGACGACGCCGGCCACGTCCCAGCCGGGGATGACGGGGTGGCGCACTTCGAGGACGTGCCCGAGGAATCCCGCGGCGAGCTTCCAGTCGACGGGGTTCACCCCGGCCGCCTTGACCCGGATCAGCACCTCGCTGGGGCCGACCTTCGGTTCCGGTGCGTCAACCAGCTCTAATTGGGTGGGGGTTCCGTACGCGTTGTAAGTGATTGCCTTCATGGTCATCCCAACCCGGGTGCCACGGAGGCTATTCCGCTTTCCGTCGGGCGCGCCGCCGTGCGAACGCCCTTCAGGCGGGCAGCGTATTGCGGTGGGAGCGCCGGCGGGCGGCGCTGAGCAGGGCCTGGATCTGGGCGCCCGACTGTTCCACGTCGTCCAGGGGCGAGGGGAACGCCAGCCGGACGTCGCGGTGGCCGCGCCGCTCCTCCAGCCGCAGGGTGATTCCGTACCGGTCCAGGGCCAGCGGCAGGGCGCGCACCACCGCGGCCGAGGGCGGCGGGCCGACCAGTCGCAGCAGCAGGGTGACCAGTTCGGGGTGGTCGTCGAGGAGGTGGGTGAGCATCCCCGCCTCGTAGGGGGCGAGCGGGTCGGGCCAGGCCTCGTCCAGCTCCGTCAGCCCGATGTACGAGGTCCCCTCCGAGGTCTCCAGGATCGCCCGGCCGTACTCCACGCAGGTGCTCTCCCCGGGGGCCGAGTTCTCGTCGGTGTAGGGGGTGAGCAGATGGCCCAGCACGGTGACGCGGGCCCGGACCCGGTCGCGCACCGGGGTGGGCGCGATGTCGGTGAACTCCAGACGGATCGAGGGACGGTCGTCGGCAGCGGGGGAGGAGGAGTGCCCGGCGGCCGGCGCAGCCGGGTGCAGGTGGAGCCGGCCGAGCACGTCGCCGCCGTCGAGTTGGCGCACCTCGCTGCGCACCCCGTCGACGACCACCGTCATCGAGTGGGCGGCGGCCAGGATGGACCGGACCCGCTCGGCTTCGGTCGGCCGGGCGGCGGGCGTGGCGGCGGGGGCACCGGGCAGGCGCATGCGGATCTCTCCCTCTCGGAGCGAGTTAGGTATGCCTAACCTAACCTATTCGGTTCTCCGGGAGTACCCCGCGGGCGAGCCGCCCGAGCGTCTCGGCGATCCGTTCGGGCGGGAAGCCGAGGGTGTGCCGCTGGAACTGGTACACCTCCGGGGCCAGCGGGCTCAGCAGCACGTCCACGCTGACCTCGGGATCCGCGGCCCCCGCCGCCCCGAGCAGCCCCCGCACGTGGGCGCGCCACTGTCCGTACGTCGCCGCCGCGAACCGGCCGGGCCCCGGCAGGATGCCCAGGGTCAGCGGAAGGTGCCGCTCCAGATGTTCGACCGCGGCGGCGTAGAAGGCGGCCAGCCGCTGGTCCGGCGGCGCGCCCGGGCCCAGCGGGGGCGGACCGTAGGCGAGGCGCTCCTGGAGGATCCGTTCGTCCTCGTCGAGGAGCGTCGCGGCGATGGCCGCGGGGTCCGGGAAGCGCCGGTAGAGGGTCGCCCGCCCCACCCCGGCGGCCTTGGCGATCTGATCCATCGTCACGCTGCGGGGTTCGCGTTCCGTGAACAACTGCTCGGCGGCGGCCAGGATCTGCGCCCGGTTGCGCACCGCGTCGGCCCGCCGGCCGGGCAGCGCGATCGGCGCCCGGGGACCAGGTGGGGAGGCGGCCGGCCGGGCGTCCCCGGCGTCCGCGATGTCGCGTACCGTACGGACCTCGTCGCCATTGGTCATGACGGCGACCCTACGTGCTTCGTGTCGGTGTTGGGCTGAACGGGTGAAACGCGAGAGGATGGGCGGATGCACATGAAGCGCACGGCCGAGGCGGCCCGGTGAGCAGGTACGACGTCACGGACGAACAGTGGGAGGGACTCGCGCAGGTGGTGCCCCTGCGCAGTCGCAACGAATGGCCCTCCCGGGTGGACCACCGCACCATCCCCAAGGGTCCCGGGGCCGCGGCGGCGGAACAGCGGCGCTTCGTGGTGATCCGGGTCCAGATCTTCGCCGACGCCCGCGAGGTCGCGGAGTACCTGATCGCGCAGATCCCCGTCCTGCTGGACCTCACGGGCGCGGACGGCGAAGTGGCCAAGCGGATCCTGGACTTCAGCAGCGGCGTGGTCTTCGGACTGGGCAGCGGGATGCACCGGGTCGACCGGAACGTCTTCCTGTTGGCCCCGGTCGGCACCGAGGTCGAGGGAATCGCGGCCGCGGCCGTCCCCCGATCGTAGGAAGGTCGCGGCGCCGGAACGGTTCGCCGCGCCCCCGGGTGGTCCGGCGGCCCGTACCGTCCCGCCATGGACGTCACCCTGGACGCGCGCCGCCCCCCGGCCGCCGCGACCGAAACCCCCACACGCCCGACCTCTGCCCCCACCGCCGCCCCCGCGCGCCCGGCCGGCGCGACGGAAACCCCCACACGTACGGCCGGCGCCCCGACGGACGCCGGCGCGCGGTCGGTTGGTACGACCGACGGCCCGACACGTTCGACTGTCGCCACCGACGGCCCCGCGAGGTCGGCCGGCGCGACGGAGACCACCGCGCGTACCGCTGTCGCGCCCGGGGGCCCGGTGCGCGGCGCCGCCGCTCCCGCCGACCGCGCGCGCCCCGCCTCGGCGGGACCCGCGCACCTGCGGCCCACCGTCACCGCATTACGGCTCTCCGCCTTCGCCTCGCACCGGGCCGCGGTGTTCCCGCTCGGGCCCGTGACCCTCTTCGCCGGACCGAGCGGCAGCGGCAAGTCCCAGGCGCTGGCCGCCTACCAGGCCCTCGCCGCCCTCGGCTGCGGAAGCCCGCTCGACGACGTGTTCCCGGACCCGATGGCCCGGGTCCCCGAGACGGCCGTCCCCGACGCCGACGGGCGGCGCGGGTTCCGGATCGGCTGCACCGTCGACGGTCCCGTCGGACCCGTCCGCCTCGACCTCGCCGTACAGGCCGAACCCGAACTGCGCGTCGTCGGCGAACGGCTCTCCCAGGACGGACAGATCCTGCTCAGCACCGCCCTGCGCGACCCCCGCCGGCGCTCCGTCCAGGCCGGGTGGTTCACCGGCGGAGCCGTCGGGGTCACCCGCGCCCCGCTGCCGGACGACCGGCTCGGCACCGCCCTGCTGCCCCTGCGCGTCGCCGGATCCACCGCCGGGCAGCGGCGCGTCCTGGCCGCGGCCGAGCAGGTGGTGGTCGCGCTGCGCTCGGTGTTCCCCTGCGACCCCCGCCCCGAGCGGATGCGCGGACCGGTCACCCCCGGCGAGGGCCGGCTGCGTGGCGACTGCGCCAACCTGGCCGACGTCCTGCGCCGGACCCGCCACGAATGCGGTACCCGGCACGCCCTGCTCGCCGCGGCGGCGCGCACCGGCTGCGCGGGCCCGGTGGCCGCGCTCGACGTACGGGTCTGCGAGGGCGAACCGGGCGGCGGCGACGGCGCCTTCGGCGCGTTCCAGGCGGCGCGGACGGGTCTCGTCACCGGCCTGCTGGACCGCGGCCCGGGGCGCCCGGCCACCGAACTCGGCCGGCTCGCCGCGGGCGAACTCCGCTTCCTCGCCCTGGCCCTGGTCCTGCTCACCGGCCCCGGCGTGCTGGCCGTGGACCCGGCGGCGGAACTGCTGTCCGCCCGGCAGGCACTGACCGTCCTCGCCGACGACCTCGACCGCGGGCTCGACCGGCGCCAGAGCGCCGAACTGCTGCGACTGGCCCTCCTGTCCGGCGCGCGCGGCCACATCCGGCTGGTCGCCGCCGTGGGCGAGGACACCGCGGGAACGGCCCGGGACCTGCCGGGCGTCTCGGTGGTAGACCTGTCCCCATGAACGCCGTACCCATGGACGACAGTCAGGACTTCCCCGCCGACTGCTCGGAGGACTTCACCGCGGGTTCCCGCGAGGGCTCCCACGGGTCCTCCCGGGGGGACTCCTCCGAGGACGCGCCGCGGGCGCCGGAAGGGGAGGAGAGGCTCGACCGGCTCCAGCGGCGGCTCGCCGCGTTCGCGGAAGCCCGGGGTTGGGGTCCGTACCACACGCCCAAGAACCTGGCCGTGGCCCTGAGCGTGGAGGCGTCGGAACTGGTCGAGATCTTCCAGTGGCTGACACCGGAACAGTCGGCCGCGGTGATGGAAAAGCCCGAAACCGCGCACAAGGTGGCCGACGAGGTGGCCGACGTGTTGGCCTATCTGCTGCAATTCTGTGAGGTCCTGGGGGTGGACGTGCTGGATGCGCTCGCCGCGAAGATCGAGAGGAACGAAGTCCGTTTCCCGGTGACCGGAACCTCGACCACTGATCGTCACTCTTCGGAGTGATGGCGTCGTCCACAACCACGTTTTGTGTCCACAGATTTCCGAATACCCCTGGCTTTACTGGCTCGTTGCCTTCACTCTGGGTAGTGGAGAACGGCGGATGTCGTGCGGACGGGGGACGGCATATGGATGCGGTACGGCTCATCGCGGCCGGGCGGCACGCGCTGGCACAGAGCGGGGCTGCGTGGGACATCGTGAGCGAGGCCTGGCAGGCCCAGGCGCTCGCCCAAGGAGTGGGTAGCTGGCTGGCGGTCACCGGACCGCCGGAGCTCAGAGCGGAGGCACGAGGCCTGGGAGAAGCGGGAGGCAGAGGCTGCGGGGTGATCGACCGGGCCGCGCTGCGGGGCGAGGGCACGGCACCGCAGCAGCCGCCGAGGGCAGCGCAATTGACCGGCGTGGCGGACATACGTCCGGCGCTCCTGGGGCTCCAGGCGCTGCTCGGCGAGGTCGGCATAGCACTCGTCGGAGTGGCCTGCGGGACGGACGACGAAAGCCTGTACTGGCAGTCCATGGAGTCCATCGACGCGGCGGACGAGTCGAGCGACCGGGTACGGGCACTGCTGCGCCGGATGACCGTCCGGGAACGCGGATCGGCCTCGGGCGTCGCCTGAGGCCTTGGCCGGTCCCGTCGCGCGCGACGGGACCCCCGCACGGTCAGCAGGACCGGCCCCGGTGGTGTTCGTCCTCCTACGCGTGGTGGCCCGGAACCGGCGCGGCGGCCGGCTCGGTGCGGTCCGCGGAGTGCTGGAGGTCGGCGTCGAGCTGGGACAGGTCGGCGTTCAGCGCCGCCATCAGCTCCTCCATCTGCTGGAGCAGGCCCTTCGGCGCGCCGCCCGGGGCGGGTACCGCGGACTCCTGGCGTGCGTCGTCGTGTGCCGCCCGTCCGGTCGGTGCGGTCTGGTGGCGGGTTTCCGGCACGGCCTCGTGGGACATGGCGGCCTCCTCGGCCCTGGGCCCCTCCCGGGGGGGAAGGGGGCGGTGGACGCACCGGACGGTGAGCCGCCGGCGCGCGGGCCGGCGGTCCGGCTCCGTCCGAGCCAACGATCCCCATCGGTGCTGGTCACTGGCGGGCCGGAGGGCGCCGCGTCGGGTTGACGCAGATTCACCCGGCAGGGGTGGGGGACGGGCAGGATGGGGGGCATGGATCTTCGCATTTTCACCGAACCCCAGCAGGGCGCCGACTACGAGACCCTCCTGACCGTCGCCAAGGCCACCGAGGACCTGGGCTTCGACGCGTTCTTCCGCTCGGACCACTACCTGCGGATGGGCTCCGCCGACGGCCTGCCCGGCCCCACGGACGCTTGGATCACCCTCGCGGGCCTGGCCCGCGAGACCCGCCGGATCCGGCTCGGCACGCTGATGACGGCCGGCACCTTCCGGCTGCCCGGCGTGCTCGCGATCCAGGTGGCGCAGGTCGACCGGATGTCCGGCGGCCGGATCGAGCTGGGCCTGGGCGCCGGCTGGTTCGAGGAGGAGCACAAGGCGTACGGGATCCCCTTCCCCGCGGAGCGGATGTCCCGGCTGGAGGAGCAACTGGCCATCGTCACCGGCCTGTGGGCCACCGCCCCCGGCGCCACGTTCGACTACCGGGGCACGTACTACCAGGTGGAGAACTCGCCGGCCCTGCCCAAGCCCGCCCAGGCCAAGGTGCCCGTCCTCGTCGGTGGGCACGGCGCGAAGCGCACCCCGCGCCTCGCCGCCCGCTACGCGGACGAGTTCAACATGCCGTTCGCCTCGATCGAGGACAGCCGCCGCCAGTTCGCCCGGGTCAGGGACGCCGCCGCCGAAGCGGGCCGCAAGGCCGACGAACTCGTCTACTCCAACGCCCTCGTCGTGTGCGTCGGCAAGGACGACGCCGAGGTGGCCCGCCGGGCCGCCGCCATCGGCCGCGAGGTGGACGAGCTGAAGGCCAACGGCCTGGCCGGCTCGCCGGACGAGGTCGTCGAGAAGCTCGGCACCTACGCCGGCATCGGCTCCTCCCGCGCCTACCTCCAACTCCTCGACCTCGACGACCTGGACCACCTGGAGCTGATCTCCGACCGGGTCCTGTCCCAGCTCGGCTGATACCACCAGGAGCCACCGACATGCCCCGCGCGACCGGCCCGCTCGCCACGGCCCTGGCCCACCGCACCGTGCTCCTGGACGGCGGACTGAGCAACCAGCTCGCCGACCAGGGCTGCGACCTGTCCGGCGACCTCTGGACGGGCCGCGTCCTCGCCGAACACCCGGATCAGGTCGGGGCCGCCCACGCGGCGTACGCGCGGGCCGGCGCCGAGGTGCTGACCACGGCCGGCTACCAGATCGGCCCCCACCACCCGGACGGAGCCGCCCTGCTGCGCCGGGGCGTCGCCCTGGCCGACGCCGCGGCGCGGGCCGCGGACCACGAGGTCTGGGTGGCCGCCTCGGTCGGCCCGTACGGGGCCGTCCTCGCGGACGGCTCCGAGTACCGGGGCCGGTACGGGCTCACCGTGCGCCAACTGGCCGCCTTCCACCGGCCCCGCATCGAGGCGCTCGCCGCGCCCGGAACGGGGGCGGCGGACGTACTGGCCCTGGAAACCGTCCCGGACACGGACGAGGCCCTGGCCCTGGTGGACGTACTGGCCGGGACCGGGGCCCACGCCTGGCTGAGCTACACCGTCGCCGCCGGCCGTACCCGGGCGGGCCAGCCCCTCGCCGAAGCCTTCGCGCTCGCCGCCGAGTCCCCGCAGGTGATCGCGGTCGGCGTCAACTGCTGCGATCCGGCCGAGGTGCTGCCCGCGCTCGAAGCGGCCGCCGCCGTGACGGACAAACCCCTGCTGGCCTACCCCAACGACGGCTCCGTCTGGGACGCGTCCACCCGCACCTGGCACGCCCCGCCCACCGGCGACGCCTGGCCCACCACGGCCTGGCGGCGGGCCGGAGCCCGACTCGTCGGCGGCTGCTGCCGGATCACCCCGGACCACATCGCGCGGCTGCGCGACGCCCTCGGACAGGCGCCGCCGGCCGGTCCGGACGGCACCCGGCGCGACCACCCCCGACCGGGGTAAAGCAGTGGGCTCCCGGGACGGCAAGGGCCGGCTGGTCCAGCCCGGCGTCGAGGTCCGCGGCCGTGAGTACCTGCGGATCATCTACGGTCCGGAGTACACGCGTCCCGATCACCTGGAGCGCCTGCGCTGCCGGTTCCTCGGGCACAAGCGCTCCTTGGCCCTGCGCGAGTAGCGCTGGGGCTGGAATCGCTGGACCGGCCGGCGGCCGGGGAGCCGCTGTGGCGCGTCCACGAGGCCGTCTTCGCGGTGCTCGCCCCGGAGTCGGAGCCGGCCGACCCCCGGCTGTGAGGGCGCGGGTCGCCGTACGGTGACCCGCGCGGCCCGGATCTGCGCGGCGGCCCCTACGCGGTCGCGCCCGGCCCCGTACACGCGATGCCCGCCAAGTAGGCCGTATGGGGGAACTTGCGGGGAGAACGCCGGGGAAACGCCCGGCGGGATCGTTCATCCAGGGCAGCGGAATGTCCGCGACCCTGGAAGGACGGAACGTCACTTATGAAGATGACCGCGCGCGGAAGCCTGGCGGCACTCATGACCTGTATGGCCGCGGCCGGTGCGGCCTCACCGGCCGTCGCCCAGTCGGTTCCGGTGGGCGTCCCGCTGGACGCGGTGGAGACCACGCTGGGCGTGGCCACCCCGCGTGTGGCCACCTCGGTGCCCGTTCCGGTCGTCGGCGCCCCCGAGGCGCCCCGCCACCACACCGGCGACCTCCTCCCGACCCCGCTGATCCCGGTGGTGCCCATCGGCACCGACCTCGGCGGAACCAACGTCACCTCGCCCGTGCCGAACCTGGCGGGCGCTCCGGAGACGGACGGAGAGGGTTCCCTGGAGTCCCCGGCGACAACCCTGTTGGCCCGGAGCCCCGGTGCGATCGTCGGCGCCCCGCTGTCGATGCCCGACGGCAGCAACTACGGGATCCCGAACCTGACGACGCCCAAGCTGGGCCTGACCACCCCGGAGCTGATCGGCGCCCCGACCGCCCTCCTCGGACTGCGCTGAGACCGCTGGGCCGTAGCGCGTTCGAAAAGCAGCCCGGTCTGGGAACGTGTAGGGCATGGGATTCCATGTCGACTCCGAGACCGGGCGGCTTCGCCGCGTCATCCTCCACCGGCCCGACCTGGAGCTGAAGCGGCTCACACCAAGCAACAAGGACGCCCTGCTCTTCGACGACGTGCTGTGGGTGCGCAGGGCCCGTCAGGAGCACGACGGCTTCGCCGACGTGCTGCGCGACCGGGGCGTCGCCGTGCACCTGTTCGGTGACCTGCTGCGGGAGTCCCTCGGCATCACCGAGGCGCGACACCTCGTACTGGACCGGGTCTTCGACGAGAAGGAGTACGGGCCGCTCGCCACCGACCACCTGAGGGCGGCGTTCGACGGGCTCTCCCCGGGCGACCTCGCCGAGGCGCTCGTCGGCGGCATGACCAAGCGGGAGTTCCTGGAGCGGCACCCCGAACCGGTGTCGGTGCGCTTCCACGCGCTGGACCTCGACGACTTCCTGCTGGGGCCGTTGCCCAACCACCTCTTCACCCGGGACACCTCCGCCTGGATCTACGACGGGGTGTCGATCAACGCGATGCGCTGGCCGGCCCGGCAGCGCGAGACCGTGCACTTCGAGGCGATCTACCGGCACCACCCGCTGTTCACCGGTTCCGGTGCCTTCCACTACTGGTCGCAGGGGCAGTCCGACTACCCGTCGACGATCGAGGGCGGGGACGTCCTGGTCATCGGGAACGGCGCCGTGTTGATCGGGATGAGCGAGCGCACGACCCCGCAGGCGGTGGAGATGCTCGCGCGGGGACTGTTCGCCGCCGGGTCGGCGACCGTCATCGTCGCCCTCGACATGCCCAAGCGGCGGGCCTTCATGCACCTGGACACGGTGATGACGATGGTCGACGCGGACACCTTCACCCAGTACGCCGGGCTCGGCATGCTCCGTTCCTACACGATCCGGCCGGGGGAGGCGGGCCGTGAGCTCCAGGTGAGCGACCACGCGCCGGAGCACATGCACAAGGCGATCGCGGACGCCCTCGGGCTCGGCAAGATCCGCGTCCTCACGGCCACGCAGGACGTGCACTCGGCGGAGCGCGAGCAGTGGGACGACGGCTGCAACGTGCTGGCCGTCGAGCCGGGGGTGGTCGTCGCGTACGAGCGGAACGTGACCACCAACACGCACCTGCGCCGGGAGGGCATCGAGGTGATCGAGATCCCCGGCAGCGAACTGGGCCGCGGCCGCGGCGGGCCGCGGTGCATGAGCTGCCCGGTCGAGCGGGACGCCATCTGAACTCCACCGTCCGGAGGGCGGGCCGCCGCGGGGGTATGTATATCAATACAGGGCGTCGTATAGACTTCCAGCATTCCCCGTCAGCGTCACACTGGAGAGTCCCCATGGCCACCGACCTCTTCGGCCGCAGTTTCCTCAAGGAGCTCGACTTCACCGCCGCCGAGTTCCGCGGCCTGGTCGAGCTGGCGGCCGAGCTCAAGGCGGCGAAGAAGGCCGGGACCGAGGAGCGGCGCCTGGTGGGCAGGAACATCGCGCTGATCTTCGAGAAGACCTCCACGCGCACCCGCTGCGCCTTCGAGGTGGCCGCCGCGGACCAGGGCGCCGGCACCGTGTACCTGGACCCGTCCGGCTCCCAGATGGGGCACAAGGAGTCCGTCCGCGACACCGCGCGCGTCCTCGGCCGGATGTTCGACGGGATCGAGTACCGGGGTGACAGCCAGCCCGCCGTCGAGGAGCTCGCCGCCCACGCCGGCGTGCCCGTCTTCAACGGCCTGACGAACGACTGGCATCCCACGCAGATGCTCGCCGACGTGCTCACCGTCATCGAGCACGGCGGCAAGCCCCTGGAGCGGACCGCCTTCGCCTACCTCGGCGACGCCCGTTTCAACATGGGCAACTCCTACCTGGTGACCGGCGCGCTGCTCGGCATGGACGTGCGGATCGTCGCGCCGAAGGAGTACTGGCCGGCCGAGGCCGTCGTGGCCCGGGCCCGCGAGCTGGCCGCGGCCTCCGGGGCCCGGATCACCCTCACCGAGGACGTCGCCGAGGGCGTCGCGCAGGCCGACTTCGTGGCCACCGACGTGTGGGTGTCGATGGGCGAGCCCAAGGAGGTCTGGGCCGAGCGGATCGAGGCGCTGGCCCCGTACGCCGTCACCATGGACGTGCTGCGGGCGACGGGCAATCCGGACGTGAAGTTCCTGCACTGCCTGCCCGCCTACCACGACCTCGGGACCGAGGTCGCGCGGGACATCCACGCGCGGTACGGCCTGGACTCGCTGGAGGTCACGGACGAGGTGTTCGAATCGGCGCACTCCGTCGTCTTCGACCAGGCCGAGAACCGGCTCCACACGATCAAGGCCGTACTGGTGGCCACGCTCGCGAGGCCGCTCGCATAGTCATGCGCGGGGGCCCGGAACGCAGGCGTCCGCGCCGGCCGCGGCGCGCGCCACGAGGGTGAACCACACGGCCTTGCCGTGCGCGGTGGGACGGTGGCCGCAGGCGGAACTCAGCGTCCGGATCAGCAGGAGACCGCGGCCGTGCTCCTGCCACGGGTCCGGGTGCGTGTCGTCCGGTCGGGCGGTCAGGTCGCCCGGGGGGTAGGGGTCCCCGTCGTGGACCTCGACCCGGCAGCCGCTCGCCAGCAGCTCCACGAACAGCTCGATCCCCGCGCCCGCGACGGTGTGCTCCACGGCGTTGGCGACCAGCTCGGCCGTCAGCAGTTCCGCGGTGTCGCTGTCGGCGGCCGGCTCGGCCTCCGTGAGCGCGGTCCGCACCAGCGCCCGGGCGAGGGGCACGGCGGCGGCCGTGTGCGGGAGGGCGATCCGCCAGGCGGCGGGATCGGGCACGACAGGCCTCCGTTCCGTGGGTGTGCGATGACGCGCGGGGCGGATCGTCCCGGCGCAGGGGGGACTGTCCGGTTGCGGGAAAGGGAACTCCCGGTTTCAACCATACGAACCTTCGGCGCCGCCTCGTAGGGCGCCCCGTCCGAATGCCGAGGGGCGACGGTCATCGATCGCGCGGGACCTTCGTCGCCCCCACCCCCCGACCGTGCCTCGCCCCGCGTGTGCCCAGGGTCCGCGCCCGCATGTGCTCGGCCGGAGAACCCTTCTGTCGCGTTTCTGTGACGGTGGTCAAGAGTCGGTGATACCGTCGGTTCCGTGAGCCCCTTCACCGGTTCCACACCAGCGACCGAACGGTGGCGCCACCTGCGGGTGACCCGGCAGGACGGCGTGGCCACCGTCACCCTCGACCGCCCCGAGAAGCTGAACGCGCTCACCTTCGGCGCCTACGCCGACCTGCGCGACCTGCTCGCCGAACTGTCCCGCGAACGCTCCGTGCGCGCCCTCGTCCTGGCCGGCGGGGGACGCGGCTTCTGCTCCGGCGGAGACGTGGACGAGATCATCGGCGCCACCCTCGCCATGGACACCGCCGAACTCCTCGACTTCAACCGGATGACCGGCCAGGTGGTCCGAGCGATCCGCGAATGCCCCTTCCCGGTGATCGCCGCCGTGCACGGCGTGGCCGCCGGCGCGGGCGCCGTCCTCGCCCTCGCCGCCGACTTCCGGATCGCCGACCCCACCGCCCGCTTCGCGTTCCTCTTCACCCGGGTCGGACTCTCCGGCGGCGACATGGGCGCGGCCTACCTGCTGCCCCGGGTCGTCGGCCTCGGCCACGCCACCCGGCTCCTCATGCTCGGAGAGCCCGTACGCGCCGCCGAGGCGGAGCGGATCGGGCTGCTGAGCGAACTGGTCGACGAGGGCAAGGCGGACGCCCGGGCGGCCGAACTGGCCGCCCGCCTCGCCGCCGGACCCGCCCTCGCCCACGCCCAGACCAAGGCCCTGCTGACCGCGGAACTCGACATGCCGCTGGCCGCGTCGGTCGAGCTGGACGCCAACACCCAGGCCCTCCTCATGCACGGCCAGGACTACGCGGAGTTCCACGCGGCCTTCACCGGGAAGCGTCCGCCGCAGTGGAAGGGCAGGTAGCCGGATGACCGCGAGCGCCCTGCGGGTGGCCGTCGTCGGCGGGGGGCCCGGCGGTCTGTACACCGCCGCACTCCTGGCCCGGCAGGGCCACCTCGTCGAGGTCTGGGAACGCCGGGCCCCCGACGACACCTTCGGCTTCGGTGTCGTCCTCTCCGACGAGACCCTCGGCGGCATCGAGCGCGCCGACACCGTCGTCCACGCCGCGCTCGGCGCCGAGTTCGTCCGCTGGGACGACGTGGACGTCGTCCACCGCGGTCGACTGCTCACCTCCGGTGGCCACGGCTTCGCGGCACTCGGCCGGCGCCGGCTGCTGGAGATCCTGCACGAGCGCTGCGCCGGCCTCGGGGTCCGGCTGCGCTTCCGCGCCGACGCCCCCGACGCCTTCGCCCTCGCCGCCGGCCACGACCTGGTCGTCGCCGCCGACGGGGTGCACAGCGCCACCCGTACGGCCGGCGCCGCGCACTTCCGGCCCACGGTCACCGAAGGACGCTGCCGCTACATCTGGCTCGCCGCCGACTTCGCCTTCGAAGCGTTCCGCTTCGAGATCGCCGAGACCGAGCACGGCGTGATGCAACTGCACGCCTACCCCTACGCCGCCGACGCCTCCACCGTGATCGTCGAGATGCGCGAGGAGGTGTGGCGGGCGGCCGGGTTCGACCTCTGCGACGAGGACGAGTCGGCGGCCCGCTGCGCCAAGACCTTCGCCGACGCCCTGCGGGGCCGGCCCCTGCGCGGCAACCGCTCGGCCTGGACCCGCTTCCCGACCGTGACGTGCGGGCAGTGGTCGCACGCGAACGTCGCCCTGGTCGGCGACGCCGCGCACACCGCCCACTTCTCCATCGGCTCCGGCACGAAACTCGCCGTCGAGGACGCCCTCGCGCTCACCGACGCGCTGGAAGCGGCGCGGGCCGCCGGGCACGGCGTACCCGAGGCCCTCGCGGCGTACGAGCAGGACCGGCGCCCGGCGGTGGCCAGCACCCAGCGGGCGGCCGCCGCCAGCATGCGTTGGTTCGAGGGGATCGACTCGTACGTCGGCCAACCGGCCCGGCAGTTCGCCTTCAACCTGCTCACCCGCAGCCGCCGCGTCACCCACGACAACCTCCGGCTGCGCGACCCCCGCTTCACCCGCGCGGTGGAACGGGACTTCGGCTGCCCGCAACAGGACGCGCCGGATCCGCGGGACGCGCGGGTCGCGCGGGGGGAAGCGCGGGACGTGCAGGACGTGCAGGACAGGCGGGACGCGACCGGCCCGGGAACGCCGCCGATGTTCACCCCGTTCACCCTGCGCGGGCTGACCCTGCGCAACCGCGTCGTCGTCTCGCCCATGGACATGTACTCCGCACGGGACGGGGTGCCCGGGGACTTCCACCTGGTCCACCTGGGCGCGCGGGCCCTGGGCGGAGCCGGTCTCGTCATGACCGAGATGGTCTGCGTGAGCCCCGAGGGCCGCATCACGCCCGCCTGCGCCGGCCTGTGGACGGCCGACCAGGCCACCGCCTGGAAGCGGATCGTGGACTTCGTGCACACCTCCGCCCCCGGCGCGGCCCTCGGCGTCCAGCTCGGCCACTCCGGCCGCAAGGGCTCGACGCGCGTCATGTGGGAGGGCATGGACGAACCCCTCCCGCAGGACAACTGGCCGCTCGTCGCTGCCTCCGCCCTGCCCTGGAAACCGGGCCTGTCCGCCGTCCCGCGCGCCCTGGCCACCGACGACCTCGGCGCGATCCGCTCCGAGTTCGCGGCAGCCGCCGTACGCGCCGCGGACTGCGGCTTCGACCTGCTGGAACTGCACTGCGCCCACGGCTACCTGCTGTCCGGCTTCCTGTCCCCGCTCACCAACCACCGCGACGACGCCTACGGCGGCCCCCTGGAGAACCGGCTGCGGTTCCCGCTGGAGGTCTTCGACGCGGTCCGCGAGGTCTGGCCGCAGGACCGCCCGACGACCGTCCGCCTCTCCGCGACCGACTGGGCCCCCGGCGGTACCACGCCCGAGGAGGCCGAGCGGATCGCCGCCGCGTTCGCCGCCCACGGAGCCGACGCCGTCGACGTGTCCACGGGCCAGGTGGTGGCCGACGAACAGCCCGAGTACGGGCGCTCCTACCAGACCCCGCACGCCGACCGGATCCGCAACGCCCTGGGCATCCCCGTCATCGCGGTCGGCGCCATCTCCTCCTGGGACGACGTCAACTCCCTGCTCCTGGCGGGCCGCGCCGACCTGTGCGCGGTCGGCCGCCCCCACCTCTACGACCCGAACTGGACCCTGCACGCGGCTGCCGACCAGGACTACGCGGGCCCGGCCGCCCCCTGGCCGGACCCGTACCGCGCGGGCAGCCGCAAACCTCCGACGGGCCGGGGCTGACGGTGTGAGCCAGAAATCCCCGATCAGCCCTGGAGGGTGAGGAATCCCTTCCCGTCAGGGAGGGGAGGATTCACACCGCTTCCAGGTGGAGCCGGTCGTCGAACGGGACGTAGCCGAGGCGCTGGTAGACGCCGTTGCTGGTCGGGTTGGCCAGGTCGGTGAAGAGCAGCACCTCGCGCGCGCCGGCCGCGTGCGCCCCCTCGGTCGCGGCGTGCGTCACCCCGGCCGCGTAGCCCCGCCCGCGCTCCCCGGGCGGGGTGTACACCGGGCCGATCCGGGAGGCGGAGCCGATCGGGCGGGAGAATCCGGCCACGGACACCGGGGTGCCCGCGTGCTCCCACAGCAGGAAGCCGCCGTACGAGATCCGGTCGCGCAGGGCCGCCGGGGAGGCCGTGCCGGGGCTGTCGACCTCCCGGTTGAACTCCGTGACCCACTCCAGCAGCAGCGGCAGGTCGGCCTCCCGCGCGGGCCGGGCCCGCCCCGGCGGCAGCGGGCGCGGGGCGGCCAGGGTGCCCAGCCGGTACAGCCGGGTCTCCTCCACGACCCGGACCGGCGCCCCCCACGCCCCGGCCAGGATCCGCGCGTCCGCGCTGCGGGCGTCGAAGCCGGCGACCCCCGCGAGCAGCGGCTCCGAGGTGAGGGCGGCCCCCAGTGCCGGTAAGGCTTCCGGGGGCAGTGCGCCGAGCAGCAGGGGGAACGGCGGAGTGCGCAGCAGGCCGCCGGCGACGACCCCGTCGGAGCCGGTCCACCAGCCGAAGACGGGGTCGGTGGGGCCGTGGGCGTGGGGGCCGCGCCGCTCCAGCGAGTCGGCGACGGTCAGCAGGATGGTGTTGACGACGGGCTGCGCGGCCACGGCCGGGCGCGCGACGGCCAGGAAGGCCGTCAGATCATTGCTGAAGGTCCAGGTCATGACCCATCGTGCCCGGCCCGTGGGGCCCCGCGCACCGGAGTTTCCACCCGGCCCCACCCGGCCCCGCCCGGCCCCGGCAGGCGTTCGCGGCGGGGCGGCCCGCGCGGGACACGGCCCGCGCCCGCGCCCCGAGCGCCCTACTCCCGCACGAACAGTGCGCCCGTCTCCCGCAGCCGGGCGTGGAGCTCGGCGAAGACGGCCGCCGCACGGTCGCCCGGCCAGTCCGCGGGCAGCAGCTCGCGCGGCAGCCCCGGGTCCGCGTACGGCAGGCGCCGCCAGGTGTCCAGGGCCGGCAGGTACGTCCGGTACGCCTCCTCGGGCGTCGGCTCGGAGCCCGATTGCAGGGCCCGCAGGGCCGGCTCGTGCAGGTCGAGGAACTCCTCGTGCTGCTTGGCCAGCGCCGCCAGGTCCCACCAGCGGGCCACGGCCTCGGCCGTCGGGGCGAAACCGAGGTGGCCGCCGCGGAACAGCTCCACGTACGCCGTCAGGTGCAGCCGCTCCAGCGTGTGGCCGGTCTCCCCGGCCAGGTGCGCCGGGGCGATCCACACGCCCGGGGCGACGGCCCCGAAACCCAGCCGGGCCAGCCGCGAGCGCAGCAGGTGCCGCTTGTGGCGCTCCTGCTCCGGGACGGAGAAGACCGCGACGAGCCACTCCTCCGATACGGGCACGTCGCCGTAGATCCGCCGGTCGCCGTCCTCCAGCAGCTGGCGGGCCTCCTCGGACAGGGCGTATGCGGCCGCTCCGTCCGCGGCCCGCGCGGGCTCCAGGAAGCCACGCCGCTTCAGACGGGACACCGACGAACGGACGGAGGGCGCGTCGACCCCGGCCGCGCCCAGCAGGCGGACCAGGGCGGACACCGGTACGGGACCCTCGAAGGACCGTCCGTAGGCGCCGTAGAAGGTGACGATCAAGGATCGCGGAGTGTGCTGCTCGGCCACGGGTTCACTCTAGATCGCGCAGCCGGAACCGTTGAAGTTTGCCGGTCGCGGTCCGCGGCAGCGCCGGCAGGAAGACGAAGGAACGCGGGCACTTGTGCGGGGCCAGCTCACCGCGCACGAAGGTCCGCAGCGCCTCCTCGCTCAGCACCGCGCCCTCGCGCAGCACCGTGTACGCCACCACCACCTGCCCGCGCCGCTCGTCGGGCCGGCCGACCACCGCCGCCTCCACCACGTCCGGGTGGCGCAGCATCGCCTCCTCGACCTCGGGACCCGCGATGTTGTACCCCGAGGAGATGATCATGTCGTCGGCCCGGGCGACGTACCGGAAGTAGCCCTCCGCGTCGCGGACGTAGGTGTCGCCGGTCAGGTTCCAGCCGTCCCGTACGTACTCGCCCTGCCGGGGGTCGGCCAGGTAGCGGCACCCCACCGGCCCGCGCACCGCCAGCAACCCCGGCTCGTTGTCCGCCACCGGCCGCCCCGAGGGGTCCACGACCCGGGCCTGCCAACCCGGCACCACCCGGCCGGTCGTACCGGGCCGGATGTCCTCGTCCGCCGCCGAGATGAAGATGTGCAGCAGCTCGGTCGCCCCGATGCCGTTGATGATGCGCAGGCCGGTGCGCTCGTACCAGGCCCGCCAGGTCGCCTCGGGCAGGTTCTCGCCCGCCGACACGCAGCGGCGCAGCGCGGACAGGTCGTACGCGCCCGTGTCGTACGGGCCGAGCGTGTCCAGCATCGACCGGTAGGCGGTGGGCGCGGTGAACAGCACGGTCACCCGGTGTTCCGCGAGCGCCGGCAGCAGCACCCGGGGCGCGGCCTGCTCCAGCAGCAGCGCGCAGGCACCGGCGCGCAGTGGGAACACCACCAGCCCGCCGAGCCCGAAGGTGAAGCCGAGCGGGGGACTGCCCGCGAACACGTCGTCGGGGCGGGGACGCAGCACGCCGGCCGAGAAGGTGTCGGCGACGGCGAGCAGGTCCCGGTGGAAGTGCATGCAGCCCTTGGGGCGGCCGGTGGTCCCGGAGGTGAACGCGATCAGCGCCACGTCGTCGGCGGAGGTCTCCACCGCCTCGTACGGCGCCGGGTGGGCCTCGGCCAGCCGCAGCAGGTCGTCCGGGGCATCACCGCCGTACGCGGTGATCCGCAGGCCCGGGACCTCGGCCTTGGCCAGGTCGTCGAGGGCGCTCACGTGGCACACGGCGTGCCGCACCCTGGCCATGGCGCACACCGTGGCCAGCTCTTGCGCCCGCTGCTGGGCCAGTACGGTGACGGCCACCGCGCCCGCCTTCATGACCGCCAGCCAGCACGCGGCGAGCCAGGGCCCGGTGGGGCCGCGCAGCAGCACCCGGTTGCCGGGGACCACCCCCAGGTCGACGGTGAGGACGTGGGCGAGGCGGTCCACGCGCTCGCGCAGTTCCCCGTACGACCACACCTCGCCCGAACCGCTGCGGAACGCCGGCCGGTCCGGCCCGAACCGGGCGATCGTGGCGTCGAGCAGCTCGGCCCCGCAGTTCAGCCGGTCGGGGTAGGCCAGTTCGGGCAGTTCGAACAGCAACTGCGGCCAGGCGTGTGCCGGCGGCAGGTGGTCCCGGGCAAAAGTGTCGGCGTGAGCGGAAGGCATGAGCTCCAAGGCGGGTTCGCCCCCTTGCAACGTCCGGATTGAGGTGGAGCCGGCCGTGCGGTCGCGTCACGAGCGTATCGTGATGGTGACGGCAGTCAACAGGACGCGATAGAACTGGGGCATTCGGATGACCGGATTCGCGCTCGGGGCGGAAGAAGAACAATGGTGCGCCGGGCTGCGCACCCTGGCGGGGGAGCGGCTCAGGCCGCTCGCCGAGAAGGGCGAACCCGGCCGGGTCAACCGGCCGCTGCTCGCGGCCCTCGGTGAACTGGGCCTGCTGGACAAGGTGTTCACCGCCGGTGCGCTGGAGCTGTGCCTGCTGCGGGAGTCCTTGGCCTACGGATGCACGGAGGCGGAGACCGCGCTGGCCCTCCAGGGCCTCGGCGCCCACCCGGTCCTCGGCGCCGGCACCGCGGAACAGCGGGATCGCTGGCTGCCGGGCGTACGGGAGGGCAGGACGGTCGCGGCCTTCGCGCTCAGCGAGCCGGGGGCCGGCTCGGACGCGGCGGCCCTGGCCCTGGCGGCCGAACCGGACGGGCCGGGCTGGCGGCTGACCGGCGCCAAGTGCTGGATCTCCAACGCCCCCGAAGCGGACTTCTACACCGTGTTCGCCCGGACGGGTGAGGCGCCGGGCGTCAAGGGCATCACCGCCTTCCTGGTCCCGGGGGACCGGGAAGGGCTGACCGGCGAGGCCCTCGACATGCTGTCGCCGCACCCGATCGGCTCCCTCGCCTTCGACGGCGTGCCCGTCGGACCCGAGGACGTCCTCGGGGAACCCGGGCAGGGCTTCCGCGTCGCGATGAGCACGCTGAACCTGTTCCGGCCGAGCGTCGGCGCGTTCGCCGTCGGCATGGCCCGGGCGGCCCTGGACGCCACCCTCGCGCACACCGCCGGTCGGACCGCGTTCGGCGGGGTCCTGGCCGACCTCCAGGCCGTGGCCCACCGGGTCGCCGAGATGGCCACCCGCACGGAGGCCGCCCGGCTGCTGGTCTACGCCGCCGCCGGAGCCCACGACCGGGGCGCGCCCGACGTCCCCCGCCGGGTGGCGATGGCCAAGCTCCTCGCCACCGAGACCGCCCAGTACGTCGTCGACCACGCGGTCCAGCTGCACGGGGCGGCCGCCCTGCGCAGGGGCCACCTCCTGGAGCACCTCTACCGGGAGGTGCGGGCACCCCGGATCTACGAGGGCGCCAGCGAGGTGCAGCGCACGATCATCGCGAAGGAGCTCTACCGGGAGGTGGCGGCCCGATGAGCCTGGAACGCGTCAACCCGCAGGAGCTGTCCCCGGCGACCGGCTTCTCGCACGCGGTCGTCGCCGGCGGTGGTCGGCTCGTGTTCCTGGCGGGCCAGACCGCCCTCGACGGCGCCGGGAAGGTGGTGGGGCGGACCCTGCCCGAGCAGTTCGAGCAGGCCCTGACCAACCTGCTGGCCGCCCTCGCCGCCGCGGGCGGCGCCCCGGCCGACCTGGCCCGGGTCACCGTGTACGCGGCGGACGTGGCCGCCTACCGGGAGCACGCGGGCGAACTGGGCCGCGTATGGCGGCGGTTGGCGGGCCGGGACTATCCGGCGATGGCCGTGATCGGCGTCGTACGGCTGTGGGACACCGAGGCCCTGGTCGAACTCGACGGCATCGCCGTGCTGCCCTGACCGGGGCCCCGGCGCGCACGCGAGCTATCCCTCCAGGAGGGTGCCCATCCACTCCTCGATGCCCGCGACCGTGCGGGGCAGGGCCGCGGACATCAGGCGGGCGCCGTCCGAGGTGATGACCAGGTCGTCCTCGATGCGCACGCCGATGCCGCGCAGCTCGACCGGGAGGGTCTCGTCGTCGGGCTGGAGGTAGAGGCCGGGTTCCACGGTGAGGACCTGGCCCTCCTCCAGGACCCCGTCCAGGTAGGCGTCGGCCCGCGCCCGCGCGCAGTCGTGGACGTCGAGCCCGAGCATGTGGCCGCTGCTGCACAGGGTGTACCGCCGGTGCAGGTCGCCCCGCGCGTCCTTCAGGACGCCCCATTCGGCCAGCCCCTCGGCGATGACGCGCATCCCGGCCCGGTGGAAGTCGCGGAAGCTTGCGCCCGGGCGCAACGCCGCCATGCCGGCGTCCTGGGCGGCGAGCACCAGTTCGTACACCTGCCGTTGGACCGGGGAGAAGCGTCCCGACAGGGGGAGCGTGCGGGTGATGTCGGCGGTGTACAGGGTGTCCGTCTCGACGCCCGCGTCGAGCAGCAGCAGGTCGTCGCCGTTCAGTCGGCCGTCGTTGCGGATCCAGTGCAGCACGCAGGCGTGGGCGCCGGAGGCGGCGATCGTGTCGTAGCCGGTGCCGTTGCCCTCGGCCCGGGCGCGCAGGCCGAAGACGCCCTCGATCCAGCGCTCGCCGCGCGGGTGGGCGAGGGCGCGCGGCAGGGCCCGTACGACGTCCTCGAACCCGGCGGTGGTGTGGTCGACGGCCCGTTGGAGCTGGTCGACCTCCCACGCGTCCTTGACCAGCCGCAGCTCCGACAGGGCGCGGGCCAGCTCGGGGTCGGTGGAGGCGTCGCGGGCGGGCGGGGCGCCGAGGGTGTCCAGGTGGGCGCAGCGGATGCCGGTCAGCCGTTCGGCCTCCGCCAGGTCGGGGCGCCGGCCGACCCAGAACTCGCCGTAGCGGCGGTCGCGGTAGAACTCCTCGTTGCCGCCGGCCCGGGGCGAGCGCGGCCGTAGGTGGAGCACCGCCTCGTGGCCGCTCGGCCCGGCGGGCTCCAGCACCAGGACGTGCCCCACCTGGTCCTCGCCGGTCAGGCCGGTGAGCCAGGCGTACGCGCTGTGCGGGCGGAAGCGGTGGTCGCAGTCGTTGGAGCGGACCTTCAGTTCGCCGGCCGGTACGACGAGCCGCTCGCCCGGGAAGAGCGCCGAGAGGCGGGCCCGGCGTGCGGGGGTCACGGAGTGGGCGGGGACGCGGGCCGTGTCGGGCAGCGGGGAGGCCGCCCAGTCCGCCGCCATGAAGCGGGACAACTCGGCTGATACCGGCAGGTCGTGACTGCCGATGTGGAGGCCGGAGGGGTGGTCGGTCACGGAGGCTCCCTCAAGAAGTACCGAACTGGTGGGCGCACAGGTCTTGTCAGTGCAATTTCACATTACTATGTTACAGCTCACACCTCGGCACGTTAATCCCCGTCAAACGCCGTGTGACGCAGGGCAGTTCACGCACCACTTCCCCCACCTCCCTCCCAACCAGGAGTTACCGGTGTCCCAGCACAGAGCTGTGCGTACGTCCCTCCTCTCCGCCGCCGTGGCGGTCACCCTCCTCGCCACCGCCGGCCAGGCCGTGACCCAGGCGTCCGAGCGGGGCACCCCCGCCGCCGCGAGCGGCGCCTTTGCGCCCGCCACCTTCGGTCCGGCGGCCCCGGCCGGCACGCCGAACCCCTTTGACGAGGTCGACCGCCTCGCCAACGCCAAGGAGCCCGTCGAGGCGCCCGCCCTGGCCCCCGGCGGCAAGGCCGCGGCCGGCGGTCAGGTGCCCGGCGCCGCACCGGTCGCCTCGGCGCCGGTGTCCGCCGCCGCCTCCGAACGCTCGGAGAAGAGCCGCACGTCGGCCTCCGCCGCGGCGGCGCCCGTGGCGCGGAGCGTCGCGGCGGGCGTCCCCTGCACCCTTGACGGGATCACCAACCTCACCCCGGAGCAGTTCGCCGACTTCCTCGGCGACCAGGCCGTCCTCGCCGACGGCTGCCTGCGGGGCCTCATCTGGACGTGGGACGCCCGCCTGACGCCCGTCATGTCCGACGCCCACGTCCAGGCGGTCTCCCGCCGGATCTCGACCCTCTCCGCGGCCCACGACGGCCGCAACTCCTCACACCTGGAGGAGATGTTCACCTACCTGCACGCCGTCGCCTACCACGACTACGCACGTTCCGAGATCGACGTCACCGACGCCCCGACGGTGAACGCCATGCGGCAGGCCATCGCCGACTTCGGCGCCGCCGCCCGCACCTTCGACGCCACCCGGACCAACGCCAACACCCTGCGCGAGGCCCTCTACGCGGCCAGCGCGCCGGGCCTGCGCCACCACCAGCTCGGCCTGATCAAGAAGGTCCTGGCGACGATGGACCCGGCCCACCCGGCCACCCACCTCGACTCCGCCTGGGCGGGCGCCGCGCTGGCCGCGCTCTCCGTCAACTACCTGGGCGTCTACCCCGGCAACCAGGACGCCGCCTTCCACGCGGCGGCGGCGGGCGACCCCTCGTACCGCGCCGCGTTCAAGGCCTTCGCGACCCACACCCACCTCAAGGGAACCGGCAACGCCTGGGTGGTGCGCGACGCGCTCAGCGAGTACGCCCGCTTCGGCGAGATAGCCGGCCTGCGCGCCGGCATAGCCGCCGACCTCGGCGGGATGCTGGAGCAGGTCAAGCGTGACTTCGGCAACGGCAGCGAGCAGTGGGCCAAGCTCGTCTCCTGGCTCAACTACTACGACGCCTGCAAGCCGTACGGCGTGTGCAAGGAGGACATCGAGAAGCAGATCTTCCCGTACACCTACACCTACGACAACGGCGCCATCAAGGTCCGCACCGGCCTCGACCGGGCCACCGTCGACCAGCTGTACTACGCGAGCAAGCAGGTCAAGGCCCAGTACCACCGGGTGCTCGGCACCGACCAGCCGCTCGCCGGCGACCCCAACTCCACGCTGAACATCGTGCTGTACGGCTCCCGCGCCGACTACGAGAACTACCACCCGATCCTGACGGGCTACGACACCAACAACGGCGGCATCTACATCGAGAACGGCGCCACGTTCTACACCTACCAGCGCCGCGTCCCCCAGGACTCCTCGCTCACCCTGGAAGAGCTCTTCCGCCACGAGTACACGCACTACCTCAACGGCCGCTACGCCGTACCCGGCTTCTTCGGCGAAGGCCCCTGGTACGAGAGCGACCGTACGACCGCCATGGACGAGGGCACGGCCGAGTTCTTCGACGGGGCCACCCGCGACAACGGCATCGCCGTCCGCAAGTCCCTCGTCAAGAGCATCATCGCCGACACGGCGAACGGCGGCCCGCGCATGACCGTCGAGCAACTGCTCAACGCCACCTACGACGGCGACGGCTTCCGCTTCTACAGCTACGCCGGGACCTTCTTCGAGTTCCTGTGGACCGAGAAGCCCGCGCTGCTGCGCGAGATGTACACCCACCTGCGCGCCAACGACGTCGCGGCGTACGACTCCTGGCGCCACCGGACGGGCGCGGACACCTACCTCCAGCGCGACTACACCCGCTTCCTGGACGCCCAGATCGCCAAGGTCGACCAACTGCACGTACCGAACACCACCTTCACGCCCAACGACCGGCTGCGCGACTCCGCGCTCGCCTCGGTGAAGTCGACGTTCGCGACGGCCACCTACAACACCCCGGACTGCGTGGAGAACGGCGACCCCGGCAAGCGCCGGTTCACGTGTACGGGTCGGATCAGCGCGAACCTGAAGAACTGGCGCAGCGACGACCAGAACTTCAAGGACATGTCCGAGACGGTCGACTACTTCATCCTCGACCGGGCCGGCGCGGCCTCCAACAACCTGGCCGACATGAACTGCTCCTTCGGCCCGGTGGAGATCTGGACCAACAGGACGGCGGGGACCTCCTCCTACAGCTGTGAGGGTCCGCTCCGCAGCTGATCAGCGCCCGGGCCGGTCCCTCATCCGAACGGGGGGAGGGACCGGCCCGGGGATCCTAGGCACCCTCAAAAGAATGTGACATATTACTGCCGTGTCCCAGACCCACTCCCCGGACGTCGTCATCATCGGCGCCGGTGTCGTCGGAGCCGCGTGCGCCTACTACGCGGCGCGCTCCGGGCTCTCCGTGGCGGTCGTCGACCGCGGTTCCGTCGCGGGCGGCACGACCGGCGCCGGGGAGGGCAACCTGCTGGTCTCCGACAAGGAAGCCGGCCCCGAACTCGACCTGGCGCTGCTCTCGACCACCCTGTGGCGCGAACTCGCGGCCGTCCTCCCGTCGGAGACGGAGTACGAGGCCAAGGGCGGCCTGGTCGTCGCCCCCGACGAGACCACCCTCAAGGCCCTGCGCGGCTTCGCCGACGGCCAGCGCGCCTCCGGAGTCGTCTCCACCGAGATCGGGCCGGACGCCCTGCACGACCTGGAACCCCACCTGGCCCCGGGCCTCGCGGGCGGCTTCCACTACCCGCAGGACGCCCAGGTCCAACCGGCCAGGGCCGCCGCCCACCTCCTGGCCGCCTCGGGAGCGACCCTCCACCTGGGCGAGGAGGTCACCGAAATCCTCCTGACCGACGGCGCCGTGCGCGGGGTCCGCACCCCCCGCCGCACCCTGCACGCCCCGGCGGTGGTCAACGCGGCGGGCACCTGGGGCGGCCACGTGGCCGCCCTCGCCGGCGCCGGCCTCCCGGTCCTGCCCCGCCGCGGCTTCGTCCTCGTCACCGAACCCCTGCCCCGCGTGGTCCGGCACAAGGTCTACGCCGCCGACTACATCGCCGACGTCGCCAGCGGGTCCGCCGCCCTGCAGTCCTCGGCCGTCGTGGAGGGCACCCCGGCCGGCCCCGTCCTCATCGGCGCGACCCGCGAACGCGTCGGCTTCGACCGGAGCCCGTCCACCGAAGCCCTGCGCCGACTGGCCCGCCAGGCCGCGGCCCTCTTCCCGGTCCTGACCGACGTCCGCGTCCTGCGCGCCTACCACGGCTTCCGCCCCTACCTCCCCGACCACCTCCCCGCGATCGGCCCCGACCCCCGCGTACCCGGCCTGCTCCACGCCTGCGGCCACGAGGGCGCCGGCATCGGCCTGGCTCCCGCCACCGCCGCCCTGATCACCGCCACCCTCACGCACACCCCCCCACCCCTGAACCCCCACCCCTTCCGCCCCCACCGCTTCCCATGACCACCGACGAGAGCCGGTGCGGGCGGGCGGCGAACCGGCCGGGGTCCGGGTCGGGGCGGGGGCCGACCGGGGCTGAAACGTGATGTGTTGGCGCGCGTTACCGCCCCACCGACGCAGCTCGGCACAGGGCGCCACACATCGTGCCCGCCCCGGACGCCCCCCGCCCCGGGCCCCGGCCCCGCAGCCCGGCCGCGCCTCCGGCGTCCCGCCCCAACCCCCGCCCCAACCCCCGCCCCAACCCCCGCCCCCCACCCCATCCCGCGCGGCCAAGCCCACCCGAGGAGCCCCCTGATGCGCACCCCCCGCTCACTGGTGGGCGGCAGCCCCACGGCGACGTACGTCCTCCGCTTCGACGGCCGCGAGCTGACCGCGCAGGCAGGCCAGAGCGTCGCGGCCGTCCTCTGGTCCGCCGGCATCCTCGCCTGGCGCACCACCCGCGAAGGCGGCGCGCCCCGGGGGGCGTTCTGCGGCATCGGCAGCTGCTACGACTGCCTCGTCACCGTCAACGGGCGCCCCAACCAGCGCGCCTGCCTCGTCCCCGCCCGCCCGGGCGACACCGTCACGACCCAGGAAGGAACCGGCCGTGCCGACCTCGCCGTCTGAAGACGCCCCGTCGCCCCGCGCCGGCGGCCCGACCACCCCGGCCGCGACCCCCACGTCCGCCGGCCGGACCACGGCCGGCCGGGTCCCCGCCGACCTCGCCGTCGTCGGCGCCGGCCCCGCCGGCCTGGCCGCCGCCGTGACGGCAGCGAACCTCGGCCTGCGCGTCACCGTCCTCGACGCCGGCGAGCGCCCCGGCGGCCAGTTCTACCGCCACCCCGCCCCCGGCCTCGGAGCCACCCGCCCCGAGGCCCTGCACCACGGCTGGCGGGCCTTCGCCACCCGCGAAGCCGCCCTGCGCGCCCACGAATCGGCCGGCCGCGTCGCGTACCTCTCCTTCCACCACGTCTGGACGGTGGTCCCGGACGCCGAGGGCTGGACCCTGCACGCGGTGGCCGGTCCGGGGGAGGAGCCCGCCGTCGTCCACGCCCGGTCCGTGCTCCTGGCCACCGGCGCCCACGAGCGCCAACTGCCCTTCCCGGGCTGGACGCTGCCCGGAGTCATCGGCGCCGGCGGGGCCCAGGCCATGCTCAAGGGCGGCCTCGTCCTGCCCGGCCGGCGCGTCGTCGTCGCCGGGAGCGGGCCCCTGCTGCTCGCGGTGGCCGGCTCCCTCGCCGCGGCCGGGGCCACCGTGCCCGCGGTCGTCGAGGCCGGCGCGTACACCTCGTACGCCGCCCACACCGGCGCCCTGCTGCGCAACCCCGGCAAACTCGCCGAAGGCGCCACGTACGGCGGCGCCCTGCTGCGCCACGGCGTCCGGCTGCGGACCCGGCACGCCGTGACCGAGGCGCATGGGAGCGACCGGGTCGAGGCCGTCACCGTCACGCGCCTGGACCGTGACTGGCGCCCGCTGCCCGGCACTTCGCGCCGGATCCGCTGCGACGCCGTCGCCGTCGGCCATGGGCTGGTGCCCCAACTGGAGCTCGCGACCGGCCTCGGCTGCGCCACCCGCCGCTCCCCGGACGGCACCGTCGCCCTCGACCTGGACGAGGAGCAGCGCACGTCCGTCCCCGGCATCTGGTCCGCCGGCGAGACGGGCGGCATCGGCGGCGCCGAACTCGCCCTGACCGAAGGGGAGATCGCCGCCCACGCGATCGCCGGTCGGCCCGCCCCGGCCGCACTCGGCCGTCGCCGCGCCCGGCTGCGGACCTTCGCCGGGGCGATGGCGGCCGCGCACCGCCCCGGTTCGGGCTGGACCGACTGGCTGGCCGACGGGACCGACGTGTGCCGCTGCGAGGAGGTCCCGGCGGGCCGGATCCGTGAGGCGGTCGACGAGCTCGGCGCGCGCGACGCCCGTACGGTCAAGCTCCTCACCCGGGCCGGCATGGGCTGGTGCCAGGGCCGGATGTGCGGCCCGGCCGTGGCCGCCCTGGCGGGCGAGGAGCCGGCCCCGGACCGCAGGCCGCTCTCCTGCCCGGTGCCGCTGGGGCAGCTGGCCGCGCTACCGGTGCGGGAATCCACCGGGACCAACGGCTCGTGCGGCGGCCCGACGTCCGGATCGCGGTCCTCGGCCGGCGGATCCTGACGCAGCCGCCCCGACCCGGCACCGCCGGCCCCTTGTGACCGCGCCACACGCACTAGTAAAATGTCACACACCACACTAGGGAGTCACCTCATGAACCACGCGCCCACCCCCGCGCCCCGCACCGACACCCGCACCCGCCCCTGGCACGGAATCATGGTGGCCACCACCCTGCCCCTGCGCGAGGACCTCGGCGTCGACTACGACGCCTACGCCGAACACGTCCAGTGGCTGATCGCCAACGGTTGCGACGGCGTGGTCCCCAACGGCTCCCTCGGGGAGTACCAGACCCTCACCGACGAGGAGCGGGCCCGCGTCGTGCGCACCGCCGTCGAGGCCGCGGGTGACGGCAGCCGCGTCATGCCCGGCGTCGCCGCCTACGGCAGCGCCGAGGCCCGGCGTTGGGCCGACCAGGCCGCCGAGGCCGGAGCGGGCTCCGTCCTGCTCCTGCCCCCCAACGCCTACCGCGCCGACGAGGCCGCCGTACGCGCCCACTACGCCGAGGTGGCCCGCGCCGGCCTGCCCGTCGTCGCGTACAACAACCCCATCGACACCAAGGTGGACCTCGTCCCGGCCCTCCTCGCCCGGCTCCACGCGGACGGCTCCGTCGTCGCCGTCAAGGAGTTCAGCGGGGACGTCCGACGCGCCTACGAGATCGCCGAACTCGCCCCGGGCCTCGACCTGCTCATCGGCGCCGACGACGTACTCCTCGAACTCGCCCTCGCCGGAGCCGTCGGCTGGATCGCCGGCTACCCCAACGCCCTGCCGGCCGCCTGCTCCACGCTCTACCGAGCAGCCGTCGCCGGTGACCTCACCACCGCGCTGCCGCTCTACAAGTCCCTCCACTCCCTGCTCCGCTGGGACTCCAAGACCGAGTTCGTCCAGGCCATCAAGCTCTCCATGGACCTTGCCGGCCGCCCCGGCGGAGCCACCCGCCCGCCCCGCTTCCCGCTCACCGGCGACGTGGAGGCCGCCGTCCGCGCCGCCACCGAGAAGGCGCTCGCGGAAGGCCTCTCCTAGAGTCCGCAGCAGTACCAGGGCCCCGTCCGGAACCGGCCCCACCTCAGCCACCGCCCTGCCCGCCCGCCCGGACGGGCCGGCCCAGTCCCGAGGGGAACCCATGCGCACGCGCCACGTCTACCACGCGGTGGACTCGCACACGGAAGGGATGCCGACCCGGGTCATCACCGGGGGAGTCGGCGTGATCCCCGGCGCCACCATGGCCGAGAAACGGCTCCACTTCATGGCGCACTCGGACCACGTCCGCACCCTCCTGATGTACGAACCGCGCGGACACGCGGCGATGAGCGGCGCGATCCTCCAACCCCCGACCCGGCCCGACGCCGACTTCGGCGTCCTCTACATCGAGGTGTCGGGCCTGCTGCCCATGTGCGGCCACGGCACCATCGGGGTGGCCACCGTCCTCGTCGAGACCGGCATGGTCCCGGTCGTCGAACCGATCACCACCGTCCGGCTCGACACCCCGGCCGGTCCGGTCCGGGTGGACGTCCGGGTCGAGGACGGCGCCGCCGCCGCCGTCACCCTCACCAACGTGCCCTCCTTCAGCGTCGGCCTCGACCTGAAGGTCGAGGTCCCCGGCTTCGGCACGGTCACCTACGACCTCGCCTACGGCGGCAACTTCTACGCCTTCGTCGAACTGGACTCCCTCGGACTGCCCTTCGACCGGACCCGCAAGGACGACCTGCTCGCCGCGGGCCTCGCCGTCATGGACGCCGTCAACGCCTCGCCCGACCGGCCCGTCCACCCCGAGGACCCGGCGATCGCCGGCCTCAAGCACGTCTACCTCGCCGCCCCCGGCTCCGACGCCCGCCGCTCCCGCCACGCCATGGCCATCCACCCCGGCTGGTTCGACCGCTCGCCCTGCGGCACCGGAACCAGCGCGCGCATGGCCCAGCTGCACGCCCGCGGTCTGCTGCCGCTCGACACCGACTTCGTCAACGAGTCCTTCATCGGTACCGAGTTCACCGGCCGGCTGACCGCGCGGACCACCGTCGCCGGCGTCCCCGCCGTCATCCCCACGATCACCGGCCGGGCCTGGATCACCGGCACCGCCCAGTACTTCCTCGACCCGTCCGACCCCTTCCCCGGAGGGTTCCTGCTGTGAGATCCGTACGGACCACCGACTACCACGCCGCCGGCGAACCCTTCCGGATCGTCGACACCGCGGACCCCGGCAGCGCAGCCGTCCCCGGCGACACCGTCGCCGAGCGCTGCGCCACCGCCATCGGGACCGGAGGCCGCGGGTCCGCGCCGCGCCCCGGTCCGCTGGACGACGTGCGACGCCTGCTCGTGCGCGAGCCGCGCGGACACGCCGGGATGTACGGGGGGTTCGTCGTGCCGCCGGACGACGACGGAGCCCACTTCGGGGTGCTGTTCTGGCACAAGGACGGCTACTCCACCGCGTGCGGCCACGGCACGATGGCCCTCGGCGCCTGGGCCGTGGACACCGGCCGGGTCCCGGCGCCGGCCGACGGCGACGTCGAGGTGCGCGTCGACGTGCCCTCCGGCCGGGTCCGCGCCACCGTCCACCGCGCCGACGGCCGCACCACCGGCGTCACCTTCCGCAACGTCCCCGCCCGGGTGGGCGCCCGCAAGGTGCCGGTCGCGACCACCCTCGGCGTCGCCGAGGTGGACATCGCGTACGCCGGGGCCTGCTACGCCTCGGTCCGGGCCCGGGACCTCGGGCTGGAGGTCACCCGCGCCGCCCTGCCCGAGCTCACCCGGGCCGGGCAGGAGATCCGGGCGGCGCTGGCCGGCCACCCCGCCACCTGGCACCCCGACGGGCCGCTCCTCTCCGGGGTGTACGGGGTGATCCTCCACGAGGAGCTGCCCGACACTCCGTTCGGCCCGCACCAGCGCAACGTCACCGTCTTCGCCGACGGCCAGATCGACCGCTCGCCCTGCGGCTCCGGCACCTCGGCCCGGCTCGTGCTGCTCGCGGAGGACGGCCGGCTCGGCGCGGGGCAGGACCTGCTGCACGAGTCGGTCGTCGGCTCCGTGTTCACCGGGCGCGTCCTGGACGGCGGGGTCACCGAGGTCACCGGCACGGCGTACCGCACCGGCGAGCACACCTTCACCGTCGACCCGTACGACGCCCTCGGCGCGGGATTCACCCTGTGACCGGCGTCGGGCCGGGCAGGGCCGGGGGCGTCGCCCGGCCCGGGCGGGCGCAACCGGGGCGGACGCAACCGGGCCCGGCGCAACCCTCGCCCGCCCAGCCCTCGCCCGACCAGGCCGAGCTCCTCCGGATCGGGGCCGAGGAGATGGCCCGGCTCCTCACCCCCGCCCGGGCGGCCGACGCCCTGGCCGCGGTGTTGCTCGGGGGCCTCGACCCGGAGACCTGCCCGGGGCGCACCGCCGTCGACGTACCCGGTGGGGAGCTGCTCCTGATGCCGGCCGCGTCCGGGGCGTACGCCGGGGTGAAGATCGCCGGGGTCGCGCCGGGCAACCCCGGCCGCGGCCTGCCCCGCATCACCGGCAGCTACCTGCTCCTGGACGGGCCCACCCTGCGCCCGCTGGCCCTCCTCGACGGCGCGGCCCTCACCACCCTGCGCACCCCGGCCGTCTCCGCCCTGGCCCTGCGTCACCTCGCCCCGTCGGGGCGCCCGCTGCGACTGGTGCTCTTCGGCACGGGACCGCAGGCGTACGGCCACCTCGAAGCGGTGCTCGGGGTGCGGGAGCTCGCCGACGCGGTGGTCGTGGCCCGGGACCCGGCTCGGACCGCGCGCCTGGTGGCGCACGCCGGCGGCCTCGGCGTGCCGGCCCGTGGCGGCGTACCCGGGGACGTGGCGGGCGCGGACCTGGTCCTGTGCTGCACCACGTCCCGCGAACCCCTCTTCGACGGACGGCTGGTGGCGCCGGGTGCGGTGGTCGTCGCCGTCGGCTCGCACGAGCCGGACGCCCGCGAGACCGACACCGCGCTCGTGCGCCGGGCGGCCGTGTACGTGGAGGCCCGTGCGGCGGCCCTGCGCGAGGCGGGCGATCTGCTGGTGCCGGAGGCGGAGGGGGCGATCGGTCCCGGTCATATCAACGGCACCCTCGCTGACCTGGTCACGGGCCGGATCGCGGCCGGAGGGAGGGTGGGTTGTCCACAGCTCTTCAAGAGCGTGGGCATGGCCTGGGAGGATCTTGCCGTGGCGGTCGCGTTGTTCGAGGCCGCCGGCGGGGCACCCAGCGAAACGTGACATTGTACGCTGTGCCTCTGCTCATCGGTGGTGGTGATGGTGTCGGGGGTCTCGGAGGAAATGCAATGGGTGACCTGAAGCAGCACAGTCTCATCAAGGCTCAGGAACGACTCCGGGACCAGGTCGGCCACGCCCTCCGAGCAGCACTGATAGCGGGTGAGCTGCGTCCCGGCAGCGTCTACTCGGCCCCCGGTCTCGCCGCCGAACTCGGCGTCTCCGCAACGCCCGTCCGCGAGGCGATGCTCGACCTGGCGCGCGAGGGCCTGGTCGAGCCGGTCCGCAACAAGGGCTTCCGGATCACCGAGGTCAGCGAACGCGATCTGGACCAGTACACCGAACTGCGCACGATGATCGAGGTCCCCACCATCGGCCGGATCGCGAAGATCGCCACGGCCGAGCAGTTGGAGGCCCTGCGGCCCGTCGCCGAGGAGATCGTCACCAACGCGCGGGAGCACAACCTCATCGGCTACCTGGAGGCCGACCGGCGCTTCCACCTCGGCCTGCTGGCCCTCGCGGGCAACGACCGCCTCGTGGAAACCGTCGGTGACCTGCGCAAGCGCTCGCGGCTCTACGGGCTGACCGGCCTCGACGAGGCGGGCAAGCTGGTCTCCTCCGCCGAGGAGCACATCGAACTGCTCGACCTGATGCTCACGGGCGACGCCGAGGCTGCCATGGAGTGCATGCAGCGCCACCTCGGTCACGTCCGCTCCCTCTGGGCCCAGGGCCGGGACGAACCGGTCGGCCGCACCCCGGGCGGCCTCGGCTCCGGCCTCCAGGGTTCGCCCTGACGACACCCCGGACCCCGTCGGGCAGGGGACCGACCGTGCCGGACGAGCACCTCCCCACCGGGCCGCCCTCCGACGGGGGGCGACGGATTCCGCGCTTCCCCTCCGGGCGCCCTGAGGGGGCGGCATCATGGGCCCCATGACCGCTCCCGACCCCGCCCGACTGCTCGCCGGCCACGTCCGAAACGCCCTCGGCGACGGACCGTTCGCCGCCCCCGGCGGCTGGACGCACATGGGGGCCGTCATCTGCGACGCGAGCTTCCACGCCCGCCGGAAGTACCGCTCGACCGTCCTGCCCCGCCTGCGCCGGCTGGAGGCGGACTGGCCCGACGCCGTGACCGTCCGCGGATTCCGGGCACGGCTGGCCGGCCACGACCTCGCCACCGCCATGGACTTCAACAGCCCCCGCAGGGTGGCCACCGCCCACGCCATCACGGACCTGCTGGTCGCACGGGGCGTGGACACCCGGCAGGACCTCCACGCCTGGCTCGACCACCGCGCCCACCGCACCGCCCTGCGCGCGGTGAAGGGTGTCGGGCCGAAGACGGTCGACTACATCGGCAACCTCGTCGGCCGCTCCCAGGTGGCCGTGGACGTGCACCTGCGGACCTTCGCCGCGAACGCCGGTGTCCCGAACCTCCCCTACGAGCAACTGCGCACCGCGTACGAGGAGGCCGCCGCGCTCCTCGGACACGAACCCGCCGGCATGGAGCACGCCGTATGGCGCTTCACCTCGGGCGCCGCGTAACCCGGAGCAGCACGCCGAAGCATCCGCAGGTGAGGTGACGGAACCGGCGGGTGGCCCCGGACCGCGGCGGCCTGCGCCAGGTGCACCACGCCGTGCAGCCCGAACCCGTCGAGGGCCCCCTGGTGGAACGCGGAACGGCCGCCGGTGCGGTACCACCCAACCCCCTTCCGAGGGACGGGATGTGGACACGGCTGGATAACGGGGCCGCAGACCCCTTGTCAGTACAATTTCACATTACTATGTTACCGGTCACATCCTAAAGCGCGGCCCTTCACTGGAGTGACCCATGACCAAGCGCACCCAACTCGCCCTCGCCACCTCCGTGGTGGCCGCTCTCGCACTCGGCGTCTCGGGCTGCTCCGACCCCAAGAAGGACGCCGGGGCCGCACCCTCCGCCGCGAACCCCGCCGCCGCCAACGACGGCAAGACCCTCGGCGGCACCCCGGTGAGGGGAGGCACCCTCACCGTCCTGTCGAACCAGGACTTCGCCCACCTCGACCCCGCCCGCAACTGGGTCATGCCGACCATGGACTTCGGCACCCGCCTCCTCTACCGCACGCTCGTCACCTTCAAGGCCGAGCCCGGCAAGGCGGGCAGCGAGTTGGTCCCCGACCTCGCCACCGACCTCGGCACCGCGTCCAACGGCGGGCGCACCTGGACCTTCACCCTCAAGGAAGGCGTCAAGTACGAGGACGGCTCACCGATCAAGGCCCAGGACATCAAGTACAACGTCGAGCGCTCCTTCGCCCCCGACCTCACCGGCGGCCCCGACTACGCCGCCCAGTACCTGGCCGGCACCGAGGGCTACAAGGGCCCCCTCCAGGGCGAGCACCTCGACTCGGTGAAGACCCCGGACGACCGCACGATCGTCTTCGAACTCAAGCGCCCCGTGGCGGAGTTCTCCGCGACCGCCACCCTGCCCACCTTCGCCCCGGTCCCGCAGTCCCAGGAGAAGGGCACCCAGTACGACGCCCGCCCGTTCTCCTCCGGCCCGTACCGGATCGACACGTACGACCGGGACAAGAAGCTCGTGCTCGTCCGCAACGAGCACTGGGACCCGAAGACGGACACCGTCCGCAAGGCCTACCCCGACAAGTTCGTCGTCGTCATGGGACTCAAGGGCGGCCAGATCGACGACCGCATCATCGCCGGCGACGGAGCCGACGCCTCCGCCGTCCAGTACTCCGACATGCGTCCCGAGAGCGCCCCCAAGGTGCTGCCCAAACCCGAGGTCAAGGCGCGCCTGCTCGCCGAGTCCCAGGGCTGCACCGAGATGCTCCACCTGAACAACTCGCGCGCCCCGTTCGACGATCCCAAGGTCCGCGAGGCCATGCAGTACGCCGTCGACAAGGAGGCCGTGGTCACCGCGGGCGGCGGGCCGGCCCTCAACGAGGTCGCCACCGCCTACCTGCCCCCGGCCCTCTCCGGCGGCAAGCAGGCCGACACCCTGAAGATCCCCGCCGCGGGTGACCCTGCCCGGGCGAAGGAACTCCTGAAGGCCGCCGGCAAGGAGCGCCTGAAGGTCTCCCTCGCGGTCTCCACCGGCGACAAGGGCAAGGCGGAGGCCATCCAGCAGGGCCTGTCCCGCGCCGGCATCGAGGTCGTCATCGACACCATCGACCCGGGCGCCTACTACGACGTCATCGGGGACCTCTCCACCACCCCCGACATGTCCCTCAGCGGCTGGTGCCCCGACTACCCCTCCGGCTCCACCTGGATCCCGTTCGTCTTCGACGGACGCACCATCAAGGACAAGGGCAACCAGGGCAACAACAGCCAGTTCCGCGACGAGGCCACCATCAAGCGGATCGACGAGATCAACGCCATGGCCGACGCCAAGCAGGCCAACCAGGCCTGGATCGACCTCGACGCCGAGATCATGAAGAAGTCCCCGGCCGTCCCGGTCCTGCTGGAGCGCAAGCCGCTCCTGGTCGGCCCGAACGTCGCCGGTGCCTACGGCCACCCGGTGTGGACCGGCACCATCGACTACGCGACCGTCGGGCTCAAGGACCCGTCGAAGAGCCAGGGCTGAGGGCCCCGAGGCCTCCGACACCATGACCACCACCGCACCGGGCACCGCCGGCCAGGGACCCGCCGGCCAGGACGGCGCCCCAGCTCCGGACGGCGCCCCGCCCCCGGACGGCGCACCCGCCAAGGACGTCCCCCCGGGCAGCAGCCCCTGGCAGCTCGCCCGGCGGGAACTGCGCCGTCGCCCCGCCGTCCGCGTCAGCCTCGGCGTCGTCCTGCTCTTCGTCCTGATGGCTGTCACCGCGCCCTGGCTGGCCGCGCTCGGCGGCTGGTCGCCCGAGGAGTTCGACAAGTCCGCCGTCGACCCCTACCTCGGCGGACTACCGCTGGGCTCCTTCGGCGGGATCAGCCCCGAGCACTGGCTCGGCGTCGAACCCGTCACCGGCCGCGACCTGTTCGCCCGCGTCGTCCACGGCGCCCAGGTCTCCCTCCTCATCGCCTTCGCCGCCACCGCCATCGTCGTCGTCACCGGAACCGCCGCGGGCATCGCCGCCGGCTACTTCGGCGGCCGCACCGACGCCGTCCTGTCCCGCCTCATGGACCTGACGATGTCCTTCCCGTCCCTCATCTTCATGATCGCGCTGCTGTCCGTGGCCAAGGACGTCAACCGGATCGTCCTCATGACCGCCGTCATCGGCGTCTTCGGCTGGCCCGGCATCGCCCGCGTCGTCCGCGGCCAGACCCTCTCCCTCAAACACCGCGAGTACGTCGACGCCGCCCGCGTCGGCGGCGCGAGCTCCTGGCGGATCCTGACCCGCGACGTCCTCCCCGGCGTCGCCGGCCCGGTCATCGCCTACACCACCCTGCTCATCCCCGGCATGATCAGCACCGAGGCCGCGCTCAGCTACCTCGGCGTCGGCGTGCGTCCGCCGACCCCCTCCTGGGGCCAGATGATCGCCGAATCCGTCGCCTTCTACGAGACCGACCCCATGTACTTCGTCATCCCCAGCGTCTTCCTCTTCCTCGCGGTGCTCGCCTTCACCCTGCTCGGTGACGCCCTGCGCGACATCCTCGACCCGAGGGGAGGCCGTACGTGATCCTCCACCTCGCCCGCCGGCTGCTCGCCCTGACCGGTGTCCTGCTCGCCATCGCCGCCGTCACCTTCCTCATCTTCTACGTGCTGCCTTCGGACCCGGCCGCCGCGGCCTGCGGCAAGACGTGCAGCGCCGAACGGCTGGCCGACGTACGGATCCACCTGGGCCTCGACCAGCCCCTGTGGAAGCAGTTCGCCGACTTCCTCACCGGGATCTTCACCGGCCGCACCCTCGGCACCGGCCAGTACGCCGTCGCCTGCGACTTCCCCTGCCTCGGCTACTCGTACGAGAGCTCGCTGCCCGTGTGGGACCTGCTGATGGACCGGCTGCCCGTCTCCGCCTCCCTCGCCCTCGGCGCCGCCGTCCTGTGGCTCGTCCTCGGCCTCGGCGCCGGCGTCACCGCGGCCCTGCGCAAGGACACGGCGACCGACAAGGCCCTGATGGTCGGCGCGGTCGCCGCCGCCTCCCTGCCCGTCTACTTCACCTCCGTCCTGCTCATCTACGGAGTCATCCGCATCGGCGGGCTCCTGCCCTACCCCACCTACCAGGCCCTCACCGACGACCCGCTCGGCTGGGCGTCCAACCTGCTGCTGCCCTGGACGGCCCTCGCCCTCCTCTACGCCGCCATGTACGCCCGCCAGAGCCGCGGCTCGATGATCGAGGCGATGGCCGAGCCGTACATCCGCACCGCCCGCGCCAAGGGCATGCCCGAACGGACCGTCGTCGTCAAACACGGGCTGCGCTCCGGCATGACCCCGATCCTGACCATCTTCGGCATGGACCTCGGCGGTCTCCTCGCCGGAGCCGTGATCACCGAGTCCATCTTCGGACTGCCCGGCATCGGGCGGCTGTTCTACGGCGCGCTCGTCAGCTCCGACCAGCCGGTCGTCCTCGGCGTCACCCTGCTGGCCGCCTTCTTCATCGTCGTCGCCAACCTCGCCGTCGACCTCCTGTACGCCGTCATCGATCCGAGGGTGAGGTACTGATGACCGCAGCTCCGCTCCTCGAAGTGCGCGACCTCAGCGTCACGTTCACCACCCCGCGCGGCACCGTACGGGCCGTCGACTCGCTCGGCTTCACCGTCGAGGCCGGGCGCACCCTCGGCATCGTCGGCGAGTCCGGCTCCGGCAAGTCCGTCACCTCGCTCGCCGTCATGGGCCTGCACCGGGGCGCCGAGGTCACCGGCTCCATCGCCCTGGCCGGGCAGGAACTGACGGGCCTGGCGGAGAAGCGGCTGTCGAAGCTGCGCGGCCGCCGAATGGCCATGATCTTCCAGGACCCGCTGTCCAGCCTGCACCCCTACTACACGGTCGGCGAGCAGATCGCCGAGCACTTCCGGGTGCACTTCCGGGCCGGCCGCGCCGCCGCGCGCAAACGGGCCGTCGACATGCTCGGCGAGGTCGGCATTCCCGAACCCGCCCGCCGGGCGGGGGAGTACCCGCACCAGTTCTCCGGCGGCATGCGCCAGCGCGCGATGATCGCGATGGCGCTGGCCTGCGAGCCCGAGCTGCTGATCGCCGACGAGCCGACCACCGCACTCGACGTCACCGTGCAGGCCCAGATCCTGGAGCTGATCGCCCGGCTCCAGCAGGAACACGGCCTCGGCGTCGTGATGATCACCCATGACCTGGGCGTCGTCGCCCGCGTCGCCCACGAGGTACTGGTCATGTACGGCGGCCGGGCCGTCGAACAGGCCCCGGTCGACGCCCTGTTCGCCGACCCGGCCCACCCCTACACGCGCGGGCTGCTCGACTCGCTGCCCCGCCTCGACGACGCCGACGACGCACCGCTGCGTGCCATCCCCGGCTCCCCGCCCTCCCTGCTGGTGCGGACCCCGGGCTGCGCGTTCGCCCCGCGCTGCCCGCGCGCCGCCGCCGGCACCGACGCCGAACGCGCCCTGTGCGCGACGCGCCGCCCCGAACTCGGCCCGTACGCCGGCCCGGCGCGGGCGAGCGCCTGCCATCACAGCGGTCCCGCCGCCGTCCCGGAGGTCGTCCGATGAGCCCCGACGCCACGCGTTCCGCCGGGCCGGCCGGCCCGCTGCTCTCCGTACGCGACCTGACGATGACCTTCCCCGGCAAACGGTCGGTGACCGGCCGCCGCGGGGCGCCCGTACGGGCCGTCGACGGGGTCTCCTTCGACCTGGAGGCCGGTCGCACCCTGGGTCTCGTCGGGGAGTCGGGCTGCGGGAAGTCCACCACCGGCCGGATGCTGGTCCGCCTGCTCGAACCCACCTCCGGCACCGTCACCTTCGACGGTCGGGACATCAGCCGGATGTCCCAGGGCGCCCTGCGGCCCGTCCGCAGGAACATCCAGATGGTGTTCCAGGACCCGCACTCCTCCCTCAACCCCCGCCAGACCGTGGCCCGGATCATCTCCGACCCGCTGCTGGTGCAGGGCCGCAGCGCGGCGGACGCCCGCCGCCGGGCGGCCGAACTGATGGAGCTCGTCGGACTCATCCCGGAGCACATCGACCGTTACCCGCACGAGTTCTCCGGTGGTCAGGCCCAACGCATCGGCATCGCGCGCTCGTTGGCGACCAGCCCGCGCCTGCTCATCGCGGACGAGCCGGTCTCGGCCCTCGACGTCTCCGTGCAGGCGCAGATCGTCAACCTGATGGAGCGACTGCGCACCGAGCTGGGCCTTGCCTACGTGTTCATCGCGCACGACCTGTCCGTGGTCAAACGGGTCAGCGACCGGGTGGCCGTCATGTACCTCGGCCGGATCGTCGAGATCGGCGACAAGAAGTCCCTGTACGAGGACCCCCAACACCCCTACACCCGAGCCCTGTTGTCTGCCGTGCCGCTGCCCGACCCGGCGGCGGAGCGGCGGCGCGAGCGGATCGTGCTGCTCGGTGACCCGCCGAGCCCCGCCGCCCCGCCGCCCGGCTGCACCTTCCACCCGCGCTGCCCCAAGGCGCGCGAACTGTGCCGTACCGAGCGGCCGTTGTTGCGGCCCGCCGCCTCGCGCGAGGTGGCCTGTCACTTCCCGGGTGACTGACGGGGATCACGGGAGGACGCGGGGCCCCGGGGACGATGACGTCCCCGGGGCCCCTGTCGTGCCGCCGAACGGTGCGCAGGGGTCGGCCGCTAGGCCAGTTCGCGGCGGAAGAAGGCCAGTTGCTGCGCCATCACCTTCTCCCGGGTGCCACCCGGCGTCATGTGGGTGACACCGGGCAGTGCCAGGAGCTGGTGGGGGCGGCCCGCGTCGGTGAGGGCGCGCGACAGGCGCAGGGTGTGGGAGGGGTGGACGTTGTCGTCGGCCAGCCCGGTGGTCAGGTGGAGCGGCCGGCTCAGCCCCGGGGCGTCCGCGATCAGCGCGTCCCGCTCGTACACCTCGGGGTGCTCGGCGGGCAGGCCCAGGTACCGCTCGGTGTAGGCGGTGTCGTAGTGCCGGAAGTCCGTCGGGGCGGCCCCGGCGGCGGCCGCGTGGTAGAGGTCGGGGCGGCGCAGCACCGCGAGGGCGGCCAGGTAGCCGCCGTAGGACCAGCCGCGCACGCCGACCCGGTCCAGGTCCAGGTCCGGGTGCCGCTCGCCGAGGGCCAGCAGGGCCGCGGCCTGGTCCTCCAGGGTGACGTCGGAGAAGCCCCGGTACACGGCGTGCGTGAAGGCGGGCGAGACGTACGGGGTGCCCCGGTTGTCGACGGTGACGACGGCGAATCCCTGGTCGGCCCACCACTGCTTGGCCTGCCAGCGGATCGGCTCGGCGCTGATGTCCTGGTAGCCGGGGCCGCCGTACGCGTCGACCAGTACGGGCAGCCGGCGGCCCGGGACGTGGTCGCGCGGCAGGACCAGCGCGGTGGGGATCCCGTGCTCGGTGACCCGTTCCAGTACGGGCGCCACCCGGTACGGCAGCGGCGCGGACAGGTCGACGGGGGTGAGCCGGCGCCCGTCGGCGGTGCGCAGGCCGCGGCGGATCCCGTCGGCGTCGGCGGAGGTCAGCAGCAGGGCGCCGGCGCCGGCGAGCGCGCCGTGCACGCCGGGTCCGTCGGCGAGCGCGGTCGTCTCCCCGGTGTCGGGGTCCAGGAGGAGCACCTGCTGTTCGGAGGGGTCGCGCAGGCCCGCCTCGATCAGTAGCCGGCCCTGGTGGATGCCGGCCACGCGGCGGACCTGGATCCCGTCGCCGGTCAGCGGCTTGCCGTCGACGGCGAGGCCGCGCGCGGCCCCTGCGGGGGTGTCGGCGGCGGTCAGCATCCGCCCGTCGGGGAGCCGGGCGGGGGTGCCGGGCAGCGGGTCCACCCACCGGGGGTGCGTGGTGCGCGACAGCTCCCGGGTCAGGCCGGTGGCCGGGTCGGCGCCGAGCAGCAGCACGGTCCGCTGGAGCCGGTCCTGGACGGTCAGCAGGATCTCGGTGTCCGATTCCCAGGCCGCGTCGGACAGGTACGGGAAGGCCCGCGCGTCCCAGGCGAGTCGTAGGGGTCGCCCGGGCCCGAGGACCCACAGCTCGACCCCGGCGTTGGGTCCGCCCGCCTCGGGGTAGGCGAAGTCCTCGGCCGGGAGCTGCGGCCTGGCCGGGTCGGCGAACCACCGCCGCGGCAGGGCGCTCTCGTCGACCCGGGCGGCGAGCAGGCGCACCCCGTCGGGGGCCCACCAGTGCCCGCGGGCGCGCCCGAGTTCCTCGGCGGCGGCGAACTCGGCCAGGCCCCAGCGGGCTCCGTCGTCCGGGCTGATCCGGCCGCCCGGGACCAGGTGGAGGGCGTCGTCGGCGACGTACGCGGTGCGCGAGCCGTCGGCGTCGGGGCGCGGGTCCAGGGCGGGCCCGGCGACCGGGAGCTCTTCGGGTCCGTCGCCGTCGCAGGCGACCGCGTACAGCCGCCCGTACAGCGGGAACACGGCGCGGCGGCCGTCGCCGGACAGGGCGTACGAGCCGATGCCGGCGGCCACGAGGCGGGTCCGCTCGCGCAACCGGGCTTCGGCGACAGGGAGTTCGCCGGGCTCGGGGGACAGGACGCGAGGGTCGGCGAGGAGGGCCTCGGCGCCGGTGGTGGTGTCGAGGACCCACAGGCCGGCGAGCGGGTCGGTGGGGCCGCCCGAGCGGAGGAACCAGAGGAGGCGACCGTCGTCGCCGAACGAGAAGGCGTGCGGGGCGCCGTGGCCGAAGCGGGCCGTGTCGGCGGAGAGCCTGAGGAAATCGTCCATGCGAGGCAGTGTGTCATGTGAAATATCACATGGGATAGGTGACGCAGCCTAGGCCATTCGAGTGGTGACCCTTGCGCGCCGGGCATAGCGTCGGCTAGGTGGACCCGAACGCACTGCCGACCAGCAACGGGACCGCCGGCACGGTCCGGGGGAGCGGACACGGGCCGGCGCTGCTCGTCATCGCCTCCTGCCAGCTCATGGTCGTTCTCGACATCACCATCGTGAACATCGCGCTGCCGCACATCCAGACGGCGCTCGACTTCTCCACCGAGAGCCTCTCGTGGGTCGTCAACGCCTACACCCTCACCTTCGGCGGGCTGCTCCTGCTCGGCGGCCGGGTCGGCGACATCCTCGGCCGGCGGCGCGTCTTCATCTTCGGCGTGATCCTCTTCGGCCTCGCCTCACTGCTCGGCGGGTTCGCCCAGAACGCCGGACAGCTGATGGCGGCCCGGGCCCTCCAGGGCGTCGGAGGCGCCATCGCCTCACCCACCGCCCTCGCCCTGATCACCACCACCTTCCGCGAGGGCCCCGAACGCAACCGCGCCTTCGGCGTGTTCGCCGCCGTGTCGGCCGGCGGCGGAGCCATCGGCCTGCTCGCGGGCGGCATACTCGTCGAATGGCTCGACTGGCGCTGGGTCCTCTTCGTGAACGTCCCGATCGCCCTGCTGATCGCCCTCGCCACCCCGAAGGTCATCCGCGAATCCGCCCGCCATCCCGGACACTTCGACATCGCCGGCGCCCTGCTGTCCACCCTCGGCATGGTCGCCCTCGTCTACGGGTTCATCCGCGCGTCCCAGGACGGCTGGCGCGACCCGATCACCCTCGGGTCCTTCGGGGCGGCCGTGGTGCTGCTGCTCCTGTTCGTCCTCAACGAGAGCCGCTCGCCGCAACCCATCACGCCGCTGCACATGTTCGCCGACCGCAACCGGGCCGGCACCTACGGGATCATGCTCTTCCTCGCCTGCGCGATCTTCGGCATGTTCTTCTTCCTGACCCTGTTCGTGCAGAACGTCCTCGGCTTCAGCCCCCTGCGCGCCGGCCTCGCCTTCCTCCCCGTCAGCGTCATGATCGCGCTGGCGGCGGGCACCGCGTCCCAGTTGCTGCCCAAGTTCGGGCCCAAACCCTTCATGGTCACCGGCGCCCTGTGCTGCGCGGTCGGGCTGGCCTGGCTCACGCAGACCGACATCCACTCCACGTACCTGGGCAGCGTCCTCGGCCCGATGCTGATCTTCGCCACCGGCATGGGACTGCAGTTCGTCTCCCTGACGCTGATGGCCCTGTCCAACGTGGCCGACCGGGAGTCGGGCGCCGCCTCCGGGCTGCTCAACGCGATGCAGCAGGTGGGCGGCTCGCTCGGCCTGTCGATCCTGGTCACCGTCTTCGGTACGGCCAGCCGCAACGAGGCCCGCAGCCAGGTCCCGGCCTTCATGAGCGCCGCCGATCCCGGGCAGAAGGCCGCCTTCCTGCGCACGGGCCGGCTCCCCGACCCGTGGGGCGACCAGGTCCTCACCTCCGGCGTCAGCGCCGCCTTCGTCGTGGCGGCGCTGTTCACCCTGGTCGGCGCGGTCATCGCGCTGTTCGTGATCCAGGTCAGGCCCTCCGACCTGGCCCGGCTCCAGGGCAACCACACCCCGGCCGCCGTCCGGGAGGAGCCCGGTGGGTAGGGTCCGTCTGCTGACCACACACACTGGGGGAAAACGATGTTCGGTTCGACCGCGCGGGGTGCCGCGGCCACGCTCATGACCTTGACCTTGGCGGCGCTCACCGTCTCCTGCGGGGGCGGCGACGACGCGAAGGCGTCGGCCTCCGCATCGGCGGCCACCTCCGCGGCGCCGTCCGCCGTCGCGTCCGCGCCGGCGTCGCCCTCGGCCTCCGCGTCCGCCGGCGGCGCCTCGACGGCTTCCCCGACGGCCGCCCGGCCCTCGGCCCCCGCCGCGGGCTCCCCGAGCGGCGCTCCGGGCGAGGAGCCCGTGTCCCTCGTACGCGACGCCTTCGCCGGCCTCCAGGCCACGCTGAACGACTCCTGCACGCCCGGCAACTGCGCGTACTTCCTCGGCCGGGTCCACGACGAGCTGCACCGCATGGACCGCGCCATGAAGGCCGACCCCAAGGGTCCGGGCCACTTCCCCGAGCCGATCAACCTGATCGCGAAGCTGGACAAGCAGCTCGGCGGCGACCGGACCTTCGAGAACCTGAAGAAGAACCAGACGACGCTGATCGCCACCCGCGACAAGGTCAACACCTGGATGCAGGGCCACCCGGACGACTACCGCTGACGCCCACGGCCGGACGCCCGCGCGTTTCCGCCCGCCCGTGCGTCGCCGGACGCCCGTACGTCGCAGGACGCCCGGGCAGCGTCGGACGCACGAGCGTCTCCGGACGCACGCGTACGGGGCGCCGCCGCGGGATCACCCGGTCACGCGGCGGATCCGGCAACGCACGGGGCCCCGCGTCTCCAGGGTGATCCCGGCACTCACCGGAACCTCGGTGTCCACGGACTCGAACGCGTAGGCGCGCAGGATCACCGCCAGCGCCAGCACGGACTCCAGCATCGAGAAGTGCTGTCCGATGCAGGCGCGCGGGCCGCCGCCGAAGGGGAACCAGGCGTAGCGCGGTCGCTCGGCCTCCGCCCCCGGCGCGAACCGTTCGGGGTCGAAACGCTCCGGATCGGGCCAGTAGCGCGGGTGGCGGTGCGTCACCCACGGCGCGAGGATGACGTCGGATCCCGCGGGGATGGTGTGCCCGGAGACCTCGGTGGCCGCGACCGACTTGCGGCCGATCACCGGCGCCGCCGGGTACAGCCGCATCGCCTCCTTCAACACCTGTGTGAGGTAAGGCAGTCGATCGAGGTCGGCGGCCTGCGGCGGACGGTCGCCCAGGACCCGGACGACCTCCTCGCGGGCCCGCGCCTGCTCCTGCGGGTGGCGGCCGAGCAGGTGCAGGGCGAACGCCAGCGAGGTGGCGGTCGTCTCGTGGCCGGCCAGCAGGAAGATCAGTACCTGGTCGCGCAGCTCGGCGGCGTCGAAGGCGCCGTCGTCCGCGCTGCGGGCCTCGGCCAGGAGGGTCAGCAGGTCCTCGCCCCGGTCGTCGCTCGCCGCCGCCCCGCGCCGCTCGGAGACGATCCGGTCGCAGACCGCGTACAGCTCCTCCAGCGCGGCGGCCGCCCGTCGGTTGCCCGGGGTGGGCCAGGTCCGCGGGGTCTTCACCGGGGAGTAGCCGCGGCGCAGCACGTACTGCGTGATGACCGGAAAACACCGGTCGACGACGTCGACGGTGACGTCCGCGTCCGTGCCGAACAGGATCCGGGACACCGCCCGCAGGGCCAGGTGCGTCATCTCGTCGCGGACGTCGACGATCCCGTCCCGGGACCCGGCCCAGGAGGCGACGGTCGCCTCGGTCTCGGCCACGACCGCCCCGGCGTACCCGTCGACCCGCTTGCGGGTGAAGAGGGGTTGCACCAGCCGCCGCTGGCGCAGGTAGTCCTCGTCCTGGCTGGTCAGCAGGCCGTTGCCGAAGGAGTCGCGGATCTCCTGGTAGAACGCGTTGTCCTTGCGGAAGTTGGCCGATTCCGTGGCCAGCACCTGCTGCGCGCCCTCGGCGGAGAACACGCAGTACAACTCGGCGCGCAGCCCCGGCGGGCCGGCGGTGATCCGTACGACGTCGCCGTGTCGCTCCCGGGCCCGTCGGTAGGTGCCGAGCGAGTCCGAGGTCAGGTCGAGGAGCGACCCGAGCAGCGGGACCCCTTCCAGACCCGGAACTTCGGTGCCCGCACTCGTTTCCACTGCCATGGCCGCCCCCTCGACGCCGTACCGGAGGGCCGATTCTGCCGCCCCCTCGGCGGGCCGGGCGAGAGGGCGCCGGACGGCCGGCCGAATACCGACGGCGACCGTCGCCGTCAGGGGCTGACCCCGGCCGCCCCTGACCGCCCGGGCCCCGGTCGCCACTGACCGCCCGGGCCCCGTCCGGCCCGCCCGGTTGCCTGCTTGGCCTACTTGTCGCAGGCGATGCCGTCCTTGTCCCGGTCGAGGGCCTCGCGGTACCCGGGCTGTCCGCGCCGGATGGGCGCCGCTCCGGCGGCCTTCGCGGCGTCGCAGTTCTTGTAGTAGGCGCTGCCTCCGCCGCCACCGCCGGTCGTGCCGCCGGTGGTCCCGGCGGATCCGCCCGTGCCGGATCCGCCCGTGCCGGATCCGCCCGTGGTCCCGCCGGTGCCGGCGGTGGCCTTCGGCTTGGCCGGCGTGGGCGTCGGCCTGGGTGCGGCCGTCGTCGGGGCCTTCGAGGGGCGCAGGGTGGCGCCGGCCTTGTCCGGGCACGCGGTGCCGGGCGCGACGATCGACAGCTCGGCGGTACTGCCGGCCGCCACCTCGGTGCCGCCGGCCGGAGTCTGGAAGCAGACGTCCCACTGCGAACGGTCGGCGGGCAGGGTGACGTCGGCGTACGCGGCGCGGGCCTCGACCTTCTGGGTGATGACCTTCTTCACGTCCGCCTCGGCCGCGGCGAACTTCAGCCCGACGACGGCCGGCATGACCGGCGCCGCGGACGCGCCGGCCGAGGCCGGGGCACTGGACGACGGCGCGGCGGCCGGCTTGGCGTCCGTCCCCTTCTTCGGCGCGCTGTCCTCGCACCCGGCGAGCGACAGGACGACGACCCCCACGGCGCCGATCATGGCAATGCTTCTACGGTCGAACATGGTGAGACCCCCCGGTCAACGATGTCGATGATGCGGAAACGAAAAGCGCCGCAGTCTACTCGTGTCAGTCCCACCGGGTCAGGCCCTTGGAGTCATATTCCACTGACATTGCAACCCGCGGTCAGGGAGTCTCCATGTACGCCACGCGCCCCTCCCTGCGGGCCGCGTCGATCGCCTTGAGCCGCCTGAAGTTCACCGGGGTCATGAGCCCCTCCCACGCCTCGACGGAGCGGACCCCGACCTCCCGGTGCTCCGTCGGATCCAGGACGATCCCGGCGATCTGCCCGTCCGTGAGGGTGCCCCCGTCGAAGACGAACCCGATGTGGTTCGCCGGCCACGCCTCGCCCTGATGCCCGATGAAGTGCGACCCGAGCAGCCGCGGCGGCCCGTCGAAGACGATCCCGGTCTCCTCCAGGCACTCCCGTACCGCGCACTGCCACGGGGTCTCCCCGGGATCCATGTTCCCGCCCGGGCACTGCCACTCCTCGTACGCGTGCACCGCCCGCAACTGCACCGGCCGCCCGGCGACATCGGTGAAGTACAGGCAGGCGTAACTGGTCGCCCGAGCAATGGTCCGAACGTACTCCGCAGGCGGCAGCCACCCGTTGGCCATGCGACTCCCTCGACCGGGGGCGCCGAGTCGCGCCCACCCCCAGTCTGCCCGCCGCCCCCGCGCGGCAGGCGTCTGTCGCGCGGCGTCCCCACCCTGACGGAGGGCCCGGCCGAGCCCCGGTCGGTGCCGGGGTGGTGGCGGGGCCTGCTCCGCTTCGTGCGGGTCGGGCTACTCGCAGGCGACGCCGTCGCCGTCACGGTCCAGGTGGCGGCCGTAGCCGGGATCCCCACGTCGGATGGGAGCGGCCCCGGCCGCGCGGACGGCCGTGCAGTTCTTGTAGGAAACGGCGCCGCCGCCACCGGTCGAGGTACTGCCCGACGAGGATGCGCCGCCGCCGGTCGAGGAGCCTCCCGACGAGGACGTGCCGCCGCCGCCGGTCGAGGACCCGCCCGACGAGGACGAACCGCCGGAACTCGAAGTCGATCCGCCGTTGGACGATGAGCCACTCGAGTCGTCATCGTCGCGGGCCGGCTGCGGAGTCGGAACCGGGTGCAGTGCCGTGTTCCTGCCGGCCGGGCAGGAGGTGCCGGGCGCCGTCAGGGACAGCTGAGCGGTGGTGGTCCTCGGGTACGGGAGTTCCTTGCCCTCCTCCGGTTCCTGGAAGCAGACCGTCCAACTGTCCGGGTTCCCGGGAACGGTGACGTCCGTGTACGCGCTCCGCGCCTCGACGCCTTGGAGGCCCAACGGGTTCAGGGTCGTCTTCGCCCCGGCGAAGGCCTGACCGACCACCTTCGGCATCCTGGGGTGGGGAATCGGGTCGCCATCCTTGACGGGGCACGGCCACTCTGTCCGCGTCACGCCGAAATCGAGGGTGGGCTGCTTGCCGGCCGGCTGGTCCCGCAGGGTCTGGAAGCATATTTTCCAGTTGCCGTCGGCCACCTGGGCCGCGTCTTCGGGACCGGCGTCGTGCGAGACCGGGTTGAAGCCGGCCGCCAGGGCGGCGGCCTGGGCGTCCTTGAGGGTCTGGCCCACCAGGTTCGGCGGGCCGGACGGAGCGGGGGTCGGCGAGGAGGACGGTGCCGCCGACGCCGCCACGGGCGCCTTCGGCTTGGCGTCGGCCTCGACCTTCTTGGGCGGCGGATCGGCCAGGAAGGGCGAGATCATCCACGCTCCGGCCACGATGGTGACGATGACTTTCGGGGCCGTCTTCCAGCGACTCGTCCAGATGAGCACGATGCCGATGGGGGGCAGCACCACCAGGAGGGGGATGATCAGGCCGGGGTGCTGCCACCAGCGCCGCCTGTCCGGAGCGTGCGGGGGCGGGTAGGCGTACGGAGGCGGGTAGGTCACAAGATGCCCTTCTGGCAATACGTGTCATGAACGCGCGGAGACTACACACCATGCGGATTCGTGGACGGGGGAGTACGGCATGTGGGACGAGGCCGCCCGCCTCGGCGAAAATCAGCCGGAACGGGGGATTCGGAAGCTATCGCGTTCAGGGCTGCCGCACCCGCTCCTTCGCGAAGTCGGGTCGAAGCCGTGCCCCGCACCGCGTCGCCACCGCGCGGCGGGCGAGGCGCGGGACGACGCCGGTCGGGGCGTGACGGCATGCGCGGCGGATCGACCGGCCGGTCCACGGACGGCCCCGCCGTGGGCTCGGGTCATCGCTCCGCATTCCGGAACCGCCGAGTGCGTCGGCGGAGGGACGTCAGGTGCCGGGACCAAGAACCGAAGCCCCGCCATGCTCCTGAAAGAGCGTGACGGGGCTTCGGTGACGGGCGTTTTGGGCCGCCACCACAGGTGGCCCGGCCCGGTGTGGCCGGCTGGTCAGATGTCGCGGAAGATTTCGATCTGGGCGCCCACCGAGTTGAGGCGTTCGGCGAGTTCCTCGTAGCCGCGGTTGATGACGTAGACGTTGCGCAGGACCGAGGTGCCCTCGGCGGCCATCATGGCCAGGAGGACGACGACGGCCGGGCGCAGGGCCGGCGGGCACATCATCTCCGCCGCGCGCCAGCGGGTCGGGCCCTCGACCAGGACACGGTGGGGGTCCAGGAGTTGGAGGCGGCCGCCGAGGCGGTTGAGGTCGGTCAGGTAGATGGCCCGGTTGTCGTACACCCAGTCGTGGATCAGGGTCTGGCCCTGGGCGACGGCGGCGATGGCGGCGAAGAACGGGACGTTGTCGATGTTCAGCCCGGGGAACGGCATCGGGTGGATCTTGTCGATGGGGGCTTCGAGCTTCGACGGGCGGACCGTGAGGTCGACCAGGCGGGTGCGGCCGTTGTCGGCGACGTACTCGGCCGAACGGTCGTGGTCCAGGCCCATCTCCTCCAGGACCGCGAGCTCGATCTCCATGAACTCGATCGGAACCCGGCGGATCGTCAGCTCCGACTCGGTGACGACCGCGGCGGCCAGCAGGCTCATCGCCTCGACCGGGTCCTCGGAGGGGGAGTAGTCCACGTCGACGTCGATGTTCGGTACGCCGTGGACGGTGAGGGTGGTGGTGCCGATGCCCTCGACCTTGACGCCCAGCGCCTCCAGGAAGAAGCACAGGTCCTGGACCATGTAGTTGGACGAGGCGTTGCGGATGACGGTGGCGCCGTCGTGGCGGGCCGCGGCCAGCAGCGCGTTCTCGGTGACGGTGTCCCCGCGCTCGGTCAGCACGATCGGGCGGTCCGGGGAGACACCGGCCTCCACCTGCGCGTGGTAGATGCCCTCGGTCGCGGTGATGTCCAGCCCGAAGCGGCGCAGGGCGATCATGTGCGGCTCGATGGTGCGGGTGCCGAGGTCGCAGCCGCCGGCGTAGGGCAGCCGGAAGTGGTCCATGCGGTGCAGCAGCGGGCCGAGGAACATGATGATGCTGCGGGTGCGGCGGGCGGCGTCCGCGTCCATGGCGTCCATGTCCAGGCGCGCCGGCGGGATGAGTTCCAGGTCGACGCCGTCGTTGATCCAGCGGGTGCGCACGCCGATGGAGTTCAGGACCTCCAGGAGGCGGTACACCTCCTCGATGCGGGCCACGCGACGGAGCACCGTGCGGCCCTTGTTGAGGAGCGAGGCGCACAGCAGGGCCACGCACGCGTTCTTGCTCGTCTTGACGTCGATGGCGCCGGACAGGCGCCGTCCACCGACGACGCGCAGGTGCATCGGACCGGCGTAGCCCAGAGAGACGATCTCGCTGTCGAGCGCTTCGCCGATTCGGGCGATCATCTCAAGGCTGATGTTCTGGTTGCCGCGCTCGATCCGGTTCACGGCGCTCTGGCTGGTGCCCAGGGCGTCCGCGAGTTGACTCTGCGTCCAGCCACGGTGCTGCCGGGCGTCACGGATGAGCTTGCCGATGCGTACGAGGTAGTCGTCTGCCATGGGTGCACGGTATCTCAGATATGAGATGGAGATCGCGCTGGGTGTGGCAGACGGGTGTCACCGACCGTCAGATCCGTTCCCCGGTCCGCCGTGTGACGGGTGGGTCCGGTGGGGGAGAGGGGCGACTCCGGGCGGCCTGAGGTCCGATATGCCGCATACAGGGCAGTGTTGTGCAGACCATCCCGAAGTCGATGGGGCCAAGCCCCGCCCCGCACCCAGCCGGCCCTCGCCCCGCACCCCTCCGTCCCCCGCCCCCGCCCCCGCTCAGCCCGCCGTGCAGCCGCAGGCGCGGTGGCGGCCGCCGTGCACCGCCGTGGCGGAGACCGGACGCGGACCCGACGCCGGCCGGTACGTCGCACGCTGCGCCGCCCGGGCCGAAGCCGCCCTCCCCGTCGTCGAATCCGCGTCGTGGACGACCCGGCCGCCGACCAGGGTCAGCCGTACCTCCGTACCGCTGATGTCCGCCACCGGGCAGCGCGTCACGTCGCGGTCCAGGACCACCAGGTCCGCCGCCCTGCCCTGCTCCACGGTCCCCGTCAGCCCCTCCTGACGCAGCTGCCACGCCGTCCCCGCGGTGTGCATCCGCAGTACGCTGCTCCGCCCCAGCCCCTCCAGCTCCCGGTACAGCGGCCCCGAGCCGTGCTCGCCCTGCCGGTCGATCGCCGTCCGCAACTGGTTCCACACCTGCAGGGCGTCCACGGGCCAGTCGGAGCCGCCGGCCAGGCGCGCCCCGGCCCGCTCCAGGCTGCGCGCCGGGTACATCCAGCGGTGGCGCCGCGGGCCGATGTACGGCAGCAGCGCCTCCATCGTCCAGGTGTCCCGCGCCGCCCACTGGAGCTGCATGCAGGCCGCCACCCCGAGTTGCGCGAAGCGCCGCAGGTCGGCCGGGTCCACCAGCTGGAGGTGCGCCACCGCGTTGCGCGGATCGCGCGCCCCGGTCACCCGACGGGCGTACGCGTACCCGTCCAGGGCGGTGCGGACCGCCCGGTCGCCCAGCCCGTGGGCGTGCATCTGCCAGCCGGCCGCGTTGAAGGCGGCGGTGAGCCGGCCGTAGTCCGTCGCCGAGGTGTAGAGCTCACCCCGGTTCCCCGTCGGCCTGCCCGCGCCGTCCAGGTACGGCTCCAGCAGCGCGGCCGTCTGCGCCGGGTGCTCGATCACCCCGTCCAGGAACACCTTCACCATCCCGAACCGCAGGCCCGCAACCCCCTCGAACTCCCGCCGCAGCGCCCGCGCGTACGTCAGGGCGGCCGTCGGGTCCTTCGCCTGCGCGGCGTCGAGCCGGATCGCCGGAACGATCCGCTGGGGCAGCCGGCCGGCCCCCGCCAGCTCCTGGTAGAGGCTCAGCTCGTGCCGGCCGACCAGGGCGTCCATCATCGTCGTGACCCCGGAGGCCGCCGCCAGCTCGAGCACGCCGGCGCACGCCGCGACGAGTTCCGCCCGCGAGGGCTCCGGCACGTGCCGCTTCACCAGGTCCTGGGCGTCGTCCTTGAGCACGCCCGTCGGCAGCCCGTCCGCACCCCGCACGATCCGGCCGCCCACCGGGTCGGGGGTGGCGGCCGTGATCCCGGCGATGTCCAGGGCCCGCCGGTTCGCCCACAGGTTGTGCCCGTCGCCGCCGACCAGGACCACGGGCCAGCGGGTCGCCAGCGCGTCCAACACGCTGTGGTGCGGCGCCGTCCCGATCGGCAGCAGCCCGACCGGATTCCAGTCCTCCACCACCAACCAGCGGTCCGGCTCCGCCCCCGCGCCCCCGGTTTCCGCGAGGAAGCCGCTGAGGATCGCCCGCAGCTCGGCCTCCGTGGTCTCCGCCCCTTCCAGCGAGGGCCGCAACGACCGGTCCCCGGCGCCCAGCGGGTGCACGTGACCGTCGTGGATGCCGCTCATCACGGTGTTCCCGCGCGCGTCCACCGTCTCGGTGTCCCGACCGACGTACCGGCGCAGCGCGGCGTCCGGGCCCACGGCCAGGATCCGGCCGTCCCGACCGACCGCCACCGACCGGCCCGGACCGCCCGTCGCGTCCGGACCGCCCCGCTCCACCCCGGTGAACACCCGGGCGTTGTGGATGACGAGCGCCGCCGAAGCCCGCCCCGAGGGGCCGGCGGCAGCAGCCGCCGCGGGCGACGCGGTGGCGCCGAGCAGCCCCGCCGCTCCGGCTGCGCCGGCCGCCGCGAGCAACCCCCGCCGCGACAGGGCGCCGGAGGCCGACCCGGACGCGGACGCGGCCGATCCGGAAGGGACGGGGGAACCGTGGCGGGGCAGGGGCAGAGGTGTCGTCATGACCGCTCCGAACGCAACAGGGATCAGTGGATGTGGCGAGGACAGGACACTCATTGATTAAGCCCGTAACCAGAACCCGTCCCGCCCCACGGAATCCGCAGGGATCAACGCCTGCGGAACATCCGCGGAGTCGGCCACGGAATCCTCGGCGGCCGTCCCCCATCCGGGCCGTCCGTCCGTACGATGACCGCGTGCCAGGACCGGGACCGACCATCGCCGACATCGCGCGCGCCGCCGAGGTCTCCACCGCGACCGTCTCGCACGCCCTCAACGGCACCGGCCGGCTCGGCGAGGGCACCCGCCGCCGGGTCCGCGAGACCGCCGCCGCCCTCGGGTACGGAGCCCACCGCGGCCCCCGTACCCGCACCCTCGGCGTGGCCGTCACCACCTACGCCGGCTCGGCGTGGGACTTCGCGGGGGTCGCCTACTTCTCCCGCCTGCTCACCGCCGCCACCTCCGCCGCCCACGCCCACGGCTACGCGCTGACCACCCTGCCCGCCGACCGCGGCGCCGAGCCCCTGTGGCACACCCTCGCCGTCGACGGGATGCTGCTGCTCGACAGCCCGGACGGCGACCGGGTGCTGCGGGCCCTGCGGGCGCGCGGGCTGCCGGTGGTCTTCGACGGCCGGCCCACCGATCCGCGACCCGATGACGTGTGGGTCGACAACGACCACGCCGCGACCACCCGCGAGGTGCTCGACCACCTCGCCGCCTCCGGCGCCCGCCGGATCGCGCTGCATTCCGGCTACGGCCGCGAGCACTACACCGCAGCCGTCACCTCGGCCTACGAACAGTGGTGCGCGGAGCGCGGCCGGAGCCCACGGATCGTCGTCTTCGACCCGGAGGACGCGGCGGGCCGCGCCTTCGACGCCGCGTTCGCCGCGCCGGACCATCCCGACGCCGTCTACAGCGTGTACGACCCGGGTGGCCGGCAGGTGCTCGCCGCCGCCGCGCGCCACGGAATCCGTACGCCCAGGGACCTGCTCCTGGTCTGCGCGAGCGAGGATCCGGCGTACGGGACGTGCGAGCCGTCCGTGACGACCGTCACGCTGGGACCTGAGCGGATTGCCGTGACGGCGGTGTCCGCGCTGGTCACACTGATCGAATCAGGGCATGCGGAATCCCCCGGCCAGCGCACCGTGGCGGCAGGACTGAGGGTGCGTGCCTCGTCCCTCCCCCCGGACATGTACTAGAGTTATCTCGACATCGAGATAACTGCCCAAGGCGTACCGCAGCCGTCCCGCCGGTAAGGGTTACCTAACTTAGCCTCACCTTAGCGGATTGGCCAGAGCGCCACACGGCAGGATTGCGGTAATACGCGCGAAATCATGCATGAAGGAGACTGTCGTGTCGGCGAACAGCTTCGACGCCCGCAGCACGCTGCAGGTGGGCGACGAGTCGTACGAGATCTTCAAGCTGGACAAGGTCGAGGGCTCCGCCCGCCTTCCCTACAGCCTGAAGGTCCTGCTGGAGAACCTGCTCCGCACCGAGGACGGCGCGAACATCACCGCCGACCACATCCGGTCGCTCGGCAACTGGGACTCGCAGGCCCAGCCCAGCGAGGAGATCCAGTTCACGCCGGCTCGCGTGATCATGCAGGACTTCACCGGCGTCCCCTGCGTCGTGGACCTCGCCACCATGCGCGAGGCCGTGAAGGCCCTGGGCGGCGACGCCTCCAAGATCAACCCGCTGGCCCCGGCCGAGCTGGTCATCGACCACTCGGTCATCGCCGACAAGTTCGGCACCCGCGAGGCGTTCGCCCAGAACGTCGAGCTGGAGTACGGCCGCAACAAGGAGCGCTACCAGTTCCTGCGCTGGGGCCAGACCGCCTTCGACGAGTTCAAGGTCGTCCCCCCGGGCACCGGCATCGTCCACCAGGTCAACATCGAGCACCTGGCCCGCACGGTCATGGTCCGAAACGGCCAGGCGTACCCCGACACCCTCGTCGGCACCGACTCGCACACCACCATGGTCAACGGCCTGGGCGTGCTGGGCTGGGGCGTCGGCGGCATCGAGGCCGAGGCCGCGATGCTCGGCCAGCCGGTCTCCATGCTGATCCCGCGCGTCGTCGGCTTCAAGCTGACCGGCGAGCTGCCGGCCGGCACCACCGCCACCGACCTCGTGCTGACCATCACCGAGATGCTCCGCAAGCACGGCGTCGTCGGCAAGTTCGTCGAGTTCTACGGTGAGGGCGTCGCCGCCACCTCCCTCGCGAACCGCGCCACCATCGGCAACATGTCGCCGGAGTTCGGCTCCACCGCCGCGATGTTCCCGATCGACGACGAGACGCTGAAGTACCTGCGCCTGACGGGCCGCGACGCCCAGCAGGTCGCCCTGGTCGAGGCGTACGCCAAGGAGCAGGGGCTGTGGCTGGACCCGGCCGCCGAGCCCGACTTCTCCGAGAAGCTGGAGCTCGACCTCTCCACGGTCGTCCCCTCCATCGCCGGCCCGAAGCGCCCGCAGGACCGCATCGTCCTCGCGAACGCCGCCGAGCAGTTCGCCGTGGACGTACGCAACTACGTCAGCGACGACGAGGAGGCCGGCAAGGAGTCCTTCCCGGCGTCCGACGCCCCGGCGTCCTCCAACGGTGTGCCCACCAAGCCCACCCTGGTGACCCTGGCCGACGGCACCTCGTTCGAGATCGACCACGGCGCCGTCACCGTCGCCGCGATCACCTCCTGCACCAACACCTCGAACCCCTACGTCATGGTCGCCGCGGCGCTCGTGGCCAAGAAGGCGTCCGAGAAGGGCCTGACCCGCAAGCCGTGGGTCAAGACCACCCTCGCCCCGGGTTCGAAGGTCGTCACCGACTACTTCGACAAGGCCGGTCTGACCCCGTACCTCGACAAGATGGGCTTCAACCTCGTCGGGTACGGCTGCACCACCTGCATCGGCAACTCCGGACCGCTGGACGAGGAGATCTCGAAGGCGATCAACGAGGCCGACCTCGCGGTCACCTCGGTCCTCTCGGGCAACCGCAACTTCGAGGGCCGCATCAACCCCGACGTCAAGATGAACTACCTGGCCTCCCCGCCGCTGGTCGTCGCGTACGCCATCGCGGGCTCCATGAAGGTGGACATCACCAAGGACGCGCTGGGCACCGACCTCGACGGCAAGCCGGTCTTCCTGGCCGACATCTGGCCGTCGGAGGCCGAGGTCAACGACGTCGTGGCGAACGCCATCGGCGAGGACATGTTCAACAAGTCCTACCAGGACGTCTTCGCGGGCGACGCCCAGTGGCAGGCGCTGGAGATCCCGACCGGCAACACCTTCGAGTGGGACCCGCAGTCCACCTACGTGCGCAAGCCCCCGTACTTCGAGGGCATGACGATGGAGACCACCCCGGTCTCCGACATCGCCGGCGCGCGCGTGCTGGCGAAGCTGGGCGACTCGGTCACCACCGACCACATCTCGCCCGCCGGTGCGATCAAGGCCGACACGCCGGCCGGAAAGTACCTCACGGAGCACGGCGTCGAGCGCCGCGACTTCAACTCGTACGGTTCCCGCCGCGGCAACCACGAGGTCATGATCCGCGGTACCTTCGCCAACATCCGCCTGCGCAACCAGATCGCGGCGGGCACCGAGGGCGGCTTCACCCGCGACTTCACCGTCGAGGGCGCGCCGGTCTCCTTCATCTACGACGCCTCCCAGAACTACCAGGCCGCCGGCATCCCGCTGGTCATCCTGGCGGGCAAGGAGTACGGCTCGGGTTCGTCCCGCGACTGGGCCGCCAAGGGCACCGCGCTGCTCGGCGTCAAGGCCGTCATCGCCGAGTCCTACGAGCGCATCCACCGCTCCAACCTGATCGGCATGGGCGTCCTGCCCCTGCAGTTCCCGGAGGGCGCCACCGCCGCCTCCCTGGGCCTCACCGGCGAGGAGACCTTCTCCTTCACCGGTGTGGAGGAGCTGAACAACGGCACCACCCCGCGCACCGTCAAGGTGACCACCGACACCGGTGTGGAGTTCGACGCGGTCGTGCGCATCGACACGCCGGGCGAGGCGGACTACTACCGCAACGGCGGCATCATGCAGTACGTGCTCCGCAACCTCATCCGAGGCTAAGGGCGCGCCGGGCGGAGTGATCCGCCCGCGATCGGCACCATAGGGCCGTATCCCCGTACAAGGGGATACGGCCCTTCCGTTTGCTCGGCGCGCTCCTGGGGGAGCAGGCCAGGTGACGGTGAGGTCTCAACTCGGAAAAGCCGGGGACGATCCTTGTGCACGATCTTGCTCAGCCGAGCGGAAGTGGACTATACCTGTGCCCGTCCGGACCACCGCGAAATGAGCGGCCCCGGACCGGGGGACGGCGGGGACCTGCGGTGATGCCGCATGCACGGGAACTGCCGTGTTTTCCCGCCTCCTTCACACCCCTGACGAAGGCGAGGACTTGAGCATGGGATCCACCTCCGCCCACGGCGAGAACAGCACCGGTGAGGGCCTCGGCCGCCGGGACCTGATCAAGCGCTCCGCGGCACTCGGCCTGATCGCCGTCCCGACGATGAGCTTCCTGTCCGCGTGCGCCTCCGGCGGCGAGGCGGCCCCGAAGGGCAACGAGTCCAAGGCGGCCACCTCCCCCGAGAACCCGTTCGGCGTCGCCAAGGGCGGCAAGCTGGAGGTGGTCGTCTTCAAGGGCGGATTCGGTGACGACTACGCCAAGGCCTGGGAAGCCGCCTTCGACAAGAAGTGGGGCACCACCAGCTCCCACCTCGGCACCCAGGAGATCACCGCCAAGCTTCAGCCGCGCTTCAACGGCGGCAACCCGCCGGACGTCGTCGACGACGCCGGCGCCCAGCAGATCAAGCTGGACGTGCTCTTCAAGGGCGGCCAACTCGCCGACCTCACGCAGGTGCTCGACGCCCCCTCGCTCGACGACCCCGCCAAGAAGGTGCGCGACACCCTCATCAAGGGCACGATCGAACAGGGCACCCAGGGCGGCAAGTTCGTCGCCCTGAACTACGTCTACACCGTCTTCGGCTTCTGGTACTCCGGCAAGCTCTTCAAGGAGAAGGGCTGGGCGGCGCCGAAGACCTGGGACGAGTTCCTCGCGGTCTGCACCAAGGCCAAGGAGGCCGGCATCGGCGGCCTCGCCCACCAGGGCAAGTTCCCGTACTACATCAACGTCGTCATCATGGACCTGATCGCCAAGAAGGGCGGTCTGGAGGCCATGAAGGCCATCGACAACCTGGAGCCGAACGCCTTCGAGGGCAACCCGGCGGCCCTGGCCGCGGTCGAGGCGGTGTACGAGGTCGTCGAGAAGGGCCTCCTGATGCCGGGCACCAACGGCCTCACCCACACGGAGTCCCAGACGGCCTGGAACCAGTACAAGGCCGCCTTCATCCCCTCCGGGTCCTGGCTGGAGAACGAGCAGCTGAAGCAGACCCCGGAGGACTTCGACATGAAGTTCCTGCCGATGCCCGTACTGGCCGACAGCAAGCTCCCCTTCGATGCCATCCGGGCCGGCGCCGGCGAGCCCTTCATCGTCCCCGAGAAGGCCGCCAACAAGGCTGGGGGCCTGGAGTTCCTGCGCTCGATGCTGTCCCGCGAATGGTCGACGATCTTCGCCCAGCAGGCGAACTCGCTCACCGTCGTCAAGGACGGCGTCGACCCCAACGTCAAGCTGCGGCCCGGCACCCAGTCCGCGGTCGAGGCCCTCAAGGCCGCCGGGGACAACACCTTCAACTACCTGTACACCGAGTGGTACAGCGAGATGGGCACCGAGCTCGAGAACGCGTCCAACGAGCTGATGGCCCAGCGCATCCAGCCCAAGGAATGGATCAAGCGGGCCCAGGCCGCGGTGGACAAGGCGGCCAAGGACCCGAACGCGAAGAACAACAAGCGCAGCTGACCCCGCGTCCACCGGGCACCCGGAACCATCAGGGACGGACACCATGAGCCAAGTAGCCACGAGCAGAGGACGGGGCGGCTTCATCGCCGGATTCCTCGTCCTGCCCCTCGCGCTGTACCTGACCTTCGTCATCTGGCCGTACATCCAGACGTTCGGCTATTCCTTCACCAACTGGTCGGGCCAGTCACCGACGTTCGAGCTCGTCGGGCTGGACAACTACGCGGCGCTGATGAAGGACGAGGTCTTCCTCGGGGCCCTGTGGCACAACCTGCTGCTCCTGGTGTTCGTCCCCACGGTCACCATCCTGCTCGCCCTCTTCTTCGCCTTCATGGTGAACGCGGGAGGGCGCAGCGGGGCCGGCGGTGTCCGGGGCGTGCGCGGATCGGCCTTCTACAAGATCATCTACTTCTTCCCGCAGGTCCTCTCCCTCGCCATCCTCGCGGTGCTGTTCGGCGCCGTGTACCGCAGTGACGAGGGCGGCCTGCTGAACGGCTTCCTCACCAGGATCGGCGTCGTCGACCCGGCCCACCCCATCGAATGGCTCAACGAGCCCGACCTGGTGCTCTGGTGCCTGCTGCTCGTGGTGGTCTGGCACGGCGTCGGCTTCTACCTGGTGCTCTTCTCGGCGGCCATGCAGTCCGTGCCGAGGGACATCTACGAAGCCGCCCTGCTGGACGGCGCCGGCCGCGCCCAGACCTTCGTCAAGGTCACGCTGCCGCTGCTCTGGGACTCCGTACAGACCTCGGCGGTCTACCTGGGCATCGCCGCGATGGACATGTTCGTCCTCGTGTCGACCATGACCTCCGGGCAGTTCGGTGGCGGACCCGACCACCACAGCGAGGTCATGGCCACGGTCCTGATGCGCAACTTCCTCTACTTCGGCAAGAGCGGATACGCCTGCGCCATGGGCGTGGTCATGCTGATCCTGACCCTGATCCTTTCCCTTGTCACGCTGCGCGCCACCCGCCGCGAGCGCATCGAGTTCTGAGCGGGAGACACGATGACCACAGTGATCAAGGCCCCCGGTGAGGCCGCGGCCGAGAAGTCCGGCGCCGACGGCCGCCCGAAGGGGGGCGCGAAGCGCACCTCCGACGGCATGGTGCTCAACGTCTTCTCCCACGGCTTCCTGGCCGTCTGGGCGATACTGATCGTCCTGCCGCTGTTCTGGCTGACGCTCGGCTCCTTCAAGACCGACTCCCAGATCGGCGGATCGGCCCTCAGCTGGCCCTCCAACTGGAACTTCGACGCCTTCGGCCGGGCCTGGGACAAGGGCATCGGGGACTACTTCGCCAACACGCTCATCGTGATGGTGTTCTCCGTCCCGCTCACCATGCTGCTGGGTTCCATGGCGGCGTACGTACTGGCCCGGTACCCCTTCAAGGGCAACCGGGTCATCTACTACTTCTTCGTCAGCGGGGCCATGTTCCCCGTGTTCCTGGCGCTCGTACCGCTGTTCTTCATGGTCAAGCGCCTGGACATGTTGAACAGTTACCAGGGCCTGATCCTGGTCTACGTCGCCTACTCGATGCCGTTCACCGTCTTCTTCATGCACTCCTTCTTCCGCACCCTGCCGACGGCGGTGCACGAGGCGGCGGTGATCGACGGGGCCTCCGACACCCGGATCTTCTTCCAGGTGATGCTGCCGATGGCCAAGCCCGGCCTGATCAGCGTGGGGATATTCAATGTCCTGGGCCAGTGGAACCAGTACATCCTGCCCTCCGTGCTGATGCAGCCCCAGAGCGGATCGGACCCCGAGCGGTACATGCTCACCCAGGGCCTGATCCAACTCCAGTACCAGATGGGGTACGAGACGGACCTGCCGGTGCTGTTCGCCGGCGTGACCATCGCGATGATCCCGATGCTGGTGGTCTACCTGTCCTTCCAGCGCCAGATCCAGGCGGGACTGACCTCCGCGACCCTCAAGTAGGGCCCGATCCCCGGGCGGAGCGGGATCACGCCCGCTCCGCCCGCTCCGGCAGCACCGACCAGCCGACCGCCGAGACCGCCGGATCGAGCGAGAGGTTGCTGACGGCCTCCTCCAGCGTCCGGCCCTGCGTCCCCTCGGCGGTCAGCAGCGCCGATACGGTGACCAGCCCGGCGGTCGGCCCGTCCTGGCTGCGGATCTCCCGCAGCTGGTACCCGGGCCGGCCCAGGGCGTCCACCACCCGGTGGCGGATGTGGGCCTCCTCCGCCTCGAGGCACACCGCCTCGAAGTGGTAGTCGGCCGCCACCTCCGCCCCGCCGCGCGGCTCGCGGTCCAGACGCCGGCCCAGCGGGCGCAGCAGGAGGTTGGTCCCCACCACGCCCGCCGTACCGAAGGCCGCCAGGACGAAGAGGCCGACCCCCGCCAGACAGCCCACGGCCGCCGAGCACCACAGGGTGGCGGCCGTGTTCAGCCCCCGTACGCCGAGCCCGTCCCGCATGATCACTCCGGCGCCGAGGAAGCCGATCCCGGAGACGACCTGGGCCGCGACGCGGGAGCCGTCGTAGTTGACCTCGGAGACGGTCCCGAGGAACCCGTACTGCGAGAGCAGCACGAACAGCGCGGCCCCGCCCGCGACCAGGGCGTTCGTACGCAGTCCCGCCAACCGGGCCCGCCATTGCCGTTCCAGGCCGATCAGCGCGCCGAAGCCGAGCGCGGCCCCGAGGTGCCCGGCCATTTCCCCTTCGCTGAGCAGCGTCATCGGCCCGCCCTCCTTCCCACCGTCAGGTGTTTCTACAGCCGGGTGTTCCTACAGCCAGGTGCCGAAGCGGCGGATGTACCAGGTCTTCACGAGCTGGGTGAGCGTGCAGTACGCGAGCAGCACGCCGATCAGCCAGGGGAAGTAGCCGGCCGGCAGGGCCACGAAGCCCAGCGGGGCGGCCAGCGGCGAGAACGGCAGCCACAGGCCGGTGAGCACCGCGAGGGCCGTCATCACCATCACCGGCCACGAGGCGCGCGACTGGACGAAGGGGATCCGGCGGGTACGGATCATGTGGACGACCAGGGTCTGCGAGAGCAGGCCCTCGACGAACCAGCCGGACTGGAAGAGCGCCTGGTGCGCCTCGCTGTTCGCGGCGAACACGTTCCACATGATCACGAACATGGCGATGTCGAAGATCGAGCTGATGGGACCGATGGTGACCATGAAGCGGAAGATGCCCTTGGCGTCCCAGTTGCGGGGCTTGCGCAGGTAATCCGCGTCCATCCGGTCCCAGGGCGTGGCCAGCTGGGAGATGTCGTAGACCAGGTTCTGCACCAGCAGCATGATCGCGAGCATCGGCTGGAAGGGGATGAACGCGCTCGCCACCAGCACCGAGAAGACGTTGCCGAAGTTCGACGACGCGGTCATCTTGATGTATTTGATCGTGTTGCCGAAGGTGGTCCGGCCCTGGACGACGCCCTGTTCCAGGACGGTCAGGTCCTTCTCCAGCAGGATGATGTCCGCCGACTCCTTGGCGATGTCCACGGCGGTGTCCACCGAGATGCCGACGTCGGCGTCCCGCAGGGCGGCCGCGTCGTTGATCCCGTCCCCGAGGAAGCCGACGGTGTGCCCCTCGGCCTGCAACGCCCGCACGATGCGGGCCTTCTGGACCGGGTTGGCCTTGGCGAAGACGGTCGTACGGGCGGCCAGCGCGCGCAGGGCCGTGTCGTCGAGGGCGTCGACCTCGGCGCCCGAGACCACGTGTCCCACCTCGATGCCGACCTCGGCGCAGACCCGGGCCGCGACGAGCTCGTTGTCCCCGGTGACGACCTTGACCGCGACGCCCTTGTCGGCCAGGCCCTGCAGGGCCGCGGCGGCGGAGGCCTTCGGCGGGTCGAGGAAGGCGAGGAAGCCGACCAGGGTCAGCCCGTCCTCGTCCGCGACGGTGTAGGTGTCGCGCGGCACGGCGACCGTGCGGGTGGCGACGGCGAGGACCCGAAGGCCCCGCCGGTTGTTGTCCTCGGCGATCCGGGCCACGCGCCGGCGCAGCCGGTCGGTCAGCTCGGTCCGCTCGCCGCGGTCCGTCAGGTGGGTGCACAGACCGAGGACCTCCTCGACGGCACCCTTGGTGATCATGACGTGTTCGGCGCGGCCGGGGCCGGCCGTCAGGCCGTTGCGGTTGAGGACCACGGTCATCCGGCGTCGGGCGAAGTCGAAGGGGATCTCGTCGACCATCGAGAACCGTGCGTCGACGACAACCTCCTCGGCCTCGTCCACGCGGTCGATGACGGCCCGGTCCATGAGGTTGCGCAGGCCGGTCTGGAAGTGGGCGTTGAGGTAGCCGTACTCCAGGACCTCGGTGTCCTCGTCGCCGTGGACGTCGAGGTAGCGGTCCAGGACGATCCGGTCCTCGGTGAGGGTGCCGGTCTTGTCCGTGCACAGGACGTCCATCGCGCCCAGGTTCTGGATCGCGTTGAGCCGCTTGACGACCACCTTGCGGCGGGACATCGCCACCGCGCCGCGGGCCAGGTTGGCGGAGACGACCATCGGCAGCATCTCGGGGGTCAGGCCCACCGCGACGGCGATGCCGAAGAGGAAGGCCTCGTTCCAGTCGCCCTTGGTCACGCCGTTGATCACGAAGACGACCGGGACCATCACCAGCATGAAGCGGATCAGCAGGAAGCTGACCTTGCGCACCCCGGTGTCGAAGTTGGTCTGCGGACGCTCGCCGACGAGCGAGCCGGCCATGGAGCCGAACCAGGTGTCCGCGCCGGTGGCCACGACCACGCCGGTCGCGGTCCCGGAGGTGACCGAGGTCCCCATCAAACAGAGGTTGTCGGCCTCGACGGGGTCGGTGGCGCCGACCGTGCCCGGGTCGTCCGACCGGATGTCGGCCTTGGCGACCGGCAGCGACTCCCCGGACAGGGCGGCCTGCGAGACCATCAGGTCCTTGGCGGCGACGAGCCGCAGATCGGCCGGGATCAGGTCACCCGCGGCCAGCTTCACGAGGTCGCCCGGGACCACCTGGTCCATCGGCACCTCGAAGGTGGTCGGCGCGGAACCGCTGCCGGCCCGGCGCTGCACCGCGCAGGTGGTGGTGACGAGCTGCTTCAGGGCGTCGGCGGCGCGCCCGGAGCGGAACTCCTGCCAAAAGCGCAGCAGTCCGCTGATCCCCACCATCACGGAGAGGATGACGACGCCCGGGTCCGCCGGGTCCTGCCAGAACATGACGGCGGCGAGGAGGACCAGGACCCCGATGAAGGGGTTCCAGTACGCCTTCGCGAGCTGGAGCGGCCAGCGGGGGGCGCGCTCGCGGGCCACGACGTTGGCGCCGTGCCGCTCCAGGCGAAGGGCCGCCTCGGCGTGGGTGAGTCCGGCGCGCGAGGTGTCGAGGTCCTGGAGCACCTGGACGCCGGTGCGGGCGCCGATCGTGGTGAGGCGCTCGCCGACGAGGCGGGTTCCGGCCTCCAGCTCGGCGGCCTTGTGCTCGCGGCGGGTCCGGCCCGGCGGTGCGAGCTTCGTGGGGGTACGAGGGGTGAGCATGGTCATGACGAATACCTCCCTCCACGGTGTCCGGGCAGCGCGAAGCCGAGCGGTCACGTGGAGTGATCATGGGTCGGCGCGGGCCGGCCATGGGGCCGGAGCGCCGGTGGGCATGGATGACGCGGGCCCGGCACGGCGTGTGCAGGGCATGCGGAAGGAGTGGTGCGGTGCCTCAATGGAAGGGGCACGGGAACGGCGCGGGCGCCGCCGTGCTCATCCGGTGGAGGGTCGGCCGTCCGATCGAGGGGTCAGTCGATCGGAAGGGTCAGCCGAGCAGGGCACTGCGAGGACTTCGATCGGGACTCATCCCGAACACCTCCTCGCGTAGTGCCGTCATTTCGGGCGCCCGGTCCGGCCGGAAAGGCCGCAGAGGACCGGCGCCTCAGCGACCGTAACACGATCCGGGAGGTCCCTGATCATACTTTTGGTTACCGGTGTCCTTTTCGTGCTGCGTCAGCCTCTTGACGTGTGGAGGCCCAAAGGCTCGACTTAAGGTTCACAAGTTGGAGAGACGCCGGAGTCTCGGAGCGCCTAGCCGCGACGCCGGCCAAGGGGGGCGACGGTCCGCCGTCGCTTATGGGCAGGAGTGGATGAGTCGTGCAGACTCCCGGATCGCAGTCCTCGCTGCATCGCGCGAATCTGGAACGGGTCGTGCGGGCCGTGCGGCTCGCCGGTTCGCTGACCCAGGCGGAGATCGCCCGCGCCACCGGACTGTCGGCGGCCACGGTCTCCAACATCGTCCGTGAGCTCAAGGAGGCCGGGACCGTCGAGGTCATCGACACCTCGGCCGGCGGTCGCCGGGCCCGCAGCGTCTCGCTCAGCGGGGACGCGGGGATCGTGATCGGCGTGGACTTCGGCCACACCCACCTGCGGGTGGCCGTCGGCAACCTCGCGCACCAAGTGCTGGCCGAGGAGTCCGAGCCGCTCGACGTGGACGCGTCCTGGGTGGAGGGCTTCGACCGGGCCGAAGCGCTGGTCGGACGGCTGATCGAGGGCGTCGGGGTGGGCCGGGACAAGGTCATCGGAGTCGGCCTCGGCGTGCCCGGGCCCATCGACGTGGAGTCCGGGACCCTGGGCTCCACCGCGATCCTGCCGGGCTGGGCCGGGATCAACCCGCGCCAGGAGCTCTCGCAGCGCCTGGGCGTGCCGGTCTACGTGGACAACGACGCGAACCTCGGCGCGCTCGGCGAGTTGGTCTGGGGGAGCGGTCGCGGCGTCAAGGACCTGGCCTACATCAAGGTGGCCAGCGGTGTCGGCGCGGGCCTGGTGATCAACGGTCAGATCTACCGCGGGCCGGGCGGCACGGCCGGCGAGATCGGGCACATCACCCTCGACGAGTCCGGCCCCGTCTGCCGTTGCGGCAACCGCGGTTGCCTGGAGACCTTCGCCGCGGCCCGCTACGTGCTGCCGCTCCTGGAGAGCAGCCACGGACCGGACCTGACGATGGAGCGGGTGGTCGAACTGGCCCGAGACGGGGACCCCGGCTGCCGTCGGGTCATCACCGACGTCGGCCGGCACATCGGCAGCGGCGTGGCCAGCCTCTGCAACCTCCTGAACCCGAGCCGGGTGGTCCTCGGCGGCTCGCTCGCGGAGGCCGGGGAACTGGTCCTGACGCCCATCCGGGAGTCCGTCGGACGGTACGCGATCCCCAGCGCGGCCCGGCAGTTGTCGGTTCTCACGGGGTCGCTGGGGGGCCGCGCGGAGGTGCTCGGCGCCCTGGCCCTCGTCCTCAGCGAGATGGGCGATTCGACGCTTTTGGCGGAAAATGGCATAGGGGTGCGAGCGCCCGCCGTCATGTCTTCAGTTAGATAACGGATGGCACCGTTGTCATCTCGTTAAGGATTCACTCCTTGACGGCAAAGTTGCGGCCGGGGTTGACTCACATCCACCTCGGCCGCAGTGTTGCGGCCTCGTCAGGGAGGTTCAAGTAATGAACACGCGTATGCGTAGAGCCGCCGTAGCCGTCGCCGCCGGTGCCATGGCCGTTTCGCTGGCCGCCTGTGGAAGCGCCAAGGAGGCCGGTGACGCTCCGAAGGACTCCGCCGCCGCCGGTGACGCGATCAAGATCGGTCTGCTCCTGCCGGAGAACCAGACCGCTCGCTACGAGAAGTTCGACAAGCCGCTGATCGAGAAGAAGATCGCCGATCTCACCGGCGGCAAGGCCGAGGTCGTCTACGCCAACGCCAAGCAGGACGCGACCACGCAGAACTCCCAGGTCGAAACGATGATCACCAACAAGGTGAACGCGCTGATCATCGACGCCGTCGACGCCAAGGCCATCGCGGGTTCGGTCAAGAAGGCCAAGGACGCCGGCATTCCGGTCGTCGCCTACGACCGCCTCGCCGAGGGCCCGATCGACGCCTACACCTCCTTCGACAACGAAGAGGTCGGCAAGGTCCAGGGCAAGGCCCTGCTGGAGGCGCTGGGCGACAAGGCCAAGGACGGCCAGATCGTCATGATGAACGGCTCCGTCACCGACCCGAACGCCGCGCTGTTCAAGAAGGGCGCCCACTCCGTCCTCGACGGCAAGGTGAACATCGGCAAGGAGTACGACACCAAGGAGTGGAAGCCGGAGAACGCCAACACCAACATGGCGGGCGCGCTCTCGGCCCTCGGCAAGGACAAGGTCGTCGGCGTCTACTCCGCCAACGACGGCATGGCCGGCGGCATCATCACCGCCCTCAAGGCGGCCGGCCTGTCCCCGCTGCCCCCGGTCACCGGCCAGGACGCCGAACTCGCCGGTGTGCAGCGGATCGTGTCGGGCGAGCAGTTCATGAGCGTCTACAAGCCGTACGCCCCGGAGGCCGCGGCCGCCGCCGAGATGGCCGTCGCCCTCGCCAAGGGCGAGAAGATCGACGGGATCATCAACCAGAAGGTCGACAGCCCGACCTCCAAGGGTGTTCCGTCCGTCCTGATCCCGGTCGTCTCGCTGACCAAGGACAACATCAAGGACACCGTCGTCAAGGACGGCGTCTACACGGTCGAAGAGATCTGCGCCGACAAGTACGCGGCCGCCTGCGCCACCCTCGGCCTCAAGTAGGCCCCGTCGCCCGCGGCCGCGGCCGCGGCGGCCCCCGCGCCTGCCCGGCGCCCCGCCCCAACTTCCCGCCACCCGCGGGGCGCCGGGCAGAAACGTTTCTTGCACTTCCCCGCTTTCGCTGCTCCACCGCTCCACCGCTCCACCCGACTTCGTGTCGCACCCCCCATCCGCCCCGCTCCTGCTCTTTTGCACGACATCCCCGCCGGTCAGGCGGCGAAGGAGATGGTTCATGTGTCCGCTGCGCCCGTGCTGGCGTTGCGAGGGGTCTCGAAGAGGTTCGGCGCCGTCCAGGCCCTGACCGACGTAGAACTCGAGATCCACTCCGGTGAGGTGGTCGCCCTCGTCGGCGACAACGGCGCCGGCAAGTCCACGCTGGTCAAGACGATCGCCGGCGTGCACCCCATCGATGACGGCGTCATCGAGTGGCAGGGCCGCCCGGTCTCCATCAACAAGCCCCACGACGCCCAGAGCCTGGGCATCGCGACGGTCTACCAGGACCTCGCGCTGTGCGACAACATCGACGTCGTCGGCAACCTCTTCCTGGGGCGCGAACTCAAGCGCTTCGGCGTCCTCGACGAGGTGGAGATGGAGCGCCGCGCCCGCGAGCTCCTCACCACCCTGTCCATCCGGATCCCCAGTGTCCGGATCCCCATCGCCTCGCTCTCGGGCGGCCAGCGCCAGACCGTGGCGATCGCCCGCTCGATGCTGGGCGAGCCCCAGCTCGTCATCCTCGACGAGCCCACCGCCGCCCTCGGCGTCGAGCAGACCGCACAGGTGCTCGACCTGGTGGAGCGGCTGCGCGAGCGCGGCCACGCCGTCATCCTCATCAGCCACAACATGGCCGATGTGAAGGCCGTCGCCGACAAGGTGGCGGTCCTGCGGCTGGGTCGCAACAACGGTGTCTTCAGCGTCGCCGACACCTCGCAGGAAGAGATCATCTCCGCCATCACCGGAGCCACGGACAACGCCGTGACCCGCCGGGCGGCCCGCACCGGGGAGGCCCGCAAGTGAGCACCAAGAATCCCGCCGCCGATCCCCTGGGCAAGGGGCCGGCCGGGCACGTCGACCCGGTCAACGCCTCCGCCGCGGCGGACGCCATCCCCGCGGTGGACCCCCGACTGCTGGTGCGCGAGCAGGGCCTGTCCGGATACCTGAGCGAGTTCGGCCGCAAGATGAAGGCCGGTGACCTGGGCTCCATCCCGGTCGTCCTCGGCCTGATCATCATCTGGAGCATCTTCCAGGGGCTGAACTCGAACTTCCTCTCCCCGGAGAACCTCACCAACATCGCGATCACCATGGTCGCGACGGGCATGATGGCCGTCGGCATCATCTTCGTGCTGCTGCTCGGCGAGATCGACCTCTCGGTCGGCTCCGTCAGCGGCGTCTCGGGCGCGATCGTCGCCGTCCTGTCCGTCACCCACGGGGTCAACGAGTGGCTCGCGATCCTCGCGGCCGTCGTCGGCGGCGCCCTCATCGGGGCGATCCACGGCTTCTTCTTCGCCCGGATCGGCGCCCCCGCCTTCGCCGTCACCCTGTCGGGCCTGCTGTTCTGGTCCGGCGCGATGCTGCAGATCCTCGGCAGCAACGGCACGATCAACCTCGATTCCGACGGCGTGGTCGGCAAGCTCACGACGTACTTCTTCTCGGACGTGGCCGCCGGCTACGGCCTCGCGGCGCTCGCCGTGGTCGGGTACTTCCTGGCCACCTTCTTCGACAACCGCCGCAGGGAGGCCGCCGGGGTCCCCTCGCGGCCGCTCACCGAGATCCTGCTGCGCACCGGCGTGCTCGCCGTCTTCACCTTCGGCCCCGCCGTGGTGTTCAACCAGTACAAGGGCCTGCCGCTCGCGGTCGTGCTCTTCGTCCTGGCCCTGGTCGGTACGGACTTCCTGCTGCGCCGCACCTCCTTCGGCCGAAACGTCTTCGCGCTCGGCGGCAGCGTCGAGGCGTCCCGCCGCGCGGGCATCAACGTCAACGGGATCCGCATCGCGGTCTTCGCGATCGCCGGCACCTTCGCCGCCATCGGCGGGCTCTTCTGGGCCTCCAAGATCGCGGCGGCCAACCAGAGCGCCGGCGCCGGTGACCTGCTGATGAACGTGATCGCGGCGGCCGTCATCGGCGGCACCAGCCTCTTCGGCGGCCGGGGCCGGACCTGGAACGCCCTCCTCGGCGTCATGGTCATCACCTCGATCCAGTACGGTCTGGCCCTGGAGGGGATCGCGACGCCGATCCAGTACATGATCACCGGAGCGGTCCTGCTCGCCACGGTGGTCATCGACTCGGTGACCCGCAAGACCCAGAAGACGGCCGGACGCGCCTGATCGCGCGCCCTCGGGCGTCCCCAGGCGGTAAGACCCGTCACAGTGCCCGGTGCCACTTCGTGTGGCACCGGGCACCTGTGCGTACATGTGTGCGTACAGGTGTGCGGGTATGGGCCCGTTTGGGATGTGTGATTCCGCGGTGGGGTGTACAGGTATGACAAAGGCGTGACCCTACGGGTACCGCCCGATGACCGCCCCCGCGAGCGGAACATTAGACTCGACAGACCAGCAAGCAACTGCAAGGAGGCACGGGTGCTGCTGACCCGCATCAAGGGACCGCGCGATCTGGACCGGCTCAGCCAGGAGGAGCTCGACCAGCTCGCCGCCGAGATCAGGTCCTTCCTCGTCGACGCCGTCTCCAAGACCGGCGGGCACCTCGGCCCCAACCTGGGGGTGGTCGAACTGACGATCGCCCTGCACCGGGTCTTCGAGTCCCCGAAGGACAAGGTCCTCTTCGACACCGGGCACCAGGCCTACGTGCACAAGTTGCTCACCGGCCGCCAGGACTTCTCCAACCTGCGCTCCAAGGGCGGCCTCTCCGGCTACCCCTCGCGCGCCGAGTCCGACCACGACATCATCGAGAACTCCCACGCCTCCACGGTGCTGGGCTGGGCCGACGGTCTCGCCAAGGCCAACGAGGTCCTCGGCCGCGAGGACCACCACGTCGCCGCGGTCATCGGCGACGGCGCGCTGACGGGCGGCATGGCCTGGGAGGCGCTGAACAACATCGCCGCCGCCAAGGACCGCCCGCTGGTCATCGTCGTCAACGACAACGAGCGGTCGTACGGCCCCACCATCGGCGGCCTCGCGAACCACCTCGCGACCCTGCGCACCACGGACGGCTACGAGCGCTTCCTGGCCCGCGGCAAGGACCTCCTGGAGCGCACCCCGGTCGTCGGGAAGCCCCTCTACGAGACCCTGCACGGAGCCAAGAAGGGCCTCAAGGACTTCATCGCCCCGCAGGGCATGTTCGAGGACCTGGGCCTGAAGTACATCGGGCCCATCGACGGCCACGACATCGAGGCCCTGGAGTCCGCCCTCACGCGCGCCAAGCGCTTCAGCGGCCCGGTCATCGTGCACTGCCTCACCCAGAAGGGCCGCGGCTACACCCCGGCCCTGGAACACGAGGCGGACCGTTTCCACGCGGTCGGCGTCATCCACCCGGACACCGGCCTGCCGGTGAAGACCGCCGCCGCCAGCTGGACGTCCGTCTTCGCCGACGAGATGGTCAAGCTCGGCCACGACCGGCCCGACGTCGTCGGCATCACCGCCGCGATGCTCCACCCGGTCGGCCTCAACAAGTTCGCCGAGGCCTTCCCGAACCGGATCTACGACGTGGGCATCGCCGAGCAGCACGGCGCCACCTCGGCGGCCGGCCTCGCCACCGGCGGCGTCCACCCGGTCTTCGCCGTCTACGCGACGTTCCTGAACCGTGCCTTCGACCAGGTCCTGATGGACGTCGCCCTGCACAAGTGCGGGGTCACCTTCGTCCTGGACCGGGCCGGCGTCACCGGCGACGACGGCGCCTCCCACAACGGCATGTGGGACATGTCCATCCTCCAGGTGGTCCCCGGGCTGCGCCTGGCCGCACCCCGCGACGCCGAGCAGCTGCGCGCCCAGCTCCGCGAGGCCGTCGACGTCAAGGACGCGCCGACGGTCGTGCGGTACTCCAAGGGCGTCGTCGGCCCGGCCGTACCGGCCGTCGGCCGGATCGGCGGCATGGACGTGCTGCGCACCCCGGCCGCCGACGTCACCCGTCCGGACGTACTCATCGTCTCGGTCGGCGCGCTCGCCCCGATGTGCCTGGAGATCGCCGACCTGCTCGACAAGCAGGGCATCACCTCGACCGTCGTCGACCCCCGCTGGGTCAAGCCGGTGGACGAGGCCCTGGCCCCGCTCGCCGACGGCCACCGAGTCGTCGTCACCGTCGAGGACAACGGCCGCACCGGTGGTGTCGGCGCCGCCGTCTCGCAGGCCCTGCGCGACGCCGGGGTGGACGTCCCGCTGCGCGACTTCGGCATCCCGCAGCGCTTCCTCGACCACGCGATGCGCAAGGAGATCATGGCCGAAATCGGCCTGACCGCTCCGGACATCGCGCGGCAGGTCACGGGTCTCGTGGCCAAGCTGGACGGCCGTTACGACAGCGAGCAGGCCGCCACCGTCGACTAGTCGACGCCGGGCCACCCGCCCGGATCACGCGCGGTTGCACGTCACGGGCCGGGAGATCACCCTGGGAGGGTGGGCCTCCCGGCCCGTTCGCGTCCGCGTGCTGCGTACGCCACCTTTCGGAGGTGCGTCGGTGAGTACGGATCTGAACAGTCCTTTCCGCACCAAGTCGGTCGAGCAGTCGATCCGTGACACGGAGGAGCCGGAACACGCGCTCCGCAAATCGCTCTCGGCCTGGGACCTGACGGTCTTCGGCGTCGGCGTCATCATCGGCACCGGCATCTTCGTCCTCACGGGCATCGCCGCCCGGAACAACGCCGGACCCGCCACCGCCCTCGCCTTCGTGGCGGCGGGCATCGTCTGCGCCCTCGCGGCCCTGTGCTACGCGGAGTTCGCCTCGACCGTGCCGGTGGCCGGCTCGGCCTACACCTTCGCGTACGCCTCCATCGGCGAGCTGCCCGCCTGGATCATCGGCTGGGACCTGGTGCTGGAGTTCGCGCTCGGCACCGCGGTGGTGGCGGTCGGTTGGTCCGGGTACGTACGCCACCTCCTGGAGACCAACCTCGGCTGGGAACTGCCGACCGCGCTGGCCGGGCCGGACGCCGGCGGCACCTTCGACCTGCTGGCGTTCCTGCTGATCCTGGCGCTGACCGCGGTCCTGGTCATCGGGACGAAGCTGTCGGCCCGGATCACCGCGATCGTCGTCGCCATCAAGGTGACCGTGGTGCTGCTGGTCATCATCGCCGGCCTCTTCTTCATCAAGGCCGACAACTACTCCCCGTTCATCCCGCCGGCCCAGCCGCAGGAGGCGGGCGGTGGCATCCACGCGCCGCTGGTCCAGCTGCTCTTCGGGTACGCGCCCACCAACTTCGGCGTCATGGGCATCTTCACCGCCGCCTCGCTGATCTTCTTCGCCTTCATCGGCTTCGACGTCGTGGCGACCGCGGCAGAGGAGACCAAGAACCCCCAACGGGACATGCCGCGCGGCATTCTCGGCTCGCTGATCGTCTGCACGGTGCTCTACGTCGCCGTGACGCTGGTGGTCACCGGCATGCAGAAGTACTCGGAGATGTCGCCGACCGCGCCACTGGCCGAGGCGTTCAAATCGGTGAACCAACCCTTCTTCGCCGGCGCCATCAGCCTCGGGGCGTCCGTCGGGTTGATCACCGTCTGCATGATCCTGCTCCTCGGACAGACCCGCGTCTTCTTCGCGATGAGCCGTGACGGACTGCTGCCCCGCGTCTTCTCCGTCACCCACCCGAAGTACCGCACGCCCTACCGCGCGACCATCCTGCTCGGCCTGATCATCGCGGTCGTCGCCGGCTTCACCAGCCTGGAGAAGCTCGCGGAACTCGTGAACATCGGCACCCTGTTCGCCTTCGTGATCGTCGCCCTCGGCGTGATCATCCTGCGCCGGACCCGACCCGACCTGCACCGGGCCTTCCGCACCCCGTGGGTGCCGTTCGTCCCGATCGTGTCGATCGCGGCGTCGCTGTGGCTGATGCTCAACCTGCCGGCCGAGACCTGGATCCGGTTCGGGATCTGGATGGTCATCGGCGTCGTCGTCTACTTCCTGTACGGACGGGCCCACAGCCGCCTCGGTCGCGGCGAGGTCGGCCCGCGCACGGACCGCTAGGGACGGCATGCACGACCGCCGCGGCGGGGAGGCCCCGCGGCTACGAGGAGGGCGACGGCTTGGGCGCCGGTGACTTGCCGGCCGGGCCGCCGCCCTTCGCGGGGGAGTCCTTCGCCGCCGCGGGCACCTTCTGGTCGCCGCGCAGCGCGTCCCACAGTTGGGAGGCCTGCGGCTGGGCGACGACCACCCGGTTGCGGTCCACCTTGTCGTAGGCCACGGGCAGCATGATGGTCTCCATCGTCGCCGGGTCCACGCCCTTCATGCTCTGCGCGAAGTCGGACAGCGCGGTGAGCGAGGCCAGGTCGGAGTCGGTGGTCAGCGACTTGGTGCCGGCGTCCGCGAGCTTGTAGAGGCGGGCCGGGTTGCCGAGGGCGTCCTGCTTCTTGATCTCGGACAGCATCGCGAGCATGAACTGCTGCTGGAGGCCGATGCGTCCGAGGTCGCTGCCGTCGCCGTAGCCGTAGCGGGTCCGGACGAACTTCAGGGAGGCCGCGCCGTCCAGTCGGTGCGTGCCCGCGTCCAGCTTGAGCCCGCCCTTCGTGCCGGTCATCGGCTGGTCGAGGGTGACGGTGACCCCGCCGAGGGCGTCCACCAGGCCCTTGAAACCGGCGAAGTCCACCTCCACGAAGTGGTCCACGCGGATCCCGGACATCTGCTCGACGGTCTTGACCACGCAGGCCGGACCGGCCAGCGTGTAGATGGAGTTGAACATGACCCGGTTGGCGGCGGAGACGGTCTCGCCGTCCTTGTCCTTGCACTCGGGCCGGGAGATCAGGGTGTCGCGGGGAATGCTCACCGCGGTCGCCCTGGCCCGGCCCTCGGGTATGTGCACCAGCATCGCGGTGTCGGAGCGGGCGCCGCTGACGTCACCGTGGTCGAGGTCGCCGTTGGCGCCGGCCCGCGAGTCGGAGCCGAGCACGAGGACGTTCTGCGCGTTCTTGACCACCTTCGGCGGCCGGTTGTCGGCGCCGATCGCCTGGTTGAGGTCGACGCTGTCGATGTTCCCGTTCAGGTGGCTGTACACCCACCAGCCGGTGCCGGCCGCGCCGAGGACCACCACGGCCGCGCTCCAGGCCAGCACCCGCCGGACCCGGCGGCCGCGCGAACGGGGCGGGCGGGACGCGCGCCCGGGCGCCGGCGAGCCCTCCTGGAGCGTCGTCGTGGCGGTGCTGTCTGAAGTCATGCCCGGGGACCGGCCTTCCGAACGGGATGCGGGGGGATGCAGCGGCTACAGGAGCGGGATGCAGCGGGCTACAAGATAAGCGCACGAACGGGCCGCAAGGGCCCCGGGGTATCCTGAATTTGTTCGAATGGTGATGGGGAAGGGTTGCTGGCGGGCCATGGTGACGCGATCCACGCGCACAGCGCGCACATCCGCTCCCGACGCCCCCCGACCGGACGCCGCCCGTACACCCGCCTCCGGAGCCGCGAGGAACGCCGCCGGCGACCGGGACTCCGTGGCCCTGGGCCCCCTGACCGGGCGGTGGCTGCTCGCGGGCGGGGACGGACGCCTCACCGCCTATGCGCGCACCGAGGGCGGACTGCTGCGCTGGACCGAGCGGACGCCCGGCGGCCCCGACTGGAGCGGGCCCGACCTGTTCCCCGTACCCGACCTGACCGACCTCGCGGTGGGCCAGGGCCCCGACGGGTACGCCCACTTCGTCGGCCGGCGCCGGTCACCGGACGGCGGGGCCGTCACCGTCACCTACCACCACGCGGTGCAGTACCAGACCGGCCGGCCGCTCGCGCCGTGGCAGGACCTCGGCACCCTCTACCGGAAGCCGGAGATGTCCCACCGGGGCGGACCGCCGGTCGCGGCCGTCGACGCCCGGGGCGCTGCCCACGTCTTCGTGCGCAACGCGGGCCGCGGGATCCACCTGAAGTGCCAGGACGCGAAGGGCGACTGGGGCGACTGGCAGGACCTGCGCGGCAGCAAGACCTTCGAGGGGATCAGCGCCGGCTCCACCGCGGACGGCCGGGTCGTTCTCGCCGCCCCCGGGGAGAAGGGCATCTCCCGCTGGACCCGGAGCGACCCTGGCGCCCCCATGGACAGGGGCGAGGACCTTCCGTTCCTGGCCCGGGACGGATCGCCGGTCGCCCTGGAGACCGCCCCCGGGCGCGTCACCCACTTCTGGCACGCCGCCGACGGCAGCGGCGTGTTCGCCCACCGGGAGGGCGCCGGCGCGCACGGCCTCGGCGGAGCTCCCGCCTCCGGCGCCGTCGCCGCGACGCGCGGCCTGGTCGACGGGCACGACTGCACGGTGCTGGCCCTGCGGACCGTGGACGGCCGTACGGCCCTGGCCGCGTACCCCACCGAGCAGGAGGCCGCCGGGCTCTGGTGGACGGAGATCGGGGAGGAGGGGCTGGAGTCCCCGGCCCTCGCCGTCGACGCCCACGGCAGGGTCGTCGTCGCCTCGATCAGTGTCCGCGGCGAATTGCTCGTCAACCGGCAGAAGGACCGCTCCGCGCTCTCACTGGGACGCTGGCAGCGGTTCTGACGTCCGCCGGGCGCGCCCCCGCGGCGGGATCCTCGTCAGCCCGTGGCGGAGCACGGCCTGGGCGGAGATCCTGCGCAGGAAGTCCACCGAACGCGCCGGGGTGTCCGGGGTGATCCAGGCGTCGTCGAGTTCGCACAGCTGCACCCGCACCGGCGAACCGGCGAGCACCAGGGGCAGGGTGTAGGCGACGGTGGACGCGAAGGTCAGCACGGACAGCCCGATGGATTCGGTCAACGCGTGCAACTCCAGCGGGAGTTCGGGATGGACGATCTCCATGCCGGTGGCATCGGCGATCCGGTCCAGTTTCGGCGGGCTCTCCCTGCGGTGCGCCAGGTACCGGGCCGCGCGGCGGCTCTCCGCGATCCAGCCGACCGCCTCGACGTACCGGTCCTCGTCGATGACACCGGTCTCCACGAGGGAGCTGCCCGCCAGGTCCGCCCCGGGGCGCACCCGCGCCGGTCCGAAGGTCTCCCGGCTCCACGCGTACGTGTTGGCCCGGACCTCGGTGCCCGGCGGAGCCACCACCGGCATGCAGGTGAAGAAGGTGGCGCGGACCAGGCCCGCGCGGGCCAACCAACGGTTCACCGGGCCCGCCTTGGCGGACGACCTGACCTCGCCCTGGTGCCAGCGCGTCAGCTGCTGCCCGGAGGTCAGCAGGCTGACCAGCTCCGTGGTGGCCGTGCCGTCGTCCACCACGACCACCTCGCGGGCCTTGGAGCGCGGCAGGAGGAGCTGGATCGTACGGGAGAACAGGTCGCCGATCACCAGGCGTTCGGCGGCGGCGACCGCCCGCCCCAGGCGCACCAACTCCTGGGCCCGCTCCAGGTACCCGGCGCGCACCTCGTAGCGCCGCCACACCACCCCCGCCCGCGAGGCGTGCCGGCACAGCAGCCGGACCTGCGCGCGCGAGCGCGGATCCGTCGGCTGGAGGACGGCGACGGTGAGGGACGCTGCCTCGCCCGGGTGGACGTGGGCCCACTCCAGGACGTTCAGTAGTTGAGCCGGGCTCTCCACCAGGGCGAGGGTGCCTCTCATGCCGAGGCCGTCACGCCCTCGGCGGCGAGGACGCCCTGGACGCGGCGGAGCTTCTTCATCGGCGCGAGTTCGGAGTCGTAGACCCGCTTGACGCCGTCGCCGAGGGCGGTCTCGATGGTGCGGATGTCACGGACGAGGCGGGTGAGGCCGCCGGGTTCGACGGAGGCGGCCTGGTCGGAGCCCCACATCGCGCGGTCCAGGGTGATGTGCCGCTCGACGGCGCAGGCACCCATGGCGACGGCGGCGACGGTGGTCTGGAGCCCGGTCTCGTGCCCGGAGTAGCCGACGGGGACGTTCGGGTACGCCGCCTCCAGGCTCTGGATGACCCGCAGGTTCAACTCCTCGGCCCGGGCCGGGTACGTCGAGGTGGCGTGCAGCAGGACGATGTTGTCGCTGCCCAGCACCTCCACGGCGTGCCGGATCTGGCGGGGCGTGGACATGCCGGTGGACAGGATGATCGTCCTGCCCGTGGCGCGCAGGGCGAGGAGCAGCTCGTCGTCGGTCAGGGACGCGGAGGCCACCTTGTGGGCGGGGACGTCGAACTTCTCCAGGAAGGCGACGGCCTCGGTGTCCCACGGGGAGGCGAACCAGTCGATGCCGCGCTCGGCGCAGTGCGCGTCGATGGCGCGGTACTCGTCCTCGCCGAACTCCACGCGGTGGCGGTAGTCGATGTACGTCATCCGGCCCCAGGGCGTGTCCCGTTCGATGTCCCACTGGTCGCGGGGGGTGCATATCTCGGGGGTGCGCTTTTGGAACTTCACCGCGTCACAGCCCGCGTCGGCGGCCGCGTCGACGAGCGCCAGGGCGTTGGCGAGCTCGCCGTTGTGGTTGATCCCGATCTCGCCGATCACGTAGGTGGGCCGGCCCGCGCCGACCTCCTTGTTTCCGATCCGGCGGATGCGGCTGCTGTGTACCACTGTTCAGAGTTCCTTTCCGATGTGCTGGGCGGGTACCGGCGGGGCCGGTACCCGGGGTGCGCCCCGTGGCGCGTCGAGCAGGGGGGCGAGGGCCCGGGCCCGGGCGAGGTCGCCCGGTTCGTCGATCTCGATGGCCCGCTCCGGGGCCGTGGGGACGAGCTGGGTCCGGCCGAAGAAGCGGTGGCCGTGCCGGCGGAAGCCGTCGGCGCGCATGGCGTACACGGCGCCCGACTCCAGGTATTCGGGGGTGCGGTCCTGGCGCCGCAGGCGTACGGAACTGTCGTGGTTCACGCCGTGCGCGCGGTGGCCGGGGGCGGTGGGGGAGCCGGCGATGGGCTCGGCGGTCGGCTCGCCGGGGGCTTCGGCGCCCCACAGGAACCCGTGGAAGGGGACGGCGGTGAAGGCGGAGTCGGCCCCGTCCCGCAGCACGGCCAGGACGGTCGCGTCGACCTCCTCGGCGGTGACGAACGGGCTGGTGCACTGGACGAACACCAGGACGCCGACGGGCTCCGCGTACCGCTCCTCCAGCCGGTCCAGGGCGTGCAGCAGCGCGGACTCGCTGGAGGCCCGGTCGGAACCCAGCTCGGCGGGGCGCTCGACGACCTCGGCGCCGGCCTCGCGGGCCGCGGCGGCGATGGCCGCGTCGTCGGTGGAGACCACGACCCGGGTCACGTGCGCGGCGCCGCGGCAGGCCGACACGGCCCGGGCGACCAGGGGAACGCCGCCGACCTCGGCGACGTTCTTGCCGGGGATGCCCTTGGAGCCGCCCCGGGCGGGTATGACGGCGGTGACGTTCACGGGTTCTCCCCCTGCTGTACGGCGATCGGATCGGCCGCCGGCTCGGACGGTACGGGCGTCGGTACGGCCGCCGGCTCGGACGGTACGGCCGTCGCGTCCGGGCGGGGCCCGCTCATACGCCGCCCCACTGCTGGATCTTCGGCGCCACGCGTTGGACCCCGAACCGGTAGGCGCCCTTCAGCATCCGGCGGGAGGTGCGCCGCATCGGGCCGGCGCTGCGCGTCAGGGCTCCCGCGCCGGGGGAGCCGTCCAGGTCGAGGCCCCTGCGGCGCAGCAGCCCACCGACGTATTCGGGAGCGCCCGCGGCCGTGTAGTACGGGGTGATGGGCGGCAGGGCCAGGCCCCACAATTCATCGATCCGGGTGCGGAGTTCCCCGTACGGATCGACGGCCCGTATTCCCTGGTCGATCGTCCAGGATTCGTGGGCGAGCGGGGCCGCGCCCTCGTCTATGGCCGTCCAGTCGGTGACGCAGCCGGAAGCGACGAAATAGTGGTTGCCGTGTATTTCGCGCACGCCGAGATCGCTCAATATGGCGGTCGGCATGCCCCGGTGCATGGATTCGAGGGCGGCGGTGGAACTGATGGTGACCAACAGGTCGGTACGGTCCAGGGTTTCCGACATGTTGCCGTACACGAAATGCAGATTGGGCGGCAGCGGCTCTTCGAGTTGTTCCGCGAGGACCTGGTAGTGGTGGGCTTCCACATGGGTGGTCGCCTCGCCCGGTTTGCTGCGGAGTTTGACGAGCACGTCGCGTCCCGGACGTAGTCGTGCGTGGGATATCGCCCGACGCAGCAGATAGAGGCGTCCCTTTCGGTCGGCGGGTACCGAGGGCTGCACGGCGAAGCAGACCGTATAGGGGTGACGGGCGTGCGTCCGGTTCGCGTCGTAGGGCCGCTGGTCGAGAAAGGGGAGCGCGGTCTGGACGATGCAGGACGAGGGAATTCCCAGGGGCTCGTACGTTTCCGTGAACCGACGCCGGTCGAAAGGACTGTTGGCGAGGACGATGTCGGCCCCCGCGCGCAGGAGCAGCCCGTCGGCCATTTTCTCGTAGACGACACCGACGTAACCGGTCATCAGGATCGGCCGGCGTCGGGCGGTGCGGAAGCGGCGGGCCAGCGCGTGCAGGGCCGCGTGCGTGGCGCCGCCGACGGTGCCCAGGATGACCAGATCCGCCTCGTCGAGTTCCGGGGCCGCGGCGAAGCTCGCGAGGGTGACTTCGGTGAGGGAGGCGGGCGAGATGCCGACTTCCGCGAGCTGTCGCGCCGTCGGTGTGCTGCGGCCCCTCAACATGTGGGCGTGGACCGCGCTGCCGGGAGCCAGTCCCACCGCCAGACCCGCTCCCCATTTCCAACGGGTGTCGGAGTCTGCGAGCACGTGGATGCGCACTGGTGATTCCTGGTCGGTCGGTCGGGCCCAACTGCCGTCGGGATAGCCGCAGCTGGGCGCGGACACGGGGCGGATTGCCGAGCGGTCCGTTAGACCTTACATGCTGATCCGAGCCCTACATGTCACGAATAGGCTTCGGCGGCCAAGGGAGTTGTACGTCACACCGAGGTACCCGTACGGGGCTTCCGAGTGGTTCTGTCATGATGGCGACCTGTTAGTCGAACGTAGAGTGGAGGGTCGTGCGGACGGCCCGCGCGGGGAGCCTCCCGGAGTCGTGTGTGGAAAATGGGGAGAAGGTGAGTGCCTCCGATGGTGACCCTTTCGGTAATCGTCGCGATGTGTGACGTCCGAGACTATTGCCGGACGGCGCTCAAGTCCTTGGTGTTGAATGCCCGGGAGGATTTCGAATTCATCGTCGTGGACGACGGTTCCACCGACGGGACATCGGAGATCCTGCGCGAGATGGTGCCGGGCATTCCCGGTGCCGTACTGATCAGCAATCAGCGGAACCTGGGAATATCGGCCACCCGGAACATCGGCCTCGCGGCCGCCCGCGGCCGGTTCTTCACCTTTCTCGACGGTGACGACTGGTACGCCCCCGGTTATCTCGCCCAACTGGTCGGCTGGATGAGCCAGTCGGGAGTCGACTTCCTGCGCACCGGCCACGTCCGGGTGTACGGGCGGAAGCGCAGGATAGTCATGGCGCCGCTCGCGCCCCGGGCCCTTCCGCTGAATCCCGTGGACTGGATAGGTCCCGTGGACGCCTCCACCTTCATGGACTATCCCCAGTCCTGGGCGGGCATCTACGACCGCCGGCGCCTCCTGGAGGTCGACGCGCTCCACTTCGACGAGAGCCTGCGGACCGCTGAGGACCGGCCCTGGTTCTACAAGCTGCACCTGCGGACCGGCTCATTCGGCGTCGTCGACCTCCACGGCATCTTCTACCGCCGCGACGTGTCGACGTCCCTCACCAAGGCCCCGGACGAACGCCAGCTCGACTTCCTCCCGGCCTTCCGGCTGATTTTCCAGGAGCTGTCGCACCATCCGCGCGGATATGAACTGTCGTTCAAGGCGATGCGCACCCTGTGCGCGCTCATCGTCATTCACCTGGACCGCGCCGAGTCGTACGAGGAAGCGACCCGCGAACTGCTGAGGGAGCGCGGAGCCGGGATCCTGTGGGAGCTGCCCCAGGACGTGGTCGAGGGAACGCTCGCGGGAATGGACTCCGGACGCGTGAACAAGCTCAGGGCGCTGATGGCCCGACACCAGGGCGCCGCCGCCCGATGACCCGCATCTTCGCCGCCTCCACCCTCTACGGCGCGATGACGGTGGCCGCCGCCATCGACGCCGGCCAGCTCGGCCAGGACGACCGCGAACGCGTCCTGCTGGTCTGCAACAACGTCGAGATCCCCGAGGTCGCGACGCCCCTGCACCACATGCCGGGCGCCGCCGCCGTCCTCGCGCGCTTCCACCGCGTCGTCTACTGGAACGACCTGATCTACCCCTTCCACCCGGCGCTGTGGGCCCCGCGCGACGAGGACGCCCCGCTCTGGCGCACCGTCATGGCGGAGAAGATGGGCATCCGCCCCGGCCCCCTGGAACTCGTCGTCGAATCGATCCAGGTCAAACCCGCCCAGACGCTCTGCAGGATCTTCTCGGACGCCACGCTCGCCGTGTACGCCGACGGCGTCATGAGTTACGGCCCCACCCGCAACGACCTCCCCCGCGCGATCCACGGCCGGATCACCCAGGTCCTCTACCTGGACCTGGTCCCCACCCTGCTGCCGATGCTCCTCACCGAGTACGGCATCCCCTCCCAACCCGTGCACACCGCGGCCGTCCTCGAGCTGATGGCGGAGGTCACCGACGCGTGCCGGGCCATCCTCGACCGGGTGATCCCACCACGGCTCGCCCGCAACGGCCCCGACACCGCGGTCCTCCTCGGCCAGTACCTCTCCCCCCTCGGCATCCTCACCGAGGAGGAAGAGGAGGACCTGCACCTACGGATGTTCACGAACGCGCTCCGGCTCGGTTTCACCTCGGTCGTCTTCAAGCCGCACCCCAGCGCCCCCTCCAGCCTCGCCGACACCCTCGGCCTCGCCGCCCGGGACGCCGGGGTCGCCTTCCTCGTCCTGGACGTGCCCGTCCTCGCCGAGACGGTCTTCGAGTACCTCGCCCCCCGCCAGGTCATCGGCTGCTTCTCCACCGGCCTGTTCACCGCCCGCGCCCTCTACGGGATCCCCGTCGCGCAGATCGGCGCGCTGGAGGTCATCCGCAGGATGCGTCCGTACGCCAACAGCAACCGCATCCCCGCCACCCTCACCCACGCCCTGCTGCCCGACCTGGAGGCGCCCACCGGCCATCCGGCCGACCGGGTGCTGGACGTCGGGCACATCCGGGCGGAGGTCACCTCGTACGTCCAGGCCGTGGGCTACTGCATGCAACCCAAGCGGTACGCCTTCCTGCGCCCGGTGGCCGAGGAGTACGTCGCCGCGGCCGTCGACCAATGGGAGGGCCGCCCCGAGCTGTCCATGCACTTCAACGAACGCACCCGGACCCGGCTGGACCTGCCCGGCCCCCGCACCTGGAAGTGGCGCAAGGGCAAGGGCTGGACGCTCCGCGGCGGCCGGGACCGCAACCAGCCGGACGACGTGCCCTTCACCGACATCACCCTCAGCGGCTTCGCCTCGCTCGTCGAGGCGAAGGACGACCGGGGCGTCCTGGAGGTCGGCGCGCGCCTGCTCGCCGAGCACGAGAACCTCGACCTGCTCATCGGCATGGCCCAGGCCCACGTCCGCCGCAAGGAGACCGACCAGGCCCTGCGGCGCCTGAAACGGGCCGTGGAGATCTCGGCCGGCAGCGGGCGCGCCCTGGTGTGGCTGCGGATCTCCGAGACCGCCGCGAAACTCGGCAAGCCCGGTGACGAGCTGCGCCGCGAGGCCGCCCGCAAGGCACTCGGCATCAACCCCGATTCGCCGGCCGCCCGGCGCCTCGTCAAGAACGGCCGCCCCGGCCGCAAGTAGGGCGGGCGCCGCACGCGAAAGGGCCCGTCCGCACGGGGTGCGGACGGGCCCTTCCTGCTGCCTACGGGTGTTACGCGGGAACGCTCGCCACGCCCGGGGCGAGGAACTTCTTGCCGTTCACCCGCTCCGAGACGCCCTCACGGTCCAGGTACGGAGTGATGCCGCCCAGGTGGAAGGGCCAGCCCGCACCGGTGATGAGGCAGAGGTCGATGTCCTGGGCCTCGGCCACGACACCCTCTTCCAGCATCAGACCGATCTCCTGCGCCACCGCGTCCAGGACGCGGTCGCGGACCTGCTCCTCCGTCAGGACGGAGTCGCCCTGCACGAGGAGCGCGGCGACCTCGGGGTCCAGCTCCGGCTTGCCGGAATCGTAGACGTAGAAGCCGCGCTTGCCGGCCTTGACCACGGCCGCCAGGTTCGGGGAGACGGTGAAGCGCTCCGGGAAGGCGCGGTTCAGGGTCTCGGAGACGTGCAGACCGATCGCCGGGCCCACGAGCTCCAGCAGCACCAGCGGGGACATCGGCAGACCGAGCGGCTCGATGGCCTTCTCGGCGGTGACCACCGGGGTGCCCTCGTCGATGACGTTCTGGATCTCGCCCATGAAGCGGGTCAGGATGCGGTTCACGACGAACGCCGGGGCGTCCTTCGTCAGGACCGCGGTCTTCTTCAGCTTCCGGGCGACACCGAAGGCCGTGGCCAGCGAGGCGTCGTCGGTCTGCTCACCGCGGACGATCTCCAGCAGCGGGAGGATCGCGACCGGGTTGAAGAAGTGGAAGCCGACCACGCGCTCCGGGTGCTGGAGCTTGGAGGCCATCTCGGAGACCGACAGCGAGGAGGTGTTGGTGGCGAGGATCGCGTGCGCCGGGGCGACCGCCTCGACCTCCGCGAACACCTTCTGCTTGACGGACATCTCCTCGAACACGGCCTCGATGATGAAGTCCGCGTCCGCGAAGCCCTCGGCCTTGTCCAGGACACCGCTGACCAGGGCGGTCAGGCGGTTCGCCTTGTCCTGGTTGATGCGGCCCTTGCCGAGCAGCTTCTCGATCTCGGCGCGGACGTAGCCCACGCCCTTGTCCACGCGCTCCTGGTCGATGTCGGTGAGGACCACCGGCACCTCCAGGCGGCGCAGGAACAGCAGCGCCAGCTGCGAGGCCATCAGACCCGCGCCGACGACGCCGACCTTGGTGACCGGACGGGCCAGGGACTTGTCCGGGGCGCCGGCCGGGCGCTTGGCGCGCTTCTGGACCAGGTTGAAGGCGTAGATGCCCGAGCGCAGCTCGCCGCCCATGATGAGGTCCGCGAGCGCGGTGTCCTCGGCGTCGAAGCCGGCCTGGAGGTCGCCGTCCTTGGCCGCGGCGATGATGTCCAGCGCGCGGTAGGCGGCCGGAGCGGCGCCGTGCACCTTGGAGTCCGCGATGAAGCGGCCCTTGGCGACGGCCGCGTCCCAGGCCTCGCCGCGGTCGATGTCCGCGCGGACGACCTCGGTGGTGCCGTTCAGGACGTTCGCGGTCCACAGGAGCGACTGCTCCAGGAAGTCCGCGCCCTCGAAGAGCGCGTCGGCGATGCCGAGCTCGAAGACCTGCTTGCCCTTGAGCTGACGGTTCTGGTTGAGGGAGTTCTCGATGATGACCGAGACCGCGCGCTCGGCGCCGATCAGGTTCGGCAGCAGGGCGCAGCCGCCCCAGCCCGGAACCAGACCGAGGAAGACCTCGGGCAGCGAGAACGCCGGGATGGCCTTCGAGACGGTGCGGTAGGTGCAGTGCAGACCGACCTCGACACCGCCGCCCATCGCCGCGCCGTTGTAGTAGGCGAAGGTCGGGACCGCGAGGGCCGCCAGACGCTTGAAGACGTCGTGGCCGCCCTTGCCGATGGCGAGCGCCTCGTCGTGCTTCTTCAGCAGCTCGACGCCCTTGAGGTCGGCGCCGACCGCGAAGATGAACGGCTTGCCGGTGATGCCCGCGCCGACGATGGAGCCCGCGAGGGCCTCCTGCTCGACCTGGTCGATCGCCGCGTTCAGGTTGGCGAGGGACTGCGGGCCGAAGGTGGTCGGCTTGGTGTGGTCGAAGCCGTTGTCCAGCGTGACGAGCGCGAAGCGCCCGGCGCCGAACGGCAGGTCCAGGTGACGGACGTGCGCGGACGTGACGACCTCGTCCGGGAACAGCTCGGCCGCGCCCTTCAGGAGCTCAGCGGTGGTGCTCACTTGGAGTCTCCCTCGGCGTTGAAGTTCGGGTTCTCCCAGATGACCGTCGCGCCCATGCCGAAGCCGACGCACATGGTGGTCAGGCCGTAGCGGACGTGCGGCTGCTCCTCGAACTGGCGGGCCAGCTGGTTCATCAGGCGGACGCCGGAGGAGGCCAGCGGGTGGCCGAACGCGATGGCGCCGCCGTACTGGTTCACGCGGGCGTCGTCATCGGCGATGCCGTAGTGCTCCAGGAAGGCCAGCACCTGCACGGCGAACGCCTCGTTGACCTCGAACAGGCCGATGTCCTCGATGGTCAGACCGGCCTGGGCCAGGGCCTTCTCGGTGGCCGGGATCGGGCCGTAGCCCATGACCTCCGGCTCGACACCCGCGAAGGAGTACGAGACCAGGCGCATCTTGACCGGGAGGTTGTTCTCCCGGGCGAAGTCCTCGGACGCGATGATCGCGGCGGTGGCACCGTCGTTGAGACCGGCGGCGTTGCCCGCGGTCACGTTGCCGTGCACGCGGAACGGGGTCTTCAGGCCGGCCAGGTTCTCCAGCGTGGTGCCCGGGCGCATCGGCTCGTCGGTGGTGACCAGGCCCCAGCCCGTCTCACCGACCGCCTCGTTGGTGTTGCGCACCGAGATCGGGACCAGGTCCTGCTGGATCTTGCCGTCGGCGTACGCCTTCGCGGCCTTCTCCTGCGAGCGCACGGCGTACTCGTCGGCGCGGAGCTTGGTGATCGTCGGGTACCGGTCGTGCAGGTTCTCGGCGGTCATGCCCATGAACAGGGCGGACTCGTCGACCAGCTTCTCGGAGACGAAGCGCGGGTTCGGGTCCACGCCCTCGCCCATGGGGTGACGGCCCATGTGCTCGACACCGCCGGCGAGGGCGACGTCGTAGGCACCGAAGGCGACACCGCCCGCGACGGCGGTCACGGCGGTCAGCGCGCCGGCGCACATGCGGTCGATGGAGTAGCCCGGTACGGACTGCGGGAGGCCCGCGAGGATGCCGGCCGTACGGCCCAGCGTGAGGCCCTGGTCACCGATCTGCGTGGTCGCGGCGATGGCGACCTCGTCGATCTTCTTGGGGTCCAGGTCCGGGTTGCGGCGCAGCAGCTCCCGGATCGCCTTCACGACGAGGTCGTCGGCGCGGGTCTCGTGGTAGATGCCCTTCGGGCCCGCCTTGCCGAACGGGGTGCGGACGCCGTCGACGAAGACGACGTCCCTGACGGTACGAGGCACGTTGGCTCTCCTCCAGGTGCGGGTGTGCACTGCTGCGCGGGGGCGTCCCGGGACGTGGTCCTGAGCGCCCGCTCACCCGGCCCATGCTACTTGTGGGTAACCAATGTGCACACCCCCTCCCCGAGGAGCGGCGAAGGTCACACCGTCAGGCGTCCCGCCACCGGCTCCGTCACGGGGCCGTCCGCCATCGCCGAGGCCATGACCGCCGAGGAGCGCAGCACGTCCACGACGAAGGCGCGGCGCCCCACGCCCAGGGCGCGCAGCGCCGGACCGTGGTCGACGGCCACCACGACGGCCGCCCCCGCGAGCAGCACCCGCCAGCCCGCGGTCACCGCCCGCCGCGCGGGCCGGGGGAGCGGCGCCAGGCCCTCGTTCAGCCGCCGGCAGTGGAAGGGGACGTGTCGCTCCTCGTCCGCCAGCAGCCGGCGCGCGACCTCCGAGGCCAGCGGATCCGGGCTGCCGTCGCGCAGGGCCCGGTAGTAACGCAGCGACACCACCTCGGCGACCATCAGCACGAGCAGCTCCAGCTTGAGCCCCATCAGGCGGCGCAGGCGTACGAACGCGGCGTCGCTCCAGTGCCCCTCCAGCGTTCCCGCACCGCCGGCCGTCAGCAGCAGGGCCAGCATCCTCGCGTGGTTCTGCTCCTCGGCGACGAACAGCCGCACCGCCGCGGCGTACGCGTCGTCGCCCGCGCGGTCCGCCTTGCCGGTCAGGGCGGAGCCGTCGCCGTCCTCGCCCACCTGGAACTTCTGGACGCTGCGGACGATCTCGACGGGCAGTCGGGCCCCGAGCCCCCAATCGGGGTCCCCCAGAGCCGCGCGGCGTCGGCGTTCGGCCTCGAACTCCTCGACCCATGCCGCATAAGTGGTGTCGTTCGCGTTCCCCGTTTTGATCATGTTCAAGAAACTAGCGATTGTTGAGCGTGTTCAAAAGGTGCGGGGTGTCATGGCCGCGTAACAAAAAGCCCCCGGCCGTCGGCCGGGGGCTTTCGTGGTGGAGGAACGGACTCAGTCGGTCGCCGCGAGGGCGGTGACGAGGGCCGCGGTGACCTGCTCGATCTGCCAGGGGCGGGCGCCGTGGGCCGCGAGGGCCTCGGTCACCGTGCCGGCGTCCAGCCGTTGCGGCGGCTCCCAGCACAGCCGGCGGACGGTGTCCGGGGTGATCAGGTTCTCCTGGGGCAGGTTCAGCCCCTCGGCGAGCGCGGAGACGGCCGTGCGGGCGGCCGACAGCCGGGCCGCGGCGGCCGGGTCCTTGTCCGCCCAGGAACGCGGCGGCGGCGGGCCCGCCGTACTGGCACCGGGCTGCGGCAGCTCGTTCTCGGGCAGGGCCTTCGCCCGGTCCACGGCGGCCATCCACTGGTCCAGCTGACGCCGACCCATCCGCTGCCCGTATCCGGGCAGGGCCGACAGCGCGTGCGCGTTCGCCGGCAGGGCCAGGGCGGCCTCGACGATCGCGGCGTCGCCCAGCACCTTGCCGGGCGACACGTCCCGACGCTGGGCGATCTTGTCGCGGGACTCCCACAGCTCCCGTACGACGGCCATCTGCCGGCGGCGGCGCACCTTGTGCATGCCCGAGGTGCGGCGCCACGGGTCCTTGCGCGGCGGCGCGGGCGGGGCGGAGGCGATGGCGTCGAACTCCTGGTGGGCCCACTCCAGCTTGCCCTGCCGGTCCAGCTCCTTCTCCAGCGCGTCCCGCAGGTCCACCAGCAGCTCCACGTCCAGGGCGGCGTAGCGCAGCCAGGGCTCGGGGAGCGGTCGGGTGGACCAGTCGACGGCGGAGTGGCCCTTCTCCAGTACGTAGCCGAGCACGCTCTCGACCATGGCACCGAGTCCGACCCGGGGGAAACCGGCGAGCCGCCCCGCGAGCTCGGTGTCGAACAGGGAGGTGGGTGTCATGCCTATTTCGCGCAGGCACGGCAGGTCCTGGGTGGCGGCGTGCAGGATCCACTCGGTGCCGTTCAGGGCCTCGCCGAGGGCGGAGAGGTCGGGGCAGCCCACCGGGTCGATCAGCGCGGAGCCGGCCCCCTCGCGACGCAGTTGCACCAGGTAGGCGCGCTGGCCGTAGCGGTATCCGGAGGCCCGTTCGGCGTCGACCGCGACGGGTCCGGTCCCGGCCGCGAAGGCCGCGACCACCCGGGCGAGGGCGTCGGCGTCGGCCACGACCGGCGGGATGCCCTCGCGGGGCTCCAGCAAGGGGATCGGCGGCCCATCGGACGAAACCGTGTCGTCCGGGGGGCCGCCCCCGGTGGTGGTGCGCAGGTCTGCTGCGGTCTCTTGGGCGTCGGTCACCGGTCAAGGGTATCCGTGGATGTGACGCGCCCGTCGCCGGAACGTTCCGTCGACGGGCGCGAGGGGGAAAAGGCGGACGATCTCCGGGTCCTAGTGGATGATCCCGGTCCGCAGGGCGACGGCGACCATCCCGGCCCGGTCGCCGGTGCCCAGCTTGCGGGCGATCCGGGCGAGGTGGGACTTGACGGTCAGGGCGGACAGGCCCATCGAGACGCCGATGGCCTTGTTGGACTGGCCCTCCGCGACGAGGCGCAGGACCTCGACCTCGCGGCCGGAGAGCTCGCGGTAGCCGCCCGGGTGGCTCGGGGCACCCGGGGGGCGGCGGTGCATACGGGCGGCGGCGGCACCGATGGGGGCGGCGCCGGGCCTGGTGGGGAGCCCGATGTTGGTACGCGTACCGGTGACGACGTAGCCCTTCACGCCGCCCGCGAGGGCGTTGCGCACGGCGCCGATGTCGTCGGCGGCGGACAGGGCCAGGCCGTTCGGCCAACCGGCGGCCCGGGTCTCGGAGAGCAGGGTGAGACCGGAACCGTCGGGCAGGTGTACGTCGGCCACGCAGATGTCGCGCGGGCTGCCGACGCGGGGGCGGGCCTCCGCGATGGACGACGCCTCGATGACGTCACGGACTCCGAGCGCCCACAGGTGACGGGTCACGGTGGAGCGGACGCGCGGGTCGGCCACGACGACCATGGCGGTCGGCTTGTTCGGGCGGTAGGCGACCAGGCTTGCGGGCTGCTCGAGAAGAACGGACACCTAGGCCTCCTGGGGGAGTGGCGGGACGAGCCGGCGGGGGGAAGGAAGCCGGTGCGAACCGTGCGGATGGTCACTGACTCCTTCGGCACGTCACCCGCCCGGCTTTAGGGAATGATCACGATTTAGTGAGTAACAATTCGGGCAATTCGGACGCACGATCGATCAGGGGATGATCAGAAGCCCGCAACGGATGCGCTGTTCTGACACTCCGTGACGGACCCGATCGGTCGTTCGCGCCGCGCACGTGCGACCGGACGGCCCCGCGGGGCCCCTCGGCTACGGGTGGTGCGGACCGCGTCGCTGTGGCAGGGACACCACGCCGGTGGCGGTGTCCGTCGGCCCCGCCGGGGGCAGCCCGGCGATCTGGCACAGCAACTCGCACCAGGCGGCGAGGTGCGCCGATGTCTCCGGCACCCCTCCCGCCCCCTCCCGCGGCGTCCAGGAGGCCCGGATCTCGATCTGCGTCGCGGGACGCCGCTCCGCGAGTCCCCCGAAGTAATGGGAGCTCGCCATCGTCACGGTGCCGCTCGGCTCCCCGTACGTGAGCCCGCGCGCGTCCAGCGCCCCGGTCAGCCAGGACCAGCACACCTCCGGGAGGAGCGGGTCCGCGGCCATCTCCGGCTCCAGTTCCGCCCGTACGAGCGTCACCAGACGGAAGGTCCCGTGCCAGGCGTCGTGCCCGGACGGGTCGTGGAGCAGGATCAGCCGGCCGTCGGCCAGGTCGTCCTCGCCGTCGACGACCGCCGCCTCCAGCGCGTAGGCGTACGGCGCCAATCTCTGCGGCGGCTTCGTCGGGTCGATCTCGATCCCGGGGCGCAGCCGCGCCATCCTCAAGCCGTCGACCGCCCGCCGGAACGGGAGCGGGACCGAGCTCTCCTTCGCGCTGTCCACACCGTCAGCGCCATCTGAAAATCGTCCCTGAGCCGCAGCCATGCCGGGAAGACTAGGCGGAACGAGCGCCCCTGCGGCGCAGGGACACCCGCACCGGGCCGGGCACTTCTTCATACGTGCGAGGATTTGGGTCGTGAGTGCCAACGAACGCCCCACGGGCCAGCCGAGCCAGACGTACGATTCCGCCTTCCTGAAGGCGTGCCGGCGGGAGCCGGTTCCGCACACCCCGGTGTGGTTCATGCGGCAGGCGGGGCGCTCGCTCCCGGAATACCGCAAGGTGCGCGAGGGCACGGCCATGCTGGAGTCCTGCATGCGCCCCGACCTGGTCACCGAGATCACGATGCAGCCGGTGCGGCGCCACCGAGTGGACGCGGCGATCTTCTTCTCCGACATCGTCGTCCCGCTGAAGGCCATCGGCATCGACCTCGACATCAAGCCGGGCGTCGGCCCCGTCGTCGCCCAGCCGATCCGCCGCCGCGAGGACCTCGCACAGCTGCGCGACCTCACCCCGGAGGACGTCTCGTACGTCACCGAGGCGATCGGCATGCTCACGAGTGAACTGGGCTCCACGCCGTTGATCGGTTTCGCAGGCGCGCCCTTCACCCTCGCGAGCTACCTCGTCGAGGGCGGGCCGTCCAAGAACCACGAGCACACCAAGGCCCTGATGTACGGGGACCCGCAGCTGTGGGCGGAGCTGCTGGACCGGCTCGCGGAGATCACCTCGGCCTTCCTCAAGGTGCAGATCGAGGCCGGCGCCTCGGCGGTCCAGCTCTTCGACTCCTGGGTCGGCGCGCTCGCCCCCGCGGACTACCGCCGCTCGGTGATGCCGGCGTCGGCGAAGGTCCTGGAGTCCGTGGCCTCGTACGGGGTCCCGCGCATCCACTTCGGCGTGGGCACCGGCGAGCTGCTCGACCTGATGGGCGAGGCCGGCGCGGACGTCATGGGCGTCGACTACCGGGTCCCGCTCGACGAGGCCGTCCGGCGCGTCGGCCCCGGCAAGGCGCTCCAGGGCAACCTGGACCCGGCCGTGCTCTTCTCCACCACGGAGGCCGTGGAGGCCAAGACCGACGAGGTCCTCGCCGCCGCCGCCGGCCTGGAGGGCCACATCTTCAACCTCGGTCACGGCGTGCTGCCCACCACGAACCCGGACGCGCTGACCCGCCTCGTGGAACACGTCCACACCCGCACCGCCCGCTGATCCCCCCGCCGCTCCCCGCCGGAGCGGCAGCGACGCGCCGCAGGACACCGCCTGCGGCGCGTCGGCGTTTCCGGGGCCGGCGGGGCGGGACCTACACGGCCGCCCGGACCGCCGAGACGGCCTTGCGGGCCGCCACCAGGACGGGGTCCCACACCGGGGAGAAGGGCGGGGCGTAGCCCAGGTCCAGGGCGACGACCTGCTCCACCGTCATGCCCGCCGTCAGGGCGACGGCGGCGACGTCGACCCGCTTCGCGGAGCCCGCGCCGCCGACGATCTGCACGCCCAGCAGGCGGCCCGTGCGGCGCTCGGCCAGCATCTTGACCGTCATCTCCGTGGCGCCCGGGTAGTAACCCGCCGTGTTGGTGGAGGTGATGGTGGCCGTCACGAAGCGCAGGCCCGCCTCCAGCGCGTCCCGCTCGCGCAGTCCGGTGCGGGCGATCTCCAGGTCGCACACCTTGCTCACCGCGGTGCCCACCACCCCGGGGAAGGTGGCGTAGCCGCCCCCCGCGCCGGCGCCGATGACCTGGCCGTGCTTGTTGGCGTGCGTGCCCAGCGGGATGTGCCGGGTGCGGCCCGCCACCAGGTCCAGGACCTCCACGCAGTCACCGCCCGCCCACACGTCCTCGTGACCGCGCACCCGCATCGAGAGGTCCGTCAGGATGCCGCCCGAGGTGCCCAGCGGCAGTCCCGCCGCGCGGGCCAGGGCCGTGCGCGGTTCGACGCCCATGCCGAGCACCACCACGTCCGCCGGGTACTCCTCGCCGGTCGCCGTCGTCACGGCGCGGGCCCGGCCCTCCTCGTCGGTGAGGACGGCCGTCACCTCCGCGCGGGACACCGTACGGATGCCCATCCGGTTCATCGCGCTGTGCACCAGGCCGCCCATGTCGGGGTCGAGCGTGGCCATGGGCTGCTCGCCGCGGTGCAGGACGGTGACCTCGAAGCCCCGACCGACCAGCGCCTCGGCCATCTCCACGCCGATGTACCCCGCGCCGACGACGACCGCCCGGCGGCCACGCGCGCGTTCCAGGGACGTCATCAGGCGCTGACCGTCGTCCAGGGACTGGACGCCGTGCACACCGTGCGCGCCGATGCCGGGCAGTCGGGGGCGCACCGGGCGGGCGCCCGTCGCCAGGACCAACTTGTCGTACGCGGTCCACGATTCGGCCCCGGAGTCCAGGTCGCGGGCGCGGACCCGGCGCCCGGCCAGGTCCAGCTCGACGACCTCCGTGCGCGTGCGCAGGTCGATGTCCCGCTCCCGGTGCTCCTGCGGGGTCCGGGCGATCAGGTCGTCCCGCTCGGCCACCAGGCCGCCGATCCAGTACGGGATCCCGCACGCGGAGTACGAGGTGAAGTGGCCGCGCTCGAAGGCGACGATCTCCAGCTCCGCGGGGCCCTTCATCCGCCGGGCCTGTGACGCCGCGGACATCCCCGCCGCGTCACCTCCGACCACCACCAGTCGTTCCGTCGCCATCGTCCGCCCCGTTCCGTGCCGCCGTCGTCCTACGGGGCCACCGTACGGGCGTCCCGCGCGCTCAGCCCTCCCGGTCCGCTCCCGGTCCACCGGCGCCCCGGCCGGGGGCCGGGCCGGAGGCGGTACCGGAGGCCGGGGCGGCAGGTGCCTGAGCGTCGGGACCGGGCGCGTCGGGGCCGGGCGCGGCGGGCGCCTGGGCCACCCGCTCCTGGCGCGGGACCCAGGTGGGTTCGGCGGCGGGCTTCGGCTTCGCCGGCCGGAGCTTGCGGTAGGCCCGGAACCCGAGCGCGAACAGGGCCGCGGCCACCGCGAACGGCAGGACCGCCGCGAGGGCGAGGAGGAGGTAGCGGACCACCGTGGTGAACACCGACCAGCCGGCGGCCAGCGCGTCACCGAAGCCCGTCTCCTCCTCCTTCTCCTCCGTCGTCGCCGGTGAGGGCTCCGAGACGGACAGCGTGACGGTGCCCAGGGAGGTCCGGTCCTTCAGCGCGGTCTGCTGCGCCAGCAGCGACTCCAGGTCGGACTGGCGCCGACTCAGTTCGCCCTCCAACATGACCACGTCACCCAGCGCCGTGGCCTTGTCCATCATCTCCCGCACCCGGGCCACGCTGGCCTGCTGGGACTTGACCCGGCTGTCGACGTCGGCGACCTTCTCGGTGACGTCCTGCGCCTCCACCTTGCGGTTCAGGAGCTTGCCGCTGCCCTCCAGGGCGCCGATCACCGCGTCGAAGCGTTCGCCGGGCACCCGCAGGGTCAGCGTCGAGGTCATCCGACCGTCCTTGCCGCGCTGGGTGGACTCGTTGCCGACGTACCCGCCCGCGCCCTCCGCCGCCGTACGGGCCGCCGCCAGGACCTTCTGCGGCTCGGCCGTCTCGATGCCGAGCGCCCCGGTGCGGATCACGTGCGGGCGGACCACGGTGGGGGCCTGAGAGGCGTTCGGGGCCTTGGCGTCGGCCGCGGCCGGCGGGGCGACCGCCTCCGCCCCGGCCCTGCCCGCCTCCGGGCCCCTCGGGGCGGCGACCGCGCCCCGGTCGGCCGAGGAGTCGGAGCCGTCGGCCCCGCAGCCGGTCAGCGCGAGGGCCCCGGCCAGGGAGAGGGCCGCGACGGCGGCCGCCGTGCGGTGTCTGTGGAGCGTGCGCATCGTGAGTACCCCCGAGGATCCGTCGAATGTCGCCCGTTCGACGTGCGGCGCCCCTGCCCCGGTTTCGCACGCCCGGTCCCGGACCGGTAGCGATGAGGTCACGGTCCGGCCTCGGCGGGCGGTCTGAGACGATGTGTCCATGGATGAAGCGGACACCCGTACGGACCGCCCGGGAACCCCGGGGCACGCCGTCGTCATCGGCGGCGGCATCGCGGGTCTCGCCGCGGCCCACCGGCTGCTGGCCGCCGGCGTCCGCGTCACCCTGCTGGAGGCCGGACCGCGCCTCGGCGGCAAACTGCACGCGGGCGAACTCGCGGGCCTCCCCGTGGACCTGGGCGCCGAATCCGTGCTCGCCCGCCGCCCCGAGGGGGTCGACCTGGCCCGCGCCGTCGGCCTCGCCGACGCCCTCCAGCCGCCCGCCACCGCCACCGCCCACCTGTGGACCCGCGGCGCCCTGCGCCCCATGCCGCGCGGCCACGTCATGGGCGTCCCGGCCGAACCCGGCCCGCTCGCCGCCTCGGGCGTGCTCTCCGCCGAGGGACTGGCCCGCATCGAGGCCGAACGAGACCTGCCGCCCGTCGAGATCGGCGAGGACGTCGCCGTCGGCGAGTACGTCGCCGCCCGCCTCGGCCACGAGGTCGTCGACCGGCTCGTCGAACCCCTCCTCGGCGGGGTGTACGCGGGCAACGCCTACCGCATCTCGATGCGCGCCGCCGTGCCCCAGCTCTTCGACGCGGCCCGCTCCCACCCGATGCTCGGCGAGGCCGTACGGGACCTCCAGGACCGCGCCGCCCGACAGCCGCAGGCCACCGGACCCGTCTTCGCCGGCATCGACGGCGGCATCGGCCGGCTGCCCCTGGCCGTCGCCGAGGCCTGCCGGGCCGCGGGCGCCGACCTGCGCACCGCAGCCCCCGTCCGCGAGGTCCTGCGGACCGCGAGCGGCTGGCGCGTCGTCACCGGCTCCGAGGTCATCGACGCCGACGCCGTGGTGCTGGCCACCCCGGCGGGCCCCGCCGCCGACCTGCTGGCCGGCCCCGCCCCCGCGGCCGCCGCCGAACTGCGCGCGGCCGAGTACGCCTCCATGGCCCTGGTCACCATGGCCTTCCGACGCTCCGACCTGCCGCACTCGATCGCCGACGGCGGCGCCAGCGGGTTCCTCGTACCGCCCGTCGACGGCCGCACGATCAAGGCCTCCACCTTCTCCAGCAACAAGTGGGCCTGGTCCGGGGTCGATCCGGACCTCTTCCTGCTGCGCACCTCCGTCGGCCGGCACGGCGACGAACAGGACCTCGAGCGGGAGGACGCGGAACTCGTCGACGTCTCGCTCGCCGACCTCGCCGAGGCCGTCGGCCTCGCCGCCCGACCCGTGGCCTCCACGGTCACCCGCTGGGACCGCGGCCTGCCCCAGTACCCCGTCGGCCACCTCGCCCGGGTCGCCCGGATCCGCGACGCCGTCGCGGCCCTGCCCGGCCTCGCCGTGTGCGGCGCCCTCTACGACGGCGTCGGCATCCCGGCCTGCGTCGCGAGCGCGGGGAAGGCCGCCGATGTGGTCATCGCCTCGTTGGCCACCCCTGGCGCAGACCACTGATCAGCACACGGGACAATGGACACATGACTGCACCGGAGAAGATTCCCAACGCGGGGAAGAAGGCGAAGGACCTCAACGAGGTCATCCGCTACACCCTGTGGTCCGTCTTCAAGCTGAAGGACGTCCTGCCCGAGGACCGTACCGGCTTCGCCGACGAGGTCCAGGAGCTGTTCGACCAGCTGGCCGCCAAGGACATCACCGTCCGCGGCGCCTACGACGTCTCCGGCCTGCGCGCCGACGCGGACGTCATGATCTGGTGGCACGCCGAGACCGCGGACGAGCTGCAGAGCGCCTACAACCTGTTCCGCCGCACCAAGCTGGGCCGCGCCCTGGAGCCGGTCTGGTCGAACATGGCGCTGCACCGCCCCGCCGAGTTCAACAAGTCGCACATCCCGGCCTTCCTCGCCGACGAGGTCGCCCGCGAGTACGTCAGCGTCTACCCCTTCGTGCGCAGCTACGACTGGTACCTGCTGCCCGACGAGGACCGTCGCCGCATGCTCAAGGACCACGGCATGATGGCTCGCGGCTACCCGGACGTCCGCGCCAACACCGTCGCCTCCTTCTCGCTCGGCGACTACGAGTGGATGCTGGCCTTCGAGGCCGACGAGCTGTACCGCATCGTCGACCTCATGCGTCACCTGCGCGCCTCCGAGGCCCGCATGCACGTCCGTGAAGAGGTGCCCTTCTACACCGGGCGCCGCAAGTCCGTCGCCGATCTGGTGGCCGGACTCGCCTGATACCTCCCCTGGGGGGAAGGACCGGAGGACTCGACCTCCTCCGGGGATCGGGAGGCCCTGCCCCCGAATCGACGCAGCCGGAGACCCCGCCCGGAAGTTCAGACGACTGGCGGCAGCAGCGCCCTGGGAGCGCCCACTGCCCGGTCGTCCAGCGACACCGGTGCGGGCTCCGGATGCGGCGCACACGCGGTGCGCCACCCCGGAGTGGCGCCCGTCAGCAAGTACCGCTCCACCCGCCGGTCCACGCACGCGTTGCGTCCGCCGGCCACCCCGTGGTTGCCCGCCCCCTCCTCGGTGACCAGTGCCGCCAGCGGGCCGAGCCGCCGTTGCAGCTCCAGCGCACCCCGATGGGGCGTCGCCCCGTCCCGTTCCGCCGCCACGATCAGCGTCGGGGGCAGGCGCGTCGGGCCCGCCCCCACGGCCACCGGCCGTTGCCGCCGCTCCACCGGCCAGAACGCGCAGGGCAGGTTCAGGAACGCGTTCGCCCAGGTCTCGAAGGGCGCCCGGCGCGCCAACTCGGTGTTGTCCCGGTCCCAGGTCTCCCAGTCGGTCGGCCAAGGGGCGTCGTTGCACAGCACCGCCGTGTAGACGGCCGTCGCGTTCGCCGCCTCGGCCGCGTCCCCCGGTCGCGGTCCCGCCTGTTCGACCAGCGGCCCCGGATCGCCCCGCAGGAACGCCGCCAGCGCCGCGGCCCGCTCCGGCCAGACGTCGTCGTAGTAGGCGGTCTGGAGGAACGCCGCGTGCAGTTCGCCCGTCCCGACGACCCCGTCCGCCGGATCCCGGGACACGGCCTCCCGGACCCGCTCGTAACTCGCCTGTACGGCCCGCGCGGTGGTGCCGAGCCCGTACGTGGCGTGGTGGCGGGCCGCCCAGGTCCGGAAGTCGGACCAGCGCCGCTCGAAGCCGGGGGCCTGGTCGAGGTTGTTGCGGTACCAGATGCGGCGCGGGTCCGGGTCCACGGCCGAGTCGAACACCATGCGCCGTACGTGCCCCGGGTACCGGGTGGCGTACACCGCCCCCAGGTACGTGCCGTACGAGGCCCCCATGAAGGTCAGCCGGTCCTCGCCGAGCGCGGCGCGGAGCACGTGCAGGTCGCGGACGTTGTCCAGGGTCGTGTGGTGCGCCAGGGCCTCGCCGGCGTGCCGCGCACAGCCGAGGGCGTACGTCCGGGCCGCCTCGATCCGCTCCCGCTTGTACGCGGCGGAAGGCTCGGCGGGGACCCGGGTCGGGCCGGCCTGCGGCGGCGCGGCCGGGTCCCGGCAGGAGAGCGGGGCGGAGCGGCCGACGCCGCGCGGGGCGTAGCCGACGAGGTCGTAGGCGGCGGCGACGCCGCGCCAGGCGGGGAGCCCGGCGAACAGCGGGAAGTACATGCCGGAGGCGCCCGGACCGCCCGGGTTGTGGACCAGCGCGCCCTGCCGTGCGGCGCCCCCGCGGCCGGTGGCCGGGACCCGGCTGACGGTCAGCGAGATCTGCGGGCCGTCGGGGCGGGCGTAGTCGAGCGGGACGCGCAGGGCGGCGCACCGCACCGGGTCGGGCAGCGCCTCGACGACGGGGCAGCGGCCGAAGACGAGCCCACCGCCGGCCCCACCGCCGGCCCCACCGCCGGCTCCGCCTCGGGCCGCGAGGGCGGCGCGAAGGGCGACGCGGACGGCCCCGGCGTCCTCGGCGGCGGTCCGGGCGTCGGCAGTGGCGGTTCCGGCGTCGGCGGCGGTTCCGGCGCTCCCGGTGTCCTCGGCGGCGGCCGGGGAGGGTAGGCACAGGGCGAGCGACAGTGCCGCCAGGGCGGCGGCGCGGCGGGTGGGCGTCGTGCGGCGGCGGGCGGGCGTCGGCATCCGCATGGCGGCTCCTTCGTCTCATCGGCTGGTCCGATGAGATGCCAGGTCCGCCGCCCTGTACAGGCGCATCGCCGCAGGCCCCGGGCCCGGCCGCCGTTACCGCCCGATCGGCCCCCGGACGGCCTGCGGACGGCCCCCGCACGGCCTGCGCCGCGTCGAAGTCCCGGCGGGGTGACGGGGGTCCGCCGCCGTGAGGGGCCGTCAGGCGAGCGCCGCCCGCAGCTCCGGATCGGCCACGGCCCGCACCCCGTGCACGGCCACCGCGGTGAGGGGGTCCGGGGTGCCGCCCTCGCGTTGCAGCTCCAGCAACAGCCGCCGGCCCGAGGGGGACGCCCAGGGGGAGTGGCGGTGGCCCTCGAAGCGGGCGACGGCCTGGCAGCTCAGGGTGAGCAGCAGCGGCAGCGAGAACCACCACAGCACGGTCACCGTGATGCCCCTGTCGGAGGGGGCCGCCGCCAGCGAGGCCGCCGCCATGGCGAGCACCAGCCAGGTGGCCCGGCGGACCGCGCGCAGGCCCTCCGCGAGATCACCCCGTACCGCCTCGGGGACGGTGAGTCCGGCCGCTCCCAGCCGGTCCGCGAGTTCCCGTACGGCCGGGTGAGCGGCGGTCGCGGTCCGCAGGTCCCGGACCGGGGACTGCCCCTGCGGGTCGAACGCCTCCAGCAGGGCCCGCTCGTGAGGGTCCCGCCCGACGGGGTCGACGACGGTGGCCCAGCCGGTGTGGGCGAGGAGCAGCCGCCGGCCGCGCTCCATGGACAGCAGCGTCACCACGGCGACCCGGTCCGGGCCGCCGGCCAGGTACGCGGCCTCGTACAGGCTCAGCCGGTGTTCGATGGTGAAGCTCTCGGCGGAGCCGGCGGCCTCGGTCGTGGCGCGCAGGAGCCGGACGCAGGCCAGCAGCACGCCGGCCCACGCCAGCAGGAGGAACAGGACCCAGAACATGCCTGATTCCTACCCGTTGTCGGAGCCGGTGGTCAGGGCGCCGCGCACATGTGAGCACCTCGTGACCTGTGATGACGGACGTTCAGGAACTGCTGCTGCCACAGCTGGAGCTGCTGCTCCCGCAACTGGAACTTGAGGAACCGCAACTGGAACCGGACGACGAGCAACTGGAGCCTCCGCCCCCACCGCAGCTGCCGCCCGACGATCCGCATCCCGGCCCCGAACCGCAGCCGGACCCGCCTGCGCCACCGCCCCCGCCGTCGGAGGACGCGCACCAGACGACCGGGACCATGAACTCGTCGGAACCGGACGACCCGGACGAGGAGTGCATCCGGTGCGGCCGGTGCCCGGCCGCCCGGGCCTGGGCGGCGGCGAGCCGGGCCTCGCGGGCCGCCGGCACCAGGTGCGAGCGCAGGTACGGGTCCTGAAGACCGCGCAGCCCGAACAGGGCGGTCTGCACGTGCGGTGCCGGGTTTCCCAGGTGCTGCGCCCGGATCTCCCGGAGCGCGGCCTGCCCGGCCGCGGTGATCCGCCGACCGGCGCGCTTCGCGCAGACGATGCCCATCACGAGGCCGCCGATGAGGGCGGGCAGCACCGCGAGGGCGAACGGGACCCGGGGACCGGCGGCCAGCGCGAGGGTGACGATGGTGATCGGGATCGAGGCGAAGGCCAGGAGCGCGCACAGCAGGGCCTGGAGCATGCCCCAGCGCCGCCGGCCGCGCCCGGACCCGGGTGCGGCGACGAGGCCGCGGGCGGCCAGCGCGTCACCGATCTCCTGCACCGCCGGGTCGAGCATGGCGGCGTAGCGGATCCGGTAGAGCCAACCGGACGGCGCCTCCCGGCCGGCCAGCAGCACGGCCCGCTCGGCGGGGTCGCCGGCCCGGGCCCCGGACCGTACGTGGATGATGCCCGGCCCGCCGATCGCCAGGCGGCCGTCGCCCAGGAGGGAGACGAGCGCGGCATCGACGACGGCCCCGGGGCCGCCCGCCATGAAGGCGGCCTCGGACAGGTCGTGCAGCCGCGGCGCGGGTCCGGCCACCGGGGGCCGGGCGCGGCGCAGGGAGATCAGGAGCAGGGTGGTGGAGGTGACGACGGCGATCCACACGAGGGCGATCAGGATGCTCACGCGGCTCTCCCCACCAGGGCGCGGGCCCAACGGACGATCCGGCGGGGCGGTCGGGCGCCGGCCCGGTCCCGCCACCAGGTGGTGAGGCGGCGCCGGGCGGCCGGGTCGGCGGGCAGGTCCTGGATGAGCAGGTGCTCGGCGAAGTCCAGGGCGTCGCGGCGGTAGCCGGCCGTCATGGGGCGTTGGCGGGCGTAGGCGAGGAAGGCGGTGCGGTAGGCGGCGGGGCCGCCGAGCAGGTCGGGCAGCTCGGGCGCGACCTTGGCCACGACGGAGGCCCGCTTGGCGGCCAGCGCCCGGGCCTGGACGCGGATCCGCTGCCGGTCGAAGCCCTCGGGCACCGGGGTTCCGGCGACCAGCGCCGACAACAGGGCGGCCTGCCCGAGCCCGAGCCGGGTGCGGGCCGCCCCGGTGTCGGGGGCGTCGTCGTCGGGCGCGGCGGCGCGGGCGGCCGGGGCGGCGCGCCCGTCGGGCGCCGTGGCGCGGGTGTCCCGGGCGGTGCCTTCACCGGGCGCCGCGTCCGGCAGGGCGGCCGGCCCCGTCCGGTCCGGTCGTCGGGCGCCGGGGGCGGCGCCGACCACGGCCCGGATCCGCTCCAGTTCCCCGGCCAGCTCGGCCTCCGGCGGGAAGTCGTCGTCCCGCTCCAGCAGCACCCCCGGCGGGTCCACCCGCTCGCGCAGCTGCGCGAGGACGTCGAGCACCACCGGCGGCACCGGGTGCGCGTGCGTGTCGTGCCAGACGCCGTCGCGCTCCACGCCACCGGCGACGTGCACGTACGCGAGCGCCTCCAGCGGGATTCCGTCGAGGACGGTCGCCGGGTCCTCGCCGCGGTTGACCCGGTTGGTGTGCAGGTTGGCGACGTCGATGAGGAGCCGTACGCCGGTCCGCTCGACCAGCTCCGTCAGGAACTGCCCCTCCGTCAGCTCCTCCCCGGGCCAGGCGAGCAGCGCGGCGATGTTCTCCAGGGCCAGCGGCACGGGCAGCGCGTCCTGCGCGATCCGGACGTTCTCGCACAGCACGGCCAGCGCGTCGCGGGTGCGGGGCACGGGCAGCAGGTGGCCGGCCTCCAGCGCGGGCGAGGTGGTCCGTACGAAGGCGATGTGCTCGGTGACCAGCGGCGCCCCCAGCGCCACCGCCCGCTCCGCGAGCGCGGCCAGCTTCCCGGCGTCGGGCCGGTCGGCTCCGCCGAGGCCCAGCGAAACCCCGTGCGGGACGACGTGGACGCCGCGCTCGCGCAACCTCAGCAGTCCGGGGTGCAGGTGGCCGGGGCAGGCGTTCTCCGCCACCACCTCGACCCAGTCCAGGCCCGGCAGCCGTTCGACCGCGTCCGCGATCTCCGGCCGCCAGCCGATGCCCACCCCCAGGCGCGTCATGGGCTTCATGTCGCCGCCCCCCTCTTGTCTTCGGTCCGTCGGACCGTGTGCCGGTGTGATGACCCTGTCGGAGCCCGGCCAACCCGCGTGGGGGGACGTTCAGAGCATGATTTGAGGTTCCCGCCGGAGCCTCAAAGTCGTGCCCGCAGGGCCGGATGGTCCGCGACGACCGTGCAGGACCCCGGGGCGATCTCCGTGAAACCGGCGTCCCGCACCACCGGGAGCCCGCTCCCGCCGAGCTCGGACCACCGCTCGCGCGGGGCCGTGCGCACGGCCAGTCGGAAACCGGAGTCCCGCCACGCCGTCCGCTCGGCCGGGGACAGCTCCCACCAGGCCAGCTGCGCCGCGTGCCCGACCTGCGCCATCGCCTTGCCGGCCGACATGCCGAGGTCCGGGTTGAGCCACAGCACCGGGAGGCCGGCGGCGGCCGGGGGGACCGGTTCGGGGTCGTCCAGGTCGGTGCCGGAGACCTGGAGCTTCGCCAGTTCCTTGGGCCAGCCGTCCAGCGGCACCGGCGGGAAGACCCGTACCCGGGACGCGGCGCCGCTGACGGTGATGCCCGGCAGGGTCTCCGCCTTGCGCCACTCCGCCCCGCGCGCCCGCCGGACCACCTTGCGGATCCGGGCGTCCTGCCAGTCGCGGACGGCCTCCGCCCACTCGCCCTCGCCGTGCGCGCGCTCGTCCGTCAGCAGGACCAGCACCGCGCGGGCCGCCGTCTCCAGGGCGTCCGTCCGGGCGGGCGGCTCGGCCTTCTCGATCCGTACGACCAGCGGCAGGACGAACTGCGGGGCCTCGTCGCGCGGTACGCGTTCCAGGCGGAAGGGGCTGTCCGCCCCGACGGCGGGAACGACGGCGGGGGCGTCGGCGGGGCCGCCCGCGGATACCGGCGCGCGTCCGCCCGCGGGTACGTCTGTGGTCTCGTTCGTGTGCCGGCTGCTCATCCTGCCAAGGATGCCGGCCTCCGACCTGAGGAGGATGCTCCGGGTCCCCTCCCCGCGCGAGGATCGGAGCCATGAAGAGCGACCTTTTCGCGTCCGAGAACTTGGCCCAGCCGGCCGCCGCGCCCGGCATGACCCTGCAGAACGCCAAGTCCGTCAAGTACACCGTCAACGGAGAGGTGCTCGCCCGGCAGGGCGCGATGGTCGCCTTCCGGGGGAACCTGCAGTTCGAGCGGAAGGGGCAGGGCATAGGCGGCATGCTCAAGCGTGCCGTGACCGGCGAGGGGCTCGCGCTGATGTCCGTACGCGGCCAGGGCGAGGCCTGGTTCGCGCACCAGGGCGGCAACTGCTTCATCGTCGACTTCGAACCCGGCGACGCGCTGACCGTCAACGGCCGCAACGTCCTGTGCTTCGACCCGACGCTCTCCTACGAGATCAAGATGGTCAAGGGCGCCGGCATGACCGGCGGCGGCCTCTTCAACAGCCACTTCACCGGCACCGGCAAGCTCGCCGTCGTGTGCGACGGCAGCCCCATCATCATCCCCGTCACCCCGCAGGAGCCGGTCTTCGTCGACACCGACGCGGTCGTGGGCTGGAGCGCCCGGCTGGAGACCGGCCTGCACCGCTCGCAGTCCGTCGGCTCCATGATCCGGGGCGGGTCCGGGGAGGCCGTCCAGCTGAAGCTGAGCGGCGAGGGCTTCGTCATCGTCCGCCCCAGCGAGGTCACCGAGGCGGCGGCCTCGCACTGAACGGCCCCCGGCCGGCCGGGGGCCGGGGTGGGTAGGCTCGTACGCATGGACCGACCGCAGGAGAACGACGCGTCGTACTGCCCCGCCCCGGCCGCACCCGCCGGGCGGGTGCCCGGGCCGCCGTACGCCGACTGCCTGGAGTGCGGCAAACCCACCGAGTACGGGGTCGCGACCCCGGGCATCGTGCTGTGCCCGGTCTGCGAGTGGCAGGAGGCGCAGCGCACCGCCTGCTCCGGCTGACCGGGCGGCGCGCCGCCCGGGTTACTTGCCGATCAGGTCGGACACCTTCACGAAGCGGTACCCGCGCGCCCGGAGTTCCGGGACGATCTTCCGGATGGCCTCCTCGGTGACCGGGGCCGCGCTGCGCGTGCAGTGCATGACCACCACCGAGCCGGGCTTCACCCCGGCGAGCACCTGCTCGGCCACCGCGTCGGGGTCCTGCGCGAAGGCGTCCCCGCTGACCACGTCCCACTGCACGGCGGTGACCTTCGCCTCGCGGAGGGAGTGCAGCGCCCGGTCGTCGTAGCAGCCTCCGGGGAAGCGGAAGTACGGCACGGTGTTGACGGCGCCGGCCGTCCGGAACGCCGCGAAGGCCCGGTCGACGTCGGCCCGCGCGGCCTCGTCGTCGAGGGTGGGGAGCCCGTAGCAGGGCGCCTTGAAGGCGTGGTGGCTGTACGAGTGGTTCGCGATCTCGAAGTTCGGATCGGTGCCGATGGACTTGGCCTGGTCCGGGTACTCCTCGGCCCATCGACCGGTCATGAAGATCGTCGAGGGCACCTGGAGCCGGCGCAGGGTGGAGATCAGCTCGGGGTTGTCGAAACGTTCCCCCGAGGCGGCGCGCGGCCCCTGGTCGGAGGTCATGTCGGCGTCGAACGTCAGGGCGACGGTCTTGTCGCTGCGCTGGCGCGCCCGCTCGAAGACCGGGGTCAGGCCGTTCGGGCCGGGGGCCATGGTCGGTGCCCGGCCCGGCGGGCCGGCCTGCGGGGAGGCGCCGGAGGGGGCGGGGGAGACGGACTGCGGGGCACCCGGGGCGGAGGCCGCGGGGCTCCCCATACGGGCCTGGCCGTCGCCCCGGGACGGAGCGGTGCCGCCCCCGCATCCCGCGAGGGCGGCACCCAGGGCAGCACCGAGGACGGCCACGACGGCCGCTTTGCGCACAGAAGTGGTCACGTAGGCAAAATATATGACTATGTGGCAATCAGGCGGGTGCGGCACTCCTCCACGTCGAAGTCACCCGGCGGGTACGCCGGAGCCAGCTCCTCCAGGTGCTCCAGCAGGAGCCGGCCGACCGCCCAGTTCCGGTACCACTTCCGGTCCGCGGGCACGACGTACCAAGGCGCCTCCGGTGTCGAGCAGCGCTCCAGCGCCAGCTCGTACGCCCGCTGGTAGGCGGGCCACGCGGCCCGCGCCTCGATGTCGTCCGGACTGAACTTCCAGTGCTTGTCCGGATCGTCCAGCCGCGCCAGCAGACGCCGGCGCTGCTCCTCGTAGCCGAGGTGCAGGAAGACCTTGACGACGGTCACCCCGTCGTCCGCGAGGTCCTTCTCGAACCGGTTGATCTCGGCGTATCGGCGTTTCAGCACGCTGCGCGACACCAGCTCGCGCACCCGGGCGACGAGGACGTCCTCGTAGTGCGAACGGTCGAAGATGCCGATCTCCCCCGGCAGCGGGAGGGCGTTCGTGACGCGCCACAGGAACGGGTGGTCCAGTTCCTCGGGCGTGGGCGCCTTGAAGGACCTGATCCGGCAGCCGGACGGGTTGAACAGCCCGATCACGTGCTTGACCGTGCCGCCCTTGCCGCTGGTGTCCATGCCCTGGAGGACCAGCAGGACCCGGCGGCGGTCGCCCGCGGTGCTCGCCGCGTACAGCCGGTCCTGGAGGGAGGCGAGCCGTTCGGCCATCAGGGCCGTCGCGGCCAACCCGGACGCCTTGTCCGCGGGACCCGCGGGCTTCCCCGCCGGGTCCAGGGCGGCCAGATCCACCCGCTCCCCGACGGGAACCCGGAGCACCGGCCCGAGCGCCGGCCCGCCGGGGCGGCCGCCGCTCTCGCGCCCTCGGCTCTTTGGTTCGTCTTCCTTTCGCTTCCTGTTCCCGCCGGCTTCCTTGTCCTTCTTGGCCACTGCCAACACCCCATTCGATCGGTTCCGTCCGATCTTCCGGCAGGTCGAACAGGTTCGCGACATGGAAGGGGCCGATGCTGAACCACTCCCGCCGGTTCCCGGACCGGCACGGCCCTCCCGTGCGGGCGCCCGAGCCCTGGAACGCGCCACAACGCCGTTGCGGGGACGCCGGGTTTGAAATCGAAACTCTGATTGGGTAGACAGGTGGGTCATTGCACGATGCACCTGCGAAGCAGTGGCGGCCGAACACGAACTCCCCGGGGGCGGGTCAGAAGTGACGGATCACGTACCGATCAATCCGTGCACGATCCCGCAGTTCACGGGTGACCTGGCCGCGTTGGAGTCGGACCGGGCGAAGTTGGATTCGGCGGCGGGGACGTTTCGTGATGCCGGGTCGAACGTGGATGCCGAGTTCCAGGGTCTGTCGGCGTTCTACACGGCGCCGGAGGCGGCGCAGTTGTTCGCGACGACGAAGCC
>NZ_JBIAVF010000008.1:0-359988 GCF_042893755.1 Streptomyces sp. NPDC001568 | reverse complement strand
CAGATGTGGAAGCCCGGTAACGGGTGGAGCTGACTGGTACTAATAGGCCGAGGGCTTGTCCTCAGTTGCTCGCGTCCACTGTGTTAGTTCTGAAGTAACGAACCGTGTCCATGCCCGGTTGGTTCAACTTCATAGTGTTTCGGTGGTCATAGCGTTAGGGAAACGCCCGGTTTACATTCCGAACCCGGAAGCTAAGCCTTTCAGCGCCGATGGTACTGCAGGGGGGACCCTGTGGGAGAGTAGGACGCCGCCGAACAATCATTGTGGGAAAGCCCCGCACCAGGTAACTGGTGCGGGGCTTTTCTGCGTTTACGGCCAGGTCCTTTACCGCCGGGCCGCCGGCCCGGCCACCAGTGGTCCGGGTCTGGGCAGACGGGCGTGGTGATCGGTGGTGCTGCCGCCGGGCAGGCCGTAGGTCTCCCCTGTTCGTCACGGGGGACAACACGCCGCCCTGGCTCCGCGTCCTTGAGCGGACGCACCAGCCGATCATCGCGGGACGGGCCTTAGGGCAGGTCGAACGAGGCCTGGGGCCAGCGGGCTCGGGCCTGTTCGCGGCTGCGGCACAGGGCGAGGAGCGGCAGCGTGTCGTCGTCGAGGAGATCCGGGAGCTCCGGGATCGGGGCGACGGCCGCGACGTCCTCCAGGACCAGGGTCAGTGGTGGGTCGAGCCGACCGTGGGATGACCGTGCGGCCATGCGCCGGCCGTGCTCGACCACGCTGGAGGCGAGTGCGGTCAGCAACGGCATCGCACCCGGGTGGGAGCGGGGGTCTTCGAGGGGTTCTCCCACCACGTAGAGGCTGCCCCCCTCGGTCACGAACGAAGCCAGGGTGAGCGAATCCGTTCGGTTCGGGTTGCAGGCCTCACGGATGTGGATCGACGTGAGGGAGCTCAGGGCGCGGGCGGTCAGTTGGAGGGCCTGTTCGCGGCGTTCCGGGTGGGAGGTGAGGGCGCTCTCCAGCTCGCCGGCCGTTCCCGGGGCCGCGCGGGGGTGTGTGCGGAGGATGCGTACCGGGTCCTGGGCGGAGGTGCCCTGGGCCCAGCGGTGGAGCTGCTTGAACGGGCGCTCTTCGAGCGCGGCTGCTTGGAGCCAGCTGCGCAGGAGGGTTTCCGCGGTGTCCGCGAGTACGGAGTCGATGCGGGCCTGGGGGCGTACGGGGGCCAGCAGGGCCGTGGCTCTGGCGGCGGCCGTGTCACGGTCGGCGCAGCCTTCGGCGGGGTTCCAGTGCATGCGGGCCGGGGTGTCGCACAGGTGCGAGGGGTCGTAGAGGAGGACCGGGCCGAGCTTGGCGCGGGCGTCCTTGGTTTCCGACCAGAGCGCCGGGGAGGACGTGACGACCAGGAGGGCGCCTTCGGCTGCCGCGATGGCGTCCGCGGCGAGTTCGTGGCGTGTGGTCGGGGTGTTGTAGGCCAGGCGCGTCGGGGTACGGGCCGTCGCGGTGGTGGTGGCGGGGGCCGGGGCCGGGGCGTAGCCGAAGCCGTAGCGGTAGGCCTCGTCTACCGGGGAGGGGTGCGGCTCCGGGGGAGCGGGGACGGCGGGTGCGGCGGTTTTGGGCGCCGGGATGGGGAGGGCGGTGGGTGCGGGCTCGGGGGCCGGCGGCGGCGCTAGGGGCGTCGCAGTCGGCGCCGGCATCGGCTCCGGTTCGGGGGCCGGCGCCGGTGGTGCGGCCGTGGGGCGGGGTGCCGCGCGGCGGGCCTTCGTGCGGGCCACCACGCCCAGGGTGAAGATCGTCAGGACCAGCAGCACCAGGAGTTGGCCGATGAACAGGCCCCAGAACAGGCCCCACCCCGGGAGGGCGTCGGGGGCGGTGGCCGGCCAGGCCGCGGCGATGTCGTGCGGCTGCGCTATCAGGGCGCGGACGGCCTCCGGGGTGCTGCGGAAGGTGACGGTGTCGGGCCAGGCGCCCTTCGAGAAGAGGGCGGCGAGGCCGGTGGCCGACCAGACCATGACGGCGAGCCCGAGGAGGAAGGCCAGCAGGCCGACGAGGAGTCCGTCGGGGACGCCGCCGGCTCGCGCCGGGGGCTCCGTACGTCCGGCATGGGGCATGGTCAGGCCACCGTGGTCGCTGAACCGGGGCCGCTGTGGCGGTGGCGTTCCATGTACAGGGCCCGTTCCTCCGCTTCGAGTTCGGCCGCCAGGAGTTCGTCGGGGAGCTGCGGGCCGGAGGACTCCGTCATCGCGCGGTCCGTGTAGACGAGGGGGCGTTCGGCTTCGGTGATGAGGTGTTTGACGACCTGCACGTTGCCGTTGACGTCCCAGACGGCGATGCCGGGGGTGAGGGTCGGGATGATCTCCACGGCCCAGCGGGGCAGGCCGAGTACGAGGCCGGTGGCGCGGGCCTCGTCGGCCTTCTGGGCGTAGATGGTGCGCGTGGAGGCCATCTTGAGGATGGCCGCGGCTTCTCGGGCGGCGGCTCCGTCGACGACGTCCGAGAGGTGGTGGACGACGGCGACGAAGGACAGGCCGAGGCGTCGGCCGAACTTCAGGAGGCGCTGGAACAGTTGCGCCACGAAGGGGCTGTTGATGATGTGCCAGGCCTCCTCGACGAGGAAGATGCGCTTCTTCCGGTCGGGGCGGATCCAGGTGTGCTCGAGCCACACGCCGACGATCGCCATGAGGATCGGCATCGCGATGGAGTTGCGGTCGATGTGGGAGAGGTCGAAGACGATCAGCGGGGCGTCGAGGTCGATGCCGACGGTGGTGGGGCCGTCGAACATGCCGCGCAGGTCGCCGTCGACGAGGCGGTCGAGGACGAGCGCGACGTCGAGGCCCCAGGCCCGGACATCGTCTATGTCGACGTTCATGGCTTCCGCGGACTCGGCCTCGGGGTGGCGGAGCTGGTCCACGATGTCGGTGAGGACGGGCTGGCGGTCCCGGATGGTGGCGACGACGTAGGCGTGCGCGACCTTGAGGGCGAAGCCGGAGCGTTCGTCGAGGCCGTGGCCCATGGCGACTTCGATGATGGTCCGGAGCAGCGCGAGCTGGCCGGTCGTGGTGATCGCCGGGTCGAGGGGGTTGAGGCGGATCCCGTCGTCGTTGGCTGCGATGGGGTCCAGGCGGATGGGGGTTATTCCCAGCTGCTGGGCGATCAGGTTCCACTCGCCGACGCCGTCCTCGCCCTGGGCGTCGAGGACGACGACCTGGCGGTCGCGGAAGCGGAGCTGGCGCAGGACGTAGGTCTTTTCGAGGGCCGACTTTCCGTTTCCGGATTCGCCGAGCACCAGCCAGTGGGGGGCCGGGAGCTGCTGGCCGTAGAGCTGGAAGGGGTCGTAGATGTAGCCCTTGCCGCTGTAGACCTCGCGGCCGATGATGACGCCGGAGTCGCCGAGGCCGGGGGCGGCGGTGGGCAGGTAGACGGCTTGCGCCTGACCGGTGGAGGTGCGTACGGGCAGGCGGGTGCTTTCGACCTTGCCGAAGAGGAAGCTGGTGAAGGCGTCCGTCAGAGCGGTCATGGGATCTCGCATGGGCGGCACTTCCCTCCAGCTAACGTCGGATGCCGGTGGCGAACGGCAGGGTGTTGACGAAGGCGCGGTGGTGCTCGCGGTCGCACCACTCCAGCTTCAGGTAGGACTTGCCGGCGGAGGCGCGGATGGTGCGCTTGTCGCGGGCGAGGGCTTCGGGGGATCGCGAGGACACCGTGATGTACCCGACCAGGTTGACTCCTGCCGCACCGCTGGCGAGATCTTCACCCCTTTGGTCGAGCCGGCCGTGGGCGGCGATGTCGCGGGGGTCGACGGTGCGGTTCATCTTGGCGGCGCGGGAGGCGTCGGCCTCGTCGTTGGTCTTCTCGGTGAGCATGCGCTCGATGGCGATCTCGGTGGGTTCGAGGTCCATGGTGACGGCGACGGTGCGGATGACGTCCGGGGTGTGGACGAGGAGCGGGGCGAGGAAGTTCACGCCGACCGGGGTCATCGGCCATTCCTTGACCCAGGCGGTGGCGTGGCACCAGGGGGCGCGGGTGGAGGACTCGCGGGTCTTGGCCTGGAGGTAGGTGGGTTCCACGGCGTCGAGCTCGGCCGGCCAGGCGTTGCGCTTGGTCATGGCCTGGATGTGGTCGATGGGGTGGTCCGGGTCGTACATGGAGTGCACGAGGGAGGACAGGCGGCCCTGGCCGAGGGGTTGGCGGACGCGGATGTCGGCCTCGGCGAGGCGGGCGCAGATGTCGGTGAGCTCGCGGGCCATGACGATGGCGAGGCCGGAGTCGCGGTCGAGTTTGCGGCCCTTCTGGGGGCTGGAGGCGCGGGCGATGGTGACGGCTTCGGCGGCCAGGTCGCGGGTGTAGTGCATGCAGGCGACGAGGTAGGCGCGGTGTTGCTCGGAGGACGTCGACACCATCGACTGGAGTTGGTCGTAGGAGTCGCGGAGCCAGACGGGGGCGTGGGTGTCGCCGCGTTGGGCGACGTCCTTCGCGTGGGCGTCCGGGTCGGCGGGGAGGGTGCGGGCGAGCATCTGGAGGCGGGTGACGAAGCCGTCGCCGTTCGCCACGTGCTTGAGGAGGGTGCCGAAGCGGTCGACGAGGGCTTCCTGGTCCTCGCTGTCGCGCAGGCCGACGCCGGGGCCCTCGATCTCGATGGCGGCGGTGACGGTGCGGCGGTCCGCGTGGAGGAGTACGGCGATCTCGTCGGGGCCGAAGGGCGCGGCGAGCCAGTTGATGCGGCCGATGCCGGGGGGCGGGCCGACCTCGACCTCGCGGCCGTCGGCGGCGCGGGTGCCAGCTTCGACGGCGGAGGAGCGGTAGGTGGTGCCGCGGCGCAGGATGCGCTTGTAGCTGCGGCTGATCTCGAACCAGCGGTAGAAGGTGCGGCCCTTGTAGGGGACGTACACGACGGCGAGAGCGAGGAGCGGGAAGCCGACGAGCGCGACGATGCGCAGGGTGAGGTCGGGGACGAGCAGGCCGCTCATCATGCCGATGAAGGCGCCGGCGATGATCAGGGCGATCTCGCCCGTCTCGCGGTTCTTGCCGACGATCGCGTTCGGCCGGGCGCGGCCGATGAGATACGTGCGGCGGGGCGTGATCGGGTGGAGCTGGTGGGACTGGGTCGTCAACGCCCGTCACCTCCTGTGTTCCTCGTCGTGCTGGAGCCGGTGCGGGGCGGGGGTGCGGCGGGGGGGACGGTTCCGCCGCCGGATCCGCTGCCGGAGCCGCGGCTGCTGTGGGCGGCCATGCCTCCGGAGATCTGGTTGCCGCCGCCGCTCCCGCCGCTGCCGCTGTCGGCGCGGTGGGCGCCGCCGCCGCGGCTGCTGTGGGTCTTGATGCCCTGGGAGACGAGGGAGGCCGGGGAGCTGATGACGGCGGCGGCCTGGGCGCCGTCGGTGGCCTTGGAGCGGTTGGTGCGGGCGGAGGCGATCTCGTCGCCGAAGCCGGGGACGAAGCGGTAGATCATCGCGGACGCGAAGATCGCGAGGAGGATGATCGCGAGTCCGGAGACGACGGCGGAGAAGGCGTCGGGGCCCTTGTCGCCGGCGAGGGCGCCGGCGAGGCCGAGGACGATGACGATGACCGGCTTCACGAGGATGACGGCGATCATGATGCCCGCCCAGCGGCGGACGTGGCCCCACATGTTGCGGTCGACGAGGCCCGCGTAGACGACGGTGCCGAGGAGGGCGCCGACGTAGAGGAGGGCGGCCCGGATGACGAGTTCCAGCCACAGGATGCCGGCGGCGAGGACCGTGACGAGGGAGACGACGATCAGCATGATCGGGCCGCCGCCGATGTCCTCGCCCTTCTTGAGGGCTTCGGTGAAGGAGCCGAAGAAGACGTCGGTCTGGCTGCCGGTGGCGGAGGCGATGACCTCGGTGACGCCGTCGGTGGCGGAGACGACGGTGTAGAGGATCAGGGGGGTGAAGGCGGAGGCGAGGACGGTCAGCCAGAGGAAGCCGATGGCCTCGGAGAGGGCGGTGGTGAGGGGGACGCCGCGGACGGCTCGCTTGGCGACGGCGAGGAGCCACAGGACGAGGGTGAGGATGGTGGAGGCGGCGAAGACCACTGCGTACTGCTGGAGGAAGGCGGGGTTGGTGAAGTCGACGTTGGCGGTGCCCTTTACGGCTTCGCTGAGTTTGCCGACGATCCAGGCGGCGGCGTCTGCGCAGCCGCGGGCGAGGGAGGAGAGGGGGTCGAGGGCGTCCGTCGGACTGTTGGAGGGGAGGCCCGCGCCGGGAGAGCTGCCGGGGGTCGCAGGATCTCCGAGCTCGCAGTACTGCTTGGAGGCTCCGCTGAGTGCCGCGCACGGGTCGGTGCTGGCTTGCGGTGATGGCGTGGGAGACGGCGTGGGTGCTGCGTAGGCGCGCGATGCCAGGGACATGGCGACCAAGTGGGCGGAGGCGACGACCGCCGCCCGGCGCAGGAGGCTAGCGGGCATAGGTGAAGCCTCCGAACTCCTTGACTGCTTTGCTGATGTCGTCGGACGAGGAGGCGGCGACATCGCCGGGAACCGGTGCGGGGCCGCTCTGCTGGCTTTCGGAGACGACCTTCCAGTCCCCGCCGGCCCAGACGAGCTCGAAGGTCCACGTCGCCCACGTGGTGTGGACGGGATCGACGGACTTGGCTCCGGACATGCCGATCAGGCCCGTGCACCAGACGGCTACCTTCGTGGCACCTGCGGAGTAGTTCTCGATGCGGGTGCCGACCGGGACGGTGCGGGTGACGAACGTGCTGCCCTGAGGTGCGTTGCCGTTCGCGTCGAGCCCGAGTCTGGTGAGGAAAGCGGAGGAGTACGCCTCGTCCTGGGGGCCCTTCAGCCGGGCTGCGGCGTCCGGTGTGAAGATGCCATCGACCAGGGCGTGCCGGGACTCTTTCTTGAACATCGTGTCCGAACCGAGGGCCACCGCGAAGTTCGCGGCGGCTGATTGGGCGCCTTGTTCGTCTTGGGCGAAGCCCTTGGGGATCTGGCCCTTCGGGGTGGTGACCGGGGGGACGCCCGTCGCGGCCGTGGCGTTGTCCGTCGGGGGCTTGTTCGAGGCTTGGTCGGGTGGGGGGTCCTGGGACTGGTTTGCGAAGGCGATGGCGGCGATGAGGAGGACCACCACGCCGACCACCGTGACCAGGCCGCGGGAGGCGCGGGGGGTGCGGCGGGGGGTGCCGTAGGAGTCGGAGGGGGAGTCCGGGAGGCGGGTGCGGGTCTGGCCCGTGCCGCCGACCTCGCCGTGGCTTCCGCCGCCGCCGTACTGGTCGTCGTTGCTCATTCCGTGTCCGCCCCCTCCGCCTCGTACGACGGTAGCGCTCGTTCCCGCGCGGACGCGGTGTGGTGATTCGCCATCAGGTACGACGGCCGCCGGGCTGCACGGCTAGACGGCCATTCCGTAGACGATCGTGAAGAGGGTGCCGAGGGAGCCGATGATGAAGACGCCCGTGAGGCCGGCGACGATCAGGCCCTTGCCCTGTTCCGCGCTGAAGGTGTCGCGCAGGGCGGTCGCGCCGATGCGCTGCTTGGCCGCGCCCCAGATGGCGATGCCGAGGCAGAGGAGGATCGCAATGGCCATGACCACTTCGATCATGACCTTCGCTTCGTTGCCGAGGCTGCCGAACGGGCCCCAATTCGGAGCGATTCCGCCGATGATGGTGGTGATGTCGCCCTTTTCCGCTGCCAGGATCATGTAACTCACCGCCCCTGTATGGGTAGTTCCGGTAGCCCGTGCCCATCGGCAGGGGTCACGCACTATCTTCGCTGATGAAACCGCCGCCGTCGTCGACTTGGTGGCTCTCTTTACCCGATCTCCCGGCCCGCGCCCCGTCCGTGCGCTCTGACCTGGGCGGGGGTGGGGTGCATGCGAAAGAACGTATGGTCACTCTGTGTATCACGGAGGGTGACCCCGGGCAATGATTGCCCGTTCGCCGTGCGGGGGGCCGGGTGAGGGGCGGCCAATCGGCGCATCGGTGCCGCGTGTCGGTGCCGCGTGTCGTGGGGTCGCGCCGGTGGGCTCGTCCTACGTTCCGGTAATCGGTTCGTCCTTGCGCGCAGGTCCTGACGGGGTGTCGGGGTGGGAGTCCCGGCCGGCCGCACGGGGGCGCGTGGAGGCACGAGGGGCGCGTGTGCGGGGGCGGGCGCTGCGCGGCCGGGCGGTGACGCCGGGTCGGCCGATGGGGGAGAGGTTGGGCCCGCTGCCGGGGGACCTCGGCGCGGCTACGTCCAGTGGGGTGGGCGGGTGAGGGTCGGGGGGATGCGGGTGGCCGGGTTGCCCCGGGCGGCGTTCAGTTGGGGTTGGGCGAGGAAGAGCGTGTTGCGGAGGTCTGCGTCGCGGAGGTCGGTGTCGCGCAGGTCCGCGCCGATCAGGTCGGCGCCGCGGAGGTCGGCGCGGCGGAGGTCGGCGGCGATCAGGTAGGCGCCGCGGAGGTTCGCTCCGCGCAGGTCGGCGCCGGTGAGGCGGGCGCCCATCAGGTCGGCGCCGCGGTGGTTCTTCTTGCGGCCGGGGAGCGTGGCGCGAACCAGTTCGCTGGTGCGCAGGAGGAGGACGTTGATCTCTTGGCGGAGGGCGCCGACGTCCAGGGCGGCCAGGGTGGCGGCGTCCGAGCGGGTCAGGGCTTCGGTCCGGGTCAGGGCGCGGCGCAGGTCCGGGTGGGCGGGGGCGGCTTCCGGGCGGGTGAGGGACTCGGCGACGTAGAAGAGGAGCTCGTGGAGCTGGCGCATCACCGGGAAGACCTCGAACATCGGGGCCCGGGTGTCGGGGTCGGTGCGCCAGTCCCGGCCGCCGAAGGTGACCTGGGAGACCTGCTGGCCCGCTCCGAAGCAGTCGAAGACGGTGCAGCCCTGGAAGCCCTTGTCGCGCAGGGCGGTGTGGATGCCGCAGCGGAAGTCCTGGCGGAGGTTCGTGCAGGGGGTGCCGGCCGGCTTGTTCACCGCGAAGTCGGTCGACTTCGCGAACGGCAGGGCGACGCAGCAGAGCGCGAAGCAGTGGGAGCAGTCGGCTTGGAGGACGGGAAGGACGGGAAGCGCGGTGGTGGACACCAGGCCATTGTCGCCCGGCCGGGCGTCGGCCGGCGTCGGCCGGCGTCGGCAGCCGTCGGCAGCCGTCGGTGGGCGGAACGCCTTGATCCGGCGCGGGGTGAGCGGTGAGCATCCGTACATGACAGAAGTGATCGCAGTCGCCGTCATCACCCTCCTCGCCGTGATCAGTCCCGGTGCGGACTTCGCCATGGTGGTCAGGAACAGCTATCTGTACGGGCGCCCGACGGGGCTGTTCGCGGCCGCCGGGGTCGCGGCGGGGGTGCTGGTGCACGTTTCGTACACGATGCTCGGCGTCGGTCTGCTGATCGCCTCCTCCACCGCCCTGTTCACGGCGATCAAGCTGGCGGGCGCCGCGTACCTGGTGTGGATCGGGGTCCGTACCTTCCGGGCGCGGGCCGAGCCGGCGGTGGACCTGGAGTCGAAGTCGGGGCTGACCCCGCTCGGGGCGTTGCGGTCGGGGTTCTTGACGAACGTGCTGAATCCGAAGACCACGCTGTTCGTGGTGTCGACGTTCACGCAGGTGGTGAACCCGGGCACCTCGACGTGGCAGCAGGCCGGGTACGGGTTGTTCATGGCTGCGGCGCACCTGGTGTGGTTCGGGTCGGTCGCGCTGTTCTTCTCGGACTCGCGGTTGCGCGATCGGATGTTGAAGGCGCAGAAGGCCCTGAACCGGGTGATCGGGTCGGTGCTGGTGGGGTTGGGCGTCGGACTCGGTTTCGCCCGCTGACCCGGGTGCCGCCACGGGCTGGTGCCCCGGGTTACCTCTCGGTAGCGTGCCGTGGCATGGAAGCTGCCGACGGGTTCTACGAGCGGGTCGACACCGGACGGTTCCGGGCGGGCGAAGCCACGCGCGGGCCGTGGGACGTGGGGTCGCAGCACGCCGGTCCGCCGGCGGCGCTGCTCGGGCGGGCGGTCGAGGAGCGGCCGGGCGGGCGCGGGGACATGCGGATCGCGAGGATCACGTACGAGATCCTGCGGCCGGTCCCGATCGGCGCGCTGGAGATCACCACGAGCGTGCTGCGCTCCGGCCGCGGCACCGAGGTGGTCGAGGCGGCGCTCGTACCGGAGGGCGCGGACGCGCCGGTGATGCTGGCGCGGGCGCTGCGGATCAGGGTCGCCGGGGAGTCGGTGCCGGCGGTGGTCCCGGGGGCGCTGCTGCCGCCGCCGGGGGAGGTGGCGGTGACGCCGTTCTTCCCGGTGCCGTGGGAGACCGGCTACCACTCGGCGATGGAGACCCGGTTCACCGAAGGGGCCTTCACCGAGCTCGGGCCGGGGACCTGCTGGATGCGGATGAAGGTGCCGCTCGTTGCGGGGGAGGAGGTCCGGCCGCTGGACCGGGTGCTCGTCGCCGCGGATTCCGGGAACGGGATCGGTTCGGCGGTGGACTTCGGCCGGTACGTCTTCGTCAACGGTGACCTCAGCGTCCACCTGCACCGCCACCCGGTCGGCGAGTGGGTCTGCGTGGAGGCCCGTACGAGCGTGGACGCGGCGGGGATCGGGCTCGCGGACTCCCGCCTGCACGACGAGAAGGGGCCCATCGGTCGGGGCGCGCAGAGCCTGTTCGTCACTCCGCGTGGATAGCCGGCCGCCGGCGTCAACCCGCTTGCCGGGCGCGGAAGTCGGTGTGGCAGTCTCGGCCGGATGGAGGCGCTGAGAGACACCGACCCCACGCACATCGGGGCGCAGACCCTGCTGGCCCGGATCGGGGCCGGCGGCATGGGACAGGTGTACCTGGGCCGCTCGCCGGGCGGCCGGCTGGTCGCCATCAAGGTGATCAAGGACGAGATCACCGGGCATCCGGAGGCGCTCGCGCGGTTCCGCCGGGAGGCCGAGACGGTCCGGGCGGTGCGTTCCGCGTACACGGCGAACCTGATCGACGCCTCGCTCGCGGCGCCGCCGTACTGGCTGGCGACCGAGTACGTCGCCGGGCCCACCCTGGCCGACGCCGTGCGCGAGCGCGGGGCGCTGCCGGCCGACACCTGCCGCAGGCTGTTCGCCGCGCTGGCGGAGGGTCTCGCGAGCGTCCACGCGTACGGGGTGACGCACCGGGACCTCAAGCCGCAGAACGTCATCCTGGGCGTGCAGGGGCCGCAGCTCATCGACTTCGGCATCGCCAGGGCGGCGGCGCAGACGGCGCTGACGCAGTTCGGCACGGCTCCCGGTACGCCCGGGTACACGGCTCCCGAGGTGCTGCTGCGCGGTGAGGTGGCGGACGCGGCGGACGTCTTCGCGCTGGGGGCGACGATCGCGTACGCGGCCACGGGCCGGGCGCCGTTCGGTACGGGCGAGCCGACCGCGGTCAACTTCCGGGCGGTGCACGGCGAGATCGACGTGGCGGGCGTGGAGCCGGGTCTCGCCGCTCTGATCGGGGCGTGCGTGGCGGTGGAGCCGGGGGCGCGGCCCGCGCTCGCGGAGGTCATCCGGCGCTGCGCCGTGGACGCGGCGTTGGTCGACGATCCGGTGTACGCGACGTTCCTGGCGGCGGGGTCGGCCGGTGAGCCGGTACCGGGGCTGCCCGACGGGCTCCCCGCCACCGCCGGGCCCGGGCTCGTCCGGGGGCCGGGCGGCTACGTGCCGACGTACGTGCCGCCGCAGCCGGTCGGCGCGCCCGCCGCCGGGGTGTCGGCCGGCCGGCGTCCGCCGCGCCGGGCCCTGGCGGCCGTCGCCTGCCTCGTCGTGGGCGCTCTGGTCGCGGGTGGGTACGTCCTGCTGCGGGAGGAGGACGGCAAGGTCGCCGCGGACGGGGGTCCGCCGGCCGCGCCGTCGGCTTCCGCCCCGGCCGGGCGGACGCCCGCCGGGCAGCCCGGTGCGAGCCCGGCCGCGTCCGCGGCGCCGTCGGGCGCCGCCGGTACGGGGGCCGTCCCCGGCCGCATCCAGGCGACGAACCCGTCGCGGGACCTGTGGACGGGCAAGGCCGGTGGGGCGGGGGCCTGCAACCTGCCGCCCGAGGAGGCCTCCCGTTATCTGGTGGCCTCGGCGGTCGACGCCGACACCCCGGGTGCGGCGCCGGGCGCGGTCACGGGCAAGGCCAGGATCAACGTGATGCTGAAGGGGTACCACCAGGAGACCGGTCCGTACTACGTCTCGGTCGGGGTCAAGCCCCCGCACGAGATCGACGAGGCGACCGGGCGGCCGTACGCCGACTTCGTCGTGGAGAACAAGACCATCGGTTACACGAGCAGGAGCGTGGACCTCGCGGCGAAGGCCGCGGCGGGCGAGAGCGTCGAGTTCACGTATCCCGACGACTTCGCCACGGAGCTCGTGGACAACCAGGGGAAGCCGAAGAGCTTTCCGGCGATCCCGGTCGCCAACGACCCCGGTGACTGGACGGTGGTGTTCTACCGCGTCAGGGGCATCAAGGAGTACACCAGCATCTTCTGCACCGGCTTTCCGGTGAAATAATGCGAACACAGGCCGACGAATACCCTGTCAGGTCTCTTGCCATGAGGCAGTGTTGACGGGTGCGCAAGTTCTGGATGGCAAGCGGGATCGGCATCGGCGTGTGCCTGAGCTTCATCGCGCTGCTCGTCGTGGGCACGTACTCGGCGGCGGCCGGCATCATGAACGGCGGCAAGCAGGGCGCCGTGGGCCTGGTCAAGGGGGCGGTCCCGGCGATCTACCAGCCGCTGGTGGAGAAGTGGGGAAACCTTTGCCCCGCACTGAATCCGGCCATGTTGGCGGCGCAGTTGTACACCGAGAGCGGGTGGAAGCCCGACGTCGTGAGTCACGCCGACGCGCGGGGCATCGCCCAGTTCATCCCGGGCACGTGGGCCATGTACGGGGTCGACGGCGACGGTGACGGCGACAAGGACATCTGGGACCCGAAGGACGCGATCCCGGCGGCGGCGACGTACGACTGTCAACTGGCCAAGGACGTCGCGAGGGTGCCGGGCAACTTGTCCGACAACATGCTCGCCGCGTACAACGCCGGTCCCTACCGCGTGATCAAGGCGGGCGGCGTGCCCCCGATCAGCGAGACGCAGGGCTACGTGAAGGCCATCCGGTCCCTGGAGAAGAGCTTCGCGCGCCCCCTCGGCAGGGTCGCGCCTTCCCAGCAGGCCGCCGGCGCCATCTACTTCGCGCAGAAGCAGCTCGGCACCCCCTATCTGTGGGGCGGCAACGGCACCCCCGACCAGGACGGCCGCTTCGACTGCTCCGGCCTCACGAAGGCCGCGTACGAGACGGTGGGGGTCGAGCTGCCGCGCGTGGCCAACGACCAGTACAACGCCGGATCGCACCCGTCGCGCGCGGAGTTGCTCCCCGGTGATCTGGTCTTCTTCTCCGACGATCTGACGAATTCCCGGGAGATCCGGCACGTCGGCATGTACGTCGGTGGCGGCTACATGATCAACGCCCCGTTCACCGGGGCGGTCATCCGCTTCGACAAGATCGACACCCCGGACTACTTCGGCGCGACGCGGGTCACCAAGGACGGCGCGGAAGCCCTTCCGGAGCGCACGGCCCCGGCTCCCGCCCCCAGCAACTCTCCGTGAACCAAAGGCCTTGAGCTGCGACGATGAGTCACTCTTCGATAACGTTGGAGTGATCATTCGGTGGAGAGTGGAACGGACATGCCAGAACGGGCGTTCCATGGACACGGGGGTTGATCGACGGGGGTTGAAAAGGGTGCGCACCGCAGCGTGCCCGCAGGGGACCTAGGCAAGGGGCCGCGTCGCATGGCTGGACTCACAAGTGGTGGGCCGAATGTGGATGTCGGCCTGTTGTACGAGGTCAACGGTCTTGCGCGGCGCGCCCCCGACGCCGTCGACCGGGCCGTGGGCCTCCTCGCGGAGTACGGACTTCCGCTCGCGCTCGTCCTGTTGGTGCTGTGGTGCTGGCACGGCGCCCGGCGCCAGGACGAGGCCACCGCCGTCGAATCGTTCGCCGCGCTCGTGTGGGCCCCGCTCGCCGCCGCCCTCGCCCTGCTCGTGAACGTGCCGCTGCGCGAATTCGTCGCCCGGCCGCGCCCGTTCGTCCAGCACGAGGGCCTCGATGTGTTCGCCGTCGGCCAGGGACAGGGCGCCGGCTTCTCCTTCGTCAGCGGCCACGCCACCTTGACGATGGCCCTCGCGGTCGGCGTGTTCCTCGCGAACCGCAGGCTCGGCCTGATCGGCATCGCACTGGCCCTCGCCGAGGGCCTGTGCCGCGTCTACATGGGCGTGCACTACCCGACCGACGTGATCGGCGGCTTCGCCCTGGGGACGGCCGCCGTCCTGCTCCTCGCGCCGCTCGCCATGGCCCTGCTGACCCCGGTGGTCCGGACGGTGGCCCGCATGCCCCGTCTCGGCCGGCTCGTCCGGGCCCGGGAACGGGTGGTGGCCCGGCCGGTGGAGCTGGCGCAGCGCTCGGCGGAGAGCGACCTCGCGGCCTGAGCCGGCGGCCTGAGCCCATGGCCCGAGCCCACGACGCCGGCGGACCCGACCGGGCCGGCACCTCAGCCGGCGTACGCGTTCCACACCGCGAGCAGCGCCGCCACCAGCAGGCAGAGACCCGCCGCGCCGAAGCAGAGCCGGACCGCCGTCGGGCGGGGGCGTGGGGTCACCGCTCGCCGCCGGGGTCCGGACCGTCGTCCCGGGTCGGCTCCTCGCGGCGGTAGCGGGAACGCAGCCACAGCCCGGTGGCCACCGCCGCGGCGGTGGTGACCCCGACGGCCAGCGCCACATCGGCCGGCCCGTCCGCCGAGCCCACGGGGCGGGCCCAGGCCGCGGCCGGGGTGAGCGCGATGAGCAGGGCCCAGAGGAGGGCCGCGACGCGGGGAGCGGTTCCTGGCATGAGTCCAGGGCATCCGCTCGCGCCCCGCCCGGCCACCCGGGCCGTCCGAACGGGCGACACGCGCGGGCGCGGGGGCCGAGGGCGCGCCCCGACTACCCGGAGGTGTGCCGGGTGGCGTCCCGTCTCGCCAGGTCACGGGAGCGACGGGCGGGACCCGTCCAACCGCAGCTGCAGACGGCCAGGCAGAACGAGCCGCGTTCCGCGGTGCTCGTGGTGTGGCCGTGAGGTGGCTGTGCGGGGTCCGCGGGGTGACGCGGCAGCGGCACAGCGGTAAACGGAGGGGCCAGGGTCGCCTTGGTGTGCGGATCCACGTCTCCACGGTACCCGGGCGTGCCCCGGTCCGGTACGGCCCCCGGCCGTGGGTGGCCCGTGACGGGAAACCCCGGACCTCGTTAACCGGAGCGGGTGGGGGCCTCGGGCAAGCAGGGTTCATGCGTTGGGGGTTGGCAGGCGATGGTGGTGCACCAGCACAGGCGGCGGCGCGGGCGTGCGGGTGAGGCGGTGGTCGCGGTCGGCATGGCGGTGACCGTGGCCGCGCTGGGCGCGTGCGGGGGCGGCGGTGGATCCGGCGGGGCCGCCGCGCGCGACGACGCCCGGGCGCCGCGCGACCCGGCCGCGGCGATCCGCGGGGCCGTCGACGGGCTGGCGGGCGCCGGCAGCGCGCGGGCCCGTACGGCGATGGAGATGGCCACGGGCGGCACCCGGGTCACCATCCGGGGCGAGGGCGGTGTCGACTTCCGCAAGCGGATGGGCCAGCTCCTGGTGATGCTCCCGGCGGACGTGACGGGCAGGGCCGAGCACCGGCCCATCACCGAGCTCCTCGTCCCCGGAGCCCTCTACATGAAGAACCGCGGCGCGGGCGTGCCCGACGACAAGTGGGTCCGGGTCGACACGACCACCCTCTCCGACGGGAACCTCGTCACCGGCGGGGCCACGGATCCGCTGACCGCCGTGGAGCTGCTGCGCGCCGCGCAGGGCGTCACGTACGTCGGCGAGGACGAGGTCGCGGGCACCAAGGTGTGGCACTACCAGGGGACGACGGACATCGGGCTGGCCGCGCGCAGCGCCTCGCCCGGGGTGAAGGAGGCCCTGGAGGCGGCGGCGAAAGGGTTCAGCAAGGACAGCGTGCCCTTCGACGTCTACCTCGATGAGGAGGGGCTCCTGCGCAAGGTCAGGCACCGCTTCACGTACGTCAAGAATGGCGTGATCGATGTCTCCTCGACCACGATGCTCTACGGGTTCGGGACCCCGGTCACCGTGGCATTGCCCGCAAGCGGGGACATTTTCGCCGGGAAGATCGCCGACTAGCCGGCCGGGCGGCCCGGTCCGGTGCGTCCGGGCCATGGCCCCACTATCCGGAAATGGTCCATCCGTGTCATGCGCGCAACGGGGTGCGATCCCTACGCTGAGAGGCCGGGCGTCGACGGGCGATGACGGCAGAAAGAGGTGACACGCGTGACTCCCGCAGGCGGTACGACGGTGCAGGACCACGTGGCGCTCGCCGAGATCGAGCTGTGCGGCGAGTTGATCATCGCGGCGTCCGCGGCCGCGGAGGACCGGCTGAGCCAGGACCGGATCGACGAGGTCCTGATGGGCATCGGGTTCTGACCGCGGCTCCGAGCGGGCTTTGATCGGGCTCCGATCGGGTTCCGGGCGCGCGGCGCCGCCGCCGACCCACCGCAGGGCGGACGTACGCCGGCCCCGCGCGGGCCGGTGCCCCGACGGGGCGGGGCCGCGGGCGGGGCCGGTGGGAGCGCGTGTGGCGGCGTCTCAGGTGCGCAGGAGGCGGGCGATGGCCTTGGTGGCCTCCTCGACCTTGGCGTCGATGCCCTCCCCGCCCTTGACGGCCGCGTCCGCGACGCAGTGGCGCAGGTGCTCCTCCAGCAGCTGGAGGGCGAAGGACTGCAGGGCCTTCGTGCTCGCGGAGACCTGGGTGAGTATGTCGATGCAGTAGACGTCCTCGTCGACGAGCCGCTGCAGGCCCCGGATCTGGCCCTCGATGCGCCGCAGGCGCTTGAGGTGCTCGTCCTTCTGGTGGTGGTACCCGTGCACGGCCGGGACAGGGGCGGCGCCGGCGTCGGCTCCGGAACCTTCCGCCTCGATGGTCGTCATGCGTCCTCCCGTGGTCCGGAACGAGGGGGTATATACCCCTCATGGGTATAGGGTACTTCGCCCCGGCCGGCTGGGCAGGGGTCCGTGCGGCCCACTGTGCCCGATGGAGGACACTGGGGAACGGCCGGTTAGCCGTGGCCGGGGGATGCGCCTAGCATCAGCCTGACCGAACCCAATGCACCCCGAGGACCTCACGTGCGATTTCGTCTGACCCCCAGGGAGACGAGCTTCTACGACATGTTCGCCGCCTCCGCGGACAACATCGTCACGGGCTCCAAGCTCCTGATGGAACTGCTCGGAGCGGATCCGTCCGCCCGGGCCGAGATCGCGGAACGGATGCGGGCGGCGGAACACGCGGGGGACGACGCGACGCACGCGATCTTCCACCAACTGAACTCCTCCTTCATCACGCCGTTCGACCGCGAGGACATCTACAACCTCGCGTCGTGCCTCGACGACATCATGGACTTCATGGAAGAGGCGGTCGACCTGGTCGTCCTCTACAACGTGGAGGAGCTCCCCAAGGGCGTCGAGCAGCAGATCGAGGTCCTGGCGCGGGCCGCCGAGCTGACGGCCGAGGCCATGCCGCACCTGCGGACCATGGAGAACCTGACCGAGTACTGGATCGAGGTCAACCGCCTTGAGAACCAGGCGGACCAGATCCACCGCAAGCTGCTCGCCCAGCTCTTCAACGGCAAGTACGACGCCATGGAGGTGCTGAAGCTCAAGCAGATCGTCGACGTGCTCGAAGAGGCGGCCGACGCGTTCGAGCACGTTGCGAACACGGTGGAGACCATCGCGGTCAAGGAGTCCTGAACCACGTGGACACCTTTGCGCTGATCGTGACCATCGGTGTCGCGCTCGGCTTCACCTACACCAACGGCTTCCACGACTCCGCGAACGCCATCGCCACCTCCGTCTCGACGCGGGCCCTGACCCCGCGCGCGGCGCTCGCGATGGCCGCGGTGATGAACCTGGCGGGTGCCTTCCTCGGCAGCGGCGTGGCCAAGACGGTCAGTGAGGGCCTCATCGAAACGCCCCACGGCAACCGGGGCATGTGGATCCTCTTCGCGGCGCTGGTCGGCGCGATCGTCTGGAACCTGATCACCTGGTACTTCGGCCTGCCCTCGTCCTCCTCGCACGCGCTGTTCGGCGGCATGGTGGGCGCGGCCCTGGCCGGCGGCACCGAGGTGATCTGGTCCGGGGTGGTCGACAAGGTCGTCATCCCGATGTTCGTCTCGCCGGTCGTCGGTCTCGTGGTCGGTTACCTGGTGATGGTGGCCATCCTGTGGATGTTCCGCCGGGCCAACCCGCACAAGGCCAAGCGGGGCTTCCGCATCGCGCAGACGGTGTCCGCGGCCGGCATGGCCCTGGGCCACGGCCTCCAGGACGCCCAGAAGACGATGGGCATCGTGATGATGGCCCTGGTCATCGCCGATGTGCAGGGCGCGGGCGACGCGATTCCGATCTGGGTCAAGATCGCGTGCGCGGTGATGCTGTCGCTGGGTACGTACGCGGGTGGCTGGCGCATCATGCGCACGCTGGGCCGCAAGATCATCGAGCTGGACCCGCCGCAGGGCTTCGCGGCGGAGACCACCGGCGCCTCGATCATGTTCGGCTCGGCGTTCCTCTTCCACGCGCCGATCTCCACCACGCACGTGATCACCTCGGCGATCATGGGTGTGGGCGCGACCAAGCGGATCAACGCCGTCCGCTGGGGTGTCGCGAAGAACATCATCCTCGGCTGGTTCATCACCATGCCGGCAGCGGCCCTGGTCGCCGCGGTCAGCTTCTGGATCGTGAACCTCGCCTTCGTCGGCTAGCCGCCGGCGGCCCCGTACGAAAGCGGGCCGGCTCCCCCCACCCAGGGGGAGCCGGCCCTTTTTCTTTCGCCTTGCGGTGGCACCGCCATGCAGCACCGCAGGACGTTTCGTCCATCCCGTGTCTAGCCGAAGCGGCCCGAGATGTAGTCCTCGGTCGCCTGGACGGACGGGTTGGAGAAGATCCGGTCCGTGTCGTCGATCTCGATGAGCTTGCCCGGCTGACCGACGGCGGAGAGGTTGAAGAAGGCGGTGCGGTCCGAGACGCGGGCCGCCTGCTGCATGTTGTGCGTCACGATGACGATCGTGAAGCGTTCCTTCAGCTCGCCGATCAGGTCCTCGATGGCGAGGGTGGAGATCGGGTCGAGCGCGGAGCAGGGCTCGTCCATCAGCAGGACCTGGGGCTCGACCGCGATGGCGCGGGCGATGCACAGGCGCTGCTGCTGGCCGCCGGAGAGGCCGGAGCCGGGCTTGTTCAGGCGGTCCTTGACCTCGTTCCAGAGGTTGGCGCCCTGGAGGGACTTCTCGACGATGTCCGACAGCTCGGACTTCTTGAACGAGCCGTTGAGGCGCAGGCCCGCCGCCACGTTGTCGAAGATCGACATGGTGGGGAAGGGGTTCGGGCGCTGGAAGACCATGCCGACGGTGCGGCGCACCGCGACCGGGTCGACGCCGGCGCCGTAGAGGTTCTCGTCGTCCAACAGGACCTTGCCCTCGACGCGGCCACCGGGGGTGACCTCGTGCATCCGGTTCAGGGTCCGCAGGAAGGTGGACTTGCCGCAGCCGGAGGGGCCGATGAAGGCCGTCACCGAGCGGGGTTCGACGGTCATCGAGATGTCGTCGATGGCCTTGTGGGTTCCGTAGAAGGCGGACAGTCCGCTGACGTCGATTCGCTTCGCCATGAGGGGTCACTTCGCTTTCAGGTGGTCACAAGCGGCGGAGCCGCACAACGGGCTCGCTCTTAGCGACCGGTCTTCGGGGCCTTCCAGCGGGCTATGCCGCGGGCCACCAGATTGAGGATCATGACGAAGGCGATCAGGACGAGGGCCGCGGCCCACGCCCGGTCGTAGGAGGCGTCACTGCCGACCTTGTACTGCTCCCAAATGTAGAGGGGGAGCGAGGACTGGGCGCCTTCGAAGGGGTTGCCGTTGATCAGCTGGGAGCCGAACACGAGCAGCATGATCGGGGCGGTCTCACCGGCGATGCGAGCCACGGCCAGCATGACACCGGTGGAGATGCCGCCGATCGCGGTGGGGAGCACGACCTTGAGGATCATGCGCCACTTCGGCACACCGAGGGCCAGTGCGGCCTCGCGCAGCTCGTTCGGGACGAGCTTGAGCATCTCCTCGGTGGAGCGGACCACGACCGGCATCATCAGGATCGACAGCGCCATGGCGCCGGCGAAGCCGGAGGGGCCGAAGCCGAGCATCAGGTTCCAGGTCGTCAGGATGAACAGACCCGCGACGATGGAGGGGATGCCGGTCATCACGTCGACGAAGAAGGTGACGGCCTTGGCGAGCGAGCCCCGGCCGTACTCGACCAGGTAGACGGCGGTCAGCAGACCGACGGGCGCGGCGATCAGGGTGGCCAGGCCGACCTGCTCGATGGTGCCGAGCAGCGCGTGGTAGACGCCGCCGCCCTCCTCGAAGCTGGTCACGCCGTTCATGGAGTGGCCGAGGAAGTCCCCGTCGAGGACGCCGATGCCGCGGCTGATCGTGGTCCACAGCAGCGAGAGCAGCGGGATGACGGCCAGGATGAAGCAGACCCAGACGACGGAGGTCGCGACGCGGTCCTTGGCCTGGCGGCGGTTCTCGACGATCGCGCTGGCCGTGTACGTGATGGCCACGAACAGGAGGGCCGCGAGGAGGCCCCACTGGACCTTGCTGTGGAGGTCGAAGACCAGGCCGATGCCGGAGCCGAGGGCGGCCGACAGGACGGCGATGCCGGCCGGGCTCCAGCGGGGCAGGCCGCCTCGGGTGAGGGAGGCGGGAGCGGCGGACTTGCGGTCCCGTACGGGACGCGGGTCCTGCAGTGCGTGGCTCATCAGGCGTTCGCCCCCGAGAACTCCTTGCGGCGGGCGATGATGATGCGCGCGGCGCCGTTGACCAGCAGGGTGAGGAGGAAGAGGACCAGACCGGAGGCGATCAGCGCGTCCCGGCCGAACTCGTTGGCCTCGTCGAACTTCGCGGCGATGTTCTGCGCGAAGGTGCCGCCGCCCGGGTTCAGGACGTGGAACGAGATCAGGAAGCTCGGGGAGAGCACGGTGGCCACGGCCATGGTCTCGCCCAGGGCGCGGCCGAGGCCGAGCATCGAGGCGGAGATGACGCCGGAGCGGCCGAAGGGCAGCACCGACATGCGGATGACCTCCCAGCGGGTCGCGCCGAGGGCCAGGGCGGCCTCCTCGTTCATGCGCGGGACCTGCAGGAAGACCTCGCGGCTGACGCTGGTCACGATCGGCAGGATCATGATCGCGAGCAGGATGCCGACGGTGAAGAGCGAGCGGGCCACGCCGACCTGGGTCTTGTCGAAGAGGTAGGTCCAACCCAGGTACTCGTCGAGCCAGAGGTTCAACCCGCCCAGCTGCGGCACCAGGAACAGGGCGCCCCAGATGCCGTAGATGATCGACGGCACGGCGGCCAGCAGGTCGACCACGTAGGCGAGGGGGGCGGCCAGCTTGCGCGGCGCGTAGTGCGAGATGAACAGGGCGATGCCGACGGCGATCGGAACCGCGATGACCATCGCGATGATCGAGCTGACGACGGTGCCGAAGAGCAGGACGGCGATGCCGAAGACGGGCGGGTTGGCGGACGCGTTCCAGTCGAAGGTGGTGAGGAAGTTGCCCTCGTTCTTCGACAGTGCGATGCCGGCGCGGTAGGTGAGGAAGACGGCGATCGACGCCATGATCACCAGGAGCAGGATGCCGGAGCCCTTCGAGAGCCCGGCGAAGATCTTGTCACCGGCGCGGCCGGTGGACCTTCCGCTCTTGGAGACAGGCGGAGCCGTGTCTATCTGGGTGGGTGTGGTGGAAGCCATGGTCTTTCCGGTCTGAGTGGGGGCAGGCCCCCTGGCGGCGGTGCACCGGATCCCCCCGGGTGGAAGGGGGAGGGTCCCCGGACGCCGGGCGGATCGGACGGGATCCACCCGGCATCGCGGGGGTCAGGACTAGGCCAGCGACTTGATGACTTCGCGGACCTTGGTGTTGATCTCGGCCGGGATCGGCGCGTAGCCGTTCTCGGTGAGGACCTTCTGGCCCGCGTCCGAGGCGGTGTACTCCAGGAAGGACTTCACGGTGCCGAGCGTCTCGGGCTTGTTGCCCTTGTCGCAGACGACCTCGTACGTGACCAGGACGATCGGGTACGCGCCCTCGGCCTTGGTGGTGTAGTCGAGCTTCAGGGCCAGGTCGGAGCCGGTGCCGGCGATCTTGGCGGCGGCGATGGCCTTGGAGGCGTTCTCGCCGGTGGCCTTGACCGGGGTGCCGGCGCCGGTGTTCACGTCGACCGTCTTGATGCTCTGCGAGCTGGCGTAGGAGAGCTCGAAGTAGCCGATCGCGCCGTCGACGGCCTTGACCTGGGAGGCGACACCGGCCGAGCCGGAGGCGGCCTGGCCACCGGGGGCCGGCCACTTCTTCGAGGCCTCGTAGGACCAGGCGTCGGGGGCGGCGGCCTTGAGGTACTTGCCCAGGTTCTCGGTGGTGCCCGAGTCCTCGGAGCGGTGGAAGGCCTGGATGGCGGTGGAGGGAAGCGTGACGCCGGGGTTCAGCTTCTTGATCGCCTCGTCGTCCCACTTCTTGATCTTGTCGTTGAAGATGTTGGCGATCGTGGCGGCGTCGAGGTTCAGCTTGTCCACGCCGGCGACGTTGAAGCCGAGCGCGACCGGGCCGCCGACCATCGGCAGGTTGATGCCCTGACCGCCGGTGCAGATCTTCTTCGACTCCTCGACCTGCTCGGGCTTGAGCGCCGAGTCCGAACCGGCGAAGCCGACGGTGCCCTGGTTGAAGGCGACGATGCCCTCGCCGGAGGAGGAGGACTTGTAGTTCACCTCGACGCCGGAGCAGGCGGCCATGTAGTTCTTGACCCACAGGTCGACCGCGTTCTTCTGCGCGGAAGAGCCGGACGCCAGGAGCTTGCCCTTGGCACCCTCACACTTGACGTCGCCCGGCGCGGGCGCCGCGGCCTTCGAGGAGCCGTCGGTGCCGGTCTTCGTGTTGTCGTCCGAGCCGCACGCCGTGAGGACCAGGGCGCCGGACACGACAAGCGCGCCGAGGGCGGAGGCACGAAGCATGTTCTTGCGCTGAAGCTTCACTGTTTCGGGTGTTCCTTCCGGGGAGCCGCCGGCCGCTTTCTGTATCGGGGCGGCGTGCGAGGAGGACTACGGGTTCGCGGGGCGAGGCCGCCGCGGTTTCCCGTCCGGCTCGCACCTTGCAGTACCGAAATTAGGCAGAACAGGTGAAGCCGTCGACGGCGCTTGGTGAACGGCGAGTGAACCGTGGCGGGCGGGCCGGTGCGGATGGGGTGGTTTGTACCCGGACGTAACGGGACGTTATCCGCCCGTTATCCTGCCGTGACTTTCGCCGGGACGCCAACCGGCCGGGCCGCGGGGGGTGGCCGGAATACGACGGTGGAGGGGTGCGGGCCCGGGCGGCCGGGCTGGGGGCAGGGTCGGCCGACCTGTCGGCGCGGTCGGCCGGCAGGCGCTCCCCGTGCTGGTCCCGGCCCTGCCGGCGCCCCCTTGCCCGCTCAGCCCGGGTGGGGACCGGTCCGGTGGTTCTCGGCCCACGCGAGCACGCCGTCGGCGCGCCGGTGGCGGCCGAAGTCGGCGAGCATGGCGGCGAGGGCGCCGCTGGTCGCGAGGGCTCGGTCCGGGTCCTCCTTGGCCAGGACGCGCCAGGCCGCGTACGCGTTGTCCACGGCCTTGTCCGTGTCCTGTTCCGGCCGAGCACCCGCCAGGCGCCGGCGCAGCGCCGTCGTGACGAGCACGTCCACGGCCTCGTGCCAGTCCGTCCGCCGGCCCAGGACCAGCGAGGCCCGCAGGGTCAGGGCGTTGACGGTGTGGGGGTGGAGCGGTCCGTACTCCGCTTCGAGCGCGGATTCGAGGATCTCGGCGAGCAGCAGCGCGGTGGCGAGGTCCCCGGCCCGGTGTGCGGTCCGCAGGCGGGTGTAGACCGGTTGCTGGGCGCCCGGGAACGGGGCGTCCCAGTCCGGCGCGTGGGTGCGCGGCTCGTCCGGCAGCGCGACCTCGGGGGGTGCGGTGGCCGGATTCCGATCGACCTCGGGGGGTGCGGTGACCGGATCCCGATCGACCGGGTGGACCTCCCGCGCTGGGCGGGGTGCGTCCGGCCGCGGTTCCGGTGGTGCGGGGTGCGGCCCCGGGAGGGTGATCACGGAGCCGTCGGCGGCCACGATCAACGGCCAGGAGCCGTTCGGTTCCTTGGCCAGGACGCGGACCGGCCGGCCGTGGTAGGCGGCCTTGATGCGGACCTCGGCGAGGGCGGCGATGCGGGCCTGCGCCGGGGTGTGACCGGCGCCGACGATCTCCTCGCCGTCGAGGGTGGCCACCCCGGACTCCGTGAGGGTGATCGTGTAGACGGGGGTGGCGGGCACCTGGCTGGTGTCGATGGTCACTTCGGCTATCCACCCTTGGGGAAATACGGAGGCGCCCACCCGAGATAGGTGGCACCCCACTTCGATTCGATGTCCGTGGCCGGGACGACGTCGATGTAACCGGGCCGCAGGATGTCGTTGCTCGCGATCTGGCCGTCGCCGAGGTACACGGCGACGTGTCCCGCCCGCTGTCCGGTGTCCCAGTACATCAGGGCGCCGGGCGGCGGGTTCCGGTCCTTGTCGTGCTTCATGCCGGCGGGCATTTCCTTGTAGTGGTCGATGGCGTAGCCCACTCCGGAGTGTGACCATCCGTAGACGACGGCGGTGAAGGCGAGGCACATCCGGTACCAGTCCTTTCCGCCGGTCCGCGCTTCCTGGCGGGCCCAGGCGATGGCGTCGCGGGTGCTCCTGGGGTTCTTGACCTCCGCGGGCCATCCCGCGTTGCCGTCGTGGAAGGCGTCGCCGGGGTTGCCCGGCTTGCCGCCGCTGTCGTTGCAGTTCTTGCCGGAGTCGCCCGGCCCTCCGCCCGGTTGGCCGCTCGCCGGGCCGCCCGGGGTGTCGCCGCCGATCCCGCGGCGGTTCAGGTCGATCCCGGCCAGGTCGGCGATCTCGCGCGCGTACTGCTCGTGCTGGTCGTACAAGTGGGGGTAGGCGCTGCGCTGGACGGCCTGGGCCGCGGCGCCGAGCTTCATGGTCTGCCAGCCGTGTATGTCGGTCAGGCCGGGCGGGTCGCCGTCGTCGCCGCCGAAGAAGAACATCTTCGCGGCGTACTTGGGCTGCATGATCTGTTCCGGCGTTCCCCAGCCGGCCACCGGGCGCTGCTGGAAGAGCCCGACGGAGTCGCGGTCGCCGTAGTCGAGGTTCAGGAGGGTGCTCTCCTGCATGGCGGTCATGAGGGCGATCAGGGTGGCCCGGCCGGAGAGACCGCCGTCCTTGGCCACCCCGTCGATGATCCCCGCGTTGGCTATCTGGGCCTGCTTCATGCCCTCCCCGGGCCGCTGCGGCTTTCCCTCGCCGCCGGGTTCGATGCCGGGGCTGCCGCGTTCGCCGCAGCCCACGGCCGCGGCGGAGCCCCCCAGCATCGCGACGAGTCCGACGAGCATGATGGAGATGACGAGAAGGGTCGCCACCACTGCCGCGGCCTTCAGCTTGAACACGGTCCCCTTGGCGTTGAGGAGCAACCGTGCCGCGTCCCGGCCCTCCACTAGACGCCCAGGATCCGGGTGATGCGCCACTTCCCGTCACCGGAGGTCATCATCTCCAGCTTCAGGACGGTGCTTTCGCCGTACTTCGTGTATCCGTCGACATCGACCGCCGTCGTCGTCTGGCGCCACACCCGCAGCGGCGAGTCACCGGGAAGGTCCTTCCCGGCCGGGGTCACCGAGACGCTGCGCACGGTCGACACGCCGCCCCGGCTGACGAGCTTGTCCCAGGCGGGATCGGTGTGTTCCGTCAGGTTCACGACCAGTGCGCGGGCCATGTAGGGCGCGGCGCGTTCGACGACGGCCTTGTGGGTCCGGTCCTGCGGAGGGTTGCGGGTGAGGTAGATCCGTACGAACTGCTCTGCGACCTTGTCGGGGTTGCTCAGGTCCGCGGCGGGGGTGGGCGTCGGGGAGGACGGGGCCGAGGGTGAGGCGGCCGGTGCGGAGGAAGCGGCGGGCCGGGCCGGTTCGGCGCCGCCCGTCGGCGCGGGGGAGGCCGAGGTGCTCGCCGTCGCGGACGGCTCTCCGAGGAGGCCGGGCCACAGCCAGCGGGTTCCCGCGCCCAGGGCGAGGATCAGCACCACGACGAGCAGGGCGCCCGTGGGCCGGATCGGGTCGCGGCGTCGCTCCTCCCGCACCCAGTCCTGCGTTTGGCGCCGCACGTCCTCGCGGTGACGGGTCTTGGCGCGGCGGCGCTCCCGGCGGCTGCCCTTCTTGACCTCTTCCGGGTAGGGGGCGTTTGCGAGTATCTCGCGCCACTCCTGTGGCGTTCGGTCTGTCATGACTGCCTGCCGGAGGAGGACGGGGACGGGGACGCGGAGGAGCGGGCCGCGGGCACCGGGCGGCGGGGCGGGGCGCCCGCCTGCTGCCGGGCCGGCGGTCGTGCGGGCGTGCTGCGGATGACCGTCCCCTGGATGACCTTCGGACTGCCCGGTGCCCGGGGCACGGGGGCTTGGCGGAACGCGTAGTTGGGCTGCGAACCGGTTTCGGAACGCATGACGGGCGACGGGGGAATGACGGCCGTCGGCGAGATCGGGGCGTTCGGGGAGCCGGCGGGTAGCGGCTGGCGCGGAGCCGGGATCCTGGTCGCGTGGCGGGCCGGGGGAACCGGGTTCCGGCTCGGGTTGCCGGTGGTGGCAGGGGCCCGGTCGTCGTTCTGTTGGCCGCCGGGAGGCAGGGACTTCTGGTCCCGCTCGCTGACTTCGCCGGGGGGCAGCGCCTTCTGTCCCTGGTTCTGGTAGCCGCCGGGGGGAAGGCTCTTGTGGCCTTGGCCCCGGTTCTCACCGGGAGGAAGGGGAACGGGCTGCCTCTGGTGCGGAACCCGGGTGAGGGTGACGTCGGTGTCGCTCCGGCCGTTCGTTCCGGAGGGAATCGACCGGCCGCCTCCGCCTCCGCCTCCTCCTCCGCCGGTCGGCCTGCCGCCTCCGCCACCGCCGCCGGTCGGCAGGTTGCGGCCGCTGGTGCCCGAACCGGTCTTCTTCCCCCCGAGGTTCAGGGCCTTGGAGGCGAGGAGTCCGGCGATGTTGCCTCCGGCGGAGGTGCCGCGGACGCCGAAGATCTGGGCGAGCACCGAGCGGAACTGGAATGCGACGACCGCGAGGGCGACCGAGAGGCCCATCGTGGGCAGCCAACCGTACTTGTCGAACATCTGCATGGTGGCGGTCTGGGCCGACAGCACCGCCCCGAGCACCAGGGTCGCGATGAAGCTTTCGAGCGTGCGGGCGAGGAGTTGGTCGAACCAGGCGAGTCCCCACTGCCTGGGGCGTCCGGGAATGACCCACAGACAGGCGAAGAAGGCTCCTGTCAGCAAGAGGAGGAGGGCGCCGAGGAATGCGGCCAGTGAGGTGAAGGCGAGGACCAGGAGCAGGATGGCGAAGAGCAGTGCGACGACGATGGCCGGAATCAACACCACGATGCGTCCGACGACGCTGTCCCCCTGCCACCATTCGACGGAGGCCTCTCCGACCGCCCCACCGGTCACGTTGTCCTCGAGGTAGTCCTCCCGCTTGTCGTCGTTCGTGCCCTGATCGAGTACTTGGCGGCCGAATTTCTCACATACGGCCATGCTGCCGAATTCGGCGAGGCACCAGGGGGTGGCGACGAATCCGCGCCACACGGAGTCCTGGGACTTCCTGAGCAGGGTGTCGCGTCCGTTGCCGTTGAACTTCGGCGTGTGCTTGAGCGCGAACGGGTAGTCGCTGCTTCCGTCGCCCAGGCCCTCGGCGGTCGCGGTCATGGTGACGCTCGCGCCGACCTGGCGTGCCGAATCGATTCCGCTCACCCAGGTCTGAGGACTGGTGAGCAGCGAGACCGAAACCACTCCGGAGATCAGGACCCAGGCGATCTGGTTGAGACCTCCGCCCCCACCGTTCTTCTTGTGCTGGACGAACGCGACGAATCCGCCGACGACGAGGCAGCTGGGGAGGATGAACTCCATCAAGGACTGGGACGCGCCCCCGATCATGCCGGAGATGGCGCCCTCCAGCTCCGGGATGCTGGTGAACCGGAAGACCCATCCCGTGATCACGGTCATGGCCAGACCGACGACCATGAGGATGGCCATGAGGAAGTTGACGACAAGCCAGCCGGTGGCGTCTATGCCCTCGTAGAAGCTGAGGTCGGCGTCGATCTTCCACCGGTTCGGCTCGTAGGTTTCGTACATCGTCCTTTCGTTGTCCGGGATGTCCGGGCCGCCCGGTGACCAGAAGAGGTCGCCGATTCCCACCGGGTTGATGTCTTCCGCGTGCGCCTGGCCCGCGAACACCATCAGGGTGGTCACGGCGAACAGCGTGGGGACCGCGACGTTCCGCAGTCGCGGCGAGTGGAGTGACAACATCTCCTCAGCCCCCCGCCGTCAGCAGGGAACGGACGAGCGAAGCCGGTTCCGGGTTGCGGGCCATGTGCTTCGAGCGGACGCTCTCGCGCTGGTCCACGACCCAGGCCCCGCCCTCGCTGATCAGGCGCATGACGAGCCGACTGCTCTCGGCCGGCTTGCCGGGCCACGTGTACGCATAGGTGACCATGACCCCGTACCCGGCGGGGTGCGGGTCGACGGCCGGCACCTCGACGACGGTCGAGGCCTCGGCGGGATCGATGTCCGCCCTCCCCGAACCCGGCTCCGCGGAGGGGGACGCTTCGGGCGCCTTGTCGTTGTGGGTCGTGACGCAGTCGTCGACGGACCCGTGGCGGTACCGGGCGGACATGAGCCCGCACGCGACCTTCCAGTCATCCCGGTTGGCCGCGTCCATGTAGGTCCGGGCCACGGTCAGGACGGCCTCATGGGGGTTCCCCGCGGGCTTGTCGCCCGGCTCGGTCGAAGAGCAGCCGGCGGCCAGCAGGGTGGCGGCGAGGACGGTGGCGCCGCGGGACCGGCGGTTCATACCGTCACCTTCTCCATGTCGAGGGCGACGTCGTCCGGTCGGGGCGCCGCCTTGGGGGAGGTGTCCAGGAGCTGCATGAGCTCCGTGGACGGGACGTCCCACTGGACCGTCGCGCAACTGAAGCGGCGGTCGCGGATGATGCAGTGTCCGTGCCTGATCTCGCCGTCGGGCAGCAGGCCGACCGACCGGATCAGGGCACGGCTGTACTCGTCCTTCGGCAGGCCGAGGAGCTCGGCGAGCCCGTCCTGCTGTCCCTTGGTCGTCAGCTGGAACCCGGCGACGGTGGTGAGCTGTTCGGTAATTCCGACGAGCTCGACGAGGCTCTCGGGGTCCTGGGTGTCCAACAGGAGCGACGTACCGAGAGCTCTGCCGACACGGGCGATGTACTGGAGGAAGTTCGCGCCCTCACGGGTCGCGGTCAGGACGTGGACCTCGGGTACGCACACCGCCTTGCGGAGGTGTCGCAGGTCGCGGCGGCCCGCGGTGGTGATCCCGTAGGCGAGCATGCTGTGCATGAGGGCGACGGACAGGCGCTGGGTGGGGGTCCACTCGTGGCGACTGGCCTCCACCCCGGGCAGGCTCAGGCCCGGCATCTGGACGACCCAGATGCCCGGACCAGGGGTGATCAGGGGCGCGTCGCCGGTCGGACGGCCCATGAACGGTGCGCCGAGGGCGGTTTGGGCGAGTTCGTGAAGGGCCTCACCCGTTTCCCGGGCGAGGGGGTCCTCCATCCCGCGGAGGTATTCGATCACCTTCCACGTCGCCGGCTCACCCGCCTTGACCACCGAGTTGACCGCGTGCGTGATGGGCGTTTCGGCGCCACGCTGGCGCAGGTGCTCGGGGGCGGCGATGCTGAGCTGGGCCGGGACCTCGCTGCGGGCGGCGTCAATGCCATCGGCGGCCAACAGGGTGAACAGGTCGCAGGAGCCGGCGAACTTCGGGCCGGTCTCGACGAGGTGGGCGTTGAGCCCGTAACGGCGGGCCGCGACGACCACGCCGCCCAGGTCGCCCTTGAAGTCGAGGGCGATCTCGTGGGCGCCCCGGAAGGCTGCGTCCAACATGCTCAGCATCATCGCGACGGTCTTGCCGCGGCCCGAACGGCCTACGTAGGCGGTCGTGGTGGCGTCGCCGCGGTCGGATCCGGACGTGACGTCGTTGCGGAACACGCCGGGGGTGCTGCCGGTCATGTAGCCGACGATCGGGCCGACGTCGTCGCCGACCTGGGCGCCGCCCCACCACCAGGAGCCTGCGAGGGCGGTCACGTCGCGGACGTGTCCGAGGTCGGGTACGCGGAGCTGATCGCCGGGCTGGGTCTCGATGAAGAGCTCCCGCTGCTCCTCCTCGCCCACGACGACCTCGATCCCGATGCCGCCGTAGTGGGTGATCACCGCGTCGACCCGGTCGCGCAGGTCGGCCAGTGAGATCGTGCTCGTCACCACGAGTCGGGGATGGTCCTCGACGAGGGTGAGGTCCTCGCGCCGCATGTCGCGGGTGAGGCCGGCCATGACGTGCTCGGTCTCCTCGATGTCCCGGCCGGGATCCTCCGCGGACTGCTTCGCGGCAGAACGCCTCTGTTCCTTCGCGAGCCGCCGCGCCTCGTCGACGAGCTTCAGCGCGTCGCGCTTCGGCTGTACCCGGAAGCGCACGGAAGCCTCCGGGGACACCGGCAGGATCAGGGCGGTGGGGTCGATGTCGGGGTCGAGTTCGTCCTCGTCGACATCGGGTACGTAGTTGATCTCGGACAGCACGCGGAGCCATTCGCCGTTGCCGGGGCTCTGCATCTCCTCGGGGAATCCGGTCATGCTCAGCACCGACGTCCAGGCGACGACCTGTCCGTTGGCGTCCACCACCCGGAGGTGGTCGGGGTGCGGCAGGATCCTGCCGCGGGTCAGCGTGGCCAGTTTGGCGCCCGCGATGACGCCCCCGGTCGCGGCCGGGAGGGCTGCGGCGCGGTGCTGCTCACGGGAGATCATCCACGCGATCATCTCGACCGTCGCGGGCTGCGCCTTCCACGGGCTTGCTTCGAGGCGCCGGCCGAGGCGGCGCATCTGCGCGTCGAGCTTGCTCAGTTCGCGGCTGGAGATGTTCGTCGAGGTGAGGCCGAGGCCCTCCTGGACTCCCCGCTTGCCGGCGGTCTGCGCCGCGCCCTTGCGTTCGGTCAGTCGGACGCCGAGCAGGAGGTGGCGGGAGGGCAGCCCGATTTGTTCGAGTCTGCGGACGCGGAGTTCCGCCCAGTCGTGCCAGTCCCCGTGGGTGAACATGTGGCCGGCCTCGGCGAGGTAGTCCTCGGCGTGCAGCGGGCTCCACATCACGCGCAGGTGGCAGTCGAACCCGGCGAGGGTGCGGGCGAGGGCGCTGCCCGCCGCGTCGAGTTCGGCGTCGCGCGCGCCCTCCGACATCAGGTCGGTGTTGGACGAGGCCAGCGTGAACCACGCCTCGGCGTGGCTGTCCGTGATGACCAGTCCGTCAGCGAGGGCGACGTACTGGGGCGCACCGGCGGACCGGTCCCCGCCGATCCCGAGGAACGTGCCCACCTTCTGAAGGAGCTTCATGCCGTCTTCCTCTCCTGCTGCTGCATTGCCCTGCGGCCGTACGCCCGCACCACGGCGTCGGGGCCGTAGAGGCGGGGGCGCGCGGCGAGGCGGATCGGTGCTCCGGCCCCGACGGGGGCCACTTCCTCGGCGCCGAGCCACCGCTCGATGGGCCCGCCGAGGGGGCTGTCGAGGAGCAGCTCGGTCCGGCCGGACCAGCGGGCACGCCGGCTGATCCATTCGCTGCGGGTGGAGGCCCGGCGGCCGCCGCAGATGATCGGACGGTGGCCCAGGACCAGGTAGCGGATGCCGATGGACCAGCGGGTGACGTTCCACCTTCGGTCCACCAACCGGTTCTTCTGGGTTCCGTAGACCACGGTCAGGAGCGGGGGGAGGAAGTAGAACGTGAAGGTGATCTTGGAGGGAACGCCGAACACGAGGAGGAGCGGGCCGGCCCACAGCACATAGAGGGACAGGCCCATGACGAGGGCCCGACGCGGTACCCCCTCGCCCAGGTCGACGCCCAAGAGCTCGTGTTGCTTCGTTTCGAGCTGGAGGTGACGGGTGTACGTGTGGCCGACTCGCATCAGGCCGACCCCGCCACCTTGCCCCATATGCCGCTGAGGAGGCTCTTGACGCCGTCCGGGAACCAGACGATTCCGGCGACGAACACGGCGGCGACGAACAGGGTCACCATCTCGCCCCACTCCTTCTTGAGGAAGTGGCCGAGGGCGCGTACCCCGAGGAAGGCGGCGAACAGATTGCCCACGACGGCAAGAATCCAGCCCTTGATCTCGGCGCCCTCGGTGAGCGCGAGCGTCTGGACGGCGGTTTGGTGCAGCACGGGTTTCCCCCTTGGATATGTGTACGGCGAGTTGGCTTGTCCTGGTGACGGGCATTCAGATGCTTTTGCCCGGGGCCGCGGACGGGTTAGAGGGCGCCGCCACGGAGATCCGCGACCTGCCACCTCTGGGCGTCGGAACTGGAGACCCTGGTGAGTTCGACGCGGTAGGACATTTCGACGTGGGCTCCGCCGAGTTCCCAGAGCACCCGAGCCGTGCCCGCCCGGTCCGTGTCGCCCGACGAATCGACGGACCAGGAGTTCAGGCCCTTGAACGTGACGCCCTGGGGGAGAGCCGCCAGGCGGGCACCCGGGGCCGAGGCGCTTTCGGTGTCGCCGCCCGCGTAGGCCGCGAAGAACTTCGCCACGACGTCCTTGGTCTGGTTGCTCAGGGTCGCGTCGCCCTGCACGCCGGGGAGCTCGGACACCTTGGGTCCGGTGGCCGGTACACCGACGAGCCCGGGGCGGCCGGTGACGACGGCCTGGCCGTTGGTGACGGCGACGGGTACGTCCAGGCCGACCCATTGGGCGGACGGCTGCGCGGAAGCGGAAGGCTGCGCGGCAGAGGAAGGTTGCGCGGGAGAGGGCGTGGGGGCGGGCGTGGGGGCGGGCGCCGGCGTGGTGCTCGGGTTCGGGTTGGCGTCCGCCGACCGTACGGGACGGATCAGGACGTCCACCCGGACCAGCGCTCGGCCGCCCGGGCCGCCCGGCGTGACGGTTCCGGCCTGCACCGCCAGTACTTCCTGGCGACCCTTTCCGTCCCAGCCCATGGTGGTCTCGGAGCCCGCGGGCAGGACCGAGGCGAGGAGCGCGGCGCGTTCCTCCTTCTTGGTCTCGTCCCAACCGAGGTAGGCACGGCCGAAGCGGGCGGCCACGGCCTGCGCCTCAGCGGTGGGGTACGTCGGGGCGCTTTGGGCGGCGGGGGGTGCGGCGCTCGGGGAGCTGGGCGGGAAGATCCAGGACCGGACGCCCGTGACGGCGGCCAGGATCACGACGGTCCACAGCAGCCCGCGGCCGAACCGGCGGGCGAAGACGATCCCGGAGCTCTCGTCCTGGGGGGCCCAGGGGGCCGCGGAGGGCGGGAGCGGGTTCGAGGTCGGGCCGGTGGTGCGGTTGCCGGCGGCGAGTTCGGCGCCCGCCGCCTCCCAGGGATTGACGGGCTGAGCAGCCTGCCCCTTCCTGCCCTTCTTGCCCTTCTTCTGCTTTTCCCGCGACACGCCTGCGGTCAGTCCGCGCGCGTCGGGGTCCTCCGGTTCCGGAAGTCCCATGACCTTCCGCGCGATCGTCGAAATCGACGGCATTTCCCCGTGCCTCCCCCGCCCGGGGCCTGTTCGGCCCCGCTGCCCGAACTGCGGGTCCCGGTCACCCGGCCCACTGGATCGGCAGATCCTTGCGCGCGACCGCCTTGGTGCTGCGGTCGCGTCCCCCGTGAGGCGCACGCTGCTCGCGTCCACCAGACGCAGACCATAGGTCAGCTTCTGATCAGTGGTCAAAAAAGTTCGTATTGGCGCCAAGTCGACAAGGGTGTTGCCCGAGAACGGGTCGGATGTAGGGCGTGAGCGGATCGGGAACGATCGTTCTCGGTCCTACTCGAGGGCAACCGGCATTTCGGTGACGATTGATCACTTTCCGTCGTGCGAACGTCCGCTGGGATGCGGATACTTCCGCCCCTTCCGTACCGACGGGTACGCACGGTTCGCCATTCGGAGAACGGCGGCTATTTCGGGATGTTCCCAATTCCGAGAACTCCGTTGACGCCGGTTTCTTCTCGAGGTTTCGGTTTCGGCGTCCACTCCAGGTACTGCCCCGGGCCCGACCGGTCCCATCGGGCCACCCATTCTCCGGGGACGCGCGTCTCGACGGCTCGGACGAGCTCGTCCATCGACTCCTTGCCCGCGGTCCAGCCGGGAGGAAGGCGGAGCACGATCCGGGCGCCCGGAGCCGACAGGTCCCGGTCCATGCGCAGCCACTTCTCGCGCCGCTCCGTCTCGTCGAGGCGCAGGAGTTGGCGGAGGACCACCCAGCAACCCGGGGCCAGCGTCTCGTCGGCGCCGGGAACGCGTACCTTCCACCACTTCAGCCCGCCCGGGCCGGTCACGGCCACCAGGAGCAGCTCCACTGCGGCGACGGCGAGCACCCACGTGGTCCGCTCCTGGTCGCGCCAGAGCCCCCACGCGATCAGGAACGGCGCGAGTCTGGTCAGGGCCCGGGCGGCATGAGGCCAGCGCGCCCACGCCCCCAGTGCCCGGCCCACACTGGCGACCACGTTCCACACCGCCCGCAAGGGCGCCGGTACGCCGACACCGGGGGGCCGGGGCGCCTCCTTGGTGGGCGGCGCCCACGGTGGCGCCCCCGGAGCGGAACGTGGCTCCGGAACCGCCGCGAGGTCGGTGAGCAGTGCTTCGTCGCTCTTCAGCAGGACGCCCGAGCGCCACCAGGTCGCGGTGCTGCGGGGTCCTCCGAACAGGTCCCGCCCCGAGACGAAGCGTGCGACGCCCCGCACGACGCCGCCGACGGCACGTTCGATGGACTCGTTGAGCTGTTTGTTCTTCCCGCCGGAACCCTTGTTCTTCTCGCTCGCCAGGAACGCGACCGCCACCAGCACGGCCAGCAGGCCGCCTCCCCCCGGCAACAGGTAGTCGGGCAGGTCCGACAGGTCTTCCCACGCGGCGGCTTGATAGAGCGACACGTCCGGCTCCCCCGATATCCGATCATCAGCCAGGCCACCCTAGGCCGTCCCTTTCGGAGCGGGCGCGGGCCCTCCCCGCCACCGCCCGCCCGACGGGTTTTCGTCGGGCGGGGGGAGAGGGCGCGGGTCGGGTCGGTTCAGGCCGGGAGGGGGTGCCAGGCGGCGTGGAAGGTGTGGCGGGCCGCCAGGGCCGCGTGCCGCTGGTCGGCGTGCAGCACCCCCAGGGCGTACGCCGTCGCCGGGGCGATCCGAGGGGTGCGGGCGGCCGTCGCCGAGGCGGCGGCCGCGTCGGAGGCGTCGCGGTGCACGTCCAGGGCCGCGCCCGCCGCCACCAGCCGGGCCACGTCGTCGCCGAGGGCCTCCCGGGCGTACCGGTGGACCCGCAGCAGGCGGCGCACCTCGTGCCAGGCGCCGTCCTCGTGGGCCGAGTACGGGGTCTCCTGCGTGGTGGGCAGGGCGGTGACGGCCGCGTCGAGCCGGCCCTCGGTGACGGCGGCGAGCGGCACCAGTACCTCCGTCACCCGGCCGCGCGCCGCCACCGGATCCAGCGGCACCTCCGAGGCGAGGACCGCCACGGCGTCGGCCACCGCGTGGAAGCGGGCCGAGCCCAGCGCCTGGAGGGTGGTGGAGTGGGCGCGGGTGCGCGCCAGCGTGAGCTGGCGCTCCAGCAGCGCGCCCGCCCGCGCCGAGCCCACCGTGAGCGCCCCCGACGTGGCGACGCCACGGCGCGGCGCCGGGACCTCGGGCGCTGCCGACAGTCGCTGGAGGGCGTCCAACAGGCGCGACAGCCGGGCGGCGTACGCGTGCTCGTCGGCCAGGGTCGAGGACAGCCACACCAGCTCGGTGCGCAGCCCGTCGGCCCAGCCGGGCTCGGTCACCACCCGGAACGTGCTCAGGGAGCCGGCGATGCGGCGCGCGGCCCCCCGCAGGCCGCGCGCCGCCTGCCCGCTCTCCGCGGAGTCCGGGCCGCTCCCGGTGCTCTCCTCGTGCAGGCGCAGGGCGCGCAGGAACGCGGTGGCCTGGGAGCGCAGGTACGGGGCGAGTACGTCCCCCGCGGTCGGGTCATGGTTTGGCTGAGCCACGCCGGCGCCTCCGGGCGTCTATGAGCATCTCCTGGACGTGCTGCAGCGGCTGTCCCTCGGCGTCCGTGCTGTGCCGGGTCCACTCGCCGTCCGGACCCAGGTGCCAGGAGGAGGTGGCGTCGGACATGCCGGTCTCCAGCATCCGGTCCAGTGCCGCGCGGTGTGCGGGGTCGATGACCCGCACCAAGGCCTCGATGCGGCGGTCGAGGTTGCGGTGCATCATGTCGGCGCTGCCGATCCACACCTCCGGTTCGCCGCCGTTGGCGAAGGCGAAGACGCGGGAGTGTTCCAGGAAGCGGCCGAGGATCGAGCGGACCCGGATGTTCTCCGACAGCCCCGGGACGCCGGGACGCACGGCGCAGATGCCGCGGACCCAGATGTCGACGGGGACACCGGCCCGGGCGGCGCGGTAGAGGGAGTCGATGAGGGCCTCGTCGACGATCGAGTTCATCTTCAGCCGGACGTACGCGGGCCGGCCGGCGCGGTGGTGATCGGCCTCCTTGTCGATGCGCGAGATCAATCCGTCGCGCAGGGACTTCGGGGCGGTCAGCAGCCGGCGGTAGGTCTCGCGGCGCGAGTAGCCGGACAGCCGGTTGAAGAGGTCGGAGAGGTCGGCGCCGACCTGCGGGTCGGCGGTGAGCAGGCCGAGGTCCTCGTACAGCCGGGCGGTCTTGGGGTGGTAGTTGCCGGTGCCGACGTGGGAGTAGCGGCGCAGGTTGTCGCCCTCCTGGCGGACCACGAGGGAGAGCTTGCAGTGGGTCTTGAGCCCGACGAGGCCGTAGACGACGTGGCAGCCGGACTCCTCCAGCTTGCGCGCCCACTTGATGTTGGCCTGTTCGTCGAAGCGGGCCTTGATCTCGACGAGTACGAGGACCTGCTTTCCGGACTCGGCCGCGTCGATCAGGGCGTCGACGATCGGGGAGTCGCCGGAGGTCCGGTACAGCGTCTGCTTGATCGCGAGGACGTCCGGGTCGGCGGCGGCCTGTTCCAGGAAGGCCTGCACGGACGTGGAGAAGGAGTCGTACGGGTGGTGCAGCAGGACGTCCCGCTCGCGCAGCGCGGCGAAGATGTCCGGCGCGGACGCCGACTCGACCTCGGCGAGGTCGCGGTGCGTGCCCGCGACGAACTTCGGGTACTTCAGCTCCGGCCGGTCCAGGGACGAGATCCCGAAGAGGGCGGTCAGGTCCAGCGGCCCGGGCAGCGGGTACACCTCGGCGGCGGACACCTTCAGCTCCTGGACGAGGAGGTCCAGCACGCCGGGGTCGATGGACTCCTCGACCTCCAGGCGCACGGGCGGCCCGAAGCGGCGCCGCATGAGCTCCTTCTCCAGGGCCTGGAGGAGGTTCTCGGCGTCGTCCTCCTCGACCTCCAGGTCCTCGTTGCGGGTCACCCGGAACATGTGGTGCGCGAGCACCTCCATGCCGGGGAACAGCTCCTCCAGGTGCGCGGCGATGACGTCCTCCAGCGGGACGTAGCGCTGCGGGGAGGCCTCCAGGAAGCGGGAGAGGAGCGGCGGGACCTTGACCCGGGCGAAGTGGCGGTGTCCGCTGACCGGGTTCCGGACGACGACGGCCAGGTTCAGGGAGAGGCCGGAGATGTACGGGAAGGGGTGCGCGGGGTCCACGGCCAGCGGCGTCAGCACCGGGAAGATGTGGTTGCGGAACAGGGTGAAGAGGCGGGCCTGCTCCTTCTCGGTGAGGTCGGGCCACCGGATGAGGTGGATGCCCTCCTCGGCCAGCTGCGGGGCGATGTCCTGCTGGTAGCAGGCGGCGTGCCGGGCCATGAGCTCGCGCGAGCGGGTCCAGATCAGGTCCAGGACCTCACGGGGTTGCAGGCCTGAGGCCGAACGGGTGGCGACGCCCGTCGCGATGCGCCGCTTCAGGCCGGCGACGCGGACCATGAAGAACTCGTCGAGGTTGCTCGCGAAGATCGCCAGGAAGTTCGCGCGCTCCAGGAGCGGGGTGTTCGGGTCCTCCGCGAGCTCCAGCACCCGCTCGTTGAAGGCGAGCCAGCTGCGCTCCCGGTCGAGGAACCGGTTCGCGGGCAGTTCGCCCGTACCGTCCTTGTCCTCGTACGCGTCGAGGTCGGCGTCCAGGTCCGGATCCAGGCCGCCGGGGCGGTGGGCGGCTATGGAACCCAGGCGTGCCTTCACCGCGGCGGCGCTGTTCGCGGACGGGTGGGAGGGGTGCTGGGCGGGGACCTCGCTGGGGCCTGCGCTGGGCTTCTGGCTCATGCCTCCATTCTTCCGCGCACGAGGCAGGACAGGCGCGTCGGACGCGTCTGCTGTCAGTCGGAGTCGGGGCTGCATGACCGGAGACTGGCAAGCGCGTTTGAATGCCCGGTTAATGGCGTATGGCTTCCAGTCTCTTTCCGGAGGCGCCTTGGGCCGTTCGGGGGGCTCACGGACCGGCGCACCGGGCCGTCGGGGCCCGCGCGCCGGGCTGCGGCCCCCGGCGGCCCGCCCGGTCAGCTCTCGGTGCGGTACATCAGGTCGACCTCGTGGGTGGTGAAGCCGAGGCCCTCGTACACGGCCAGGGCGGCCGGATTGTCGGCGTCGACGTAGAGCATCGCGGTGGGCAGGCCCGATGCCGCCAGGTGGCGCAGGCCGATGGCGGTCAGGGCCTTGCCCAGGCCGCCGCCCTGGGCGCCCGGCCGAACCCCGACGACGTAGACCTCGCCGAGCCGCTCAGCCTCGTGGACCTTCGTCCAGTGGAAGCCGACCAGCTCGCCCCCGCGCTCGGCGAGGAAGAACCCCTTCGGGTCGAACCACGGCTGCGCGATCCGGTCGTTCAGGTCCCGCTGGGTCAGTGACCCCTGCTCGGGGTGGTGGGCGAAGGCCGCCGCGTTCGCGGCGAGCCAGGCCGCGTCGTCCGCACCCGGGACGAAGGTGCGCACCGTCACGCCGACCGGCAGGGCCGGATCGGGCAGCGGGTCGCCGGTGGTGAGGGGGCGGCGGAGTTGGCGCAGCTCGCGGAAGAGGGTCAGTCCGAGTACTTGGGCCAAGTGCCGGGCGGCGGACTTGCCGCCGTGGGCCCACACCCGGATCCGCTTGCCGGAGGCGTTCAGGAGCGCCGAGCCGAGGGCCCGGCCGTGGCCCCGGCCGCGCAGCGCGGGGTGCACGACGAGCTCGGCGGCGGGTGCCTCCACCGGGTCGGTGTCCTCCAACTGCCCGTACGCGGCGAGCCGGGTGCCGTCGCTCAGGAGGAAGTGCCGGATGCCCTCGCGCGGTCCGCCGCGGAGCTGGAGCCGCCCCTGTTCGGACACCGCGGTGGTGCCGTCGGCGCGGGCCGCCTCCGCGATCAGCTCCAGCACGGAGCCGGCCTGTTCCTCCGTCAGCTCGTCGAGGGTCTGAATCTGCCGTCCCGGCTCCAGGGCCGCTGCTGCGTCAGTCATGCGACGAGCCTACGACCGCGGCCCGCGGTTGCGTGTCCCGCGGGTCCGGCCCGTGCTCCCACCGGCTCCGGAACGCCCGCGCGTAACCAGCTCGCAACCCGTTACCCCCTGTCGTGCTACGCGCGTTGACAATAAGCTGCGGCGGACCTCCCAACTTGTCTCGCTGTCCACAAAGGGGACTAAATGTCAGCGACGCCACAACGGCCCCGCACGGCCCGCCGGTTGACCCTCACCGCACTCGCCCTCACGGCCGGTGCCGGAGCCATGGTCGCCGCCGCACTGCCGGCCGGGGCCGCGAGTGGTGGCGGTGCGGCCAAGAGCCGGACCGTCGACGTGCAGATGCTGTCGTTCAACGACTTCCACGGCACGCTGGAGCCCCCGCAGGGCTCCTCGGGCACGGTGAGCGAACGACAGGCGGACGGCACCACCAAGGCCATACCGGCAGGCGGCGTGGAGTACCTCGCGACCAGCCTGCGCGAGGCCCGCAAGGGCCACGAGTACTCCGTCACGGCCGCGGCCGGTGACATGATCGGCGGCAGCCCGATGCTGTCCGGGCTCTTCCACGACGAGCCGAGCATCGAGGCGCTGAACAAGATCGGCCTGGACGTGTCCAGCGTCGGTAACCACGAGTTCGACGAGGGCCGCACCGAGCTGCGCCGCATGGGGTACGGCGGCTGCCACCCGGTCGAGGGCTGCTTCGAGTACGGCAAGACGTTCACCGGAGCGGAGTTCCAGTACCTCGCCGCCAACGTGACGGACGACAAGACCAAGCGTCCGATGATGTCCCCCACCTTCGTGTGGAAGAAGGGGGACGTGAAGATCGGCTTCATCGGCGTCACCCTGGAGGGCACGCCGGACGTCGTCACCGCCGAGGGCGTCAAGGGCCTGACGTTCGGCGACGAGGTCGAGACGATCAACAAGTACGCCGCCGAGCTGAACAAGCAGGGCGTGAAGTCCATCGTGGCGCTGATCCACGAGGGCGGTCTGCCCGCGAACGGCGCGTACAACTACGACTGCGACGCGCCGGGCGCCGGCGCCGGCATCTCGGGTGCCATCGTCGACATCGCCAAGAACGTCGACGCGAAGGTCGACGCGCTGGTGACCGGCCACACGCACCAGGCCTACAGCTGCAACATCCCGGACCCGGCGGGCAACCCGCGCACGGTCACCTCGGCCGCCTCGCTCGGCCGGCTGTACACGGACACCACGCTGACCTACGACCGGCAGACCAAGGACATCGTCCGCACGCCGGTCGCGGCGCCGAAGCCGGTCAACAAGCTCGTCACCCGCGAGCAGCCCAAGGCCGCCGACATGACCGAGCTGATCCGGCGCTGGAACGAGCTGGCGGCCCCGGTCGCCGACCGTCCGCAGGGCTTCATCTCCGCGGACATCCCGGGTCGCGGTTCGCCGGAGTTCGAGAAGCCGCTCGGCGACCTGATCGCCGACGCGCAGCTGGAAGCGCTGGCCCCCGCCGACAAGGGCGGCGCGGAGCTGGCGATCATGAACCCGGGCGGCATCCGCGCCGACCTCGCCCACAAGGCCTCCGGGGCCGAGGGCGACGGCGTGGTGACGTACGGGGAGTCCTTCACGGTCCAGCCGTTCACCAACATGATGAACGTGGTCGACCTGACCGGCGCGCAGCTCGTCACCGCGCTCCAGCAGCAGGTCACCGGTGCGGTCAACGGCCCCAACCCGAAGATCCTCCAGGTCTCGAAGGGCTTCACCTACACCCTCGACATGACGAAGGCGGGCGCGGACCGCATCGTCCTCGACTCGGTGCGGCTGAACGGTGCGCCGATCGACCCGGCGCGCACCTACCGCGTCGCGATGAACGAGTTCCTCGCGGGCGGCGGTGACGGCTTCACCGTCCTGAAGGAGCACAAGAACAAGCTGGTGGGCGCGTCCGACCTGGACTGCTTCAACGCCTACCTGGCGAACAACTCCTCCGAGGCGTCCCCGATCGCCCCGCCGGCGGCGAACCGGATCACCGTCATCAAGTAGTTCCCGCACGCAGTGCGCCTGTGAGGGGCGGTGGGCCGGTGGCCCGCCGCCCCTCCGGCGTTACCGCGGGCCGCGCGGCGTCAGCGCAGGCCGTCCAAGTACTCCGCGACGGCCCGGTGGAAGCCCTGCGGGTCGCTGAACGGGACGAAGTGGTCCCCGTCCAGCGGGGTGTACGAGGTCCCGGGCCGCCGGGCCACCATGGCGTCGGCCTGCTCCTGGGGCAGGGCCTGGCTCTGCTTGGCGTGGATGAGGAGCGCCGGGCAGCTGCTGCCGAGCCAGGCGTCCCAGTGGTCGCCGCGGCAGCCTTCGATCGAGTCGAGCGCGTCCTGGGGGTGGAACGGCATCCGCCAGCCGGCGTCGTCGGGCAGCCTGCGCAGCGCGGCGCCGACGATCTGGCCGCCCACCGGCCCCGCCGCGGCCAGGAGTTCCCCGGTGGTCGGCGCGGTGTAGGGGAGGCCTTCGAGGAAGGAGAACCACTGCGACTCACCGGGTTGGACCTCGACGGCGGCGTCGACGTTGATGAGGGCGTGGATCCGGGTGGGGTGGCGGGCGGCCAGGTGGTAGGCGTTCAGCCCGCCGACGGAGTAGCCGAGCAGCGCCACGGGCTCGTCGAGCCCGAGGTGGTCGAGGAGGGCGACGGCGTCGGCGACGTAGCCCTCGCGGTCGTAGACGGGGGCCCGGTCGGAGTCGCCGTGGCCGCGCTGGTCGGGGGCGATGACCCGCCACCGGTCGCCGAGTTCCTCGGCGAGGGCCCTGAAGGCGATTCCCTCGGACATGCCCCCGTGCAGCGCGAGCAGCGGGCGGCCGGGGCCGCCGAAGTCCCGGTAGGAGAGCGTGCGGTCGTCGATCTTCAGCTCGTGACGCATGGTCGGTGCCTTCCGTGGCCGGTGGATCTTTCGATGACAGCAGCCTGCCAGGAATTGGGCAAGCGTGCAATACGTACGTGTAGGGCGCTTGCCCAAATCGGGACGCGGCTACGATCCCGACATGGGAAATCGCGAGGACCTGCTGGCCGGAGCCCGGCGCTGCCTGGAGGAGAAGGGCTACCTGCGCACGACCGTGCGCGACATCGCCTCGGCGGCGCAGGTGAGCATGGCCGCGATCGGCTACCACTACGGATCCCGCGAGGCCCTCCTCAACCAGGCCCTCTTCGCCGCCATGGACGACTGGGCGGCCGGCTCGGGCCGGCTCGCCGGTGAGGGCGACACCGCCGAGGAGCGGTACGTCGACACCTGGGACCGCAAGATCCGGGACTTCGGCGAGCTGCGCTGGCTCTGGATCGCCAACATCGAGGCCTTCGTCCACGCCCAGTCCTCGCCCGAACTGCTCGCGGCGCTCGCCGAGGGCCAGCGCCGCTCCCGGCGGATGGTGGCCGCGGCGCTGGCCGGGGTGGCCGAGGAGGCCGTCGCCGAGGAGGACGTACGCGGCCTCGGCTCGGTGCACCTCGCGCTGCTCAGCGGGGTGATGGTGCAGGCCCTCACCGACCCGGAGCACGCCCCCGACGGGCGCGCGCTCGCCCAAGGCCTGCGCAGAATGGCCGAGTTGCTCGACGAACCCGTATCTACCGACGGGTAGCAAACGCGCCTCCGGCACGCCATAATCCCGTCCCATCACCGGGTCGACAAAGGGGTGGACATGGGCGTGGCACTGGACCGGCGGACCTTCCTGACCGGGGCGGGGGCACTGGCGGCAGTGGCCGCCGCAGGGCTGGGGACGGCGGCGCCCGCCTCCGCCCGCGCCCTCGGCACCTCGGACTGGATGGCCGCCCTCGCCGACTCCACCCCGCTCCAGCGGATGACCATCCCCGGCACGCACGACTCCGGCGCCCGCAAGGGCGGCCTCTACGTCGCCTGCCAGAACACCTCGATCGCCCAGCAGCTCGACGCCGGCATCCGCTTCCTCGACGTCCGCTGTCGGGTCACGGGCGGGTCGTTCGCCATCCACCACGGATCGTTCTTCCAGGACCTGATGTTCGGTGACGTGCTCGTCGCCTGCTGGAACTTCCTCGCCGCGCACCCCTCCGAGACCGTCCTGATGCGGGTCAAGCAGGAGTACTCCGGCGACAGCGACGCCACGTTCCGCGCGATCTTCGACGACTACCTCGACAACCGCGGCTGGCGTTCGCTGTTCCGGATCTCCGACGCGCTGCCGACCTCGCTCGGCGCCGCCCGCGGCAAGGTGGTGCTCCTCGCCGACAACGGCGGACTGCCCGGCCTGCGGTACGCCGACGGCAACGTCTTCGACGTCCAGGACGAATGGAACGCCGAGCCCTTCGCCAAGCGCGGCAAGATCGAGAACCACTTCCGGCGGGCCGTGCAGCAGCCCGGCAAGCTGTTCGTGAACTACGTCAGCACCGCGGCCTACATGCCGCCGCGCTGGAACTCCGACCGGCTGAACCCGCAGGTCCACGGCTTCGTCGACGGCGGCGAACTGGCCGGCCGGACCGGCCTCGGGATCGTCCCGATGGACTTCCCCAACACCCGGTCCGGCCTGGTCGAATCACTGATCCGGCACAACTGACGCGTCGGGCGGCGGCACCGGTGCCCCCGGGACGCGCAGGACCGCCTCCGTACCGGGTCCGCCGTCGGCCGCCGCCCGCAACTCGGCGGTGCCGCCCGCACGGTGGACCGTACGGGCCACGATCGACAGGCCCAGACCGCTGCCGGGCAGTGCGCGGGCCGACGGGGAGCGCCAGAACCGTTCGAAGACGTGGGGCAGGTCCTCCGCCGGGATGCCCGGCCCGTGGTCCCGCACCGTCAGCACGCCCGCGCGCAGCGACACCTCGACCGCGCCGCCCGGCGGGCTGAACTTCACCGCGTTGTCCAGCACGTTGACCACCGCCCGCTCCAGCGCCGCCGCCTCGCCCCGCACGTACCAGGGCTCCAGGTCGGAGCCGAACCGCAGCTCCGGACCGCGCAGCCGGGCCCGGGACAGCGCGGTACCGGCGATGTCGTGCAGGGCCACCACCCCGAGCGGGGCGTGCGGGGCCGCGTCCGGCCGGGACAGCTCCTGGAGGTCCCCGATCAGCGCGGCCAGCTCCGTCATCTGCGCCTTCACCGAGGCCAGCAGCTCGCGCCGGTCCTCGGGCGGGATGGCCCGGCCGGTGTTCTCGCTGCGGGCCAGCAGCTCGATGTTCGTGCGCAGCGAGGTGAGGGGCGTACGCAGCTCGTGCCCGGCGTCGGCGATCAGTTGGGCCTGCCGCTCCTGGGAGGAGGCCAGCGCCGCCGTCATCGAGTTGAAGGACCGCGACAGCCGGGCGATCTCGTCGTCACCCTCGTCCGGGATCCGTACGGTGAGGTCCTCGGTCCGGGCGACGTGCTCGACGGCCGCGGTCAGCTCGTCGACCGGCCGCAGCCCCGTACGGGCCACCCACAGGCCGGCCGCGCCCGCGCCCACGATGCCGATGCCCGACACGACGAGCAGGATCCAGGCGAGCGTCGACAGCGGATCGTCCACGTCCGCGGCCGGCTTGGCGATGGAGATCCCGAAGTACTGGCCGGCGGGCGTCTGCCGCTTGAGGGTCAGGACGCGCATCTCGACGCCGTCACCGGTCGTCACGTCGTGCAGGGTCTCCTCCCGCACGCCCGCCGCGATCTCCTTGTCGATGGCGGTGACCGGCAGCCCGGTCCGTCCGCTCACCCAGCAGCGGGTGCCGTCGGCCAGCACGAGCTGTACGGTCGCGCCCAGGTTCTCGGCGACCTGCTGCTCCGGCTGCCGCACCCGGGTCACGCAGCCGTCGCGCAGCGTCCGGCCCACCTCGGCGCTCACGTCCGTCGCCATCAGCGAACGGTCGAGCTGCTCGCTGAGCTGCGACTTCACCATCACCCAGGACACGCCGGCGACGGCCGCGACGGCCACCGCCACCGCCACCGTCACCAGCAGCGCGATCCGGGAGCGCAGCGGCAGGGCGCGGAACCGGGCGGCCGGCGTCACTCGGGACCGCCGTCGCCCTGGCGCAGCACGTAGCCCACCCCGCGCACGGTGTGCACGAGGCGGGGCTCGCCGCCCGCCTCGGTCTTGCGGCGCAGGTACATCACGTACACGTCCAGGGAGTTGGAGCTGGGTTCGAAGTCGAAGCCCCAGACGGTCTTGAGGATCTGCTCGCGGGTCAGGACCTGGCGCGGGTGCGCGAGGAACATCTCCAGCAGCGTGAACTCGGTACGGGTCAGCTCGACCGGCCGCCCGCCCCGGACGACCTCGCGGGTCGCGAGGTCCATGCGCAGGTCGCCGAAGACCAACGCGTCCTCGTGGTCGCCGCCCCCGCCCGGCCGCGGCGCGGCGTACGCGCTGCGGCGCAGCAGGGCGCGGACGCGGGCGAACAGCTCGTCCAGCTCGAACGGCTTGACGAGGTAGTCGTCGGCGCCCGCGTCCAGGCCGGTGACGCGGTCGCCGACGGTGTCGCGGGCGGTGAGCATCAGGATCGGCGTGACGCCGCCGGCGGCGCGCAGTCGGCGGGCCGCCGTCAGTCCGTCCATGCGGGGCATCTGGATGTCGAGGACGATCAGGTCCGGGGCGTAGGCGTCGGCCCGCTCCAGCGCGTCGAGGCCGTCCACCGCGGTCTGGACGTCGTACCCCTCGAAGGCGAGGCTGCGGCGCAGGGCCTCGCGTACGGCCGGCTCGTCGTCGACGACGAGGATGCGCTGCTGGTCGCCTTCGGCGGCGTTCATCTCGGGTCCCCCAGGGGTGGTGGTCGGCCATGGAATGCGGTGCGTGACGGCGCTTCCCAGCGTCGCACGGGCCGGCCGGTGGAGGTCCCGGAAGACCGATGGACGTCGGCGGTCGTCGGGGGCGTCGGTGGGTGTCGGGGTACGGCGGGTACGTCGGTGGTCGGCTCAGAAGGAGGTGCCGAAGCCGTCGCCGCCGGTGCTGCCCGAGCCGTTGCCGGTGCTGTTGCCGCCCGAGCCGGTACCGGTCCCGCTGCCGCCGCCGCGCAGCGAGTCGAGGTCGGCCTTGATGGTGTTGACCGGGATCGCGAAGCCCAGGCCGACGCTGCCGGCGCTCGAACTGTCCGAGGAGGGGGAGTAGATCGCGGACGGCATGCCGACGATCTCGCCGTTCATGTTGACCAGCGCGCCGCCGGAGTTGCCCGGGTTCAGCGAGGCGTCCGTCTGGATGGCCTTGTACGAGGTGGTGTTCGAGCCGGTGTCCCCGTTGAACTGCTGACCGTCGTACGAGAACGGCCAGCCGCCCTGCCCGCGCTGCGGGGACTGCTGCCGCTCGGACTTCGGGACGTTCACCTCGCGACCCAGAGCGGAAACGATCCCGCTGGTGACGGTGCCGGTCAGGCGGTCCGGGGAACCGATGGCGACGACCTCGTCGCCGACCTTCAGCCGGTCGGAGTTGCCGAGCGAGGCGGGCTTGAGGCCGCTCGCGCCCTGGAGCTTGATCAGGGCGAGGTCCTTGTCGGGATCCGTGCCGACGGTCTTGGCGGCGTACTTCTTGCCGTCGCTCATCGTCACCTGGATCTCGGAGGCGCCGTCGATGACGTGGTTGTTGGTGACGATCTCGCCGTCCGCGGTGATCACGATGCCGGAGCCGGTGCCCTGACCCGACCCGGTACGGGTGTCGATCCGTACGACGGACGGGCTGACCTGCTCGGCGACCCCGGTGACGGTGCCGGTGTCGGACCGCGACACGTTGGAGGCGTTCACCCCGCCGGAACCCGCGCCGCCCCCGGCCAGGAACTGCTGCACGACCGTGGCCGTCCCGCCGCCGATCACGGCCGCCGCCAGGGCGACGGCGACCAGCAGCGCGACCGGCCGCTTGGCGCGGGCGGCGTGCGCGGGACCACCCTGCGGGACGGCTTCCGGGTCGGCCCAGCCGGTGGTGGGCGCCACCGTCTCGCCCTGGATGACCGGCGGCTGGTGCGCCTCGTGCCAACCGGGCGCGCCGGGCGGCGGGTACGCGGGCGGCGGCGGGTAGCCACCCGCCCCGACGTCCTGCGCCATGCGCTCACGACCCCGCTGCCAGTCCTCGCCGAACGGCGGGTACTGGCCCGGGCTGTTCTCCTGCGGGTACTCGCCTTCGCGGCGGAAGCTGTCGGTCATGTCTCCGACTGTCCCCGCGGATCATGAGAGCTTCCTGAGTCCCGGCTGAGAAGCCCGACAGAACCTCGTATGCCCGATATAAGGCCCGGGCGCGGGTCGGGACTCGGGACGGGAGTCAGGTCGGGGCTCAGGGCGGGGGCGGCCTACGGCCGCGACACCGCTCAGCGACAGCCGCAGGAGCGGCGCACGACCAGCGCCGAGGGGAACTGCTTCAGCCGCTCGCGGCGCGAGCCGGTCACGCGCAGCGCGTCGTCCAGCACGAGGTCCACCGCCGCGCGGGCCATCGCCGGCCGGTCCGAGGCGATCGTGGTCAGCGGCGGGTCCGTCAGCGCCGCCTCCTTCACGTCGTCGAAGCCGGCCACCGCCAGCTCCCCGGGCACGTCGATGCGCAGCTCGCGGGCGGCTCGCAGGACGCCGATGGCCTGGTCGTCGGTGGCGCAGAAGATCGCCGGCGGGCGGTCCGGCCCCGACAGGACCTCCAGGGCGACCCGGTACGCGTCGTAGCGGTTGTACGGGGCCTGGAACAGCCGGCCCTCCACCGAACGGCCGGATTCGAGCATGGCCCGGCGCCAGCCCTCGACGTGGTCGGCCACCGGGTCACCGACCTCGGGGGTGTTCTCCACCCCGCCCAGGCAGGCGACGTACGGGTGCCCGTGCTCCAGCAGGTGACGGGTGGCGAGCTGCGCGCCGCCGATGTCGTCGGTGACCACGGCGACGTCGTCGATGGCCTCGGGACGCTCGTGCAGCAGCACGATCCGCGCGTCCCACGCCTCGATCTCGGAGGCCGCGCGCTCGCTCATGCCCTGGCTGACCAGGATCAGCCCGGAGACCCGCATGCCGAGGAAGGCCCGCAGGTAGTGGACCTCGCGCTCGTCGCGGTAGTCGGAGTTCCCGACCAGCACCATCTTTCCGCGCTCGGCGGCGGCCTGCTCGACGGCGTGCGCCATCTCCGCGAAGAACGGCTGGCGCGCATCCGGCACGATCATGCCTATGAGGTCGGTGCGCCGGGACGCCATCGCCTGCGCGACCCGGTCCGGGCGGTAGCCCAGGTCCTTGATCGCGGCGAGGACACGCTCGCGCGTGGCCGGGGCAACCGGCCGGGGTCCGTTGTTGATGACGTAGCTCACGACGGCGGTAGAGGTACCCGCAAGTCTCGCCACGTCATCCCGCGTCACCTTGGCCACGCGCGGCAGTCTACGCGGGGTGACCTACCTCTGGGCAGGCCGTCCTGCCGAGTGGATGCTCACAGCCGGTTCCTCCATCCGGGGGAGGTCCGACCGCTCGGCGGGGTCCGTCGCGGAGACCGGCCCGGCGGCCGCCTTCGCGGCGGCCTCCGCCGCCGCCCGCTCGACCTTCTCCGGGGTGACGAAGCGGTAGCCGACGTTGCGGACCGTGCCGATCAGCGACTCGTGCTCGGGCCCGAGCTTGGCCCGCAGGCGCCGTACGTGGACGTCGACGGTGCGGGTGCCGCCGAAGTAGTCGTACCCCCAAACCTCCTGGAGGAGCTGCGCGCGCGTGAAGACCCGGCCCGGGTGCTGGGCGAGGTACTTCAGCAGCTCGAACTCCTTGAAGGTCAGGTCCAGGACCCGACCCTTCAGCTTCGCGCTGTACGTCGCCTCGTCGACCGACAGGTCGCCGTTGCGGATCTCCATCGGGGAGTCGTCCGAGCCCAGCTGCCGGCGCCCGGTGGCCAGCCGCAGCCGGGCCTCGACCTCGGCGGGCCCGGCGGTGTCGAGGAGGACGTCGTCGATGCCCCAGTCGGCGGTGACGGCCGCGAGGCCGCCCTCCGTGACGACGAGGATCAACGGACAGCCCGGTCCGGTGGAGCGGAGCAACTGGCACAGCGACCTCACCTGCGGGAGGTCGCGGCGGCCGTCGACGAGGATCACGTCGGCCCCGGGGGTGTCCACCAGAGCGGGGCCCTCGGCCGGTGCGACCCGGACGTTGTGCAGCAGCAGGCCGAGTGCGGGCAGCACTTCGGACGACGGCTGCAGGGCGTTGGTCAGCAGCAGGAGGGAACTCATGCTCGACCACCTGCCCAGCTCCGGTGGTCGTGCACGTGCACGGTTCGCTGGTCCATCACGTCGGTTCCTCCTCGGTCCCGTCGAGGACGTGCGTGGTACTGCTTCGTACGTCTGCCTGGCGGCCGCCCGCCCCCGCGCCCTGGGGTCCGGATGGATACCACTGTTCTCGGTCCGTTCAACGTGCTGAAAGCACAAAAGGACCCGGGGGCTACGTTGCCCGGATCCTCTACGCCGCCAGAATAGCCCACCGGCCCATTGGGGGCCGAGGTATCGCCCACACCGCGTTCTGTGGTTCCCGCCACGCCTTCCTCCCTCGTATGCCCCGGTTTCACCGGATCGGTGGACCCCCGCACGGGAACCGGGGCGCACACGGGGCGCGTCGGGGTACGCCGGGGGTCACGGCCGGAGGGGTCATCATGGAGGCCGACGGTAGAGAGCCGACGGGGCGACGATAGGAGCTGCAGTGGCAACCGGAACCATCCGCTACTGGGCGGCGGCCAAGGCCGCGGCCGGGACGGCGGAGGAGCCGTACTCGGCACGCACACTGGCCGAGGCGCTCGACGCCGTGCGGGAACGCCACCCGGGAGAGCTGACACGGGTCCTGCTGCGCTGCTCCTTCCTCGTGAACGAAGAGCCCGTGGGCAAGCGTCCGCACGACGGCGTCCCGCTGACCGAGGGGGGCACCGTAGAGGTGCTCCCGCCCTTCGCGGGCGGGTGAACGGGAACCGATGAGCACTCCGGAAGAACAGCAGCGCCGGCAGCGACAGCAACAGCAGTCGCCGCCGCAACAGCAGGGCGACGCCTCCCCGCAGGATCCGTGGACCCAGACCTGGCAGGGCGAGACCTGGGACACCAGCTACCAGCCGGTGCAGCCGCCGCTGGGCTCGGTGCCCGGGCAGCCGGTGGCGCCGGAGGGGTGGTTCCGCGAGGAGGCGGCCCCGCAGGAGCCGCAGCAGCAGGAGCAGCGCCCGGCGCAGCAGGCGCCGCAGCAGGCTCAGTACCAGCCGCAGTACCAGGAGCAGTCACAGCCCCGGCAGCAGCCGCAGCAGGATTGGGGGGTGCCGCAGGCCGCCGCCACGCCGTGGCCCTCGGAGCCCGTCGCCGAGCAGACGGCGTACCTGCCGCCCTACCCGGGGCCGGCCGACCCGCGGGCTCAGCAGCAGCCGGTGGCGCCGGAGGGGTGGTTCCGCGAGGAGGCCGCCCCCGCCCCGCAGCAGCAGGCTCAGCAGTCGCAGCAGGGCTGGAGTGCGCCGCAGGCCGCTCCGTGGCCCGCCGACCCGCGCACGTCCGATGGGACCGGCTTCGGTGCCGGCGCCGGTTCCGGTGGTGACGGCGTCGCCGCCGAGCAGACGGCGTACCTGCCGCCGTACCCCGGTCCCGGGGCCGCGCAGGCCGCGCAGCAGCAGCCGCAGCCGGCCGCGCCCGACGGGTGGTTCCGCGAGGAGGCCCCGCAGCAGCAGCCCCGGCACGCCGGGCCGCGCCATGCGCAGCCCCGCCACGCGGAGCCGCAGTCCTGGGACGCCGAGTCCACCGCGTACCTGCCGCCCCAGCAGCCCGCGCCCGCGCCCGTGCCCGACGCCGCCGCCGAGCAGACGGCGTACCTGCCGCCGGTTCGTGAGGGTGCTGCCGAGCAGACGGCGTACCTGCCGCCGGTTCGTGAGGGTGCCGCCGAGCAGACGGCGTACCTGCCGCCGGTTCGTGAGGGTGCTGCCGAGCAGACGGCGTACCTGCCGCCGGTTCGTGAGGGCGCTGCCGAGCAGACGGCGTACCTGCCGCCCTACCCGGGTCCCGGGGCCGCCGAGGCGGCTCCCGCGGCGCCCGCGGCCGGTCCCGTACCGGCGGCCGGGGGACCCGCCGCCGAGTACTCCCCCCCGACCCTGGGCGGCAACACCATCCGCGCCGTCGACCCCGCCCAGGCCCGCGCCGAGGGCCGCTCGCCGATCATCGACCCCGGTCCGCAGCCGGCCATACTGACCGCCGCCCTCGGGCTGCTGCTGGCCGTGGCCGCCGCGTTCGGGGACTTCGCCCTGTTGGTCCCGCTGATCGCCCTCCAGGCCCTCACCGCGGCCGGCTGGTTCCGCCTGAACGGCATGTGGCCCGCCCGTCAGGGCATCGCCCTCGCCTTCCTCGGAGCCCTCGTCGCGGACGCGGCGGTGCTCGCCGTGGACAGTACGTACGGCCCCGGCGCGATCATCGGCACCCTCGGTGCCTGGGTGCTGCTCACGCTGGTCCTCCAGCTGCGCAGCCACGCCGACCCCGACGAGCGGATGTACGGGCTGATGGCCTCGGTGGCCTCCGCCGCCCTGGCCATCGCCTGTGCGGGCTTCCTCGCGGCCGACGGCAAGGCCGTGAGCGTGGGCGCGGCGGCCGTCGCCGTGGCCGTGTTCACGCGGGCGCTGCCGCTGCCCACCCTGCCCTCCGTCGCCGTGTCGCTGGGCGCGGCGGCCGGTGCGGGCATCGCGGTCGGCACCGTCACCGGCACCGGCACGGGCGGGGCCCTGATCGGCCTGGCCGCCGGGGTCTGCGCGCTGATCGGCCTGCGGGTGGCGGCGTACGACTACCCGTCGAAGTTCGTCCACATGACGGCCGGTGTCGCGCTTCCGCTGGCCGTCGCGGCGCCCGCCGTCTACCTGATCGGCCGGGTGGTGGGCTGACGGCCCGACGCCGGCCACGGCCCGGGGGCGGTCTCACGCCGCCCCCACGGCCGTTCATGGTCCACTAGAACGCACGTACCGACTAGTAGGGGGAGGGCACGTGCGTTTCCTGCGCGTCGTCTTGATCATCGGAGTGGTCCTGGGGGCCTTGTTCGTGGGCGCGGACCGCTGGGCGGTCGGCTACGCCGAGGAGCGGTTGGCCGAACGCATCCAGGCGCGGCAGGGGGCCGGCGGCAAGGCGGAGGTCGAGATAGAGGGCTTCCCGTTCCTGACGCAGGCCCTCAGCCACGACCTGGACCGGGTCAACCTGAAGCTGACCGGCGTCGAGGCCACCGCGGACGGCCGCAAGACGCGCCTCTCGCAGATCGACGCGAGCTTCCGCGAGGTGAAGTTGAACGGCGATTACACCGGCGGCACGGCCCGACGGGCCGAGGGCACCGCGCTGATCTCCTACGCGGACCTCACCCAGGCCTCCCAGAACGGCGTGGTCCTGACCTACGGCGGGACGCCCGGCAAGGTCAAGGTGACCGCGACGCTGGAGTTCCTCGGCCAGTCCCTGACCCGGCACGTGGTGTCGACCGTGACCCTCGTCGACGCGAAGGACGGCAAGGGCAAGATCGTCCGGGTGCGCGCCGACGAGGTCCCGGGTGAGGGCATTCCCGGGATCGAGCGCGAGGTCCGCAAGCGCACCGACTTCGACCGCACCGTCGACGGCGGCCTGCCGGCCGGGCTCGGCCTGTCCGCGCTGACCGCCGACGAGGCCGGTGTGCACCTCACGCTGACGGGCACGGACGTGACGCTGGCCGGATCGTGAGACGGCGCGGTCCGATCCGCAGATGAACGGGCCGTACGAGGAGCCCCGGGGGCCGCGCGGCGGCCCGCCGGGGCTTTCTCGTCCCACCATTCGGACGATCCTGTCTCGACATATGACACAACGGTGACAGGGCGGCCGATTCGTCCCTACGATCCATGCCTATGAAGCATCAGCAGGCGGACCTCACGAAGCGGCGGGCAGTAGACCTGTGTCGCGTCGCCGCCATGCTCTGTCGCTCCATGTAGCGGTGTGAGCCTTCCGCTCCACCGGCCGGACGACGGCCCTTCAGCCGCGTGACCGCACCTGCCTCCCGCCCCCCTGGCGCCTCCCCGCGCAGGGTTCGAGCGTGACATCCGGAACGGCGCGCAACCGCACTGCCAGCCCCGCAGCAGCACCAGCACCACCCCGCCGCACACTGCCCCGGAGGAGAACACCATGAGCCGCAGTGACGTCCTCGTAGACGCCGACTGGGTCGAGGCCCACCTGAACGACGCCAACGTCGTCATCGTCGAGGTGGACGAGGACACGTCCGCCTACGACAAGAACCACATCACCAACGCCGTCCGGATCGACTGGAAGAGCGACCTCCAGGACCCGGTCCGCCGTGACTTCGTGGACCAGGAGGGCTTCGAGAAGCTCCTCTCCGCCAAGGGCATCTCCAACGACGACACCGTCGTCCTCTACGGCGGCAACAACAACTGGTTCGCGTCCTACGCCTACTGGTACTTCAAGCTCTACGGCCACCAGGACGTCCGCCTCCTCGACGGCGGCCGCAAGAAGTGGGAGCTCGACTCCCGCGACCTGGTCGACGGCAAGGACGTCCCGAACCGCCCGGCCACCTCGTACAAGGCCAAGGCCCAGGACACCTCGATCCGCGCCTTCCGCGACGACGCCGTCGCCGCGATCGGCACCAAGAACCTGGTCGACGTCCGTTCGCCCGACGAGTTCTCCGGCAAGCTGCTCGCGCCGGCGCACCTCCCGCAGGAGCAGTCGCAGCGCCCGGGCCACATCCCGAGCGCCCGCAACATCCCGTGGTCGAAGAACGCCAACGACGACGGCACCTTCAAGTCGGACGACGAGCTGACCGCCCTCTACCAGGCCGAGCAGGTCGACCTGGCGAAGGACACCATCGCCTACTGCCGCATCGGTGAGCGCTCCGCGCTCACGTGGTTCGTGCTGCACGAGCTCCTGGGCCAGGAGAACGTCAAGAACTACGACGGCTCGTGGACCGAGTACGGCTCGCTGGTCGGCGTGCCGATCGAGCTCGGCCCCAACAAGTAACCCTGCCGGGCGCGCAGGGCACCAGTAGCCAGTAGCAGTACGACCTCTCCAGGACAGGACAGAGAACATGTGTGGAGCACAGATCGGCGGGCCCGACCTCGCGACGCTGAAGCCCGGTGAAACGGCCATCCAGGGCCAGATCACCCAGGGCGGCGAGCCGGTGTCCGGCTACGTCCGCCTGCTGGATTCGACCGGTGAGTTCACCGCCGAGGTCCCGACCTCGGCGACCGGCCAGTTCCGTTTCTACGCCGCCACCGGCTCCTGGACCCTGCGCGCGCTCGTGCCGGGCGCCACGGCCGACCGCAACGTCGTGGTCGCCGAGGTCGGCGGCGTGACGGACGTCGCGATCGCGGTCTGAGCACCGCACACCGCAGCGATTGACCGGCCGAAGGGCCGCACCCCCGGGGGTTGGACGCCACTGGAACGGGGTGCGGCCCTTCGTGCCGTCCGGGGTCGTCCCGTCCCGGGCCGTTCGGGTCTCCACGGACCTACCCTGGACGTATGTACGCCCGGCGCCGACGCGCCTACTTCCTGCTCATGGGCGGATGCCTGTTCCTGTTCGTCTCCGCCTGGTCCTTCGTGCGCCTGTGGTCGGTGGAGGCCGCGGTGGCCCTCTGTGTGGTCGCCATGGTGATCCCGCCGGTCGCCGCGATGGTCGCGAACCGGCGCGGCCCCGACGACCGGTGGTGGGACGACCCCTCCGGCGATCGGAAATCGGACGAATGGTGGGACGAACTGGACGGAAAGCGGCGTCGGGACGAATGAAACCCGCCTATATAAAAACGTAATAAGGGTTCGGTACAACTACTTCCGGTCGAGGTCCGTCTTGGCTGTGCGCGGGTAATCACCCGGCGCCTCCAGTCCTGTGGGGGGACCTCCCTTGGAAAAAGAACAGACCGTGCCCGAGTTGCCCAAACCGGCGGAGAACGCGCCGGAATCGGGCACTCCGGAGTTTCCGTCCGTGAATTCGGATGGCGCGCCCGCCGAAATCGCCCCGAGTCGCCGACGGCGTGGGCGTACGACGCTCCTGATCGCCGCCGCCCTCGTACTCGGCGCCCTGGCCGGCACGGTCACCGGTTACGCGATCCAGTACCACCGCGAACCGACCCCCCTGCCCCCGCTGGCGCAGCAGAAGTTGGACGCGCCGAAGCCGCTGGCCGCGGACGGCGCGACGACGCTCAAGTCGATCAACGCCAACCGCTGGCACAAGACCGACGACGACCTGACGAAGCTGCTGCTGGAGCCGCCGTCGGGGGCGAAGGTGGAGGAATCGCCGGGCTACGAGTCCCTCGACTTCTTCGCGGCCGATTACGAGAACCCGGAAGGGGCCCTGCGGGACTTCGTCACGGGCGGTCTCCGCAGGGTCGCGCTGACCTCGTGGTCCACGAACGACCGGTATCACGTCACCGTCCGGCTCATCCAGTTCGGGGATCGCGAAGGCGCGGACGAGTACCAGAAGGGTTACAGCGCGGGCATGCCGAGCGCGAAACGCGCCGGCAATCCCGGCGTGTCCGTTCCCGGAGTGCCCGACGACCTCGGTCACGCCTGGGTGGACTCGAAGGCGCGGCAGGAGCCCGGCTACGAGCCGTACCGCAGCTCGCGGGCCCTCGTACGGCGCGGTGACGTGGTCCTGGAGATCTTCTACGACGACAACCGGGGCGGAAACATCGCCGAATCGAACGTCATCGACCTGGCCAAGCGACAGCTGGAGCGACTGTGACCGAGCCGACGAACGACACGACGACGGATCCGGCCGCCCCCGCCGCCTCCGCCGCCGCCCCCGCGGCGACGGCGCCCGGACCGGTTCCGGTCGCACCGGCCGCCCCCGCCGCCCCGACCGGGAGCCGCGTCAAGGCCGGCCCGCTGGTGGTCGGTGTGCTGAGCCTGGCCGTCCTGGTGGGCTCCGGGGTCTGGGCGTCCGCCACCGTCGAGGACGCCGACCGCACCGCGCCCACCGCCTACTGGGCCGCCGCCGGCGAGGAGCCGCAGAAGGCGCCCGAGCCGCCGAGCGTGCCCGAGAACGCGGTGTCGGCCAAGCTGCTCCCGGTGCCGTCGAGCTACGAGCTCGGACCCGACTTCGGCGTCGAGGGCAACGACTTCGTCGTCTCGGGGGACAAGGCCGTCGAGGGTCTCAAGGAGATCCGCAAGGGCCTGTCCACCTCGGAGCGCAAGAAGCGCGACGAGATGCTGGCCGAACTCGACCTCAAGGGTCAGGCGGGACGCACCTACACGAAGTGGGCCGGGAACCTGACCGTCGAGGTCAGGATCATGCAGGCCGACCCGAAGGCCGTGAACTCCTTCGCCGGGGCCTCGAAGACGTTCCTGGAGATCGTCGGCGACAAGCGCGAGGCGCCGAAGGTCGAGGGCTACCCGGACGCCAAGTGCGCGCTGCTGGCCGTGGGCGAGGAGAAGAAGGAGAAGATCGAGTCCATGTACTGCGTCGCCGTCGAAGGGGACGTGATGGTCGACTTCCGTGCCTACGGCCCCAAGTCCGGCTTCTACGCCACGGACGCGGTCGACTTCCTCAAGAACCAGCTGCGCCACCTGAAGTCCCCGGGGGAGTCCGCGTGACCGAGCAGCACACCCCGGCGGAAACGATTCCGCAGGCCGTCCCGGCACCGGCCCCCACGGACCCGTCGCCCCCCGAGCCCGCGCCCCCGGCCGCCCCCACGGCCCCGGCCGCCGCCGCGTCCCCCGCCGCCCCCGCGCCCCCCAAGGACCGCCGCAAGCTGTTCACGGTGCTGCGCCGGAGCGCCGCCGTCCTCGTCTTCGCGGCCGCCGGCGCGGGCGCCGCGTACGGCGTCGTGCAGCCCGAGCGCACCGACCTTCCCGGGCTCGCCACGCTCGACGACGGCCGCTGGGCGTACCCGGTGCTGGCCAAGCCCACCCTGCCGCCGGGCGCCCCGCTGCCCTTCGCCAAGGACAACGAGGACGGCACCCACTACGCCGGCCTGACCCAGCTGCTGCTGCCCGCGCCGAAGGGCTCCGTACCGGACCCGGGCCTGAAGCTGGAGAAGGACTCCGTCGTCACCGTGGACACCCTCATGGAGGAGTACGAGGGCGCCGCGCGCGAGAAGCTGAAGGAAGGGCTCGCGGGCAACGGCCTGCGCCAGATCGTGGGCCGCGGCTGGACCATGCCCGACGGCACCCGCACCCGCGTCTACCTGCTGCGATTCCACTCCTCCGGCTTCGCCGACGCCTTCGCGGGCTGCGGCGCCGACATGAACCTGAGCGGCGTCAACCGCATCGAGGCGGACGCGGTCTGGGGCAAGGCCAAGGTCGACCAGAAGGCCCCCGACACCACCGGCGTGACCGTGATGGAGGAATCCGCTCCGATCGGTGACGAACAGGTCCGGGCCGCCTGCGTGCAGTCCGGTGACGTCCAGGCCGTGATCCTTCAGACGCGCAAGGGAGAGGTGCCCGCCGTGCCGCTCCACCAGACGGTGATCCTCCAGCACCAGCTGCTCGGCTGACCCGCCGGACGGCGTACGGCCCACCTCGCAGAGTGCGCCGGTCCCCGGGCCAGTACGCTTGGGGACCGGCCCGTACCCCGCCATCGAATCCTCCCGAGGAGCACCCCGTGCTTGAGGCAGTCTTCACCTCCCTGCTGGTCCTGGTCTGCGTCGGCGTCATGGCCTTCACGGTCCTGGCCGTCAAGAAGCTGTACCAGGGTCAGCGCTGAGCTTGCGCGCAGCCGTCCACCCCGGAACCCCTCGAACAGATCGCCTGAGCAGCCAACCATGATCCAGATCCCCTCCGACCTGAACCCGGGCCTCGTCCCCCTCGCCTTCCTCCTCGGAAACTGGGAGGGCGCGGGCGTCTTCGACTTCCCCGGCGAGGAGAAGTGCAACTTCGGCCAGGAAGTCGTCTTCAGCCACGACGGCCGGGACTTCCTGGAGTACACCTCCCACACGTGGGTCCTCGACGCCGAGGGCAACAAGGTGCGCCCGCTGGAGTCCGAGTCGGGCTACTGGCGCATCGACGCGGACCGCAAGGTCGAGATCGTCATGGTCCGCGACCAGGGCGTCGTCGAGGTCTGGTACGGCGACCTCGCCCACCAGAAGCCGCAGATCGACGTCGTGACCGACGCGGTGGCCCGTACGGCCGCCTCCGGCCCGTACAGCGGCGGCAAGCGCCTCTACGGGTACGTGAAGAGCGACCTCATGTGGGTCGGCGAGAAGGCCACGCCCGACGTCGAGCTGCGCCCGTACATGTCGGCGCAGCTGAAGAAGGTCGTCACCCCGGAGGAGATCGCCGACATGGCGCGCAACCTGCCGGAGCTCCCGGAGGACGGCATCGCCTTCTTCCGCTGAGCCGACGGCCGACCGTCCGCCGAGCGGACGGTCGGGCGGACAGTCGTACGAAACGAAGGGGACCGCGGACTCGACCGCGGTCCCCTTCGCGCGCTTACACTGGCCGGGTGGTGAGCACCGACTGGAAGAGCGACCTGCGGCAGCGCGGATACCGGCTGACACCGCAGCGACAGCTTGTGCTGGAGGCGGTCGACGCCCTGGAGCACGCCACCCCCGACGAGATCCTCGTCGAGGTCCGCAGGACGGCCTCCGGGGTGAACATCTCGACGGTCTACCGGACCCTGGAGCTCCTGGAGGAGCTGGGCCTGGTCTCGCACGCGCACCTCGGGCACGGCGCCCCCACCTACCACCTCGCCGACCGGCACCACCACATCCACCTGGTGTGCCGGGACTGCACCGAGGTCATCGAGGCGGACCTGGACGTCGCCGCCGAGTTCACGGCGAAACTGCGGGCCGACTTCGGCTTCGAGACCGACATGAAGCACTTCGCGATCTTCGGGCTGTGCCGGGAGTGCGCCGCCCGCCGCGCGGCGGACGCCTCCCCCGAGCTGTCCTGACCCCGGGGGAGCGCCCCGGGCGCCGCGCCGCCGGGGTCGTACGCTTGGTGGCATGACCAGCAGCCCTTTGCTCCATCTCCCCGGCGCCGTACAGGCCGAAGGCCGTGACGAGGGCGTCGCCGCCCACTACGGAGAGCTCTACGGCGAACAACGCTCCCTCGCCGACGGCCGAGGCTTCGTCGACCTCTCCCACCGCGGAGTCGTCACCGTCACCGGGGCGGACCGGCTCGGCTGGCTGCACCTGCTGATCACCCAGCACGTCACCGACCTCCCCGCCGGCCGGGCGACCGAGGCGCTGATCCTCTCCGCCAACGGGCACATCGAGCACGCCCTCTACCTCGTCGACGACGGGGAGACGGTCTGGGCGCACGTCGAGCCCGGCACCCAGGAGGCCCTGATCGGCTACCTGGAGGCGATGAAGTTCTTCTACCGCGTCGAAGTCGCCGACCGCACCGCGGACTTCGCCGTCGTCCACCTCCCCGCCGGCTCGATCACCGAGGTCGCCAAGGACCTCGCCGTACGCGAGACCCCGCACGGCCGCGACGTCTTCCTCCCCCGCGCCGAGCTGGAGGCCTTCGCCGCCGCGCACGGCCCGGCCGCCGGCCTGCTCGCCTACGAGGCCCTGCGCGTCGAGGCGCACCGCCCGCGCGTCGGCATGGAGACCGACCACCGCACCATCCCGCACGAGCTGGGCTGGATCGGCACCGCCGTCCACCTCCAGAAGGGCTGCTACCGGGGACAGGAGACCGTCGCCCGCGTCCACAACCTGGGGAAGCCGCCGCGCCGGCTGGTCTTCCTGCACCTGGACGGCTCCGAGGTGCTGCTCCCCGCGCACGGCACGCCCGTACGGCTCGCCGCGGACGGGGAGGAGGGCCGCCAACTCGGCTTCGTGACCACCGCCGTGCGCCACCACGAGCTGGGCCCGATCGCCCTCGCCCTGGTCAAGCGGAACGTCCCCGTGGACGCGCCGCTGCTCGTCGGGACCACCGCCGCCGCGCAGGAGGTCGTCGTGGCGCCGTAGCGCCCCGACGCCGATCCGGATGGGTCGGCCTAGATGTCGATGACGATGGTGAACGGGCCGTGGTTGGTCAGCGAGACGCGCATGTCCGCGCCGAACCGGCCCGTCTCCACCGTCGCGCCCAGCGCCCGCAGTTGCGCCACGACCTCGTCGACCAGCGGCTCGGCGACCGGGCCGGGCGCGGCCGCGTTCCAGGTGGGGCGGCGGCCCTTGCGGGCGTCCCCGTAGAGCGTGAACTGGGAGATCACCAGCAGTGGGGCGTCGATGTCGCTGCACGACTTCTCCGCCTCCAGGATCCGCACGGACCACAGTTTGCGCGCCAACAGCGCCGCCTTCTCCGGAGTGTCGTCGTGGGTCACCCCCACCAGGACGCACAATCCCTCGCCGACGATCTCGCCGACCGTCTCACCGGCCACGACCACGCTCGCGCCGTCCACCCTCTGCACCACTGCTCGCATACCACCTGTGTACCAGGCGTGCACCCGTCCGGGGCCGATCGGGTGCAGTGGGACTGCGTCGGCACCACGGAGAGTGGCACGATGCACGCAGGCGGTGCCCCCAGCACCGGTCGAGGGGACGGATACGAACGATGAACACCTCTGGTACCTCCGCACCTGCACCCGCGTCACCCGCGTCGCCCGCCACCGGGCGACCGCCCGCACAGCGCACCGGCGAGGCCCAGGGCACGAGCCCCCTGGCCACCGCCGCCACCGCCCTCGGCCTGCCGGAGCTGCGCGCGCTGCGCCGCGACGCGCAGCGCGACGAGGCCGACCTGAGCTACGTACGCAGACTCCTGCAGGGCCGCATCGACATCCTGCGCGCCGAACTCGCCCGCCGGACGGACCCCGAGGCGCCGGTGGTGGACCGGCTCTCCGAGATCCTCGCCGACGCGCCGTCCAGCCGCAGGCCGTCCGCCCGCCACGTCACGCTCGGGACCCCGCACAACGAGGAGTTCCGGCTGCTGGCGGCCGAGATGCTCTCCGAGGTGGAGCTGTCCGACCTGGACGCCCGCACCGACGCGGAACTGCACGACGCGATGGGCCGACTGGTCCGCTACGAGCAGCAGGTCTCGCGGCGCCGGCAGCAGCTCCAGCGACTGGCGGACGACTCCAGCGCGGAGATCACCCGTCGTTACCGGGAGGGCGAGGCGCAGGTGGACGACCTGCTGGCCTAGGGCCCGGCCCGACCCGGCCGACAGCGCGGTGGCGCGGCAGTGCGGCAGCGCGGGCGGGCACCGGGCGGGCGGCGGGCGGGCGGCGCGAAATTCGGGCGACCCGGGCCGTCCGGGCGATTAGCGTGAGCCGTTATGAGCGCCGATGTCCGCCCGATCACCGCGTCCGAGATCCTCGACTGGTTGCAAGCCCTGAACACCGGCTTCCTCACCCCGAACCGGGTGACGGACTCCGATGTGGCCCTTCGGGCCGGGACCACCGACCTCGCCCGCCTCCAAGGCGCCTTCGACCGGGACACCGGCCGCTGCGTCGCGAGCTTCCGTTCCTTCGCCCAGGAGCTGACCGTCCCGGGCGGGGCCGTCGTCCCGTGCAGCGCGATCTCCTCCGTCGCCGTGCTGCCCACCCATCGCCGCCAGGGCCTGCTGACCCGGATGATGGCCGCCGAGCTGACGGCCTGCCGGGAGCGCGGGGACGTCCTGGCCACCCTGATCGCCGCCGAGTACCCGATCTACGGGCGCTACGGCTTCGGCCCCGCGAGCTCCGTCGCCGAGTGGGAGATCGACGTACCGCGCACCGGCCTCGACCGCCGCCTGCCGGTCCCCGCCGACGGCGGCCGGATCGACCTGGTGGACGCCGCCGAGGTCCGGCGGGTCGGTCCCGCGCTGCACGAGCGGATGCGGGCCGGCAAGCCCGGCATGATCGACCGGGACGCGCGCTGGTGGGACGTGCTGACGGGCGCGCGGGAGATGTCGCACGCGCCGTACAAGGAGAAGTTCCACGCCGTGTACCGGAGCGCCGGGGGCGAGATCGCCGGTCTGGTGATCTACGGCGTCGACGAGCACTGGACCGACGCGAAGACCCCCCGGAACACCCTGCGCGTGCGCGACCTGATCGCGCCGACCCCCGCCGCCGAGCGGGCGCTGTGGCACTTCCTGTGTTCCGTCGACTGGGTCACCAAGGTCCGCACCGGCTACCGCGCCCCCGACGACCTCCTCCCGCAGCTGCTGCCCGACCCGCGCGCGGCCGCGCTGGTGACCGCCGCCGACTTCCTGTGGGTGCGGGTGCTGGACGTCGTACGGGCGCTGGCCGCGCGGACGTACGAGGTCCCCGGCGTGCTCGTCCTGGAGGTCACCGACCCCGACGGTCCGGCGGAGGGCCGCTACCGCCTCGACGCGGGCGCCGGCACCTGTTCCCGTACGGAGGATCCGGCCGACCTGCGGCTCGACGCGGCCGGGCTCGGCGCCCTCTACCTCGGCGACGCCTCGGCCGTACGGCTGGCGGCGCTGGGCGAGGTGACGGAGCTGCGGCCCGGGGCGGTGGCCCTCGCGGACGCGGTGCTGCGCACCGCGCGCCGGCCGTGGTGCCCGGACGTCTTCTGACGGCCGGGGGCGCGCGTCCCCCGACGACCCGATTGCCCGACGACCCGCCCCCCCGACGACCCGACCCCCGACGACCGAAGAGGACCGAATCACCCGTGGCATCGATCGTGGAACGCCTGCGCGCGGCCGGCTGCGTCTTCGCTGAGGAGGAGGCGGACCTACTGGTGTCTGCCGCCGACGACGACGGACACCTGGCCGGCATGGTCGCCCGCCGCGTCGCCGGGGAACCGCTGGAGCACGTCGTGGGCTGGGCGGAGTTCGGCGGACTGCGCGTGCGGGTCGGCGCGGGGGCGTTCGTACCGCGCCGGCGCACCGAGTTCCTGGTGCAGGAGGCGGTCGGACTGACCCGGCCCGGCGCGGTCGTACTGGACCTGTGCTGCGGGGTCGGAGCCCTCGGCGCGGCGGTGGCCTCCCAGGTCCCCGGCGGCGTCGAGCTGCACGCGGCCGACATCGACCCGGCGGCGCTGGAGTACGCGCGGCGCAACGTGGCCCCGTACGGGGGCTCGGTCTGGCAGGGCGACCTGTACGCGGCGCTCCCGGCGGAGCTGCGGGGCCGGGTGGACGTGCTCGTGGTCAACGCCCCGTACGTGCCGACGGAGGAGATCGGCTTCATGCCGCCGGAGGCCCGCGACCACGAGCCGCTCGTCTCCCTCGACGGGGGCGCGGACGGTCTGGACGTCCACCGGCGGGTCGCCGCCGAGGCCGTGCGGTGGCTGGCCCCGGGCGGGCACCTGCTCATCGAGACCAGCGCCCGGCAGTCGCCGGTGACGGCCTCCGCCCTGACGGCGGGCGGCCTCGCGGTCCGGGCGGTCAGCTCGGAGGAGCTGTACGCGACGGTGGTGATCGGGCGGGCGCCGGTGGCGTAGGTCCGGCCCGGGCCCGTCGCCCCGTACGGGACCGGAGGGCGCGGGCGGCTGCGGAGCCCTTTCCTCCGCCTGCCCGACCCGGCAAGTTGATCTTCCGTACGGACGGGTGCGGCACGGGGGAAGGGATGTGACAGGTGGACGAGAGTTCTTCACCGACGGAGCGTTTCGAGGAACACAAGGCGCACCTCGGGGCGGTGGCCTACCGGATGCTCGGCTCGCTCAGCGAGACGGACGACGCCCTCCAGGAGACCTGGCTGCGGCTGAGCCGCACCGACCCGAGCGGCATCGAGAACCTCGGCGGCTGGCTGACGACGGTCACCGCGCGGGTGTGCCTGAACATGCTGCGCTCGCGCGCGCAGCGCCGTGAGGAGCCCATGGAGCCGGTCGAGGGCGCCGACATCCGGATGCCCGACCCGGTCATCAGCCCCGAGCGGGGCGTCGATCCCGAGCAGGAGGTGCTGCTCGCGGACTCGGTGGGACTGGCGCTGATGGTGGTGATGGAGTCGCTGGCGCCGGCCGAGCGGCTGGCCTTCGTCCTGCACGACATGTTCGCCGTGCCGTTCGACGAGATCGCCCCGCTGATCGAGAAGACGGCCCCGGCGACCCGGCAGCTCGCGAGCCGCGCCCGCCGCAAGGTGCGGGGGCAGGCGCCCGCGCCCGACGCCGACCCGGCCCGCCAGCGCGAGGCCGTCGACGCCTTCTTCGCCGCGGCGCGGGACGGGGAGTTCGAGGCGCTCGTCGCCGTCCTCGATCCGAACGTGGTGCTCCGCTCGGACGGCGGCATCGGCGGCCGGCACACCGTCGTGCTCACCGGGGCCCGGACCGTGGCGAGTCGGGCGGTCACCTTCGGCCCGCTCGCGCCGTTCACCCGCCCGGCGCTGATCAACGGAGCCGCGGGCGTGGTCGTGGTCCCGCAGGCCCGCGCGGTCTCCGTGATGGCCTTCACCGTCGTCGACGGGAGGATCGTGGCGATCGACGTGCTGTCCGACCCGCAGCGCCTGGCGGAGCTCGACCTGACGGCCCTGGAGGGCTGAGCCGCCCGGGCCCGCCGCCGCGCCCGCCTGCTGACGGGGTGGCGGCGGGGGCGTCGGCGGTTCCCTCAGCGGCGGCCGAGGACCTCGGCGATCCGGACGAACCCGTCCGTCCCGTGGCCGAGCCCGACGGCGCGGCGGGCCATGCCCTCGGCGGCGCGCATCACGCCCGCGTCGATGCCGTGCGCCTCCGAGGCGTGCACGATGTGGGCCATGGACGACACCGCCGAGGTGAGGGGGTTGTCCTCGCCGGAGAAGGTGCCGTCGTCCACCTCCGCCGCGGTCTCCTCGAAGAGGGGCGGCAGGATCGCCCCGATGCCCGCGGCGAACGGGGCCAGTTCCCGCGCCGTGATGCCCTCGGCCCGGGCCACCGCCAGGGCGTGCGCCCAGCCGGCCATCGCCGTCCAGAAGACGTCCAGCAGCGCGATGTCGTACGCCGCCGCGCGGCCGGTGTCCGTCCCGAGGTGGGTGTGGGCGCCGCCCAACGTGTGGAGCACGGGACGGAGTTCCTCGTACAGGTCCTGCGGACCGCTGTGCAGGAACACCGCGTGGTCCGTGCCGATGGTGGTGTTCGGCGTCATGATCGCGCCGTCCAGGTAGCGGATGCCGTGCCGCTCCGCCCACCGCGCGGTGTCCCGGGCCCGCTCGGGGGTGTCGGCGGTGAGGTTCACCAGGGCGCGGCCCTCGAGCGCCGAGGCGACCGCCTCGGGGCGCAGTACGGAGTCCACCGCGTCGTAGTTCACCACGCACACCACGGTCAACGGGCTCGCGGCGACGGCCTCCTCGGCCGTCGCGGCGACGACCGCCCCGCGCCCGACGAGCTCGCGCTCCCGACCCGGGGTGCGGTTCCAGACGGTGGTGCGCAGCCCGGCGTCGAGGAAGGCGCCGGCCAGGGCCCGGCCCATGGGCCCCAGACCGAGCACGGTGACGGCAGACTGTTCGAAGGACGCGGGGGTGGACGTGGACATGGTTCAACTCCCAGTAAGAGAACGACGCGACGACTACGGATCGGGAACGGGGCGGGGATGACGCGCGGTCGGGCGCAGGACACGGAGGTCTGCGGAGTGACGGCTGCGATCGCGGTGATCGACGGCAAGTGGAAGACCGCGCTGCTGTGGCTGCTGGAATCGGGCCCGCACCGCCCGGGCGAGCTGCGCCGGCAGTTGCCGGGCCTGAGCGAGAAGGTGCTGACTCAGGCCCTGCGCGAGATGGAGGCGGACGGCCTCGTGCACCGGCAGGTGCACGACGTGCTGCCGCTGAAGACCGAGTACTCCCTGACGGACTTCGGCCGCGACCTCTCCACGGCCCTGGGCCCGGTCTCCGACTGGGGCCACCGCCGCCTGGAGCGGCTCACCGGCGTCGGCGAGGAACGCCCGGCCTCCTGACGTACGCCCACCTGCCCACCCCCGCCCCTCCCGACCCGTTTCCGGGCGGCCCCTCGGCCGCCCGGAACAAGCCTGGCCCGGGCGCGGGGGCATGCCAAGTACCCACTAAAAGGTGGGTACGGGTGCCCCGGCTCCCGGGTCTGCGGAACCGGCGGCCGGCCCCCTGGGAAGGGCCGTCGCCGGTGGGGTTGGGGTCGGTGGGGTCGGCTACCGCTTGCGGGGCTGGTTGAAGCGGAGCATGTTGCCCGCCGGGTCGCGGAAGGCGCAGTCGCGGACTCCGTACGGCTGGTCGACCGGTTCCTGGAGGACCTCGCCGCCGGCGGCCCGGACCCGCTCGAAGGTGGCGTCGACGTCGTCGGTGGCGAAGATGACGCCCCGCAGCATGCCCTTGGCCAGCAGTTCCGCCATGGCCTGCTTGTCGGCGGCGGAGGCGTTGGGGTCGGCGAGCGGCGGTTCGAGGACGATCTCCACGTCCGGCTGCGCGGGGGACCCGACGGTCACCCAACGCATCCCCTCGAAGCCGACGTCGTTGCGGACCTCCATGCCGAGGACGTCGCGGTAGAAGGCGAGCGCCTTGTCGTGGTCGTCGACTGCGATGAAGCACTGCGAGAGCTTGATGGTCATGCCCTCGACGTTACGAGCCGTCGCCCGTTCCCGCTTCTCCGTTCCTGACCGGTTCCGGGTTCCTGAGCGGGCGCGTGGACACCTTGGCCACGCAGGCCGGGATCGCGGCGCCCGCCTCGTGGCCGCGGGCCCGGTACGCGCTCGGCGTCTCGCCGACCAGCTCGGTGAAGCGCGAGCTGAACGACCCGAGCGAGGTGCAGCCGACCTCGAAGCAGACTTCCGTCACGCTCAGGTCCCCGCGCCGCAGCAGCGCCTTCGCCCGCTCGATGCGGCGCGTCATCAGGTACCCGTACGGCGTCTCGCCGTAGGCGGCCCGAAAGCTGCGGGAGAAGTGCCCGGAGGACATCAGGGCGACCCGCGCCAACGCCGGCACGTCGAGCGGCTGCGCGTAGTCCCGGTCCATGGCGTCCCGAGCCCGCCGCAGCCGTACGAGGTCCTCCAGATTCACGCCCCCAGCATCCCACGCGCCCCTGCCCCGGGCCGGGGTGCGCGCTTTTGCAAGCAGCTGCTTGCAAAAGTTAGCGGGGTGCGGCAGGATCGGGGCATGGCATCGCTCAACGTCGGAAACCTCGGCGAGTACCTCCGCGACCAGCGGCGGCAGGCTCAACTGTCCCTGCGGCAGTTGGCCGACGCGGCGGGGGTGTCGAATCCGTACCTGAGCCAGATCGAGCGCGGGCTGCGCAAGCCGAGCGCGGACATCCTCCAGCAGCTGGCCAAGGCGCTGAGGATCTCCGCGGAGACGCTGTACGTGCAGGCCGGAATCCTGGACGAACGGGACCGCGACGAGGTGGAGACGCGAGCCGTCATCCTCTCCGACCCGTCGATCAACGAGCGGCAGAAGCAGGTGCTGCTCCAGATCTACGACTCGTTCCGCAAGGAGAACGCGCAGGACGAGGCGGCCGCCGACGCCGCCTCCGGTCCGGCCGCGGACTCCGGTGGTGCCATTGCCGACGACGGGGACCTGCCCCCTACGAACTGACTGTGATCCGGGAGGACCAGCACATGGCCATCGCCGATGACCTGAAGAAGACCCTCACCGACCCCACCCCCCTCTACTTCGCCGCGGGCACCGCCGACCTGGCCGTACAGCAGGCCAAGAAGGTGCCCGGCCTCATCGAGCAGCTGCGCGCCGAGGCCCCCGCGCGGATCGACGCCGTCGTGAACACCGACCCGAAGGTCGTCCAGGGGAAGGCCAAGGAGGCGCAGGAGGCGGTCACCGCCAAGGTCGCCGAGGTCTTCGGGGCGATCGACCCGAAGAAGCTGGGCGAGACCGCCCAGGACCTGGCGCTGCGCGGCGTCGGCGTGGCCGCCGAGTACGCGGTGCGCGCCAAGGAGACCTACGACAAGGTCGCCGAGCACGGCGAGCAGGCCGTACGGGCGTGGCGCGGCGAGATCTCCGACGACATCGTGGACCTGGCCGACGTCGTGGAGCCCGACCCGAAGGCGAAGCCGGCGCAGGAGTCCGCGACGACCGACGCCGCGGCTGCCGACGCGGCGACCTCGGACACGGCGACCTCCGACACGGCGGACGGTTCCGACGCGGCGGAGGGTACCGCCGAGGCGAAGCCGGCCGCGCGCAAGACCACGGCCCGTAAGAGCACGGCCAAGAAGACCGCCGCCACGACCGGCGGCGAGGCCTGATCGACGGGATCGGACCGGGCACCTGAGCGGTGCCCGGTTCGTTCTCGTTTGGGAAGACGGCTCCGGCGGTAGCGTGGAGTCAGGCGTGCCGAACGGGAAAAGGGCGGTTGAGACGATGCTGATGCAGGGGTTCGACAACGGGGTGCTCCCGCTGTTCGGCTACGCCATGCTGGCGCTCGCCGTCGTGGCGTTCGTGATGGCGGTGATGCCGAGCGCGCAGGCCTACACGGCGGCCGACAAGCAGACCAAGACCTTCTGGTTGGTCATCCTCGGCGTCACCGTGGTGGTGGACTTCTTCCTGGCGATGCTCTTCCTGCAGATCGCGGGCCTGGTGGCCACCATCGTCTTCCTCGTCGACGTCCGCCCGGCGCTCAAGCAGGTCACGGGCGGCGGCGGCAAGCGCCGCGGCAGCAGCAGCGACGGCCCGTACGGGCCGTACAACGGCGGCCGGTGATCCGGCCGTACAACGGCGGCCGGTGGTCCGTAGCCGGTGGTCCGTAGCCGGTGGTCCGGTGGGCGTCGTCGCCGGCCGGGCTCCGGCTCAGCCCGCGTTGCGGGAGAGCAGGACCACGGCGACGTCGTCGGTGAGTTCGCCGCCGTTGAGGCGGCGGGCCTCCGTGACGGAAGCCTCCAGGAGTGCCTCGCCGGTCAGTCCCCGGTCCAGATGACGGTTGATCATCTCGACCATGCCGTCCTGCCCGAGGCGCTCCTTGCCCTCACCGATGTGGCCCTCGATCAGGCCGTCGGTGTAGAGCATCAGGCTCCAGGCGCCGCCCAGTTCGACCTGGCGGCGGGGCCAGCGGGCCCGGGGCAGCAGGCCGAGCGCCGGGCCGCTGTTCTCGTACGGCAGGAGCCGCGCCGGTCGGCCCGGCCGGGATATCAGCGGGGCCGGGTGCCCGGCCAGGCACAGGCCCGCCCGGCGGCCGTCCGGGGCGATGTCGACCGTGCACAGCGTCGCGAAGATCTCCTCGCAGGGGCGCTCCACTTCGAGCACTTCCTGAAGGGTGGAGAGCAGGTCGTCCCCGCACAGGCCGGCCAGGGTCAGGGCGCGCCAGGCGATGCGCAGCTCGACGCCGAGGGCCGCCTCGTCCGGGCCGTGGCCGCAGACGTCGCCGATCATCGCGTGGACGGTGCCGTCGGGGGTGCGCACCGTGTCGTAGAAGTCCCCGCCGAGCAGGGCCCGACTGCGGCCGGGCCGGTAGCGGGCGGCGAAGCGGAGGTCCGAGCCCTCCAGGAGGGGCGTGGGGAGCAGACCGCGTTCCAGACGGGCGTTCTCCTGGGCCCGCAGTTTCGATTCTGCAAGCTTGTACTGGGCGATGTCCGCCCGCTTTCTCTCCACGGCGTAGCGGATGGCGCGGCTGAGCAGCCTGCCGTCGAGCTCGTCGCGGAAGAGGAAGTCCTGGGCGCCGACGCGGACCGCCTCGGCGGCGCGCTCGGCGTCGGCCTCGGAGGTCAGGACGAGGACCGCGTGACGCGGGGCCAGCCGCAGCACCTGGCGCAGGGTCGCGAGACCGTCCTCGGCGTCCGCGCCCGTGCCCGGGAGCGAGAGGTCGAGCAGTACGCAGTGCACGTCGGGGGTGAGCAGTCGCGCGGCCTCGGTGAGGTTGCGGGCGCTGCGCAGCCGGATGCGGTGGCCGTCGGCGTCGAGGATCTCGGGGACGGTGAGTCCGCCCGCGGGGTCGTCCTCGATCACCAGCAGGGTCAGTGACGTCTGCGGTGCCGGGGCGGGTGCGGGGGCCGGAAGGGGTGCGGGGCCCGGTCCGGGCGTCGCGGGGGTGACGGAAAGAACCGCCGGACCGCTTTCCAGGGGCGGGGTGTCCCGCTGCCGCGGTACGGGTACGGACATCGTCTCCGGTTCCTTCCCTCCCCCCGAGGGTGCGCTCATGGGCCGACCCTAGCGGGAGGGTGGCGACGAACGGAATGGCGGTCCGGGGGAGGGCCTCCGTCATATGCCGTTATCGCGGGGGATAAGCGGGCCGATGGATGACCAACGTCACGGAACCCCCACAACCCCGTCCCGCTCGCCGAGGCCCCGCGCCCCACCGCGGAAGCCCCTGTCGGGCCCCCGTACGTGACGTCGCACACCCGGGCCCCGGCCGCACCCCACCACCTTCGCGCGTGATGCTGCACACCCCCGGCCCGCCGGGGTCCGCGGAACCCCGCACGCGTGACACCGAACACCCTCACGCGGCCGGACCCTTGCGCACGGGCCCGACCGACGCCGCGCCCCGACCCCGTCCCCGACCCCGTCGACGGACACCCGCTGGGCCGGTGCCTACGCGTCGGGGCGGACCACGGCCTTGATCGGCATCGAGCCGACGCCCGCCATCGTCACGCTCCGCCCGGGACGGGGCGAGTGGACCATCGCGCCGTCCCCGACGTACATGGCGACGTGGCTCGCGTCGTCCCAGTAGATGATCAGGTCACCCGGTCGTATGTCCTTCATCGCCACCTTCGGCAGCAGGCGCAGCTGCTCCTGCGAGGTGCGCGGGATGCCCTTGCCGGCCGCCAACCAGGCCTGCGAGGTCAGACCGGAGCAGTCGTACGAGTTCGGCCCGGTGGCGCCCCACACGTACGGCTTTCCGATCTGCGCCGTCGCGAACTGCACCGCCCGCTTCCCGGCGTCCGTCGCCGAGCCCTTCGCGTCCTTCAACGCGCCCGTCGACAGCCACTGCGTCTGGGCCTTGTACTGGGCTTCCTGCTCCAGCTGGATCAGCCGGGCCTTCTCCTCGGCCTCCAGCTTGTTCTCCAGCTCCTCCGCCGCCTTGATCTTCCCCTCGATCTCCTTCTTGGCGGCTTCCTGCTTGGCCCGGTTCTCCTCCATCTTCTGCCAGAGCGCGCCCGCGTCCTTCGCGTACCGCTCCAAGTCGCTCTGGGTCCGGTTCAGTTCGGACAGCAGGTCCGTGGTGGCCTTCTCGCCCTGCCGCAACCGGTTCGCCCCGTCGAGGAACTGGCCCGGGCTGTCGCTCAACGCCAGCTGCGCGCCCGGCGGCAGGCCGCCCGAGCGGTACTGGGCGCGCGCCGCGGCGCCCGCGCGGGACTTCAGGCCGGAGATCCGGTCCTGGCCCGCCACGACCAGCTTCGCGATTTCCACGATCCGCTCGGACTGGGCCTTGGTCTCGCTCTCCGCGAGGTTGTACGCGTCCGTCGCGCTGCCGGCCTGCCGGTACAGCCCCTCTATGTCCTTGCGGATCTGCTCCAGCGACTTCGCCCCGGGGGCCGCGGTCGCGGGCGACCCGGGTGTCGCGGTCGGCGCCGAGGGCGCCGGGGACGGGACCGGCGCGGCCGGAGCCGCGTACGCGGTGCCCCCCGCGATCGCGGGGGCCGTCAGTATCGCCATCGCGCACAGCAGTGTCAGGGCCGATGCCCCGTGCCGACGCGACGCTCGCTTCGCGGTCCCCATGGCTCCCCCAGGCGCCCCGAGTCCGACCGGACGACAGGTGCCTCACCCGACATCAGATCTGACTATTCATCAGTAACTTGTCACTGTCTCCGGGATGGTGCCACGACTCGGTGAATTCCAACACCCTTGCGGGTCACGGTCCGATCATGACCGGCCACGCCCCGCCCACCCCTGCCGACTCAACGGGCCGCCCCCGAAGCCGGTTCCCCACCGCGCGAGGTTCACCCCATCGCGTGCGCGTCACCCCACCGGACGCAACGCCTCCCACCGCACCGTCAGTTCCCCCTGCCTCCAGCGCGCCGGACCGTCCGCCAGGGGCCAGTCCGCGGACAGCGCCCGCGCCGTCCGGATCCAGCGCTGCCGCGCCCCGTACGAGGCGTACGGGGCCGACGCCGCCCACGCCCGGTCGAAGTCCCGCAGGAACGCGTGCACCGGCTCACCCGGCACGTTCCGGTGGATCAGCGCCTTCGGCAGCCGCTCCGCCAGGTCGGACGGACGCTCCAGGGAGCCCAGCCGCGTCGCGAAGGTCACCGTGCGCGGCCCCTCCGGCCCCAGCGCCACCCACACGTGCCGCCGACCGATCTCGTCGCACGTCCCCTCCACGAGCAACCCGCCCGGGGCCAACCGCGCGCGGAGCCGCTCCCACACCTGCGCGACCTGCTCCTCGTCGTACTGGCGCAACACGTTCGCCGCGCGGATCAGCGCCGGCCGCTCGCCCCCGTCCAACGGCACCTCGAAGCCGCCGTGCCGGAAGCTCAGCCCGTCCCGCTCGTACGGTTTGGCCCCCGCCACCCGCGCGGGCTCGATCTCGATGCCGACCACCCGCACCGCCGGCGCCGCTTCCCGCAGCCGCGCCAGCAACTCCACCGCCGTCCAGGGAGCCGCCCCGTACCCGAGGTCCACCGCCACCGGCGCGTCCGCGCGGCGCAGCGCGGCCCCGTGCGCCGCCGCGATCCAGCGGTCCATGCGGCGGAGCCGGTTCGGGTTCGTCGTTCCCCGCGTCACGGTGCCCACAGGGCGCTTCGGGGGCGGTGGAGTGCTGCGGGAAGCCATGCGCCGAGCCTAAGCGGAGGGCCCAGGCCGGATAAAAAACCGGCAAACAGCGAAGGAAAGTCCGCCCGCCCCGGAATGCGGGCGGCGCCCGTCCGGGTTGCACTCCTTGCAGGGCGCCCCACAGCGTCCCCGCAGTCATGCCGCCCCACGGGGCGGCCCGCCACCACCGTCCGTGCGCGTCGTCCAGCGCGTCGTCCGAGCGAGAGGAACTGCTCCCTTGAGCCAGTACGTGTCCCGTCTCGGCGGCAGCATCAGCGGACGCCTCGCCGCCGCGCGCGGCACCCGCAACGACACGCCGCGACTGCGCCTGCCGGCCGTCGGGCACCACCGCAAGCCGCGCCGCGTCGCCATGCTCAGCGTGCACACCTCACCGCTGCACCAGCCCGGCACCGGCGACGCCGGCGGCATGAACGTGTACATCGTCGAGCTCGCCAAGCGCCTCGCCGCGATCAACGTCGAGGTCGAGATCTTCACCCGGGCCACCACCGGCGGCCTGCCGCCCGCCGTCGAGCTCGCGCCCGGGGTCCTCGTACGCCACGTGGACGCCGGCCCGTACGAGGGCCTCGCCAAGGAGGAGCTGCCCGCCCAGCTCTGCGCCTTCACCCACGGCGTCATGCAGGCCTGGGCCGGTCACCGCCCCGGCTACTACGACCTCGTCCACTCCCACTACTGGCTCTCCGGCCACGTCGGCTGGCTCGCCGCCGAACGCTGGGGCGTCCCGCTCGTCCACGCGATGCACACCATGGCCAAGGTCAAGAACGCCGCGCTCGCCGTCGGCGACACCCCCGAGCCCGCCGCCCGCGTCATCGGCGAGACCCAGATCGTCTCCGCCGCCGACCGCCTCATCGCGAACACCGCCGAGGAGGCCGACGAGCTCGTACGGCACTACGAGGCCGACCCCGGCAAGGTCGCCGTCGTCCACCCCGGCGTCAACCTCGACCGCTTCACCGTCGGTGACGGCCGGGCCGCCGCGCGCGCCCGCCTCGGCCTCCCGCAGGACGCCGTGATCCCCCTCTTCGCCGGCCGCATCCAGCCGCTGAAGGCCCCGGACATCCTGCTGCGGGCCGTCGCGGAGCTGGTCGCGCAGGACCCGTCGCTGCGCCGCCGGCTGTTCGTCCCCGTCGTCGGCGGGCCCTCCGGCAGCGGCCTCGCCAAGCCGGAGGGGCTGCAGAAGCTCGCCGCGAAGCTCGGCATCACCGACCTCGTGCACTTCCACCCGCCCGTCGACCAGGACCGGCTCGCCGACTGGTTCCGCGCCGCGTCCGTGCTGGTCATGCCGTCGTACAACGAGTCGTTCGGGCTCGTCGCCATCGAGGCCCAGGCCGCCGGTACGCCGGTCCTCGCGGCCGCCGTCGGCGGGCTGCCCGTCGCCGTCAACGACGGGGTCACGGGCATCCTCGTACCCGGCCACGACCCCGTCGACTACGCCCGTGAGCTGCGACGTTTCGTCGACGAGCCGGGGCTGGCCGATCGGATGGGCGGGCAGGCCGCGCGGCACGCGCAGTTCTTCGGCTGGGACACCGCCGCAGGCGGCACCGCCGACGTCTACACCGCCGCCATGCATGATCATCGGCGTCGCGTACGCTCCCACCATGGCTGACACCGCCGCGATCATCGAGGGCGTCCTGACCGACGCCGAGCTGAGCTGGGAGAGCCCGCAACCGGGCTCGTACGTCGTCCAGCTCCCCGGCACGCGCAAGCTGAGCACCACCTGCTCCCTGCGCGTCGGCCGGCACTCCCTCTCCGTCAACGCCTTCGTGATCCGCCACCCGGACGAGAACGAGGCCGGCGTCCACCGCTGGCTGCTGGAGCGCAACCTCAAGCTGTACGGGATGGCCTACGCCGTCGACCCGCTCGGCGACGTCTACCTGACGGGCCGCCTCCCGCTGTCCGTCATCACCCCCGACGACCTCGACCGGCTGCTGGGCACCGTCCTGGAGGCCGCCGACGGTGCCTTCAACTCCCTGCTGGAGCTCGGCTTCGCGGGCGCGATCCGCCGCGAGTACGAGTGGCGCGTCTCGCGCGGCGAATCGACCCGCAACCTGGACGCCTTCAAGCACCTGACGCAGCCGTCACGGGAAGGCTGACGGCGGAGCCCCGAGGACGGGGCCCCGCCGGCCGGTACGCGTCGACCGGTGCTACGCCGCCGGAGCCGTCGCGACGGGCTTCGCGCCGCCCGTGCCCGCGACCTCGACATCGACCACATGGATCACATCGGCCCCATCGACCTCGACCGTGAAGGTCCCGCTCGCGACGGCCCGGCCGCCCGTTCCGCCGCCGGCCCGCCGGCCCGTGCCGCCGGACTCCGCGTCCGCCTCGTCCGGCAGGTTCCGCATGAGTACCCAGTACCCCGCGGCCGCCACCGTTCCCAGCACCCCCGTGGCGCCCCACAGCCAGTCCGCGCCCAGCCGGTCCAGCACCACCCCGGCCATCAGCGGGGCCACCAGCGAGGCCACCGCCCAGGACATCGTGTACATCCCCTGGTAGCGCCCCCGCCCGTGCACCGGCGACAGCCGGACGACGAGTCCCATCTGCGTCGGCGAGTTCACGATCTCCGCCAGCGTCCACACGCACACCGTCAGCGCGTACGCCCACAGCGGCCCCGCGAACGCCGTCATCGCGAACCCGTACCCGGCCAGCAGCGCCGAGGCGACCAGCAGCTTGCGCGGGTCCCGGTGCTCGATGAACCGCGTCACCGGGATCTGGAGGACCACGATCAGCAGCCCGTTGGCCGCGATGACCAGGCCGTACTCGGCCGGCGAGAAGCCGGCCGCGCCCATCGCCGCCGGCAGCCCCACCGAGCCCTGCGTGAAGATCAGCGAAATGACGAACGACAGGCCGACGACCCCCATGAACCGCCCGTCCCGCAGCACCGTCCCCATCCCCACCTCCGGCTCGGGGACGAACCCCTTGCCGTCGGAGCCCGCCCCGGCCCGCCCCGGCCGCTCCGGCCGCGACTCCGGCAGCTTCACGTACACCAGCACCGCGCACGCCAACGTCAGGGCCGCCTCGCCCAGGAAACCCGCCAGGTAGCTGTACTGCGCGACCAGACCCGCCACCGCCGCGCTGATCCCGAAACCGAGGTTGATCGCCCAGTAGTTCAGCGCGAAGGCCCGTACCCGGTCCTCGGGCCGGACGATGTCCGCCATCATCGCCGAGACCGCCGGCCGCGAGGCGTTCGAGGTCATCCCGACCAGCAGGGCCGCCGCGGCGATCGCCGCCGGGTGCTCCATGAACCCCAGCAGCGCCACCGAGAACGCGGTCGACGCCTGCGCCACCAGCAGCGTCGGACGCCGACCCAGCCGGTCGGTCATCACCCCCGCGACGAGCGACGAGATCACCCCGCCGAGCCCGTGAAGGGCGACCACCAGCCCCGCGAAGGTGGCCGAGTAGCCCCTGTCCAAGGTCAGGTACAAGGTCATGAAAGTGGCGACGAAGGCCCCGAGCCGGTTCACCAGCGTGCTCGCCCAGAGCCACCAGAACGCCTTCGGCAGACCCGACACGCTCTCCCGGGCAGCCCGTCTCAGACTTTCAACGGACATAAGGATCCCCCCGGGGATGTGTAAGTGTCCCTACCGACCTCCGCACATTACGATCCGGGATCCCCGGAGGGCCACTGGATTGTCACCATCCGTCAATCGGAGGCCGCCCACACCGCGCGCGAGCGCCCCGGGGAGTCCATTAGGCTCGTACGCATGGCCGACGCACCGTACAAGCTGATCCTGCTCCGTCACGGCGAGAGCGAGTGGAACGCGAAGAACCTGTTCACCGGCTGGGTGGACGTCAACCTCAACGAAAAGGGCGAGAAGGAGGCGGTCCGCGGCGGTGAGTTGCTCAAGGACGCCGGCCTGCTCCCCGACGTGGTGCACACCTCGCTCCAGAAGCGCGCGATCCGCACCTCCCAGCTCGCGCTGGAGGCCGCCGACCGCCACTGGATCCCCGTGCACCGCTCCTGGCGCCTGAACGAGCGCCACTACGGAGCCCTCCAGGGCAAGGACAAGGCCCAGACCCTCGCCGAGTTCGGCGAGGAGCAGTTCATGCTGTGGCGTCGCTCGTACGACACCCCGCCGCCGGCCCTCGAGGACGGCACGGAGTTCTCCCAGTCCGGCGACCCGCGCTACGCGACGATCCCGCCGGAGCTGCGCCCGCGCACGGAGTGCCTCAAGGACGTCGTCGTCCGCATGCTGCCGTACTGGTACGACGGCATCGTCCCGGACCTCCTCGCGGGCCGCACCGTCCTGGTCGCCGCCCACGGCAACAGCCTGCGCGCCCTGGTCAAGCACCTGGACGGCATCTCCGACGAGGCCATCGCCGGCCTGAACATCCCGACCGGCATCCCCCTGGCCTACGAACTGGACGCCGCCTTCAAGCCCCTGAACCCGGGCGGCACCTACCTCGACCCGGACGCCGCCGCGGCCGCCATCGAGGCCGTCAAGAACCAGGGCAAGAAGAAGTAACCCCCGCGATCACGCCTCCCACCCGCGCGCACGGCGCGGGCCGGGAGGCGTTTTCACGGTCCGGGCCGGCCGTACCGGCCAGGAGGAGAAGCGGTGGTCAAAAGGTGACGGCCCGAGCCTCTCGGTTGAAGTGCCGTTTCGGCGTTGAAGTTGATCGGCCGTACGGGTGATCGATTCGTTTCTGCGCTGGGCCGGGGGCTCGGATCGGGGCTAGAACCTCGGTCATGATCAAGAACTTCGTGCGGCGCGGACTGCCCGCGCTCGCCCTCGCGCTGCTGCCCGTCATGGCCTCCGTACCGGCCGCCGACGCCGCCCCCACGGCGCCCGCCGCCCCCGCCGGGCCCGGTGTCGCGCGCAGCGACGCCCACTTCCACGCCCCCGCCACCCTCCGCAAGAACCAGGCGTGGACCTCCGGCAACGGCCGGGCCGTCCTGCGCGTGCAGGGCGACGGGAACTTCGTCCTCTACAAGGACGGCAACCCCGCCTGGCAGGCCCCCGACGTGTGGCCCAAGGCCGAGACCGCCGTCATGCAGGAGGACGGCAACTTCGTCGTCTACGACCGCTCCGGCAACCCCGTCTGGGCGGCCGGCACCTGGCACAAGGGCCGCTACCTCGCCGTCCAGGACGACGGCAACGTCGTCGTCTACGACGCGGGCGGCCGACCGGTCTGGGCGACCAACACCGGCGACTGATCCCCGTCACGGCCCCCCGTCACCGTCCCCCGTCACGACCCCGCGGCAAGGCCCCGCGGGGAAAGGCCGCGCGGCAAGGCGAAGGGCCCCAACCGCATCGCGGGAAGGGGCCCTTCACGGTCGGACGGGGGGTTCAGCGTCGGACGGGGTTCAGCCGCCGCACTGGCAGGGCGCACCGGACTGGCAGCCGCAGCCGCAGCCCGATCCGCAGCCGCAGGCCGCGAGCAGGGGCAGGCGCAGTGGCTCGGGCCGCGGCGGCTGCTCCTGTTCCGGGGTGATGGGGACGGGGGAATCGGGCATGGATCCTCCTCGTGGGGGCACGCACGGCAGGTCGTACGAGTACGCGGTTGCCTTCGCCCTCATTCATGCCCAGCCGCACGGGCGCGTCAACGGCGCATTGAAGCGAGCCGCCGCACACGGGGGTCGAACGAATCCGCCGCCACCCCGCGCCCCGGCCCTCAGACCCCGTCGACCTGCGTCGGCTGCTGCAACTCGTCCGCGTGTTCGCCCGTCACCAGGTACACGACGCGCTTGGCCACCGACACCGCGTGGTCCGCGAAGCGCTCGTAGTAGCGGCCCAGCAGCGTCACGTCGACCGCCGTCTCGATGCCGTGCTTCCAACGGTCGTCCATCAGGTGCTGGAACAGCGTGCGGTGCAGCTGGTCCATCTCGTCGTCGTCCTGCTCCAGCTGGAGCGCCAGGTCGACGTCCTTCGTGATGATGACCTCGGCCGCCTTCGCCATCAGCCGCTGCGCCAGCTGCCCCATCTCCAGGATGGTCGCGTGCAGGTCGCGCGGCACCGCGCGGTCCGGGAAGCGCAGCCGCGCCAGCTTCGCCACGTGCTGGGCGAGGTCGCCCGAGCGCTCCAGGTCGGCGCTCATCCGCAGCGAGGTGACGACGATGCGCAGGTCGGTGGCGACCGGCTGTTGCCGGGCCAGCAGTGCGATGGCGCGGGCCTCCAGGTCGTGCTGGAGGTCGTCCACCTTCTGGTCGGCGGCGATGACGCTCTCCGCGAGCTTCAGATCGGCGTCGAGCATGGAGGTGGTGGCCCGCCCGATCGCGGAACCGACGAGCCGGGCCATCTCGACCAGGCTTTCTCCGATCGAGTCCAGTTCCTCGTGGTACGCGTCCCGCATGGGTGTCCCTCTCTCGCCGACTCGCCTACTGCTGCGTGGCTTCTTGCCTCACGTTGACACGTTCGGCCCTGAACGCGTCCGACTCCGGCATCACAAGTGAATCAACCCCGTCGCCAGGGTGAACTCTGGGCGACGACTGTTCGAGGTGCCACCCGAACGGCTGTGGAAGTGGCGTCGTGCCTGCTTAACCTGGATGCATGGACGTGAACGCGGCGGTCGCCGCAGCTGCAGCGATCGCCGGTCTTTGCACCGGTGTGATCGCGATGCTGGCGTTCCGCTGGAGCGAGCGCGACCAAGCCCGCCCCACCAGGAGCTCCATGCGCCCCGACATCAACGCGGTACTCCCGCCCGGCGTGGACACGGTCCTCTCCGTGCTCCGCTCCTCCGCCGTCGTCCTCGACGAGGGGGACGCGGTGGTCAAGGCCAGTTCGGCGGCGTACGCCCTCGGACTGGTCCGCGGCGGGAAGCTCGCCGTGGAACCGATGCTCCACATGGCCCGCGACACCCGCAGGGACGGAGAGATACGCCAGATCGAACTCGACCTCCCGAGGCGCGGCACCGGCCGCGGCGAGGCCCTCGCGGTCTCGGCGCGCGTCGCCCCGCTGGGCTCCCGGCTCGTGCTGCTGCTCGTCGAGGACCTCACGGAGGCCCGCCGGATCGAGGCGGTGCGCCGTGACTTCGTCGCGAACGTGTCGCACGAACTGAAGACCCCCGTCGGAGCGATCTCCCTGCTCTCCGAAGCGGTCATGGACGCCTCCGACGACCCGGAGGCGGTCAGCCGCTTCGCGGGCCGCATGCAGATCGAGTCCGCCCGCCTGATCAACCTCGTACAGGAACTGATCGACCTCTCCCGGGTGCAGAACGACGAGGCCCTGGAGGACGCCGAGCCCGTACGCGTGGACACGTTGGTGGCCGAGGCCATCGACCGCTGCCGCCACACGGCCACCTCCAAGCAGATCACCATGGCCGCCGGCGGTACCGCCGACCTGCGGGTATGGGGGCACCGGGGGCAGTTGGCCGCCGCCCTCGGGAACCTGGTGGAGAACGCCGTCAACTACAGTCCGGCCCGCACCCGCGTCGGCATCGCCGCGCGCCGGGTGACCGCGCCGGGTGGAGACTTGATCGAGATAGCCGTGACCGACCAGGGCATCGGCATCCCGGAAAAGGACCGCGAGCGCGTCTTCGAGCGCTTCTACCGCGTGGACCCGGCCCGCTCCCGCGCCACGGGAGGCACCGGCCTCGGCCTCGCGATCGTGAAGCACGTGGCCGCCTCGCACGGCGGGGAGGTGTCGGTTTGGAGCTCGGAGGGCCAGGGCTCCACGTTCACCCTGCGGCTCCCCGAGGCACCCGCGCCGGCGCCCGCGCCGGCCCCCGTACCCGTCCGACCCCTGCCCGAACCAGAACCAGTCATCCCTGCCCCGGAGGTCCTTCCGTGACCCGAGTGCTCGTCGTCGAGGATGAGGAATCCTTCAGCGACGCCCTGTCCTACATGCTCCGCAAGGAAGGCTTCGAGGTCGCGATCGCGGCGACCGGGCCCGACGGGCTCGACGAGTTCGAGCGCAACGGCGCCGACCTCGTCCTCCTCGACCTGATGCTGCCCGGCCTGCCCGGCACCGAGGTCTGCCGGCAGCTGCGCGGCCGTTCCAACGTTCCCGTGATCATGGTGACCGCCAAGGACAGCGAGATCGACAAGGTCGTCGGGCTGGAGATAGGAGCCGACGACTACGTCACCAAGCCCTTCTCCTCGCGGGAGCTGGTCGCCCGCATCCGCGCGGTCCTGCGCCGCCGCGGCGAGCCGGAGGAGGTCACCCCGGCGGCCCTGGAGGCCGGTCCGGTACGGATGGACGTCGACCGCCACGTGGTCACCGTCGGCGGCGGGAAGGTGGACCTCCCGCTGAAGGAGTTCGACCTGCTGGAGATGCTGCTGCGCAACGCGGGCCGCGTGCTGACCCGCATGCAGCTCATCGACCGGGTCTGGGGCGCCGACTACGTCGGTGACACCAAGACCCTCGACGTCCACGTCAAGCGCCTGCGCGCCAAGATCGAGCCCGACCCGGGCGCGCCGCGCTACCTGGTGACGGTCCGCGGCCTGGGCTACAAGTTCGAGCCGTAAACCGCGGCGTCGCGCCGCCGCGAGGCGACGCGCGCGCACTGCCGCGAACGGCGGTCGGGTCCGGCGGCCCGCACCGACCACGGGGAAGGCCCCCAGCCGCATCGGCTGGGGGCCTTCCCCGTGTACGTACGTCGCTTCGCGCGGTCGGGCCTCAGTGACCGGCGCTGTGCGAGGCGGAGCCGGACGGCTTGCCCGACGGCGCGCCCGCGGCACCCGACGGCGAACCGGACGGCGCGCCCGAGGGCGAGGGCGTCCCGGAGGCCGCGCCCGACGGGGAACCGGACGGGCTGGCGGACGGGGCCGCGGGGGCCTCGGTCGGCCCGTAGCCGGCGTACATGCCGGAGGCGGGCACGATGAACGCCTGGAGGGCGACGTCGCCGGTGCTGCTCAGGTCGAAGACGACCTCCTGCACGTTGCCGTCCTCGACGGCGGTGCGACCGCCCTCGATCACGGCGGAGGCGTTGCCCTTGCCGCCCAGCACCACGGAGCCGCCGGCCGGCACGGTGATCTTGCCGGAGCCCTCGGCGGCCTTCAGGACGACCTTGGACTTGCCACCCGTGAGGGTGATGCCCTCCAGGGTCTGCGGCTTCGTGCCGTTGTTGAAGACGGTCGCGGAGACGACGGCCGGGCCCTTCTTGTCCTTCTCCGCCTGGGTGATCACCAAGGCGTTCTGGATCTGGACGTCGCCCTTGGTGGTGGCGGCGTTGTCCGGCTTGATCTGGAGAGTCTGCGCGTCGTTGCCCGCACCGCACGCGGCGAGCGAAGCGATCGAGAACACGACGGCAGAAGCGGCGAGGGCGCCGCGTCGAAGGCTGCGGCTCACGGCGGCGGCAACTCCTAGGACGTACGGACGGAAGGGTGGACGCTCGGGACGGCCGAGGTAAAGCCGCCCTAAGGGTGTGTCAGCGCGCTTAGGTTACCGAGCCGCCGCCCCGGCCCCGCACCCGACCCTCCGCAGCGGGCGTACCGCCCTGGACGGCTCCGGCGATCTTGCATTCCGGATATCGCCGGCGGGCCGCCCGGTGATCAATTCCGGGATTCCGTCGAACGTGGCTCCGTGATCAATTTCGGATTGGGCCGGAACCCGCTCCGTACGGGTGGCCGCCAGTCGAACGGAGTACTTCGGTTTCCGACTCCCGAACCCGGCAAAACGGGACGTACGTCACTCCTGTGGACTCGTCCGCCAGGTGTAACGTGGTCGTTTCGCCCGGTCCGCACAACACCTCCGACCTGCGAATACCCCCTCCCGGAACCTCTTCGCAGCACGTTCGTGTCGCTGTTGTCAAGCCCCGAGATGTGCCCTGACCTGCGAAAACGCCATTCATAACAGTCAGTTCTCGTGTTACCCTGGATAGCCACGGAAGGGGTACCTGTCACATGACGTTCAAGGTTGGCGACACCGTGGTCTATCCCCATCACGGGGCCGCGCTGATCGAGGCCATCGAAACTCGCCAGATCAAAGGCGTGGACAAGACCTACTTGGTGCTCAAGGTCGCCCAGGGCGACCTGACGGTTCGTGTGCCTGCGGACAATGCGGAGTTCGTCGGCGTTCGCGACGTAGTCGGCCAGGACGGGCTGGACCGGGTCTTCGAGGTGCTCCGCGCACCGTACGCAGAAGAGCCGACGAACTGGTCCCGGCGCTACAAGGCAAATCTGGAGAAGCTCGCTTCTGGCGATGTCATCAAGGTCGCCGAAGTGGTGCGTGACCTGTGGCGTCGTGAGCGCGAGCGCGGACTCTCCGCGGGTGAGAAGCGCATGCTCGCGAAGGCTCGCCAGATTCTCGTCAGCGAGCTCGCGCTCGCGGAGAACACCAACGAGGACAAGGCTGAGGCCCTCCTCGACGAGGTTCTCGCGTCCTGACGCGAAAACCGTACACAGTTGTGCCGCGGTGCCCGATGACAAGCTCTCTCCTCCACGAGAGAGCTGTTGCCGGGCGCTGCGGCATGTCTGTACCCACACCTTTTTTCTTGGCGTGCCGGGTTCGGGCAGCCCTGCTCGACCGGTCGTCACGGAAGGGGCGAGGGGCGTCGCACCCGGCACGCTTCAGGCCATACCCATGTCGGCCGAAGTCACAAACCTGGCTCGGAGCTACTGATGTCTGACGAATCGCGTCCCCACCGCACGGCCGCGGTGATCCCGGCCGCCGGCCGCGGGGTACGCCTCGGCCCCGGTGCCCCCAAGGCCCTGCGGGCCCTCGGCGGGACGCCCATGCTCATCCACGCCGTCCGCGCCATGGCCCGCTCCCGCGCCGTGTCCCTCGTCGTGGTCGTCGCCCCCTCCGACGGGGCGGCCGAGGTGCGCCGGCTGCTCGACGAGCACGCGCTGCCCGACCGCACCGAGGTCCTGGTCGTCCCCGGCGGGGAGACCCGCCAGGAGTCCGTGCGCGCCGGCCTGGACGCGCTGCCGCACGACGTCACCTCCGTACTCATCCACGACGCGGCCCGGCCGCTCGTCCCCGTCGACACCGTGGACAGCGTCATCGAGGCGGTGCGCGACGGCGCGCCCGCCGTCGTCCCCGCGCTGCCGCTGGCCGACACCGTCAAGGAGGTCGAGCCGGGCGGGCCGGGCGAGCCCGAGCCGGTCGTCGCCACGCCCGAGCGCGCCCGGCTGCGCGCCGTCCAGACCCCCCAGGGCTTCGACCTGGAGACCCTGCTGCGCGCGCACCGGGAGATCGCCGTCCTCGGGGAGGGCGCGACCGACGACGCCGGCATGGTGGAACGCCTCGGAATCACCGTCGTGACCGTCCCCGGCCACGAAGAGGCCTTCAAGGTCACCCGTCCGCTCGACCTCGTCCTCGCCGAGGCCGTACTCGCCCGCAGGAGGGCCACCGATGCCTACTGATCCCGCCGCCGCGCCCCTGATGCCGCTCGTCGGCATCGGCACCGACGTGCACGCCTTCGAGGCGGGCCGGGAGCTGTGGTGCGCCGGTCTGCTGTGGGAGGGCGAGGACGGCCTCGCCGGGCACTCCGACGGGGACGTCGCCGCGCACGCCGCCTGCGACGCCCTCTTCTCCGCCGCCGGCGTCGGCGACCTCGGGGCGCACTTCGGCACCTCCCGACCGCAGTGGTCCGGCGCTTCCGGCGTCACCCTTCTGGCGGAAGCCGCGCGCATCGTCCGGGCCGAGGGCTTCGAGATCGGCAACATCGCCGTCCAGGTGATCGGTGTCCGCCCGAAGATCGGCAAGCGGCGCGAAGAAGCGCAGAAGGCGCTCTCGGCCGCCGCGGGCGCCCCCGTCTCGGTGTCCGGCACCACCACCGACGGCCTCGGCCTCACCGGCCGGGCCGAAGGGCTCGCGGCCATCGCCACCGCCCTCGTCCACCGGACGAGCCGGGCCTGAGTCCGGGCCCCGCCCGGATGGGTGTCCGGCCGGTGCCGTGCCCGGGCGGCGGCGGAGCGCGGCCGGCACCAACCGGGAAAACCGCCCGTACGGGACTCCGTACGCGCCCCCCGCGCGCCACCGCGGCGACAAAGCCCACCCCCGGGTCCCCAAAGGGTCGCGGGGCACTGCTAGAGGCGCACTACCCTGGATGCCGTGACTATTCGCCTGTACGACACCAGCGCCCGGCAGATCCGTGACTTCACCCCGCTCGTTCCGGGCTGTGTCTCGATCTACCTCTGTGGCGCGACCGTGCAGGCCGCTCCGCACATCGGCCACATCAGGTCGGGCCTGAACTTCGACATGATGCGCCGTTGGTTCGCGTACCGCGGCTACGACGTGACCTTCATCCGCAACGTCACGGACATCGACGACAAGATCATCGCGAAGTCCGCCGAGCAGCGCCGCCCCTGGTGGTCCATCGGCTACGACAACGAGCGCGCCTTCAACGACGGCTACTCCGCCCTCGGCTGCCTCCCGCCCACCTACGAGCCCCGCGCGACCGGACACGTCACCGAGATGGTCGAGATGATGCGCGGGCTCATCGAGCGCGGTCATGCCTACGAGTCCGAGGGCAACGTCTACTTCGACGTGAAGTCCTTCCCGGGCTACCTCTCGCTGTCCCGCCAGGAACTCGACAACATCCGCCAGCCGGAGAGCACCGGCGAGACCGGCAAGCGCGACGCGCGCGACTTCGCCATGTGGAAGTCCGTCAAGCCCGGCGAGCCGTCCTGGGAGACGCCCTGGGGTCGGGGCCGTCCCGGCTGGCACCTCGAATGCTCCGCCATGGCGCACAAGTACCTCGGCGAGGCCTTCGACATCCACGGCGGCGGCCTGGACCTGATCTTCCCGCACCACGAGAACGAGATCGCCCAGGCGAAGGCCTTCGGCGACGAGTTCGCGAACTACTGGGTCCACAACGCCTGGGTCACCATGTCCGGCGAGAAGATGTCCAAGTCCCTCGGGAACTCGGTCCTCGTCTCCGAGATGGTCAAGCAGTGGCGCCCGATCGTGCTGCGCTACTACCTCGGCACCCCGCACTACCGGTCGATGATCGAGTACAGCGAGGAGGCGCTGCGCGAGGCGGAGTCCGCCTTCGCCCGCATCGAGGGCTTCTACCAGCGCGTCATCGAGAAGGCGGGCGGTCCCGTCGAGGCCGCGGCCGAGGTGCCGCCGGCCTTCGCGGAGGCGATGGACGACGACCTGGGCGTCCCGCAGGCGCTCGCCATCGTCCACACCACCGTCCGCCAGGGCAACAGCGCGCTCGCCGCCGACGACAAGGACGCGGCGATCGCGCGCCTGTCGGAGGTACGGGCCATGCTGGCCGTGCTCGGCCTGGACCCGCTCGACCCGCACTGGGCCGGCGAGTCCGACCGCGGCGAGGACCTCCACGGCGCCGTGGACACCCTCGTACGCCTCGTCCTGGAGCAGCGCGAGTCCGCCCGGGCCCGCAAGGACTGGGCGACCGCCGACGCGATCCGCGACCAGCTCCAGCAGTCCGGTCTGGTCGTCGAGGACAGCCCGACCGGTCCGCGCTGGACGCTCGGCCCCCGCTGAGCCGGAGCAGCCCGACTGTGCCGCCCGGCGCTCCGGGCGGCACACTCTTCATACGTACATATCGCAGCATCAACGAAAACAGGTAGAGGTCATGGCCGGGAACAGCCAGCGCAGGAACCGCCGCACGTCCAACAAGAAGGGCGCCACGGTCGGTAGCGGTGGCCAGCGGCGCCGGGGCCTGGAAGGCAAGGGCCCCACCCCCAAGGCCGAGGACCGCAAGAAGCACAAGGCCAACCGCATCAGCAACGCCATCGCCCGCCAGGCCGCCAAGCGCCGCCCGGCGCCGCGCCGCGGCGGCCCCAAGGGCACCAGCGAGATGGTCGTCGGTCGCAACCCGGTCTTCGAGGCGCTGCGCGACGGCGTCCCCGCCACCACCCTCTACGTCCAGCAGTTCATCGACAACGACGAGCGCGTCCGCGAGGCCCTCCAGCTCGCCGCCGCGCGCGGCAACATCAACCTGATGGAAGCCCCGCGCCCCGAGCTCGACCGGATGACCAACGGGCTCAACCACCAGGGCCTGGTCCTCCAGGTCCCGCCGTACGAGTACGCGCACCCGGAGGACCTCACGGCCGCCGCGTACGACAACGGTGAGGACCCGCTGATCGTCGCCCTCGACGGCGTCACCGACCCGCGCAACCTCGGCGCCATCGTCCGCTCCGTCTCCGCCTTCGGCGGCCACGGCGTGGTCATCCCCGAGCGCCGCGCCGCCGGCATGACCGCCGGTGCCTGGAAGACCTCGGCCGGCACCGCCGCCCGCACCCCGGTCTCCCGCGTCACCAACCTGACCCGCGCCCTCCAGGACTACAAGAAGGCCGGCATCACCGTCGTCGGCCTCGCCGCCGAGGGCGAGCACACGGTCAACGACCTCGAGCAGCTCGCCGGCCCCGTCGTCATCGTCGTCGGCTCCGAGGGCAAGGGCCTCGGCCGCCTCGTCGGCGAGAACTGCGACTACCTGGTGCGCATCCCGATGCCGGGTGGCGCCGAGTCGCTGAACGCCGGCGTCGCCGCGGGCGTCGTCCTCTACGAGGCGGCCCGCCGCCGCGCCGACCGCGGTCGCGCCTGATCGAGGACCGGGTCCGATCCCGGATCGGACCCGACGGCCGGGCGGGCCGCACCCGTCCGCCCGGCTTGATCCACTTGGCTCACGGGAAGTGACCCGTGAGCGTGTCGCCCCGCCCGATCCGGGCGGGGCGACTTGATCTTGACGGGTCTCGGACAGATCCCTGATGTCAAGGCAGTGTCCTAAACACTGATCACTCGGTTAGATGAGTGTGGACACCAGAACGTCAGGGTTCGACGACCAGCCCGCGCTGAGCATGGTCAAGGTGCCGTGCGACCCCGCACAGGTCATCGTCAACCACGCCAGCTTCCGCGTGCGGCTCGCACCGAGCCCGAGCGCGCGTTCCAAGCCCGCGAATGCCCCCGGCCGCGCGCCCGTCCTCGGCGTCGCCGCGGCGGCCGCCGTCGGAGCCCGTCGCCGCCGGGCCCCCGTCGTGTGGAGCGGCAGGTCCGCCCCCGGCGACGCCGCCGCGACGGGCGGCCTGCTCCAGGCCGTACGGGAGTCAGGCCGCGGCCACGACGACTACGACGGCGGCGCCACCCAGGTCATCCCGCGCGTGGACCTGGACCACGACCTCGCCGAGGACACCCTCGCCACGCCGACCGTCATCGGTCAGCGCAGCTACGGGGACCCCGAGGAGACCCGCCCGCTGGCCGCCGTACGGGACCTGCCGCGCGAGCCGTACGCGCCGCGGCACCCCGGCGGCGACCCGGACGGCGACTCCCGACGGGCCGGTGACGCCCGCGGCCAGGCCTCCTACTACCCCGGCCGCCGCATGAACCTCGGCGTCGTGCTGCTCCCGCTGCGCGTCTTCCTCGGGTTCATCTGCATCTACGCCGGCATGGGCAAGCTGTGCGACCCCGTCTACTTCGACGGCGGCGAACGCGGCTCCATGGTCACCTGGCTCCAGACGCTGCATCCCTGGGCGCTGGCGGAGCCGCTGCGCGACTTCGCGCTGGCGCACCCGGTGGGCGCGGGGCTGACCGTGGCGTTCCTCCAGGTGATCGTGGGCGTCCTGACGGTCTTCGGGCTGTGGCAGCGGTTCGCCGCCTGCATCGGGGCGCTGCTGTCCGCCGCGCTGCTGATGACGGTGAGCTGGAAGACCGTCCCCGCCTACGACGCGCCCGACATCATCTACCTGGCCGCCTGGAGCCCGCTGATCATCGCGGGCGCGCCCGTCTACTCCCTCGACGGGCGGCTCGCGGGCGAGGCCTGGCGCACGCTGGGCCCGCGTTCGGAGATCTGGCGGCTGCGGCGCCGGGTGCTGCGGCGCGGGGCCGTCATGGCCACCGTCGTGTGCGGGCTCACCCTGCTCGTCGGCTCCCTGCTCGGCGGGGCGGTCCGGTCCTCCACCGTCGTCACCGTGCCCGGGCCGGGGCAGGCGCCGAGCAACTACCTCCCCGGTACGCCGCTGCCGAAGGCCTCGGTCAAGCAGTCCGAGCCGGTGCGGGGGCAGCAGCCGTCGAGGCAGGCCGCGTCGCCGTCGGCGGCGCCGTCCGCGGCGGCCTCGAAGCCGGCCCGGAGCGGCAGCAGCGGGGCGCCGGTGCGCGAGAGCGCCGGTACGGGCGCCGGCACCCCCTCCGCCACCAGGGGCGGCGGTACGGGCAGCGGGCAGGCCCCGCGCAGCAGCGCCCCGAAGCAGTCCACCCCGCAGAAGCCGCCGACCACGTCCTCGGGGAACCGCCCCGAGAGCGGCAGCGGCGGTGGCGGCGGGGACACCCCGACGAAGAAGCCGGGGTTGGTGGGCGGGCTCCTGGGCTGATCGCCCGGGTCGGTCGGTACGCAGGTCAGGTTCGGTCCCGAGGGCCCGGTGCGCGAGGAGCGCGCCGGGCCCTTCGGTGTGCCGGGAGCGGGCAGGCGTACGCGGGGGCGGTGTATGGGCCCGGGGCGGCGTGCGTGGGTCGGGGTACGGGCCCGGGGCGCGGCGGAGTGGGGGGTCGGGGCGTCCGGGGGCTCAGGAGGCGTTCTGGGCGGCCAGCTCGCGCGCGGCCTCGGTGAGGTCCTTGACGGTGTCGATCGCCCGCCAGTAGGCCCCCTGGGGCAGCGGGTAGCCCGCGAGGCGGCGCTCGCGGGCGAGGCGGGGGAACGTCGTCCGCTCGTGGTCACCCAAGTCGGGCAGCAGCGCGGTGAATTCGGGGGAGAAGACGTACACCCCGGCGTTGACCGGATAGGGCGACGGCGGCGCCTCGATGAAGTCGAGCACCTGCCCGTACTCGTTGGTCTCCACGACCCCCCACGGGATCCGCGGCCGGGCGAGCGCCAGGGTGGCCACGGCGCCGCGTTCGGCGTGGAAGGCGGCCATGTCGCGCAGCGGGAAGCGGGTCCACACGTCGCCGTTCGTGGCGTACCAGGGGCGGTCGGCGTGCGGCAGCCGGCGGGCCGCGTACTTGAGGCCGCCACCGCGTCCCAGCGGCTGCTCCTCGACGACGGTGGTCACCCGCAGCGGCAACTCGGCCTGCGCCAGCCACTCCTGGAGCACCTGCGCGAGGTGCCCGCAGGAGACGACGGCGTCGGTGACCCCTTCCGCCGCGAGCCAGGCCAGTTGATGCCCGATGATCGGCAGGCCCGTCCCCGGGATCTCGACCATGGGCTTCGGCCGGTCGTCCGTGTACGGACGCAGCCGCGAACCCTGGCCGCCCGCCAGGACGACCGCCTGGGTGGGTGAGGCCGGGAACGCGGCCGCGAGGTCGGTGGATCGGGGAGGTGCGGGGGAGACGTCGCTCATGGCCGTCAGCGTAGGGACGGCCCCTGCCCCGGCGGTGGCAGGCGCGGCGGACGTGTCGAAGAGCGCGGGCGCGGGTGGGGTCAGCCCATGGAGGCGACGCCGGTCGCGTACGCGGTGTCGCAGACGGGACGCGCGAAGGACTGGGCCTTCGTGGGTCCGTACGCCTCCACCGCGGCCCGGCCCAGGGCACGCGCGATGCCCACGCAGTGCGCGGCGAGCGACGGCCGACGGTCCACCTCCTGCTGGAGGTGCGTGAGGACGGCGCCCGGCTCCTGGCCCTGCTGGAGCTCGCCGAGCAGCTTGTCGCGCAGGAGGTCCTGGGCGGCGCGCGGCTTGGCGGGGACGGACACGTCCTCGGCGGAGGCGGTGAGGATCTGGGAAGGGGTGTTGTCCGCCCAGGGGACCATCGTGACCGCGAGGGTCCCGGACAGGACCAGGACGACGGGCAGGACCAGGGCGAGGGAACGGCCGATACGGCGGGCAGTGTGGGTCACGAGGGCGAGAGTAGCGCTCGGTGAAGATTTGGCGACATTTAGTCACCCTGTCGGGGGATGGTTCGACGTGGCTTTTCGAATATGGGGTTGACGGATGCGGCCGAATGGCCCGGTCTGCCGGGGTTTGGCGCGGGGTTGGTGCGGGGGCGGCGGCAACTGCCGAAGAAGGGGCGCCCCTTGGCGGGGCGCCCCTTCGGGTTTCGGTTACCGCGACCGGGTTTCGGTTGCGGCGACGGGTGTCAGCCGGAGAGGCGGGCGCCCGAGGAGGTCGAGAACACGTGGATCTCGTCGGCGCGCGGCACGATGTGCAGCGTCGAGCCCTTCTCCGGGACCTGCCGTCCGCCGACGCGCACGACGATGTCCTTCGCCTTGTCGGCGCCGACCGCGGCGCTGCCGTAGACGTAGCCGTCGGCGCCGAGTTCCTCGACGACGTTCACGGTGATGGTCAGGCCGCCGGTGTCACCGATGTCGAAGTGCTCGGGACGCACGCCGACCGTGACCGTGCGGTCGCCCGCGTCGGCGGCGGCGGACAGCGCCTCGCGCGACACCGGCACGATGCTGTCGCCGAACTTCACGCCGCCCTCGGCGATCGGAACCTCGACGAGGTTCATGGCGGGCGAGCCGATGAACCCGGCGACGAAGAGGTTCGCGGGGCGGTCGTACATGTTGCGCGGGGTGTCGACCTGCTGGAGCAGACCGTCCTTGAGGACCGCGACGCGGTCGCCCATCGTCATGGCCTCCACCTGGTCGTGGGTGACGTAGACCGTGGTGATGCCGAGGTCGCGCTGGAGGGCGGCGATCTGCGTACGGGTCGACACGCGGAGCTTGGCGTCGAGGTTCGACAGCGGCTCGTCCATGAGGAAGACCTGCGGCTTGCGGACGATCGCGCGGCCCATGGCGACGCGCTGGCGCTGGCCGCCGGAGAGGGCCTTCGGCTTGCGGTCGAGGTAGGTGGTGAGGTCGAGCATCTTCGCCGCGTCCTCGACCTTGCGGCGGATGGTCGCCTTGTCCTCGCCGGCGATCTTGAGCGCGAAGCCCATGTTGTCGGCGACGGTCATGTGCGGGTACAGCGCGTAGTTCTGGAACACCATCGCGATGTCCCGGTCCTTGGGCGGCAGGTGCGTGACGTCGCGGTCACCGATGCGGATGGCGCCGCCGTTGACGTCCTCCAGGCCCGCGAGCATGCGCAGGGAGGTGGACTTGCCGCAGCCGGAGGGGCCGACGAGGACGAGGAACTCGCCGTCCTCGATCTCCAGCTCCAGCTGGTCGACGGCGGGCTTGTCGCCGCCGGGGTACAGACGGGTCGCCTTGTCGAAAGTGACAGAAGCCATGGTGATGAATCCCTTCTACCGGCAGGAACGTGCCGGACGATCCGAGTGGAAGGTCTAGTCCAGTGTCCTGGACTCCGCCCGACGCTACCTGGCGCCGGGCCTCCTGTCAGCACCCGTGTGCGGTGACTTCGTACGCTGTGCGATCCGTCGGAGCGGGGGGTCCCCTCTGGCCCGTCGGAGGCCAGAGCGACGCGCTTTTGACCTCGGTGCCGCCCTCGCGAGCGACGTTTCCTGCTTCACCGCCCGCTGCCGCGCGGCGCATCCCTGAAGGATGCGCCGGGAGGACTTACGCAGACTCCACAGGCATGGAAACCGACGGCCCGTCGGCCTGTTGCTCGTCCACGGCCTACGCGGCCGCGACGCATTCGGGTAGGTCTGATGCGCGGATGACCGGGGGTGGAGTCCTATCGGGTGGCAGCGCCATCGCCACCAGCCAGTACAGTCGCAACCCCTCGTCCCGGAGGTTCAAGGCGGCGTTTCCGTCACGGTCGTGGACGGCTCCGCACGCTGCGCACGTCCACGACCGGACGGACAGATCGAGCTGCTCGCCCTTGGTGTGGCAGGCGGAGCAGAGTCGGGTGGAGGGGAAGAACCGGTCGACGACGACCAGGGTGCGCCCGTACCAGGCCGTCTTGTACCGGAGCATGTCGAGGAGCGTGCCCCACGAGGCATCGATGATCGCGTTTCTCAGCTTGACCGATCGCATGAGGTTGGCGACGCCCAGGTCTTCCACCACGAGCACTTGGTTCTCGCGCACGAGGCGGGTGGTGAGCTGGTCGAGGCCGTCCTTCCGGACATCACTGATCAAGGCGTACAGCTTGGCGATCTTGGCACGTGTCCTGTCGCGGTTGCTCGATCCCCTTTGTTTGCGGTGCAGCTCCTTTTGGAGCCGGGACAGCTTCTTCTCGTACTTCTTCAGCAGCCGTGGGTGGTCCACGGTGCCGCCGTCATCGAGGGTGACCAGGGAGATCAGTCCCAGATCGATCCCGACGGCCTTCGGAGCATGGCTACCGGGGACGAACGCGGTGGGCAACTGCGCGATCCGCTCCTCGACGAGGCAGAGGACGAAGAAGCGACCGGCGCGGTCACGGGTCACCGTCAGCTTTACCGGCGTGCCCCCGGCGGGCAGCGGGCGGGACCAATGAACATCCAGTGGTTCCGTCTGCTTCGCCAAGGCGATGAGCCCCGTACCGGGCCGCTCGGGGTTCTCGTGCCAGCGGAAGCCGGTGCGGACGTACGTCGCCGAGTCCCGTGACCGGTGCTTGCGCTTCGGCTTCGGGTACTTCGCTGCGCCCTTGAAGAAGCGGGTGAACGCGGAATCGAGGTGGCGGAGCGACTGCTGGAGCACGGTCGACGAGATCTCCTGGAGCCACGAGGTTTTCGGGGCGTGGCGCCAACCGGTCAACGCCCGGGAGGTCTCGGCGAAGCCGAGGGAAACACGGTGCTCCTCCCAGGCCTTCACTCGTAGGGCCAGTCCCTCGTTGTAGACCCACCGGCAGGCGCCGAACGTCTGTAGCAACTGCTCGGCCTGCGGTTCGGTGGGGTAGAAGCGGTAGCGGTACACCCGCTGTTGTGTGCCCGGCACCTTCGCCCGGGCAGTGAGGGGCTTGGTGCCGCGCTGCTGGTGTTTGCGCTGATCGGGGATGCCCAGGACCTCGCGCTTCAGGCGCTTGGCTTCGACACCCGTGACGCGCTTCTTCTGCTCCGCGGCTTCGGCCACGAGCCCTCCCACCCCTACGGTCCGATAGTCGGACGTGCACTTCAGTACGTAGAACGAACTGGCGGGCGAGGGGTTACGGGGGTCGGAAAGTTCTTCGCGGCGAGGTCTGGCGCCTGTGTAGAGTGAAGGCGATTCTGTGCGCTGCGCAGCGTCACATGTGCCCCCTTAGCTCAGTCCGGCCAGAGCACTCCACTTGTAATGGAAAGGTCGTCGGTTCGAATCCGACAGGGGGCCCCATCCCAGGTCAGAGGCTTGTGGACCAAGGGGATTCGTACGGAAGCGGAAGGCCCCGGGTGATCACCCGGGGCCTTTGGTGTGCCCTCAGTGGCGGCCCGAGATGCGGTTGGCCAGGTGGGCCAGGGGGGTCGTCGTGGGGCGGTGGGTGGCGGTTTCGTGGCGGTCCGCTTCGCGGTAGGCGGCGTACAGGGCCTGGACGCCGAGCCAGCGGAAGGGTTCCGGTTCCCAGCGGCGGACGCGGTGGTTGACCCAGGGCAGCGAGGTCAGGTCCGTCGGGTTCTCCAGGACCAGGTCGCGCAGGGTGCGGGCGGCGAGGTTGGCGGTGGCGACGCCGGAGCCGACGTAGCCGCCGGCCAGGCCGAGGCCGGTGGTGCGGTCCAGGGAGACGGTGGCGCACCAGTCGCGGGGCACGCCGAGGACGCCGGACCAGGCGTGGGTGATCTCCGTACCGGTGAGCTGGGGGAAGAAGGACGTGAGGAGGGAGGTCAGGGCGGTGATCGTGGCCGGCTGGGTGCGGCCGTCGTGGTCGGTGCGCGAGCCGTAGCGGTACGGGACCCCGCGACCGCCGATCGCGATGCGGTCGTCGGCGGTGCGTTGGGCGTACATGTACGCGTGGGCCATGTCGCCGATCACCTCGCGCCCCGACCATCCGAGGGAGGCCCACACCTCCGCCGGGAGCGGGGCCGTGGCGATCATCGAGGAGTTCATCGGGAGCCAGGTGCGCTTCTGGCCCTTGAGGGCCGCGGTGAAGCCCTCGGTGCAGCGCAGGACGAAGGGGGCGCGGACCGTGCCGTACGGGGTGACGGCGCGGCGGGGCGCGATCTCCGTGACGGGGGTCGACTCGTGGATGACGACCCCGAGGCGTTCGCAGGCGGCGGCGAGGCCCTTGACCAGTTTCAGCGGGTGGACGCGGGCGCCGTGCGGGGTCCAACTGGAGCCGACGGCGTCGGCGATGTCGACGCGGGCCCGGGTGGCGGTGGCGTCGTGGAACGCGCGGTCGGTCTCGCCGAAGCCGAGCTCGGCGGTGTGGAAGGCCCTGAGGCGGGTGAGTTGGGCGGGGCTGCGGGCGACTTCGAGGACGCCGCCGCGGTGGACGTCGGCGTCGATGCCCTCCTTGGCGGTGATGTCGATGACCTCGGTGACGGTGTCGTTCATGGCCTGCTGGAGGCGGAGCGCGGCCTGGTGGCCGTGCAGTTCGGCGTACCGGTCGCGGCCGGCGATGCCGTTGTAGAGCCAGCCGCCGTTGCGGCCGGAGGCGCCGTAGCCGCAGAACTTCTGCTCCAGGACGGTGACGCGCAGGTCGGGCGCGGACGTCTTCAGGTAGTAGGCCGTCCACAGGCCGGTGTAGCCGCCGCCGACGATGACGACGTCGGCGGTGGCGTCGCGGGTGAGGGGGGCGCGGGCCGGTTGGGGGGCGGTGGTGTCCGTCGCGTACCAGAAGGAGATGCCGCCGTTGATCGTCATGGGGGAGTTGGTACACGGGGTGCCGGTGGGGTGTCCAGGGTCGGGGTGTCGTGATGCGGGACGTTTTTCCGGGCCGAATGACCCATGCGGGTGGGGCGGGAGGGGCCGTAGGGTGCGGTGGGTGGTTTGTGGAGTTTGGCGACTTTTGTGGCCCTGGGGCGGCTGCGTGTCGGCGCGTTGGCGTGTCGGCGGGCGGGCGCGGGGCTCGGTGCGGAGAGGTTCGGTCGTGGGCATGCGTGGCGCGGGGCGTGCGGGGAGGTGCGTGACGGCCGTTGCCGCCGCGGCCCTGCTGGGTACGGCGGTGGCCGGCTGCGGCGGGAGCGGCGGGGGCGGCGACGGGGCCCCGGCGGCCGCGGCCGTCGTACGGACGAGCCCGATCGCGGAGCGGCTCGCGAAGCTGCCCGCGGCCGTGGACGGGCCGAAGGTGGTCGTGGGCAGGGCGGACGCGCCGCGCACCGTGCAGGTCCTGGTGGATCCGTGGTGCGGGTACTGCGCGAAGTTCGAGGCGGCCGGCGGCGAGACGCTGCTCAAGCTCGCGGACGAGGGCAAGGTGCGCGTCGAGTACCTGCTGGCCTCCTTCCTCGACGGGGACGGGGCGAGCGGCTCGACCAAGGCGGTGAACGCGATGCGGGCGTCGGTGGAGGCGGGGAAGTTCGCCGAGTACCAGGCGGCGGTCTTCGCGAGCCGGCCGAAGGGGGCGTTCACCGACGAACTCCTGCTGCGCATCGCGGACCGGGTGCCGGGACTGCGCGGTCCGGACTTCGACCGGGCGGTGCGGCAGGCCACGTACGCGGGGTGGGTCGGCGAGGCGGAGAAGGCCTTCGAGGCGACGGGCATGCGGGGGACCCCGGCGGTGCTGGTCGACGGGAAGCCGTTCGGCGCGAAGGACGGGTCGATGTTCGACGCGGGCGCCTTCGCGCGCACGCTGGCGGCGGCCGGCATCGGGGACTGATGCGCCCCGCCGGCCGGCGGGCACGCCCTAGGCTCGGGACATGGTGGAGATTCCGGACGGGTTCGTGGCGGCGCAGCTCCGCGACAACGGCGTGGCGGGGCGGGAGTTCGTCGAGGGGCTACCGGCGCGGGCGGCCGGGTTCCTGGAGCGGTGGGAGCTACGCCGCACCGGGCCCGGGATGTACGGGGCGACGGCCCTGGTGCTCCCGGTGGAGCGCGCGGACGGCACCCCGGCGGCGCTGAAGCTGCCGGCACCGGACGAGGAGAGCGAGGGCGAGCCCCTCGCGCTGCGGACGTGGGCCGGGCGGGGCTGCGTACGGCTGTGGGAGCACGACGAGTCCACGGGGACGATGCTGCTGGAGCGCCTCGACGAGGGCCGACCCCTGTCGGGGCTCGCCGAGCGGGACTCCCGGGCGGCCGTGCGGGTCATCGGGGAACTCCTGGGCCGGCTGACGTCCGTACCGGCCCCCGCGGGACTGCGCGGCCTGGACGGGATCGCGGCGCGCATGCTGGACGAGGCACCCCGGGCGGCGGGCCTGTTGGCCGATCCGCGGGACCGGCGGCTGCTGCTCGACTGCGCGGCGGCGGTCGCGGAGGTGGCGGGCGAACCGGGTGACCGGCTGCTGCACTGGGACCTGCACTTCGACAACGTCCTGGGTGCGGGTGCGGGCGTCCGCGAACCGTGGCTGGCGATCGATCCGAAGCCGCTGGCGGGAGACCCCGGCTTCGAGTTGCTGCCGTCGATCGTGAACAACTTCCGTGCGGAGGAAGTGCGGTGGCGCTTCGACCTGCTGACGGAGGTGGTCGGCCTCGACCGGGAGCGGGCGCGCGCCTGGACGTTGGGACGGGTGCTGCAGAACTGCCTGTGGGAGGTGGAGGACGGCGAGGACGAACTGCCCGACCGGGAAGCCCTGGTGGCGCGTGCGCTGCTGGGGCGGGGGGAGCGGTGAGCGAACCCGTCAACGGGCAGTCCGGGCTCCCGGCCGGCCCGGACCGCCGCCGAGGGGGGCGACCTAGGCTGACCGCATGATCCGTGACGCCGAAATCGCCGATGTCCCCGTCATCCACGCCATGATCCGTGAGCTCGCCGCGTACGAGAAGGTCCCGCACGAGGCGCGTGCGTCCGAGGAACAGCTGCGCGAGGCCCTCTTCGGGGCGCGCCCGGCGGCCTTCGCGCACATCGCGGAAGCGGAGGACGGGGAGCCCGTCGGCTTCTCGGTGTGGTTCCTGAGCTTCTCGACGTGGCGCGGGGTCCACGGCATCTACCTGGAGGACCTGTACGTACGCCCTTCCGCGCGCGGCGGCGGCCACGGCAAGGCCCTGCTCGCCGAACTGGCGCGCACGTGCGTGGAGCGCGGGTACGCGCGCCTGGAGTGGTCGGTCCTGAAGTGGAACGCGCCGACGATCGCGTTCTACGAGTCCCTGGGCGCGCGCCCGCAGGACGAGTGGTCGGTGTACCGCCTGACGGACGACGGCCTGTACGACCTGGCCGGGGCGAAATGAGAGCGCCGAAGCTCTCGTGGGCCTGCTTCGGGTCCCGGGTGCGCGCGCCCGGGGAAGGTCGGGCCCCGTGCGGTGTGCGGTGCTGGTTCAGTCCTCGTGGGGGAACCGAGGCCGGGTCCAGAGGGTGAGGTCGCTGCTGGTCGCGACTGCCAGGGTGAGGCCGGTCGGGGAGAAGCCGGAGGCGCGCAGCTCCGAGCGGACGGAGTTCGCTCCGCCGTCGGCGGAGAGGATGACGCGTTCGTGGGGCCAGTCGGGGCTGACGACGTCCAGCGTCCAACCGTCCGGGGTGGTGCGGTGCAGACCACCGCCGAAGAGGCCGGCGACGCGGATCCCGGTGCCGGCGATCGGACCGAGTCCGGGGCAGGTGAGGTCCGGGTGTGCGTCGGGGGTGCGGGTGGCGGGGTCGGGATCCCGGTCGCGTGCGATCTTCTCGCCGGTGACCGCGTCGAGGAGTCCGTGCCCGGCACCGGAGACGACCATGACGAGGTCGTGTCCGGTGTCCGGATGGACCGCGAAGCCGATGCCGAGCAGGCCGCCGACGGGGATCCGGCGGTCCGGGACCGGCTGCCAGGGCGCCGGGGCGGGCATGACGGGGGCGGCGAGGTAGCGATCGCGTAGCCGCTGCTGGTACTCCGTGATCAACCTGTCTCCTCGGCCGTGGTTGTCGTGCTCGGCGGGCGAAGCGGGCGCGGCGCCGGGTGCCTCGCCGGCACGCGGCGCCGGGTGCCCCATCGGCGGCGCGTGCCGTGCGCTCAAGTGGAACGCACCGGCCGACGGAACGACGCACCGGGGCCCCGGGGGACGGGCCGCGCCGGGGCGGGTCGGGCGCCGGCCGTCGGGTGTCGGTGGGGTGGGTCAGGATGGGGGGATGGCACGTAGCGGTGGGCAGCGGCACGGGACGGTGAAGGCGGCGCGGCGGCCGGAGGTGAGGTTGCCCGAGCTGACGGCGTGGGACGGCGGTCCGCTGGAGCCGGACGGCGACTACGACGGGCTGGAGTTCGCCGACCTCGATCTGGCGGGCCAGGAGGGGTTCGGTGCCCGGTTCATGGACTGCGCGCTGCGACGGTGCGCGCTGGACGAGGCGGGGCTGGCGAAGGCGCGGTTCATGGACACGGTGCTGGACGGCGTCCGGGGCGTGGGCACCGACCTGTCGGAGGCCTCGTTGCGGGACGTGGAACTGCTGGACGCCCGCCTGGGCGGGGTGCAGTTGCACGGGGCGGTGCTGGAGCGGGTCCTCGTACGGGGCGGGAAGATCGACTACCTGAACCTGCGGAAGGCACGGCTCAAGGACGTGGTGTTCGAGGGCTGCGTGCTCGTCGAGCCGGATTTCGGGGGCGCGGTGCTGGAACGGGTCGGCTTCCGTGACTGCACGCTGCGCGGGGCCGACTTCAGCGCGGCCCGGATGAAGGACGTGGACCTGCGGGACGCCGCCGAACTGGGGATCGCGCGCGGGGTGGAGGCCCTGGCCGGAGCCGTGATCAGCCCGGCGCAGCTGTTCGACCTGGCCCCGGCCCTGGCGGCGCAGCTCGGGCTGCGGGTGGTGGGGTAGGGGCCGGCGTACGGGTGGGGGACGGCGTACCGGGGTCCGGCGTACGGGTCGGGCCGGCGTACCGGGGGTCCGGCGTACGGGTCGGGCCGGCGTACGGGTCGGTCAGGCCGGGACGCGGGGGAAGCGGGCCTGGAGGGTCCAGATGACCGGGTTGTCGGCGAGGCCGTCGTGCATGTCGACGAGGTCGGCGATCAGGTCGTGCAGGAAGTCGCGGGCCTCGCGACGCAGCAGGCGGTGGCTGAAGGTGATCGGGTCCTCTTCGGCCGCCATCCAGTCGGCCTCGATGTCGACCCAGCCGAAGCGGCGCTCGAAGAGCATCCGGTCCGCCGACTCGGTGAAGTCGAGCTCGGCGTACTGACGGTTGGCGGAGCGGCTGCCGCGCGGGTCCTCGTCGAGCTTCTCGACGATGTCGCAGAGCGCCCAGGCGAAGTCCAGGACGGGCACCCATCCCCAGGCTGTGGATACTTCCCGGTCCTTGTCGGTGTCGGCGAGGTAGACGTCACCGCAGAAGAGGTCGTGGCGCAGGGTACGGATGTCCGCCGACCGGTAGTCGGTCTGCGGGGGGTCCGGGAAGCGCCGGGAGAGGGAGTAGCCGATGTCGAGCACGTACCCGATGGTGTCACGGCTGCGGCTCCCCCGGCGCGCGGGTGGGGGCGGGGGCGTCGAGGGCGGTGGGGGCGGGGCCGGCGGGCCCCCTCACGACGGCAGCAGGCGCTGTTCCTTCGCGACCGCCACGGCGCCCGCGCGGGTGTCGACGCCGAGTTTGTCGTAGATGCGGCCCAGGTGGGTCTTGACGGTGGCCTCGCTGATGAACAGGGCGCGGGCGATGTCGCGGTTGCCGAGGCCCCGCGCCAGTTGGCCCAGGATGTCCAGTTCCCGGTCCGTGAGGGTGGGGCGGGAGCCGCGCATGTGGGCCATGACCCGGCTCGCCACCGGGGCGGAGAGCGTCGTACGGCCCGCCGCCGCCGAGTGGATGGCGGCGAAGAGTTCCTCTGGCCGTTCCGCCTTCAGGAGGTAGCCGGTGGCGCCGGCGCCGATGGCGCGGGTGATGTCGGCGTCCGTGTCGTAGGTGGTGAGGACCAGGACGTACGGGGGGTCGGGCAGGGCCGTGATGCGGCGCGTGGCTTCGACGCCGTCGATGCCCTCGCCCAGCTGGAGGTCCATCAGGACGACGTCCGGGCGGAGTTTCGCGGCCAGCGCCACCGCTTCCTCGCCGCTGCCGGCTTCGCCGAGCACTTCGATGTCCGGCTCGCTGCCCAGGAGGGCGAGGAGGCCGGCGCGGACCACGACGTGGTCGTCGCAGAGGAGGATCGTCGTCATCCTGTGGGCTCCAGGGGGATCGAGGCCGAGAGTACGGTGCCCTCGCCCGGGGTCGATTCGATGGTGAGGGTCCCGCCGAGCTGGCGCACCCGGGCGCGGATCGCCGGGAGGCCGTGGCCGCGGTCGGGGCCGGCGCTGCGGGGTTCCGTGAAGCCGTCGCCGTCGTCGGCGATGTCCAGGACGACCTGGTCGCCGAGGAAGCTCAGGGTGAGGGCGGCCGTCCGCGCACCCGAGTGTTCGCGGATGTTGGACAGGGCGCCCTGCGCGATGCGCAGCAGCGCCGACTCGGCGCGGTCCGGGAGCTGGGCCGCGGTGCCCTCCAGGTGGAAGCGGACGGCGATGTCCGGGCCGGCGTCCAGGGCCCGCAGGGCGTCGGCGAGGCCGGCGCCGTTCGCCAGCTCGGGCGGAGCCAGGTCGTGCACGAGGCGCCGCGCCTCGGCCAGGCCGCGCGCGGCGATGCCGGTGGCGGTACGGACGTGCGCGCGGGCGGTGCCCGGGTCGCTCTCCCAGGTGCGGTCGGCGGCCTGGAGCAGCATCCGCTGGCTGGACAGGTGCTGCGCCAGGGTGTCGTGGATCTCCATGGACAGCCGCTGCCGCTCGGCGAGGGTGCCCTCGCGGCGTTCGGTGGCGGCGAGCTCCCGGCGGGTCCGGATCAGGTCGTCGATGAGCGCGCGCTGGGCCTGCGTCTGACGTTCCATGTGGACGAAGACGGCCGTGGCGAGGGCGGCGACGGCGGGCGGAGCGAGGAACAGGTTCGGGTCGAAGGCGGTGGACAGCCGCACCTGGGCGGCGACGACGAACACCGTGAGCAGGGCGACCAGGACGATCGCGGCGCGCGGGGGGAGGGTGCGCAGGGCGGTGAAGAAGAGCGGTACGGCGCACCAGGCGAAGCTCGGCGCGAGGAGGACCAGCACCACCCAGGTGGCGACCACCAGCCCGAGCCACAGCCGCCGACGCAGGGTCGGGCCGGTGGCGTGCCGGCCCCGACCGGGCGGGCGGGTGCCGGTCCCGGTCCCGGTGGTACCGCGGTCGACGGGGGCGGGCGTACGGCCGGCCCCGACGACGGGGCCGAGGACGTACAGCAGGGCCAGCGCGATGCTGAGGGCGAGGACCCAGGGGGTGCGGGGCTCGCCGGGGTGACGCAGGAGGAAACGGGCCACCGACGCGCCGAGGAGCAGGAAGAACGCCGCGTGCATGACGGTCGCCAGGGTGCGGGTGTCGGGATCGGCACCGGCACCGGCGGCGGGGTGCGGCCGCGGGATGTGGCTCACGGCGGGGCTCCTGGGGCTGGGGGTGGTATCCATCTTGCCCCTGCCCTGGCCGGGCGGGGGACGGGGTGGGCCTCGCCCCGGCGGGGCGGCGGCCCGCACGCGACCCGGACCCCGGACCCCGGCGACCGGTCCCGCCCGGATCGGGCAGGCGGCGTGTCGCTCAGGCGGTCGAGCCCGGGCGGTGGTGTTCGGGCGGTGGCGTTCGGGCGGTCGAGCCCGGGCGGTGGCGTTCGGGCGGTCGAGCCCGGGCGGTGGCGTTCGGGCGGTGCCGATCGAGCGGTACCGACCAGGAGAACCGGGCCGAGGGGGGTGGCGCATCGGCCGATCGGTTGACCCCCGGGTCAGCCGGTGCGGTGGCCGTTGGGAGCCGGTACGGCGACGGGGTCGGGGCGGTCGCGGGCCGAGTCTTGGAACAGCGGCGAACGAGCCAGCCGGCGACCGCCCCTCCCACCACCAGGAGCAGACATGAACACCCGCACCCGCGTCCTCACCGGTACCGCCCTCGCCCTCGCCCTCGGCGCCGGGACGTTCGGTGCCGTCAGCGCGAGCGCCACCCCCGCGTCCGCCCCCGCCGCCGCCGAGGCCGTCGCGCCGGCCGCGAAGAAGGACGACGACAAGAACTTCACCACCTCGACGCACCTCACCGTCGACGCCGCGTCCCGCGCCGCCCAGGCCGCGCTCCAGGCCGCCGCGAAGGAGAACCAGAAGGTGACGGTCGCCGTGGTCGACCGCAACGGCAACACCATCGTCACCCTGCGCGGCGACGGCGCCGGCCCGCAGTCCTACGAGTCGGCGCAGCGCAAGGCCTACACCGCCGTGTCCTGGAACGCCCCGACCTCCGTCCTCGCGGGCCGCCTCGCGCAGACCCCGAACCTGAAGGACATCCCGGGCACCCTGTTCCTCGGCGGCGGCACCCCGGTCCAGTTCAAGGGCGCCCCCGTCGCCGGCATCGGTGTGGCCGGCGCCCCGAGCGGCGACCTGGACGAGAAGTTCGCCAAGGCGGGTGTCGACGCCCTCGGCAAGTAGTCGACGCCCTCGGCAAGTGGTCCACGGCTCCGGGCCGGGCCCCCGGGCCCGCGCTTAGGATCGAGTCCGTGGAACATCCCCGGATCGTCCGGCGCGCCCGGCTCACCCGCCTCGCCGCCCCCACCGTCGCAGCCGTCCTCTCCGTCGCCGCCCTGGCCACGGGATGTACGGGCTCCACGGTGCAGGGGCGGCCCGGTGCGTCCGGGGTCCGCGATCCGTACTTCCCGCGCGCCGGCAACGGCGGATACCAGGTCGAGCACTACGACCTGGACCTCGCCTACGACCCCGCCGACGGGCGACTGCACGGCACGGCCGTCATCACCGCCCGCGCCGAGCAGGGGCTCAGCTCCTTCAACCTCGACTTCAGCGGCCTCAAGGTCGAGGGCGTGGACGTGCAGGGCGCCGGGGCCCGCTACAACCGGAGCGGCACCGAGCTGACGGTGCGGCCCGCGAAGGACCTGAAGAAGGGCGAGGTCTTCCGCACGGAGATCGACTACTCCGGCCGGCCGAAGCCCGTGGTCGATCCCGACGGCTCCGAGGAGGGCTGGATCGCGACGGCCGACGGGGCGGTCGGCGTCGGGGAGCCGGTCGGGTCGATGGGCTGGTTCCCGGGGAACCACCACCCCGGCGACAAGGCCACGTACGACATCACGCTGACCGTTCCCAAGGGGTACGAGGCGGTGTCCAACGGGGCGTTGCGTTCGCGTACGGACGTCGCGGACGGGCGGACGGAGTTCGTCTGGCACAGCGCCGAGCCGATGGCGAGCTACCTGGCCACCGCCGCCATCGGGAAGTTCGACGTGACGACCGGCCGGACCGCCTCCGGCATCCCCGTGTACAACGCGGTGACGCCCGCCGAGGCGGCGAAGAGCGCGCCCGCGCTGGAGCGGCTGCCGGAGATCGTGGAGTGGGGCAGCGCCAAGTTCGGCCCCTACCCCTTCGACACCGTCGGCACGATCGTGCTGCCGGGCGGGACCCTCGGGTACGCCCTGGAGACGCAGACCAAGCCCGTCTATCCCGGCGCCCCCGACGAGAACCTCATCCTCCACGAGCTGGCCCACCAGTGGTTCGGCAACTCGGTCTCGCCGAAGTCCTGGAAGGACATGTGGCTGAACGAGGGCTTCGCCACGTACGCCGAGTGGCTGTGGGCCGAGGAGCACGGCGGCCCGACGGCGCAGCGCCGCTTCGAGGCCATCGTCGACGGTGACACGACCGTCGACCAGGCCGCCGATTCGGAGTGGGACGCCTTCCCGCCGGCGGCCCCGCCCGGACCGGAGCACATCTCGGGCGATCCGGTGTACGTGCGGGGCGCGATGGTGCTGCACCGGATCCGGCAGGAGGTCGGCGACGAGAAGTTCTTCGCCCTGCTGCGCGGTTGGGCCGGCGACCACCGGCACGGGAACGCGAGCACCGCGGACTTCACGGCGTACGCGCAGCGGCACACGGGCCACGACCTGAAGAAGGTCTGGGACGTGTGGCTGTACGGCGAGGACCGCCCGAAGGCGCCGTGACGCACCGGCCGCCGGCGGCTCCCCCGCGCACGGCGGCCCCCGCGTCCCCCTCAGCCCCCGCTCACGCCGCCGCGTCCGGAGTCAGGGCCTTGCGCATCACCGTGCAGGGGCGGCCCAGTTCGCGGTCCTTGGCCTGGCGCAGGGCCGTGTAGCCCTGGGCCTGCCAGAAGGCGAGGGCCTTGGCGTTGGCTTCGAGTACGGCCAGCCGTACGCCGGTCCGTCCCGCGGCGCGGAAGCGGTCCTCGACGGCGCCGGCGACCGAGCGGCCGTAGCCCTCGCGGTGCGCGGTGGAGTCGATGAGCAGCAGGCCGATCCACGGGTCCGGGTCCTCGGACGCCGGATCGGGGTGTCGGTCGAGGGTCACCGCCAGGCCGACGAGGCGGCCGGCGGAGCGGGCCAGCAGCACTTCGGCGCCGTCGTGGGCGAGTTCGTCGGCGAGGGAGGCCGCGACCTGTTCGACGGTGATGCGGGTGGGGTCGGGGAAGTCGCCGCTGATTTCGAAGAACGCGTGGTTCGTCGCGTAGAGCGTGGCGATTTCGGTGAGGACCGGCCCGGGCAGGGCGCCGTCCACGGGGACGAGCGGTTGGAGGATCACCTGTGGAACGGTAGCGAAGCCCCCGCCCCGCCGTACGGCGGGGCGGGGGCTTCACCAGCGGCTATGCCGTGGACCGGAGTCGGATCACGCCGTTCGAACGGACTCCGGATCGGCGGACGCCGAACCTCAGACGTTGACGCCGAAGTCCTGGGCGATGCCGGTGAGGCCCGAGGCGTAGCCCTGGCCCACCGCGCGGAACTTCCACTCGGCGCCGCTGCGGTAGAGCTCGCCGAAGACCATGGCCGTCTCGGTGGCCGCGTCCTCGGAGAGGTCGTAGCGCGCGATCTCGGTGCCGCCGGCCTGGTTCACGACGCGGATGTACGCGTTGCGGACCTGGCCGAAGTTCTGGCTGCGGGACTCGGCGTCGTAGATGGACACCGGGAAGACGATCTTGTCGACGTCGGCGGGGAGGCCCGCGAGGTTGACGTTGATCGCCTCGTCGTCGCCCGCGCCCTCGCCGGTGCGGTTGTCACCGGTGTGGACGATGGTCTGGTCCGGGGTGGACTTGTTGTTGAAGAAGACGAAGTGACCGTCGGAGACGACCTTGCCCGTCGCGTTCACCGCGATGGCCGAGGCGTCGAGGTCGAAGTCCACACCGGTGGTGGTGCGGGTGTCCCAGCCGAGGCCGACCGTGACGGCAGCGAGGCCGGGGGCCTCCTTCGAGAGCGAGACGTTGCCGCCCTTGGACAGGCTGACAGCCATGGGATTGTCCCTTTCCTCATCCAGCACACACGTACAGGCGGTCAAAGTACCGCTGACTTCTCTAACGCGCCCGGGTACCCGCGGGGTTCCCGCGCGCGTCCCTCCGTGAAATATGAGTGACGGACCGGCCGCGGGCACGGATCATAGGGGGCATGCCTGGTCCCTATGTCATCCGCGGTTCTGTCGTGCTCCCCGAGTCGGAGCTCGCCTGGCGGTTCTCGCGTTCCTCCGGGCCGGGCGGGCAGCACGTGAACACCTCGGACTCCCGGGTGGAGCTGTTGTTCGACGTGGCCGCCACCAAGGCCCTGCCGGACGTGTGGAAGGAGCGGGCGCTGGAGCGGCTCGCGTCCCGCCTCGTCGACGGCGTGGTGACCGTACGGGCCTCCGAGCACCGCTCGCAGCTGCGCAACCGGGAGATGGCGCTGGTCCGGCTGGCCGCGCTGCTGGCGGAGGCCACGGCCCCGCCGCCGAAGGCCCGCCGGGCGACGAGGATCCCGCGCGGCATCAACGAGCGGCGCCTGCGGGAGAAGAAGGCCCGCGGCGAGACGAAGCGCGGCCGCACCGGCCGCGACTGGTAGGGGCGCAACGCCCCCGCGGACCGGCCCCGCGGACCGGGGGCCGTCGCCCGCTACGGCGCGAGGTGCCGGTAGCGGCCCCGGAAGTACGTCAGGGGCGGCGCGTCCGGCGCCGGTAGGTCGGCGGTCAGGACGCGGCCGATGACCAGGGTGTGGTCGCCCGCCTCGACCCGGGACTCGGTGCGGCACTCCAGCGTGGCGAGCGCGCCCGTCAGCAGTGGGGAGCCGGAGACCGCGCCCCGCACCCAGGGCACTCCCTCGAACAGCAGCCGGTCGCTGATCCGCCCCTTCATCGCGAACCGGCCCGCGACCTGGAGCTGGGAGTCCGCGAGGACGGACACCGCCCACAGCGGTTGCTCCGCCAGCAGGTCGTCCATCCGGGAGCCCTCGCGCAGGCTCACCAGGACCAGCGGCGGATCCAGGGACACGGACAGGAAGGCCGTCGCGGTCATGCCGACGTCCTCCCCGCGCGGTCCGTCCGCGGTCAGGGCCGGTTCGTGCGCGGTGATCAGGCACACGCCCGCCGCCAGCCGGGACATGGCCGCCCGGAACTCGTCGTTGCTCACCCCCTCAGGATGGGGGGTGCCGCCTTCCGGCGCGGTCAGGGGTACGGGGCTCGCGATCGTTTTCGGCACGTGGGGAACGCTAGTCCGGCGGCCGCGGACGCACATCGGGCGCTGGTCCGAGCCGCGTCCCCGCCCCTCGGCCTAGGCCCCGACGTATCGTTTGCTCCGGGGAAGGACGGGGAGCGCTCCCACTCAACAAGGCCCCCGATCCTGTCTGTTGTTCATCTCATGTGACTTGAGTCACAGAGAGCAAGATTTGTTGACCCTGTGTACCTGCCGCACAGCTCACTGTGATTCAGTGGATGGGACACCGCAACGAAACGCCGATGACAAACCTGGAGTTGCTGTCGAGGTCTCGGGGAGAGCGAGCAATGGAGACCGAGTCGGAGCCGTACGTCCGTCTTGCGACCCTGCGGCAGCTGCACCAGGTGGTGGCCGAGCTCAATACGGCCCGGAGCCTGGCGGACACCCTGCAGACCGTCGTGGACGGCATCGTCGTGGGCCTCGGCTACGAGCTCGCCTGTGTCAACCTCGTTCGACCTGACGGAGACCTGGTCGTCGCCGCCTTCGCCGGGGACCCCGCCGCGGAAGCCCTGATCACCGGTCGCGTCGGCTCCCGCCCCTCCTGGGACCGTCGGCTGACCATGGGCGAGGACTGGGACGGCCTGCGCTTCATCCCGCACACCGAGGGCTGGGTCCTGCTGGAGGACGACGTCCCGCAGTGGCACACCGACGGCCCCGACCCGCGGTTCGAGGACGAATGGCACCCCGAGGACCGGCTCTACGCCCCCATGTACGCGACCGGCGGGGAACTGCTCGGCGTCATCTCGGTGGACAGACCCCGCAACGGGCGCCGACCCGGCGCGTGGGGCCGCGAAGCGCTCCAGATGTACGCCTTCCAAGCGGCCATCGCGATCAGCAACGCGAGGCTGCGCGCGAACATGCAGCGGGCCCTCGTCCGGCTGGAACGGGAGCAGCAGGCCCTGCGCGCCAGTGAGGAATCCTTCCGCCAGGCCTTCGAGTACGCGCCCAGCGGCATGGCCATCGCCGAAATGGGCGGGGACCAGCACGGCCGACTGCTCCGCACCAACGACGCGCTCTGTCGCCTGCTCGGCCGGCCCGCCTCCGTCCTGCGCCGTTACTCCTTCTCCGACCTCGTCCACCCCGAGGACATCGGGACCCTGCTGCGCACCTCGGCCGAGGGCGGCCGCGCCGAGCTGCGCCTCGGGCGGCGCGACGGCACGTACGTATGGGTCTCGCTGCGCAACTCCGTCGTCGCGGACGCCGCCGACGGGCCCCGGTTCCTCCTCACGCACGTCGAGGACATCGAGGAGCGCAAGCGGCACGAGCTCCAGCTCGCGCACCGGGCCAGCCATGACTCCCTGACCGGCCTGCCCAACAGCGCCGAGCTGCGCTCGCGGCTCGGCGCCCGGCTGTGCCGGCGGCCCCAGTCGGTGCTGGCCACGGCCGTCGAGGCGCTCGACGCGGCCTTCGAGTCGCGGCCCGAGGCGGGTGGTGCCGTCGAGCACGGCTTTCAGCCGGACGCGCCCCACGGGTACCCCGGGGCGGCCCCCGTCGACTACCCCGACTTCCCGGACTTCCCCGGCGCGACCGGTGGGCGCCCGGAGGGGCCGTACGACCACCACGTGCACACCGTCGCCCCCGCCACGGACGTCGACGACGGGACGAAGGGGCTCGCGGTGCTCTTCTGCGACCTCGACGGCTTCAAATCGATCAACGACCGGTTCGGGCACCACACCGGGGACGCCGTCCTGATCGAGGTGGCCCGGAGGCTGACGACCGGGGTCAGGGACGGGGACACCGTGGCCCGCCTCGGTGGTGACGAATTCGTCGTCCTCGCCGACGGGCTGGGCGCCGCAGACGCCGCCGACCTCGCCGTTCGGCTGCGCAACGCGATCATCCCGCCGATCCGGGTGGACGGGCGGGCGGTGCGCGTGGGGGCGAGTTTCGGGATCGGCTGGGCCAGCTGCGGGATGTCCGCGGACGAGGTGTTGCGCTCCGCCGACCAGCGGATGTACATCGAGAAGCGATCCCGTTCCAAGGCGCACCGCAGGGCCGGCTGAGTGGATCGACCGCCCGTGGGCGCACGTGTTCGGGGTAGGCTCCCGTGGGTCGAAAGGAGTGACCTGCGATGACGACGCCCGCGAACAACGGCCCGCACGGTGGGGCGAACCAGCCCGAGGACGACGATCCGTTCGGCTACCTCTACGCGGACGGCCAGGCCGCCGGAGCCACCCCGCCCGGTTCGGGCGGTGGGTACGGCTACCCCGGTCCCGCGGGCGGCGGTCAGCCCGGCGTGCAGCCCGGCGTCCCCCGTACCTCGTACAACCAGGTGCGCACGGTCGGTGAGCGGACGTACGGCGGCCAGCGCGGCCCCGTCCCCGCCCAGCAGCAGCCCTATCAGGCCCAGTACCAGGCGCCGGAAGCTTTGCAGGCCGGCGGCTACGGCGTTCCGCAGCAGCCGTCGCCGCAGGACCGGACCCAGACGATCCAGCCCCCGGGCGGCGGCGCCGGCCGCGGCAACGGCGGCGGCTCCAGCCGCAAGGGCCTGCTCATCGCGGCGGTCGCGGTCGTCGCGGCGGTGGCGATCGGCATCGGCGCGGCGCTGGCCTTCGGCAAGGACGACGACAAGAAGGACCAGGCGAACCCGGATCCGGCCCAGTCGGCGGCTCCGCAGCCACAGGTGTCCAACTCGCCCAAGGCGAGCGCGTCGTCCCAGCCGCCGGCGGCCCCGCTGCCGAAGGGCGAGGCGGCCGGAGCCGGCATGGCGCTCACCGGTGGCGCGGTCCTCCAGACCACGATTCCCGGTTCCAAGAGCAGCGGCGGTCAGTACGTCGGCAATTTCAACCAGCCCGGCGCCGCCCTGACCTGGACCCTGGAGCTGCCCAAGGGCGGCGTCTACCGCTACTACGTGCGCTTCGGCATCCCGGGCGAGGACGCCAACGCCACCCTGACCGTGAACGGCAAGGCCAACACCACGCCGCTGAACATGCGGAACTTCGCCAACTCGCCCAAGGGCGACTGGGAGAAGGGCTGGCAGACCACGTGGGGTCAGGTCAACCTGAACAAGGGCACGAACACGATCAAGCTGTCGTGCGAGTCCGGCAACAAGTGCAACGTCAACATCGACCAGCTCTGGCTCGAACAGGGCTGACGCACCGGCCCGCCGGCCGTCAGGCGGCCGTGACCCGCACCGACCCCCGTACCTCCTCGTAGGTGCGGGGGTCGAATGCGCCCGCGGTCGGGGCGTGGACCGTGGCTGCCGAGAGGGCCACCGCGCGGGTGAGGCGGGCCGGCCAGTCGAGGCCCTCGGTGAGGGCGGACAGCAGGCCGGCCACCGCGGAGTCGCCCGCGCCGGTCGGGTTGCCGGCCAGGGGGCGGGGCGGGGCGGCCCGCCAGGTGCCGTGCGGGGTGGCCGCGAGGAGGCCCGCCGGGCCGAGCGAGGTGATCACCGCGCGGGCGCCCCGGCGGCGGGCGTCGCGGGTGGCGGGGAGCGGGTCGCGGGAGCCCGTCAGCTCGGCGAGCTCGGCGGCGTTCGGCTTGATCATCTCCGGCCGGGCGGCGACCCCCCGGCGCAGGGCCTCGCCACTGGTGTCCAGGAGCACGGGGACCCCGGCCGCGCGGGCCGCCCGTACGAGGGTCGCGTACGCGCCCACCGGCACACCCGGCGGCAGGCTGCCGCACAGGGCCACCGCCCGCGCCCCGGCGACGAGTTCGGCGTAGTGCGCGAGGAACGCCGCCCACTCGACGGCGGTGATCTGCGGTCCGGGTTCGTTGAACTGCGTGGTGTCGCCGGTGGCTTCGTCGACGACGGCCAGGGTGCGGCGGGTGGTGCCCGCGCAGGGCAGCAGGGCGTCGACCACCCCGGGCGAGGCGGCCAGCAGCGCGCGGACGACCGCGCCGGTCGGGCCGCCCGCGAAGCCCGTCGCCGTGACCTCGTGGCCGAGGGCGGCGAGCACCCGGGCCACGTTCAGGCCCTTGCCGCCGGGGCGTTCGGCGACTGCGGTGACCCGGTGGGTGGTGTGCGGACGCAGGCTCGGCACCCGGTGGGTGATGTCGAGCGCGGTGTTGAGCGTCACGGTGAGGATCATGACCAGTCCCGGTTTCGGTGTGTGCCGGGATCATGCCAAACGCAGGCCGGTCGGCCCAGTCCCACGGGCCTCGGGGTCCGCGTCCCCGCGGAACGGGACGTCGCAGCGCCCGCGCGCCGCGACGCCCCCGCTCAGCCGAGCGGGTTGACGATCCATTCGCCGCGCCGCATGACGCCCTTGACGTCGAACTCGGCGTCCAGGACGACGAGGTCGGCGTACTTGCCCGGGTCCAGCGAGCCGACCTGGTCGTACAGGCCGAGCAGCTTGGCCGGGTTGGCGGAGATCGCCTGGACGACGGATTCGACGGGGAGCCGGTCCAACGTCACCGACCGCTTGAACGCGGTGTCCAGGGTGAGGGTGGAGCCGGCGATGGAGCCGCCCTCCACGAGCCGGGCGACACCGTCCTTCACCTCGACCTCCAGCGGGCCGAGGTGGTAGGTGCCGTCGCCGAAGCCGGCCGCGTCCATGGCGTCGGTGATCAGCGCGACGCGGTGGGCGCCCGCGTGGTGGAAGGCCAGCTCCAGCATCGCCGGGTGCAGGTGGGTGCCGTCGTTGATCAGCTCGACGGTGACCCGCTCGTCCTCCAGCAGCGCCGCGATGGGGCCCGGGGCGCGGTGCTCCAGGCCCGGCATCGCGTTGTACAGGTGGGTGGCGACGGTGGCGCCGGCGTCGATGGCCTGCCGGGTCTGGTCGTACGTGGAGTCCGTGTGGCCGATCGCGGCGATGACCCCGTGCTCGGCCAACAGCCGTACGGAGTCCAGCCCGCCGGGCAGCTCGGTCGCCAGGGTGAACATGCGGGCGGCGCCGTGCGCTGCGTCGATCAGCTTGCGGACCTCGGCCGGGTCGGGGTCGCGCAGGAGTTCCTCCTTGTGCGCGCCCTTGCGGCAGGGGTTGATGAACGGCCCCTCGAAGTGGATGCCCGCGATCTCGCCCTGCTGGGTGAGCTCGGCCAGCAGTCCGGCGCGCCGGGCCAGTTCGGCGAGGTCGCCGGTGACCGTGGACGCGACGAGGGTCGTCGTGCCGTGCTCGCGGTGGGTGCGGACGCCCTTGAGGACGTCCTCGGCGGTCCCGGAGGTGAAGGAGGCCCCGCCGCCGCCGTGGTTGTGCATGTCCACGAAGCCGGGGACGAGCCAGTGCCCGGACAGGTCGACGTGCCGCGCGCCCTCGTCGGCGCTGCCCGCGATGCGGTCGCCGGCGACGATGACCCGGCCGCCCGCCACGGTGCCGGTCGGCAGCACCACCCTGGCGCCGGAGAGAACGGTGCTGTGTGCGCTTCCGGACATCAGGCAGGTACCTCCGTGGCGAGTAGGTCCCAGGCGAGCAGCCCTGCGCCCAGGCATCCGGCGGTGTCCCCGAGGGCCGCCGGAACGATCTCGGGCAGCCGCTGGAACGTCACGCGTTCCTCCACGGCCGTCCGAAGCGGTGTGAACAAGGTTTCCCCCGCCTCCGCCAGCCCGCCACCGATGATCAGCGTGCGCGGGTCCAGCAGGGTGATCGCGGTGACGAGCCCGTCGGCGAGGGCGCCGATCGCGGACAGCCAGACCTCGCGGGCCCGCGCGTCACCGGACTCGACGGCCTTCGCGCAGTCCGCGGCGTCCGCCTCGGGGTCGCCGGACGCGGCTGCCCAGGCGCGGCTGACGGCGGAGGCGGAGGCCAGGGTCTCCAGGCAGCCGTGCTGGCCGCAGCCGCAGGCGGGTCCGCCGGGCCGCACCACGATGTGACCGATCTCGCCCGCGTAGCCGTGCGCGCCGGCCTCGATGGCTCCGGCGATGCCGATGGCCCCGGCGATGCCGGTGCCGAGGGGGACGAACAGGAAGCGGTCGGCGCCGTGGCCCGCGCCGATGCGGCCCTCCGCGAGGCCGCCCGTGCGCACGTCGTGGCCCAGGGCCACCGGGATGCCGCCGAGGCGTCTGCCGAGGAGCTCGCGCATCGGTACGTCGCGCCAGCCCAGGTTCGCCGCGTACACGGCGATCCCCCGGTCGGCGTCGACGATGCCGGGGACGGCGACGCCGGCGGCCGAGGCGGACGCCCCGAACCGCTCCCGGCCCAGGACCAGCAGCTCGGACGCGAAGTCCAGGATCGTCTCGACGACGGCCTCGGGGCCCCGCTCGCGGCCTGTGGCGCGGCGCGCCTCGTGCAGCAGGGTGCCGTCCTCGGCGATGAGGGCGGCCTTCATCCCGGTGCCGCCCACATCGAGGGCGATGACGTGTTTCACGGGTTTCACAGGTGACAGTCTCGCGTGCTCGGCGGGCAAAGGTCTAGTCCATTGGGAGGGATTGTTGAGTGGCCATACAAATTCGGGACCTTGGTCCGGCTACGGTCCGGACACAGTCCGGGCAAGGCGTGCGCGGCAGGTGTGAGCGAGCCGTCAAAGTGGTGTAGACCTTACGTCGAATCGTACGTACGACAAGGGGTGGATCGAGAACCGTGAAGGGCCGTTACCTGAGCCTGGCCGCGTCCGGCGCCGTGCTGTGCCTGACCGCCGTGACGCTGACCGGCTGCGGCAGCCTGGAAAGCCTCACCGGTGACAACGAGGTGACCCTGCGGGTCGTGGCGGCCGACTACGGCGACAATCCGCAGAACTCCTCGACGGGCTACTGGAAGGACCTCGCCGCGGCCTTCGAGAAGGACAACCCCAACGTCCACGTCGAGGTCAGCGTCTACTCCTGGTCGGAGGTCGACGCGAAGGTCGCCGAGATGGTCAAGGCGGGCAAGGCGCCCGACATCGCGCAGATCGGCGCCTACGCCGACTACGCGGAGGCGGACAAGCTCTACACCGTCGACGAACTGCTCTCCGTCAACACCGAGGCCGACTTCCTTGCCCCCCTCGCCGACGCGGGCAAGGTCAAGCGCGTCCAGTACGGCATGCCGTTCGTGGCCAGCACCCGACTGCTCTTCTACAACACCAAGCTCCTCGGCGACGCCGGCGTCATACCCAAGGACGGCGCGACCCCCTGGCAGCCCAAGAGCTGGGCCGACCTGGAGGCCGCGGCCAAGAAGCTCAAGGCCGCGAACGTCCCCACCCCGTTCGCCGTGCCGCTCGGCCGCGAGGAGGCCCAGGCCGAGTCGATGATGTGGATGCTCTCCGGCGGCGGTGGCTACACCGACAACGAGGAGAGCTACCAGATCGACTCCCCGGAGAACGTCAAGGCCTTCGAGTTCCTCCGTGACCGGATGGTCGGCCAGGGCCTGACCGGCTCCGTCGAACCGGGCAAGCTCGACCGCCAGGCCGCCTTCGACGCCTTCACCCGGGGCGAGGTCGGCATGCTCAACGGCCACCCCACCCTGCTCAAGCAGGCCGGGGGCAAGGGCGTGAAGTTCGGCATGGTGCAGATGCCGACCGTCGACGGCACCGACCACTCCACGATGGGCGTCGCCGACTGGGTCATGGCCTTCAAGAACGGCCACAAGAAGGAGTCCGGGAAGTTCCTGGACCACCTGTACTCGGCGAAGAACGTGACGACCTTCACCAACAAGTACGACCTGCTGCCCGTCACCACCAGCGGCTACCGGGCCATGGAGGCGAGCACCGGCGGCTCCGCCGCCCAGCTGCGGACCTTCCTGACGGCCCTGCCCAACTCCAAGCTGTACCCCGTCGGCAAGAAGTCCTGGGCCGGGGTCAGCGAGGACGTGAAGGAGAACATCGGCAAGGTCGTGCAGCCCGGCGGACAGCCCGCGAAGGTCCTGGAGGACATCGCGACGTCCGCCCGCAAGGCCGACGGCGACCGCTGACCCGCCGCCCGCACGCCCGACGGCGGCCACCGACACCCGCCGCGCGGCAGGTGTCGGTGGCCGCCGTTAATCTGGCCGTATGACGGACGACGGACAGGTGGAACGGCGGCCGGCGGCCCGGCTGACCCCCACCGAGGCCGCCGTACTCGCCTACGAGGGGCGCAGCTGGCCGGGGCCGGGCGCCAAGGAGCGGGCGATACGCGAGGCCCTCGGACTGACCCCCGTGCGCTACTACCAGCTGCTCAACGCCCTCATGGACGACCCGCGCGCCCTGGAGCACGCCCCGGGCACCGTCAACCGGCTCCGCCGCGTCCGCGAGGCCCAGCGCGCCCGACGGTGATCCGCCGGCGGTTCGCGGGCGGTCCGGGTCGGGAGGCGGTCTGGGCGGCGGGCGGATTACGCCGGTAGGGTCATCGGTATGGGGAGCCGCCCGCACGACCTGCCGATGCCCGAGCCCGTCACCGCCGCCGGACGGGAGGGCCTCGAAGCCCTCCTGCGCACACCCCGCAGGGCCGTCGTCGCCCTCGACTTCGACGGCACCCTCGCCGACATCGTTCCCGACCCCGACCAGGCCCGCGCCCACCCCGACGCCGTCCCGGCGCTCGCCGCGCTCGCGCCCGAGGTCGCCGCCGTCGCCGTCGTCACCGGCCGCCCCGCCGGCGTCGCCGTACGGTACGGCGGGTTCGCCGGGGTCCCGGGACTGGAACACATGGTGGTCCTCGGCCACTACGGCGCCGAGCGCTGGGACGCCGTCACCGGCATCGTCCACGCCCCCGCCGAGCACCCGGGCGTCGCGGCCGTACGGGCCGAGCTGCCCGGCTTCCTCGACTCCATCGGCGCCTGGCGCGGCACCTGGATCGAGGAGAAGGGCCGGGCGCTGGCCGTCCACACCCGCCGCGCCGCCGACCCCGAGCAGGCCTTCGCCGCCCTGCGGGAGCCGCTCGCCGAGCTGGCCGCGCGGCACGGGCTGATGGTCGAGCCCGGCCGGGCCGTCCTGGAACTGCGTCCGCCCGGCATGGACAAGGGCGTCGCCCTGACGGAGTTCCTCGCCGAACGGGACGCCGAGGCGGTCCTGTACGCGGGCGACGACCTGGGCGACCTCGCCGCGTTCTCGGCCGTCGAGAAGCGGCGCGCCGACGGACTGCCCGGACTGCTGGTGTGCAGCGGCTCGGCCGAGGTGCCCGAGCTGGCCGCCCGCGCCGACCTGGTCCTGCCGGGACCGGCCGCCGTCACCGCCTTCCTGGCCGCGCTCGCCCGGACCCTGCGCGCCTGACCGACGTGCCCGCGCCGTACCGGGGTCCGCCCCGGTACGGCGCGCCGCGCGTCAGGCCTCGGGCGCCAGGCGGTCCAGCTGGGCCGTGAACCAGGCCGCCGGGGGCAGCGCCGTGGCCGCCGCCGCCAGGCGCTTCGTACGCTCCGCCCGCTCCTCGGCCGGCATGGACAGCGCCGCGTGCAGGGCCTCGGCCGTCTGCGTGACGTCGTACGGGTTCACCACGATCGCGTCGTCCCGCAGCTCCCCGTACGCCCCGGCACCCGTGGACAGGACCAGCGCGACACCGGCCTCCGACACCACCGGGATCTCCTTCGCCACCAGGTTCATGCCGTCGCGCACCGGGTTCACCAGCGCCACGTCCGCCAGGCGGTAGGCGGCCAGCGAGCGCGCGAAGTCGTCCTCGACGGACACCAGTACCGGCTGCCAGTCCTGCGTACCGAACTCCGCGTTGATCTCCGCGGCCAGGTCCCGGACCGCCTGCGTGTACGAGCGGTAGGCCTCCAGGTCCTGCCGGGACGGGTACGCGGACGCCAGGTGCACCACCTCGCCCCGCCACTCGGGGTGCGTGGTGAGCAGCTCCCGGTAGGCGAGGAGCCCGCGCAGGATGTTCTTCGACAGCTCGGTGCGGTCGACCCGGACGATCGCCTTGCGGCCCGCGACCTCGCTCCGCAGCCCCGCCAGCTTGTCGTCGACCTCCGGCCGGTGGGCCAGGGCCCGCAGGTCGTCCCCGTCCACGCCCAGCGCGAACACCGCCACGTCCGTACGCCGGTGGCGCACCGGGCCCAGCGGGCTCTTGCGCACCCAGCGCGACCGCGACGGCTCGACGCCCGCCGGGGACATCGGTTCGGCGATGCCCCGCTCGTCGTCCAGCCGGGCGCCGCCCATGAAGCTCTGGGCCCACGCCCAGGTGTGGAAGCCGACCACGTCCGCGCCGAGCATCCCCCACATCAGCTCCGAACGGATGTCGTCCGGGAGCATGCCCAGGTACTCGGACGACGCCCACGGCGTGTGCGTGAAGTGCCCGATCCGCAGGTCCGGCCGCAGCTCGCGCAGCTGACCCGGCACCAGCGCCAGGTGGTAGTCCTGCACCAGCACGCGGGCGCCCTGCGCGGCCTCCTGCGCCAGCGCCTCGGCGAACGCCCGGTTGTAGGCGGTGTACGAGGCCCACTGCCGCCGGAACCTCGCGTCGAAGACCGGCTCGCGGGGGACGTCGTACAGGTGGTGGTGGGTGAACCAGAGCACCGAGTTGGCGATGCCGTTGTACGCGTCGTCGTACACCGCGGGGTCGATGTCCAGCATGCGCACGCCCGGCTCTCGGACGCCCCGGCGCACCGCCTCCCGGTCGGCGTCGGACAGGGCCGCGCAGATCCACAGGGCCTCCGGCTGCTGCGCGAGGGCCGCGGAGAGACCGGAGACGAGACCGCCCCCACCGCGCCGGGCACTGAGGGTGCCGTCCTGGTCGAGGGCGTACGAGAGCGGGCCGCGGTTCGCGGCGACGAGTACCTGAGAAGCCATGCGGCCAACCTAGCCAGGCCCACCCCCGGTCAAACGCCCGTACGCCGAGGGCCCGCGGAGGATTACGCCACGCGACGGCCCGCGTACTCCTCGATCCCCGCCATCGGCGGTCGCTCCTCGGTGTCCACCGGGTGGGTGCGCGGCACGAAACCGTCCGGCCCCCGCTCGAACTGCGTCAGCTCCGGCCGTACGAGGTGCCCGCGCGAGAGCCGCAGCTGCGCCGTGCGGTAGATCGCCGCGGCCATCCGACCGAGTGCCTGCCCGTCCTGGTGGCGGTGCACCCGGACGCCCACGTCGACCTGGGCCAGCGCGTCCAGCCCGACCGTGTGCAGCGCGTCCACGAGCAGACCCAGCTCGACCCCGTACCCGACGGGGAACGGAAGCCGTTCCAGCAGCGACCGGCGTACGGCGTACTCACCGCCCAGCGGCTGCACGAAGCCGGCCAGCTGCGGCCAGTGCAGGTTCAGCAGCGGACGGGCGACCAGCTCGGTGACCCGGCCGCCCTGACCGGGGGCGTCCCCCAGCGGGCGGTCGTACATCGCCTTGACGAACTGCACCTGCGGATCGGTCAGCAGCGGACCCACGATCCCGGACACGAAGGCGGAGTCGAAGTCCCGCAGGTCGGCGTCCACGAAACAGACGACCTCGCCGGTCGTCGCCAGCAGCGAGCGCCACAGCACCTCGCCCTTGCCGGGCAGCGCCGGAATGCGGGGGAGGACCTCGTCACGGTGCACGACCCGGGCGCCGGCGGCTGCCGCGACCTTCGCCGTACCGTCCGAGGAACCCGAGTCGATCACCACCAGCTCGTCGACGAGGGGGATCGCCGGGCCGTCGATCAGATCGCGCCGGATCACCTCGACGATCCGCCCGACCGTGGCCTCCTCGTCGAGGGCGGGCAGCACCACGCTGACCGTCGTGCCCGTCGCCCGTTTCCGGTCGAGGAGCTGGTCGAGCGGTCGGTCTGCTGCGGACCAGGAGCGGGCGGCCAGCCAGCGCTCCACCTCTTCCAGCACTCTCGGGACTCCCTGCTTCATCGGTGGTTTGGACCGAAAAGTGATCCATCTCGCGGTTCGGACGGCTGTCTCAACCACCCGGACCTTCGGTTACAGTCTTGAACAACGCGATGGACCACCGCATGCCGGGGGTCCCGCGCACAAACGCCCGGACACGCAATGGAGCGCGCCGTCCGGTGCCATACCGCTCATCCAGAGGGGCAGAGGGATACGGCCCGTTGAAGCCCCGGCAACCCTCCAGTCGGTTCTCGCGATGCGTCTGAGACGCACTCCCGCGAGGTCCCCGACTAGGGAAGGTGCCAATTCCGTCTCATGGCGAAGTGCGCCATGGGGAAGATGAGGAGAAAGGGCCTCGCCATCATGGCTGCACAGACCGTCGCCACCTCTGCCGAGCAGGCGTCCGTGGATCTCGGACCCGCCACCGGCCTTTCCTGCCGCGAGTGCGGAACCCGCTTCGAGCTCGGTCCCATTTTCGCCTGCGTCGAGTGTTTCGGACCGCTGGAAGTCTCCTACGACCTGCCCCTCGGCGACCCCGAGGCCCTGCGCGCGGCCATCGAGGCCGGCCCCGACAACATCTGGCGCTACGCCCCGCTGCTGCCCGTCCCGGCGAACGTGGCCTCCAAGCCGAACCTGAACCCCGGCTTCACCAAGCTCGTCGACGCCGCCAACCTGGCCAAGGAGCTGGGCGTCACCGGCAAGCTGTACGTCAAGGACGACTCCGGCAACCCGACGCACTCCTTCAAGGACCGTGTCGTGGCCATCGCCGTCGAGGCCGCCCGCGCCTTCGGCTTCACCACCCTCTCCTGCTCCTCCACCGGCAACCTGGCCGGCGCCGTCGGCGCCGCGGCCGCCCGCGCCGGCTTCCGTTCCTGCGTGTTCATCCCGCACGACCTGGAGCAGGGCAAGGTCGTCATGGCCGGTGTCTACGGTGGCGACCTCGTCGGCATCGAGGGCAACTACGACGACGTCAACCGCTTCTGCTCCGAGCTCATCGGCGACCCGCTGGGCGAGGGCTGGGGCTTCGTCAACGTCAACCTGCGTCCGTACTACGGCGAGGGCTCCAAGACCCTGGCGTACGAGATCTGCGAGCAGCTCGGCTGGCGGCTGCCCGACCAGATCGTCATCCCGATCGCGTCCGGCTCCCAGCTGACGAAGATCGACAAGGGTCTGCAGGAGCTGATCAAGCTCGGCCTCGTCGAGGACAAGCCGTACAAGATCTTCGGCGCCCAGGCCGAGGGCTGCTCCCCGGTGTCGACCGCCTTCAAGGCCGGTCACGACGTGGTCCGCCCGCAGAAGCCGAACACCATCGCCAAGTCCCTCGCGATCGGCAACCCGGCCGACGGCCCGTACGTCCTGGACATCGCGCGGCGCACCGGTGGATACGTCGAGGACGTCAACGACACCCAGGTCGTCGAGGCCATCAAGATCCTCGCGCAGACCGAGGGCATCTTCGCCGAGACCGCGGGCGGCGTCACCGTCGGCGTGACGAAGAAGCTCATCGAGAACGGGCAGCTCGACCCGACGCTGACCACCGTGATCCTGAACACCGGCGACGGCCTCAAGACCCTGGAGGCGGTGGCCGCCGACAGCGGCCAGACCGCCACCATCCGCCCGAGCCTGGAAGCCTTCCGCGCCGCCGGCCTGGCCTGATCCTCCCCACGACACCCGGAAAGGCGGTAGCGCCATGAGCGTCAACGTCCGCATCCCCACCATCCTGCGCACCTACACCGGCGGCGTCGCCGAGGTCTCGGCCGAGGGCACGACCCTGGCCGAGGTCATCGACTCCCTGGAGAAGAACCACCCGGGCATCGCCGCGCGCGTCCTGGACGACCAGGGCAAGCTGCGCCGCTTCGTGAACGTCTACGTCAACGACGACGACGTGCGCTTCGAGGGCGGGCTGCAGACGAAGACGCCCGACGGCGCCGGCGTCTCGATCATTCCGGCCGTCGCCGGCGGCTGATCGTCCCGGTCGATCGCCCTCCCCGGGGGGCCGTGGCCGCCCGTCGATTTCCGAATTGCCCTCTCCGCCAATAAGCGGAGGGGGCAATTCTGCTTGATTGATAGCGGTAGAGTTGGGGAAGTCCCCTCCGCTGTTCTTGCCCGCCGCATATGAGCGGGGCCGGGGAGGGTTGACATTGAGTCAACATGAGTGCGCGCTATGGGGCTTTGGCGTGGATTGTCAGGCCCGAGTTGCCCAGGAATATGCCAAATTTTCACTCTATTTCAATGTTTTCGCGTGTCCGGAATTCTCGTCGGATTGACCTGTTGCAGACAGCAGCGGTGCGGATACATTCAGCCCCGGTCGAGGCGTTCCGGCGCAAGTTCTGACCCGGGTTCGCGAAGTGCGGACCTGCGCAAGGGCCAGTAATAGGGGAGTTAGGCATGGCTCAGGGCACCGTCAAGTGGTTCAACGCGGAGAAGGGCTACGGCTTCATCGCGGTCGACGGTGGCGCGGATGTGTTCGTCCACTACAGCGCCATCCAGATGGACGGGTACCGCACCCTTGAAGAGGGTCAGCGGGTCGAGTTCGAAATCTCGCAGGGCCAGAAGGGCCCGCAGGCGGACATGGTCAAGCTCGCTGCCGGCTGAGTCCCGAAGCGCGATCGACCACCGACGCACTCACACACGAGGGGCCCACATCCCGGACACGGGGATGCGGGCCCCTCGTGCGTGTCGGCCCCGGGACCCTTGCGGCGCCCGGCCACCGCCCCGCCGGCGGCCCCGGCGCAGGGCGGGCATTGCTCGAAGCCGCTTGCACTCGCGGGGGTCGAGTGCTAATCATTGGCGTTAGCACTCTCCAGGTGAGAGTGCTACTAAGACGAGGACCGGGCCGGTGAGGCCCGCAGGGTCCGGCGGGAAGGAACCGCCGAATCCGCAGGCCGTCCGTCGCGGGCGCGGGCGCGGTCCGGAGCAATCCACCCCTGTCCGGGAGGACCACTTCAGATGGCCAAGATCATTGCGTTCAACGAGGAGGCCCGGCGCGGTCTCGAGCGTGGGATGAACCAGCTCGCCGACGCCGTCAAGGTCACCCTTGGCCCCAAGGGTCGCAACGTCGTCCTTGAGAAGAAGTGGGGCGCCCCCACGATCACCAACGATGGTGTCTCCATCGCCAAGGAGATCGAGCTCGAGGACCCGTACGAGAAGATCGGCGCCGAGCTGGTCAAGGAAGTCGCCAAGAAGACGGACGACGTCGCCGGCGACGGTACGACCACCGCCACCGTGCTCGCCCAGGCGCTCGTCCGCGAGGGCCTGCGCAACGTAGCCGCCGGCGCCAACCCGATGGCCCTCAAGCGTGGCATCGAGAAGGCCGTCGAGGCCGTCTCCGCCGCCCTGCTGTCGCAGGCCAAGGATGTCGAGACCAAGGAGCAGATCGCTTCGACGGCTTCCATCTCCGCCGCCGACACCCAGATCGGCGAGCTCATCGCCGAGGCGATGGACAAGGTCGGCAAGGAAGGCGTCATCACGGTCGAGGAGTCGCAGACCTTCGGCCTGGAGCTCGAGCTCACCGAGGGCATGCGCTTCGACAAGGGCTACATCTCGGCGTACTTCGCCACCGACATGGAGCGCATGGAGTCGTCCCTCGACGACCCGTACATCCTGATCGTCAACTCCAAGATCGGCTCGGTCAAGGACCTGCTGCCGCTCCTGGAGAAGGTCATGCAGTCCGGCAAGCCGCTCCTGATCATCGCCGAGGACGTCGAGGGCGAGGCCCTGTCGACCCTGGTCGTCAACAAGATCCGTGGCACCTTCAAGTCCGTCGCCGTCAAGGCTCCGGGCTTCGGTGACCGCCGCAAGGCCATGCTCGGTGACATCGCCATCCTCACGGGCGGCACGGTCATCTCCGAGGAGGTCGGCCTCAAGCTGGAGAACGCCGGTCTCGACCTGCTCGGCCGCGCCCGCAAGGTCGTCATCACCAAGGACGAGACCACGATCGTCGACGGTGCCGGTGACAGCGACCAGGTCCAGGGTCGCGTCAACCAGATCCGCGCCGAGATCGAGAACTCCGACTCGGACTACGACCGCGAGAAGCTCCAGGAGCGCCTCGCGAAGCTGGCCGGCGGCGTGGCCGTCATCAAGGCCGGTGCCGCGACCGAGGTCGAACTCAAGGAGCGCAAGCACCGCATCGAGGACGCCGTTCGCAACGCGAAGGCGGCCGTCGAAGAGGGCATCGTCGCCGGTGGTGGCGTGGCCCTGCTCCAGGCCTCCTCGGTCTTCGAGAAGCTGGAGCTCACCGGTGACGAGGCGACCGGCGCCAACGCCGTGAAGCTCGCGCTGGAGGCCCCGCTCAAGCAGATCGCCGTCAACGGTGGTCTCGAGGGTGGCGTCGTCGTCGAGAAGGTGCGCAACCTGCAGATCGGTTGGGGCCTGAACGCCGCGACCGGCGAGTACGTCGACATGATCGCCGAGGGCATCATCGACCCGGCGAAGGTCACCCGTTCCGCGCTGCAGAACGCGGCGTCGATCGCGGCCCTCTTCCTCACCACCGAGGCCGTCATCGCCGACAAGCCCGAGAAGGCCGGTGCCCCCGCGGGCGGCGGCATGCCGGGCGGTGACATGGACTTCTGATCGGCCCCGGCTGATCGGCTGTTCTCGAACGAGGGCGGCACCCCACGGGGGGTGCCGCCCTCGGGCGTTCCCGCCCCGGGGGGCGGGAGCGGGATCAGGTCAGGGGCTTGAGGAGCCAGACGTCCTCGTGGGCCGCCGGGAAGCCGGGGACGCGGGCGACCTCGCGGTAGCCGTGGCGGGCGTAGAAGGCCGGGGCCTGGAAGGTGAACGAGGAGACCAGGATGCTCACGCAGCCCCGCCGGCGGGCCTCCTCCTCGGCCGCCGCCAGCAGCTCGGCGCCCCGGCCGTCGCCCCGACTGTCCTCGCGGACCCAGGTCATGCCGATGCCCGCGCGGTCGCCCCAGCTCCAGCCGGAGAGCCCCGCGACGAGCCTGCCGTCGGCGTCGGTGATCCGTACGCTGAACTCCGACTGCGCGTGCCCCGCCGTCGCCGCCTGGTTGAAGGCGTCCAGTTCCTTGCTCAGCCGCGCGTCGAGCTCGGAGTCCGCGCCGCCTGTGGTGATGTCCACCCCGTTGTCGTTCATGGGGTCATTGTGCGGGGCGGTGCCTCTACGGGTGTGGCTCGCTCGGTCAAGGTGGTCACCGTCGATTCCTCCGCCGGGCAGGGGGTTGCGGGGCCGCGTCTCACACCAGGCTGGTGCGGGCGGGTGGTCGGTGCCCGGTGGTCGGGACGGGTCGCTTCCGGACGGGCGGGTTTGGTTGGATCGGGGCATGAGCGAACGCAGCGTGCCCTTCGTCAAGATCTGTGGCCTCAAGACCGCCCATGACGTCGAGGTGGCCGTGGCCGCCGGGGCGGATGCCGTCGGCTTCGTCTTCGCGCCGGGCAGCCCCCGTACGGTCGACGCCGCCGCGGCGCGGGCTCTCGCGGCGGGGGTGCCGGACGGGGTGCTCACCGTCGGGGTGTTCCGGGGGCAGTCGGTGGCGGAGGTGCGCCGGCTCACCGAGGAGAGCGGGGTGCGCGCCGTGCAGCTCCACGGCGACGAGGGCCCGGAGTACTACGAGGAACTGCGCACCCCCGGCCGGACACTGGTCCGGGCCACCGCCGAGCACGTGCGCCGGTGCGGGGAGCTCGGTGAGGACCTGTTGCTGCTCGACGCCCCGGACCCGGGCTCCGGCAAGCCGTGGAACTGGGGCTCGGCGGAGTTCACGGCGCCCGAGGGGCGGTGGCTGCTGGCCGGCGGGCTCACCCCCGCCAACGTCGGCGAGGCCCTCGCGGCGACCGGCGCGTGGGGCGTGGACGTCTCCAGCGGGGTCGAGAGCGAGCGCGGGGTCAAGTCCCCGCAGCTGATCCGGGCCTTCGTGGCGGCGGCCCGGGGCTGAGCGGGCGCCGCCGTGCGGAGCCGGCCGCGGGCCGGGTGGGACTCTCGCCACACGCTCAGCGCCGTCCGAGTGCCGTGACGGCCGTGTCGAAGGCGGTGTCGCGGTTCCGGGCGAACTCCTCCTCGGTGAAGACCGGTGTCCGCAGGTGCGGGGGGATCCCGGCGCCGTCGAAGGTCGTTCCGGTGCGGGTGAGGTACTCCTCGTTGGGGAGCCGGATCGTCATGCCGTTCGGGAGCGAGCGGATCATGACGTCGGAGAAGACCCCCTGGGTGGCTTCGCCGATGCGTACGGTCCGGCCGGGCCGGTCGATGAGGGCCTGGGTGAAGCCCTCGCCCGCGCTGAACGTCGTCGGGGAGGTGAGCACGGCGACGGGGCCCGTGTAGCGGGGTGAGTCCCGGTCCGGTTCCACGCGTACGGCTTGCGGCGGGGTGTGGCGGGTGCGCTTGCGGTAGGCGGTGTACGGGGTGTCGGTCAGGCGTCCGGCGACGTGCAGCCCCAGGGCGTCCTCGCCGCCGCCGTTGACGCGTACGTCGATGATGAGCCCCCGGAGGGAGGCCGTGCGCGCGGGGGTGAGGACGGTGTCCAGCGCCCGGTCCAGTTCGGCGAGCTGGGCGGCGTACGTCGGGTCCTGATCGTCGTAGTCGGTGAAGCCGGCGATCCGGAGGTAGCCCTTCGCGTCGGGCAGGTCCGCGTACGAGATCTGCCCGTTCGCGAACTCCTGCGGCTTCACGCCGCCGAGGTCCCGTCGGATGACGTGTTCCTTGGCCAGGGGCTCCAGCGCCCGGGGGGTGGGGTGCGTGCCGGGCCGGGTCCGGTAGAAGACGCGGTCCTTCCCGTCGATGACGGCGACGTGGGCGTCGTACAGGGGGGCCAACATGTCGGAGAACAGGGCGAAGAGTTCCTCCCGGGGCGTGTCCGGTCGGACCTCGGGGCGGCGGGCGTCCCGGACGGCGTGCCAGTCGACGCCCTTGGCCGCGAAGAACGGATAGTTCTCCTCGAAGGTCTGCCAGAAGACGTCGAAGGCCGTCAACGAGTCCTCGGGGAGCTCCTGTTCGCAGGTGCTGGGCAGTGCGGCGATCCGCCGCAGCGTGCGGTCACCCGCGGCCCCGGCGACGTGCAGCGTGCCCTGGGCGCCCCGTGCTCCCCGGGTGCGGACGGTGCGGACGGTTCCGTTCTCGGCGCGGTAGACGCCCGGGGCGGTGCGCCGGGCCTCGCCGCCGGGTGCGCAACTGATCGCGGTGGTGTGGTACTCCCACAGCCGGCCGTCCGCGATCCGCAGGACGGTGCCGTAACCGTCCACGTGCCAGAAGCCGTCGACCGCGGCGCCGGCCGTGGCCGGCGCGGAGCCGGTGGCGCCTGCCGTCGCGCTTCCGGCCGCTCCTCCCGTCGCGGCCGCGGGTGCGGTCGACCCGGCGGCGAGGGCCAACGCCATCACCACCGCCACGGCCCCGGGGCTCCCGGATCCCCTCGCCCTCTCGCGGCCCTTCGTCCTCTTCCTCTTCGACCACTTCGCTCGCATCCGTTCCCCCTGTTGGTCGTGCCGTTCCGGGCGGGCCGCCCGGAACGCCCAGGAGATGATCATGGTCGCGTCCGTCCGGGGAGGACATCCGGCGGACCGGAGGTCGGCCCGGGGGCTATCCCCCGGCCGTGCGGCCCGTCGGAGCCGAACCCCTTGATCGTCGCGGAGGGTGTGTTAGGTTCATTCTGTAGTGATCGTTATCGAATTCAGGGGGATCCGTCATGGAGAAGAACGCGCTGGTCACCGGCGGCAGCAGGGGCATCGGCCGGGCCGTCGCCGAGCGGCTCGCGGCCGACGGGGTCACCGTCGTGCTCACGTACGCCAGCGATGAACGGGCCGCAGGGGAGACCGTCGGGAAGATCACCGCGGCGGGCGGCCGGGCCCACGCGCTGCACGCGGAGCTCGGCCACCACGGGGACGCCGCCGCGCTCTGGGAGGCGTACGACGCGCTGGGGCTCGGCGGGGTCGACATCATCGTCAACAACGCGGGCATCGGACTGCCGATTCCCCTCGGGCAGGTCACCGAGGCGGACTTCGACCGGGTCTTCGCCGTGAACGTCCGCGCGCCGTTCTTCGTCGTGCAGGAGGGCCTGGAGCGGCTGCGCGACGGGGGCCGCGTCATCAACGTCTCCAGCGGCGCCGCCCGGATCGCGATGCCCGAGATCCTCGCCTACGGGGCCACCAAGGGCGCCCTCGACAACCTCACCCTCAACCTCGCGAAGGCCCTCGGCCCGCGCGGGATCACCGTCAACTCGGTCGCCCCCGGCATCGTCGACACCGACGTCAATGCCGGTTGGCTGCGCGGCAACCCGGAGGCGCAGGCGCACGCCGCCTCCCTCGCCGCGCTCGGCCGGGTGGGCCGCCCGGAGGACATCGCCGACATCGTCGGCTTCCTCGCCTCGGACGCGGCCCGCTGGGTCACCGGCCGCGTGGTCGACGCCACGGGCGGCGCGGGCCTGTAGCGGCGCGCCGCCGGCCGGCCGGGGCGCGGGGGGTGGCCCGGGTCCCCGGGGCGGGCGCGTCCGCCCCTCGACGGGGGTGGACGGCAGTCGGGTTCGGGGCCTGCGGGCGCGACCGTACGGATGAACTTGCCGGGATCCGCACGCCGGGGGCGAGCCGGTGCGCGCCCTGACCGCGCAAGGGGATTTTCGATTCTGCACGGTGGCGGACCGGTCGTTGCGGGGGCGGGCCGGCGATGGGCCAGGCGGGGGCGCCGGTTCAAGCCGCGCCGGAGCGGCGCCCGATGGAAGGGGGGCCGCACCTGCGGGAGCACCGGAAGCACGCGGTGTCGCGGGGGCGGCTTCCCCATGTCACTGCCCCCCACCCCGTCAGGGAGCCTCCGTCATGCGCCTGATCGCCCGAGCGGCCACCGCCGCCCTCATCGCCCTCGCCCCGGTCGTGGCCGGGGCGGCCACGTCGTCCGCCGCCGCTCCCGAGCCGACCCCGGCGCCGCTGACCACCTCGGCGAACGCGGTGCCCGGCCAGTACATCGTGACGCTGGAGAAGGGCGTGGACGCCGCGAAGGCCGCCCAGAAGCTGGGCCTGAAGCCGTCGTTCCTGTACACCTCGGCGATCAACGGCTTCGCGGTCCCGCTGACCCCGCTCCAGCTGACGATCGTCCGCAACAGCCTCGGGGTGAAGGCCGTCGAGGAGGACGCCAAGGTCCAGTCCGTGCCCAGGCCGGGCACGGCGACCGGCATGCGGGCGCCGTCCAACTCCTGGGGCCTGGACCGGATCGACCAGAAGAACCTGCCGCTCGACAACAACTTCACCGTCGAGGGCAACGGCGCCGGGGTGACCGCGTACGTCCTCGACACCGGCATCGACTACCAGCACACCGAGTTCGGCGGGCGTGCCACCTTCGGCTTCGACGCGATCGGCGACGGCCGCAACGGCCAGGACTGCAACGGGCACGGCACGCACGTCGCGGGCACGATCGCGGGGAGGACGTACGGCGTCGCGAGCAAGGCGAACCTGGTCAGCGTCCGTGTCCTGGGCTGCGACGGCAGGGGCACGTACTCGGGGATGATCGCGGGCTTCGACTGGGTCGCGAAGAACGCCACGCAGCCGGCGGTCCTCAACGGCTCGCTGGGCGGGGACCTGTCGCAGGCCCTGAACAACGCCGCGACCGCCCTCTCCGACGCGGGAGTCCTGCCGGTCCTCGCCGCCGGCAACGACGCGAAGAACGCCTGTCAGGTCTCTCCGGCCTCCGCCGACCGGGTGGTCACGGTGGCGGCGACCAACCGGTACGACGAGGAGACCGACTTCTCCAACTGGGGTACGTGCGTGGAGATCTACGCCCCCGGCGAGGACATCCTCTCCGCCAAGCTCGGCGGCGGCTCCGTCTCCCTGAACGGCACCTCGATGGCCTCCCCGCACGTCGCCGGCGCCGCCGCCCTCTACAAGCAGGCCCACCCCAAGGCCGACCCGGCCGAGATCGCCGAGTACCTGGGCGACTCGTCCACCAAGGACGTCCTGAGCAAGGTGAGCAAGAGCAGCCCGAACGAGCTCCTCTTCACCGGCGGTCTCTGACCCGATCGGGTGCGGGCGCCGGGGCTCCGGGGTGTCGTGACGAACCCCGCCCGGCCGCTCGTACGGGTGAACTTCTCGCGGCCGTCTGTTCGGGGCTTCATCCCCGATGCTGGGCCGGAGTGACCCTTTCTGCGGCCCCTGCGACACGCCGGCCGCAGCGCCCGCCTCCTGTCCGCCATGCGGTCGTGGGCGGCTCAAGCCCTTCCCGGGCCGGATCCGATGAAGGTGGGGGCCGCAGCTCGGGCACCGCTCGCCGGGGCCGGACGCGGTCATTCCCCGTTGGACCCCACGCACTTCAGGGAGCTCCCTCCATGCGTCTGCTTGCCGCGCGCCTGACCACCGCCGCCGTCCTCGCGCTGACCTCCGTGGCGGCCGGTACGGCCTCCGCCGACACGCCGGAGCCGACCTCGGCGCCGCTGATCAGCTCCGCGAACGCCATCCCCGGCAGCTACATCGTCACCCTCGACAAGAAGTTCGACCCGGCGGAGTTCGCGAAGACCCTCGGGCTGAAGACGAAGTTCTCCTACACCAGGACGATCAACGGCTTCGCCGCGTCCTTGGACGCGAAGCAGCTGAAGGCCGTCCGCGGCGCGTACGGCGTGCAGTCCGTGACGGAGGACGCGAGCGTGTCCGGTCCGCCGGCCCCGGCGAAGGGGGCACAGACGAAGTCGCCCTCGAACTCCTGGGGCCTGGACCGCATCGACCAGCGGTTCCTGCCGCTCGACAACAACTTCAGCGCGAACCGCAGCGGCCAGGGCGTGACCGCGTACATCCTCGACAGCGGCATCGACTACCGGCACCCCGACTTCGGCGGCCGAGCGCGCGCCGGCTTCGACGCGATCGGGGACGGCCGCAACGGTCAGGACTGCCACGGCCACGGCACGCACGTCGCGGGCACGGTCGGCGGTACGACCTTCGGCGTGGCGCGCAAGGTGAACCTGGTCAGCGTGCGTGTCCTCGGGTGCGACAACCGGGGTGCGTGGTCGGGGATCATCGCGGGCTTCGAGTGGGTGGCCCGGAACGCGCAGCAGCCGGCCGTCCTGAACGCCTCCCTGGGCGGTGACCGGCTCGCCGCGGTGAACAACGCCGCGACGGCCGTGTCCGACCGTGGCGTCCTGCCGATCATCGCGGCGGGCAACGACAACCGTGACGCCTGCCAGGTCTCGCCCGCCTCCGCAGCTCGGGTGGTGACGGTCGGCGCGACCGATCGCTTCGACCAGGAGACCGACTTCTCGAACTGGGGCGAGTGCCTCGACATCTACGCCCCGGGCAAGGACATCATCTCCGCGCGGCTGGGCGGCGGCAGCGTGTCCATGAACGGTACGTCCATGGCCGCGCCGCACGTCACCGGGGTTGCCGCGCTCTACAAGTCGGAGCACCCGAACGCGCTGCCGGCGGAGGTGACGGACTTCCTGGACGAGGTGTCCACGAAGGACATCGTCCAGAACCTCAGCGACAACAGCCCGAACAAGCTGCTGTTCACCGACGGCCTCTGATCAGGAGCAGCTCAGAGCGCCGCGACGAAGGTCGCCCAGGCCCGTGCGTGGAACACCACGTGCGGGCCTTCGGGCTGCTTGGAGTCCCGGACGGGGACGAGGTGGGGGTGTCCGTCGGCAACTTCGAGGCAGCTGCCACCGCTGCCGTCGCTGTGGGTGGACTTGCGCCAGGTGGCCATCTCCAGGCACTCGCCGCCGTCGCCGCCGCTGTAGGAGGACTTGTGCCAGGTGGCCATTTCCAGGCAGTCGCCGCCAGTGCCGTCGCTGTAGCTGGACTTGTGCCAAGTGGCTGCTGAAAGATCGTACTCAGGCGTGCTGGTCATGTTCGTAATCCTCCGCCACGGACTCGATCAGAGCCAGGGATTGGCTGGGTGACAGCGCGCTGGCCGTGAGCAGATCGTAGGTCAGCGAGTGACGGGCCACGGTGGCCGGGTCGTCAAGAAGTACGCCGATGGCGTTGCCCTGAACGTATACGAGTGGGGGAGCCTCCTCGAAGTCCATCAGCTTCAAGGTGCCGCCCATGGACGAATGCGCCCCAGCGCTGAACGGCAAGACCTGCACGAAGATTCGGCGCGCACGGATCAAGGCCGCGATGTGGCGCAGGGCCTCCGACATCACTGCCCGGCTACCGACGGCGCGCCGCAGTACGGCTTCGTCAAGTACACACCAGAACAGCGGAGTTGTTGGGTTGCTCAGGATGGCGGCACGATCCACCCGGTTCTTGACCAGCTCCGCGATTACTTCCTCTGTGGCCGTTGGCTGGTAGGCGAGGAAGACTTCACGAGCGTAGGCCTCCGTCTGGAGGATTCCAGGCAGTGCCAGGGGGGCGTACTCCCGGATCGACTTTGCTTCCGCCTCTGCTTCCGCAGCTTCCGCGAAGTGGTTCGGGTATTTGGACTTGGCCAAGGCCCCGCAGTTGCGGACGAAGAAGCCGCCGGTGTCGAGGATCTCGTCGATCTGCTGGGCGAAGTCCAGGTGCATGCGGCGCGTGCCGGATTCGAGCTGGCCGATGAACGAGCCGCTGACGAAGAGCCGTTCGGCGAGTTCGGCCTGGCTGAGCCCTGCGCGTTCGCGCGCCACGCGGAGTTCGGCGCCGAGCAGGGCGCGGGGGGAGGTGGAGGGATCGAGGCTCTTTCCTGGCATGGCAACTCCCGGATCAACATGCGGGGGTGTTGAGGGTCCGCACTTGAAAGGCTAGCCACGGCGTCGCCACGCTGAGTATCGAAGGTGAATACTCAGAGTAGAAAGGTGACATGTCATGGTGCTCACCCCACAGGAGCGCATGGAGGCGGCCGAGGAGGCCGTCCGGCAGTTGAAGGACTCCCTTGCCGGAGTCGGGGTGTTGTTCCCCTCGCTGGACGTGGAACGGGTCTCCGCCGCCGGTTCGTACGGCCTGCCGCTGGTCGATCTCGGACGCTGCAACCTGGACACCGCGCTGCGGCTGGCCGCCGTGCTCCACGAGCGGGCGGGCGGCGACGCGTGAGCGGGTCGGTCGACGCCGCCGAGTTCGCCTTCGAACTCGGCTGGCGGCTGCGTGGGTTGGAGACGGCCCTCGCGCCGCGCGGGGCGCACGGGCCGACGGAGGGGAGTCCGAAGCCGCCCCCGCCGCCCGGGTGGCAGCGGTTCACGCTCGTCCACTGCCCGGTGGAGGGCTACCCGGGATTCGACGATCCCGTGTACGAGGGGCTCCGTACGAGCCCGCCGCAGGGGTGCGTCGCCGAGGACCTCGGGGGATGCCTCGGGCTGCGGTGCGAGCGGCCGGGCGGGAGGCTGCTGGACGCGGTCGCCGAGCTGTGCGCGGAGATTCGTAGCGGGTACGGGTTGCTGATGACCGGCCTCGGCATCGACAAGCTGTGGGAGTGGTCCGAGGACGGTACGGACGGCTGGGGCGCGGAGATCGTGGGCCAGCTGCTGCTCATGGCGGCCGAACGCGGCCCGAAGCTCGGGTACGGCGTGGACGACCTGGCCGGGTTCCTGCGGGAGGCCGCCGGAGTCTGACGAGCCGCCTCCGGTGGGCCCGGACACGAGAGCCCCGCCCGCGCGCGGGGCCTTCGCGCGTAACGGACCCGTCACAGAGGGCACATGGGCCACTCGGCGCCGCCACGATGGTCCGATGCGCACCCACCACACCGTCCTCAGCCTGGCCGCCGCCGCGGGGCTCCTCGTGCTCACCGGCTGCGCCGAGGTGACCCCGGTCGAGTCGAAGCCGGCGGCGTTACCGTCCACCGCGAAGCCGTCCGCTCCGCCGGCGTCCGCCCCGGCGGCATCCGCTCCGAAGCCGTCGGCGACGCACGACCCCGACGCTCTACGGGCAGCCGCCGGCCTGCCGACCGCGCCCAAGGGCGCCGCCCGGCAGGCCTTCATCGGCGGTCTCGACGCGATCGACCGGGACATCGTCCACGGCAAGGAGGACAAGGCCATCAGCCGGGGCATCGACACCTGCTCCGCCATCAAGAGCAACCCCGGGGACCGGCCGAAGCAGATCCAGCAGACCGAGCGACGCTGGAGCAGCCCCACCCACCCCGAGGGCCACGGCGCGGCCAAGGCCGCGAAGATCCTGGACGTGGCGCACAAGAACATCTGTCCGACCTTCTGACGCGGTCGGGCCGGTAGGGTCGGTCCGGGCGATCGACCGATCGGTCGGTACGGGAGGTGGCGGGGGATGTCCGAGCTGGTGAAGGAACCGGCGCCGGAGCGGGACGGCGTCGAGGCGCAGGCCGCCCCGGAGCAGGAGGTCTCCTACGGCGACACCGCGCCGGGCACGGTGCTGATGTTTCCCGCGCTGCTCCTGCTGCGGTTCCTCGGGGAGCACACCTGGGCGTACTGGACGGCCGCGCTGATCGGCGTCCTCGGGATGGCGGTGTACGGGCTCGGGATCGCGTCGGCGGTCGGGAGTCTGCGGCGGGGGCGGCGGAAGGTGGTCGCGCTCGCCGTCATCGCCCTGTCGCTGGGCGCGTGCGTCGTCTTCGTCGCCCGGCTCGTCGAGCACTTCTGAGTACCGTCGGACCTCCCGGTACGGGACAGCGGGACACAAGGCCCACGGCCCACGGCACGTGACGGCGGTGGGGAGCGGGTACGTGCGACGCGTACCGCTCCCCACCGCCGTTCCCGTCCCGCCGCACGCTCAGGCCAGGGCGGGTTCCTTCTCCGGGTCGGTCGCGGAGGTCGGGGCGGCCGGGTCCGGGTCGGTGTTGAGTTCGGTCAGCATCTGCTTCGTGAAGCCGAAGAAGTACGTGGCGAGGAAACCGGCCAGGTAGCCGACGGCCAGGCCGCCCGCGTAGACGGCGATGGTGGCGCCCATGCCCGCCTTGCCGTCGAGGAGCGGGAACAGGGCCCAGCCCGACGGGCCGATCGCGGTGGAGCCGACGCCGACCCCGAGCTGGCTGAAGAGCCCGACGAAGGCTCCGCCGGCCGCGCCGCCCGCGCAGGCGGTGATGAAGGGGCGGCCCAGCGGCAGGGAGACGCCGTAGATGAGCGGCTCGCCGACGCCCAGGAACCCGGCGGGCAGCGCGGACTTGATGGTGGCGCGCAGCGAACCGTTGCGGGGGAGCCGGAGGTAGACGGCGACGGCCGCGCCGACCTGGCCCGCGCCGGCCATGGCGAGGATGGGCAGCAGGACCGTGTAGCCGGACTGTTCGATCAAGGTGGTGTGGATCGGGATGAGGGCTTGGTGGAGGCCCAACATGACGAGCGGGAGGAACAGTCCGCCGAGGACGAGTCCGGCGAAGGCGCCGCCGGTGGCGAGCAGCCAGTTGGCGAAGGTGCCGATGGCGGTGGAGACCTCACCGGCGAGGAACATCAGGCCGAAGAGGGTGACGAGGCCGGAGACCAGCACGGTGAGGGTGGGGGTGACGAGGACGTCCAGCGCCTCGGGGACCCACTTGCGGCACCACTTCTCGACCTGGACGGCGAGCAGGGCCGCGGCGAGCGCGCCGAGGACGCCGCCCTGCCCGGGGGACAGCTGCTGGCCGAACGCGTCGATCTTCGCGACACCGGGGAAGACGATGATCGCGGCGACCGCGCCGCCGAGGATCGCGGTGCCCCCGAACTCCTTCGCGGTGTTGTAGCCGACGAAGACGGCGATCAGCGACATGAACCCGGAGGCCATCGCGGCGAGCGCCGGGATGAGCGCGGGCAGCCAACCCAGGTTGGTGAGCATGCCGTTCAGGCCCGCGATGATGCCGCAGCCGATGAGGGCCGGGATCAGCGGGACGAAGATGTTCGCGATGCGCCGCAGGAACAGCTTGAACGGGGTGGAGTTCTTCGCCTTCCGGGCATCCTTGAGGGCCGCGCCCTGCGCCGCGAGTTCCTCGGCGGTGACGGCCTTCGGCGCCGCCGAGCGGCCTTCCTCGACGAGGGCCTCGAACTCGGGCGTGACGCGGGCGACGGTGCCCGGGCCGAGGACGATCTGGTACGTGTCGTCCTCGACGACGCCCATGACCGCGGGGACCGCCTTGAGGGCCTCCTCCTGCACGAGGGTGCGGTCGCGCAGGCCGATGCGCAGGCGGGTCATGCAGTGCGCGATGGAGGTGATGTTGTCCGGACCGCCGACCAGAGGAAGGATCGCGGCGGCTGTGGCGCGGTTCTTGTCAGTGGACATGGTGGTGTCGCCTTGCGTAGGGGGATGCGGGCGGGTCAGCGGGAGCCGGGGGCGGTGGAGGTTTGGGCCGGGGCGGCGGTCGGGGTTTTGGTCGGGGCTTCGGCGAGGGCGACACGCAGATGGCCGTCGGAAGCGGTGAGCAGGCGGGCCGCGGTGGGGCCGTCGACGCCGCCCAGGACGACGAGGATGGCGTCCTTCACCTCGCCGCCGGTGGCGGTGAGCGCGGCCTCGATCTCCGCGTCGGGGGCGCCGGTGGCGAGGGCGACGATGCGGCGGGAGCGGGCGCGCAGCTTCTCGTTGGAGGCGCGGACGTCGACCATGAGGTTCCCGTACGTCTTGCCGAGTCGGATCATCGTCACCGTCGAGATGAGGTTCAGTACGAGCTTCTGCGCGGTGCCGGCCTTCAGCCGGGTCGAGCCGGTCAGCAGCTCGGGGCCGACGACGACCTCGATGCCGTGCTCGGCCGCGGCGGCCAGCGCGGAACCGGCGTTGCAGGACAGCCCGACGGTGAGCGCGCCGCGGGCGCGGGCGGCCTCGACGGCGCCGATCGCGTACGGGGTGCGGCCGGAGGCGGAGATGCCGATGACGGTGTCGTCGGGGCCGATCTCCAGCGCGGCGAGGTCCTCGGCGGCCAGTTCCGCGGAGTCCTCGGCGCCCTCGACGGCCTTGACCATGGCGGAGGGGCCGCCCGCGATCAGGCCGACGACCCGCGACGGGTCGGTGTTGAAGGTGGGCGGGCACTCGCTGGCGTCCAGTACGCCCATCCGGCCGGCGGTGCCGGCGCCCGCGTAGACGAGCCGGCCGCCGCGGGCCATGCGTACGGCGATCCCGTCGACGGCGGCGGCGATCGTCTCCAGCTGCCCCGCGACGGCGGCCGGGACGGTGGCGTCCTCGGCGTTCATGAGGCGGGTGATCTCCAGGGTGGACAGCCGGTCGATCTCCGCCAGCTCGGGGCGGAACGCCTCGGTGGTGAGCGTGTCGAGCTGGGCGCGGAGGGCTGCGTACGCGGTCATGGGCGGGGCTCCTGGCGGGTCGTGCGCCGGCTGGTGGGGGCGGTGGCGCAGTGGCGGGGGGCGAGTGCCTCGTAGGAGGCGGCAAGGGCCGGCGCGGCGGTCTCGTACGTCCGCTGCGCGACTCCGACGAACAGGCAGTCGACGACGAGCAGCTGGCTGGTCCGGCTCGACATGGCTGCGGGGCGCAGCTGCGTCTCGCGGGCGGCGGAGGTGGCCAGGACGAAGTCGGCGTAGTGGGCGACGGGGCTGCCGGGGCGGCCGGTGACGGCGATGGTCGTCGCGCCGCGCGCGAAGGCGTGCCGCAGCGGTTCGATGACGTCGCCGGTGCTGCCGGAGTGGGTGACGGCGACGGCGACGTCCCCGGGGCGCAGCAGGACGGCGTTGGTGACGGCGAGGTGCGGGTCGCTGTGGGCGTGCGCGATCAGGCCGATGCGCAGCAGCTTCTGCGCCAGGTCCTGGCCGACGAGCCCGGAGGCGCCGACGCCGTAGATGTCGACGCGGCGGGCGCCGGCGAGGGCGCCGACGGCGCCGGACAGCTGGGTCAGGTCGAGCCCGGCGGCGGTGTCGGCGAGGGTCTGCGCTTCCTCGTGCGCCAGCTTGGCGACGACGTCGGCGAGGGGGTCGTCGACGGCTATGTCGACGGTGACCGCCGGGGCCGCGCCCGACTCCTGCTGCGCGGCGAGCGCGGCGAGCGCCAGGCGCAGGTCGCGGTAGCCGGGGTAGCCGAGGAGGCGGGCGGTGCGGACGACGGTGGCCTCGCTGGTGCCGGTGTGCTCGGCGAGGGCGGAGACGGTGAGCTGGGCGCAGCCGGCGGGATCGGAGGCCACGGCTTCGGCGACGGCCTGCATGGAGCGGGTCATGGACGGCCCGAGGCTGCGCACGCGGGCGCGGAGGGCGGCGGGGGCGGGTGCGGGGGCCGGTCCGGCGGTGGTTCCGGCGGGTGGGCCCGTCCTCGCGTCGCTGAAAGTTTCTTTCGCGTTCTTGCTCACGCCTGAAATCTATTTTCAGACGGGGTGGCGGGTCAAGAAGCCGGGGGGCCCGTGTCAGGCAGGACCTCCGACCATGGGGAAGGGACCTTCGCCACCCGGGTGCGCACGGGTCCACAATGAGCCCATGGACACCCCGACCCCCCTGGAGCAGGCGCTGCACGTCGCCCGCGCACTCGTTCTCGCCGATCTCGCCGCAGGTGAGGTCGCCGACGCAGACGTCGTCTCCCTCGTCGAGGACTCGGTCACGCACCGCCGGTGGTGGGTGGAGCAGTGGCCGGAGGGAGTCGACTACCTCGCCGGACTCGTCGCGCAGGACGTGAAGGACGCCCTGTTGGAGAAGTACGGACGCTGGCCGCTGTGCCCCGTCTGCGGACACGGGGACCCGCACGCCCTGGACGTGGAGCCGGAGCTGGGACCCGACCCCCAGTGGGTGTGCTCGGAGGCGGGCGTGCGCGTGGCGGCGGTGGGCGGCCTCGGCCCCGTCTTCCACCCGGGCCGGTGAAGCGCCCGTGACGGTGTACATCGACCCGCCGGTCTGGCCCGGACACGGCCGCATGTGGTCGCACCTGGTCAGCGACGTCTCGTACGAGGAGCTGCACGCCTTCGCGGCGTCCATCGGATGCCCGGCCCGCGCCTTCGAACGCGACCACTACGACGTGCCCTCGCACCGCTACGCCGACGCGGTCGGGGCGGGCGCGGTGGAGATCGGCAGCAAGGAGCTGGTCCGCCGCCTCACGGACGCCGGCCTGCGCCGACCGAAGGGCCGGCCGTTCTGAGGGCCGTACCCACGGCCGTGGCGGCCGTGGTGCCGGGCATGGCGCCGGCCGTCGTGCCGGGGGCGGCCGGCGGCGGTGTGGCGGCGGCCCCGCGGTCAGCCGCGGGCGACGGCGGTTTCGGTGGGCGCCGGGGTCGCGGCGGGGCGTGAGCCGCCGACCACGAGGGTGCCGTGGGGCGGGGTGCGGCGGTGCAGGCGCAGGGCGATCAGGGTCAGGGCGACCGCGGCGAGCGTCATGGCGGCGCCGGCCCAGGCGGTCGCGGCGAAGCCCCAGCCGGCGTCGATGACGGTGCCGCCGAGCCAGGGCCCGCCCGTGTTGCCCAGGTTGAACGCGGCGGTGGTGGTGGCGCCGGCCAGGGTCGGGGCGGCGCCGGCGACGTTGAACATGCGGGCGTTCAGCGCGGGGGCGGTGAAGAACGCCGAGACGCCCATCAGGAACGACAGCGCCACGGCCGCGACCTGTACGGAGGCCAACAGCGCCAGCGCCGCCAGGAAGACCGTCGAGGCGGTGATGCCCCAGATCATCACCCCGAAGAGGTGCGCGTCGGCGACCCGGCCGCCGATGGTCGTGCCGATCAGCGCGCCCACGCCGAACAGGCCGAGGATCCACGGGACCCACTTCGAGTCCAGCCCGGCCACGTCCGTGAGCAGCGGCGACAGGTAGCTGAAGGCGCAGAAGATGCCGCCCGCGGCCAGCGCCGTCACACCGATCGACAGCCACACCTGACGGTCGCGGTAGATGCGCAGCTCGCGGCCGAGGCGGGGCTTCTCGGCGGGCAGCGGGATGCGCGGGATCAGCGCCAGGATGCCGACCAGGGCGACCGCGGAGGCCGCGCCGACCGACCAGAACGCGGAGCGCCAGCCCAGGTGCTCCCCGAGGAAGGCGCCGGCGGGGACGCCGAGGACGTTGGCGATGGACAGGCCGCCGATCATGACGGCCATCGCGCGGGCCCGCTGGTCCTTGTCGACCATGGCGATGGCGACGGCCGCGCCGACGGCCCAGAACCCGGCGCAGGCGAGCGCCGACACCACGCGGGAGGCGAAGAGCAGCCCGTACGAGGGGGCCAGCGCGCCCGCCACCTGCCCGAGGCCGAAGAGGATGATCAACGCGATCAGGGTGGTGCGGCGCGGCAGCCGCAGGGTGGCCACGGCCAGCAGCGGGGCGCCGACGACCATGCCGATCGCGAAGGCGGATATGAGCAGGCCCGCCTGCGGGATGGTGACGCCCATGTCCTCGGCGATCGGTGGCAGGAGCCCCGAGAGCATGAACTCGCTGGTGCCGAGTGCGAAGACGGACAGGCCGAGGACGTACACGGCGACGGGCATGCGGGGGCGTGCGGACGAGGCTGACGAGGCTGCGGGCATGACATACACAAACCCGCCCTTAGCGGGGCGCATTCCCGTGTGACGGTCCGTATGTCAGGTCGGGCCGTTCGGCGGCGTCAGGTCGGGTCCTTCGGATCCGTTGGTCCGACGGGCCCGGTCGCCGTCGTGAGCGCGGCCAGTTCCCGGGCCAGGTTCCGGCGGGCGGGGGCCTCCCAGTGGGCGGCGCCGTACGGGGTGCGGAAGAGGCGGGGCAGGTCCAGCAGCTGGCGCAGTACGGCGGCGCGGCCGGCCCGGAAGGCCTCGTCGGGCACGAAGCCGTACTCGGCGCGGACGGCGGCGGCGTAGCCGGCGTAGCCGGCCGGACTGCCGGCCAGGACGGCGAGGTCGGCGTCGCAGAGGGCCTCGCCGTTGGTGTCGCCGGGGGCCGGGTCGTGGGTGACGGTCAGCCGGACCAGCCGGGCGGTCTCGGCGGTGCGGTCCGGGTCGACGCCGAGCTCGGCGAGGGCGCGCTCGGCGAGGGCCGCGCTGCGCTCCTCGTTCTCGGAACGGTCGGGCCGGTAGACGGCGTCGTGGAACCAGGCGGCGAGCTCGGTGGCGGCCGGGTCGGCGGCGTGCGCCGTCAGCGCGTCGAGGTGGGAGAGGACGTCTGCCAGGTGGTCGGTGGTGTGGTACCTGCGCTGCGGCTCCGCCCAGGCGGTGAGGAGGCGGTCGGCGTAGGGCTCGGGGTCGACGCCGGGGGCCGTGCCGGCGGCGAGGAGGGTGGCGCGGAAGCGGGTGCGGAGGTCTGCGTCGCGGGTCTTGGCGTCGGCGTCGCGGGCCTCGGCGTCTGCGGCGCGGGCCGGGGAGGCGGTGGTGCGGCTCGTGGTGTCGGCGTGCTCGGGGTCCGTGTCCATGCGCACATTGTGGGGGTGGCGTGATTGTGCTGGTGGAGCGAGGGCGGGGCCCCGTACCCTGCATATTGGACTAGACCTATTTTCCATATCGGCCCGGCCCGGGCCATACGCGCAGTTTTCCGATTTCCGAAAGCCGCAATCCGAAGGATGGGACGACATGAGCAACCGTGCGCTCCTGGAGGTGATCGCCCTCGACGTGGAGGACGCGGTCGCCGCCCAGGCAGGTGGGGCGGACCGACTCGAAATGGTCACCGACATCGCCGCCGATGGGCTGTCCCCGTCGCGCGAGACGTTCGCGGCGATCAGGGCGGCGGTCGACATCCCGCTGCGCGTGATGCTCCGCGGGGCGGACGGGTTCGCCGCCGGTGATCTGGCCGGCCTGGTGGAAACGGCGCGGGGGCTGCGGGCGGAGGGGGCGGACGAGTTCGTACTCGGGTTCCTGGACGCGGAGGGCGGGCCGGACCTGGCCGCCGTCGAGGCCGTCGTGGCGGAGCTCGGCGGGTGCCGCTGGACGTTCCACCGGGCGATCGACCGGGCCCCGGACCGGGACCAGCTGCGGAAGGCGCTCGCGGAGCTGCCCGGCCTGGACACGTACCTCACCGCCGGGTCGGCGGGCGGGGTCGACGAGGGGCTGCCCGTGCTGCTCGCGGAGGCCGCGCGGGCGGGTGAGCCGGGGTACGGGGCTCGGATCCTGGTCGGCGGCGGCTTGGCGCTGCGGCACCTGCCGGAGCTTCGGGCGGCGGGCATCGACGCCTTCCACATCGGCGGCGCGGCGCGTCCGTCGGGCTGGCACCGGCCGGTGTCGGCGTCGGCGGTGGCGGAGTGGCGGGCGGCGTTGGGGTAGGGCGGGGTCGGTGGCCGCCGCTCGCTGCGCGGGGGCGGGGGCGGGGGCCGGTTCGGCTCGGGGTCGGTGCCGGTGCCGGTGCCGGTGCCGGGCGGGGGGCTGCGGGTGGGTCGGGGCCGGTGCCGGGGTGGGGTGTCGTCCGGGACGGGCATGATTTATGGCGCCCTGTCCGGGGCTGCGTTGGTGGGCGGTACCGGGCGCCAACAAATCACGTTTTAGTCCCGGTCGACACCCCACCCCGTCCCCGTCCCCGACCTGCGCGGCCCACCCGTCCATTTCCGCCTCGTCGGTGCCATTCCAGCCCGCCGGCGTTTGAGGCGCGGGGTTCGGGGCGGAGCCCCGGGGTTTGTACCCGCGCGGGTCGACCTGCCGGTATTCGGGGGGAACCCCGCCCGGCTCATCCAGCCCCGCCGGTGCTGGACCATCCAGCCTCGCCGGCGTTTGAGGCGCGGGGTCTGGGGCGGAGCCTCAGGGGTTTGTACCCGCACGGTCGACCTGCCGGAAGCCGGGGGCAAGCCGGCGTTTGCCATCCAGCCTCGCCGGCGTTTGAGGCGGGGGGTTCGGGGCGGAGCCCCGGGGGGTTCGGGGCGAGCCGCGTCGGCGTTGAGGTGGGGACTGGCCCCGCGTAGCGGGGTTAGGCGGGGGTCAGGGCCTCGGGGAGGGGGGCCGCGTGGAGCGCGGTGAGGCCCGAGACGGCTCGGGTGAGGCAGACGTACAGGCGCCGGAGCCCGGTCCGTTCGTCCGGCTCACCGCTCACGACGGCCGCCGGCTCGTCCAGTACGACGTAGTCGTACTCCAGCCCCTTCGCCAGCGACGCCGGCACGAGCGTCAGCCGTGACCGCGCGGTGGTCTCCTCGCCGGGCGACAGGTACGGCAGGCCCGCCTCCAGGAGGGCCCGGCCCAGTTCCGGGATCCGCGCGTCCGCCGCGATCAGCCCGACCGAGCCCTCGTGCACGAGCGAGGCGCGGCAGGCGTCGACGACCGCAGGGGTGAGGCCGTCCGCGTCCGTGATCTCCGTGACCGTCAGGGACCCGGGGGTCTCGCGGACCGAGGAGACCGGGGCGAGGCCGGGGGAGATGGCCGGGAGCAGCCGGGAGGCGTACGCGATGACCTCGCGCGGCACGCGGAAGCCCGCCGTGAGTTCCTCCAGGACCGCTTCGGGCTTGCCCAGGTGGGTCAGGGCCTCGTCCCAACTGCGCGTGGCCCAGGGCGTGGTGCCCTGCGCGAGGTCGCCGAGGACCGTCGCCGAGCCCGTCGTGCAGCGGCGGCCCACGGCCCGGTACTGCATCGGGGACAGGTCCTGCGCCTCGTCGAGGACGACGTGGCCGAGGGAGTGCGTACGTTCCACCAGGTCGGCGGCCTCGTCGATGAGGACGAGGTCCGCCGGGGACCACTTCGCCGACTTCACGCTGCGGTAGGGCTTGGACCACAGGAGGAGCTTCTGCTCGTCGGCGGTGAGGAGGCCCTCGGCGTGGACCGCCAGGAACTCCGGGTCGGACAGCAGGCGCAGCACCAGCTTCGCCGGCTCCACGGGCGGCCAGATCTCCTTGACGGCCGCCTTCACGGCGGGGTTGCGGGCCACCGCGTCCTGCACGCGGTCGTCCGGCGCCTCGCCGGCCTGCTCCATGCGGACGAGGATCTGGTGGGCGATCCGCTGCGGCAGCGCGTCGCGGGCCGCGCCGTAGCGGATGTCGCGCTGCTGGAGCTCCTCGACGATCTCCGCGAGCTCGTACGCCGGCACCCGCCAGCGGCGCGAGCCGCGCACCACCATCAGGGGTTCGGTCGGCGCGGTGACGTGCGAGCGGACGGCGGCGCGCAGCACGCGGGCCATGCGGGCGTCGCCCTTGACGACGGCCGTCGCGGCCTCGTCGGCGCCGCGGACCTCCAGGCCGGGGCGGGCGACGAGGTCGTCGACGGTGGCCTGCTTGACCTCCAGCTCGCCCAGGGCCGGCAGGACCTGCTCGATGTAGTGGAGGAAGGAACGGTTCGGCCCGATGACGAGGGTGCCGGTGCGGGCGAGTCGGTCGCGGTGCGCGTACAGGAGGTACGCGACGCGGTGCAGGCCGACGGCCGTCTTCCCGGTGCCGGGACCCCCTTGTACGCAGACGGATCCGGACAGGCCGGAGCGGACGATCTCGTCCTGCTCCGGTTGGATCGTCGCGACGATGTCGCGCATGGGGCCGACGCGGGGGCGCTCGATCTCCTGCTGGAGGAGCTTGCTGACGGCGGCGGCCTCGGCCGGGTCGGAGAGGTGCTCGTCCTCGTACGCGGTCAGTTCGCCGCCGGTGTAGCCGAAGCGGCGGCGCAGGGTCACGTCCTGCGGGTCTGCCTTGGAGGCGCGGTAGAAGGGCTGGGAGACGGGGGCGCGCCAGTCGATGACCATCGGGTCGCCGTCGGAGTCGTGGACGTGGCGGCGGCCGATGTAGAACTGCTCGCCCTCCGCGCCCTCGGCGAGTTCGGCGCCGGGGGCGTGCAGGTAGTCGAGGCGGCCGAAGAAGAGCGGGGTGTGGGAGAGGTCGGCGAGGGCCTTGATCCGGTCGTCGATCTGCGCCTGGAGGACGATGGCGTTGACCCAGTTCGCGGTGACGTCGCGGATGTCGAGGGCCTCGACGTCCTCGCGCATCGCGCGGAGGGCGGAACGGGAGGCGGCCAGGTGGGACCGCTCGCGGGCGAGCGGGTCGGCGGATTCGGGGGCGTGCGCGGGCACGGGACTGCCTCCAGCTGCTGGTAAGGAACTGATGCCCGCCGGTTTCCGAGCGGCGGACGGCTCTCCCCGATGCACGGCGGGAGGCGGCAAGAGCGGAGATTCTAGTCAGGGTGTCGGCGCTGCGCGAACGGATTGTGGGGGCGGGGAGTCGGGAGGGGGAGGGACTCCGAACGGGTGGCGGGTGCGGGTGTCGCTGCTGGTGTCATACCGGGGAGTGTCAGACCTGGGAGGGGGCCCCTAGGGGGTGGGGTGGGTCGTGAGGAGGACCGCGGGGGGCCGAATGTTCCCTCTGCGGAGCGATGTGGTGGGGGGCGGGAAAACGCACCATGGATACATGAGCACCGCAACCTTCACCCCGATCCAGGGCGGCCGCCCGAGCGGCGCCACCGCCACCTCCGACCATCGTTCCCGCTACCGCGTGGGCGACGTCCTGCGCGCAGCGAAGGTCTTCGCGGCGACCGCCGTGAGCGTGGTCGTCCTCGGCGAATACGCCGAGGACGCGGGCGTCATACGCCGCTGACCGGGCGGCGCGGGCGCCGGTCGGTGGACCCGGGTACCGGTTCCTGGCTCCCGGCCGGTGCGTTCGTGACGGCTCCGGGGCGGTTGCTCGGTCGGCGGGGCCTCGGGCCGGGTTTTTGGTCGGGGCGTGGCCGGATCCCGGTGGGAGCTGGATGCTGATCCACTAGGGTCACGCGCGTGACCCGCAGCTCTGATCCCGCCCGCTTGCCGTCGCCCCTTGTCGGCCTGCTGGTCACGGGCTCGCTGCTGGCCCTGGGAGTGCTGTGCATCGCCCTGCGCCTCCCGATGGCCGAGGCCCTCGTCAACGGCATGTCCGCCGCCGAGTGGCATCCTCCCGCCGGCTATCCGCCGTTCGCGGCGATCCTGTTCACGCCGGCCGCGTGGCTGCCGTCCGGGGTGCTGAAGGTCGTGCTGCTCCTCGGCAACGCCTGCCTGCTCGCCCTGCTGATCCTGCTTTCCTGCCGCCTCGCGGGGCTGAGGGCGCGGCCCGGGCCGGTGCTGGCCGCCACCATCGGCGGGCTGTGGCTGGAGCCGCTGTTCCAGGGTCCGGTGGCCGGTCAGATCAACCTGGCGCTCGCCTGCCTGGCCGTCTGGGACCTGGGCCGGGCGCGCAGCGCCCTCGGCAGGGGCTTCGCGCTGGGCATCGCCGCCGGGATCACGCTGACGCCGGCGGTCTTCATCCCGTACCTGCTGCTGACCGGCCGGATCCGGAGCGGGCTCACGGCCCTGGCGGGGTTCACCGGGACCGCCCTGCTCGGCCTGTTGGTGCTCCCGCAGGCCTCCGCCGACTTCTGGGCCCGCCACCTCCCCGGCACCAGCCGCGACCTGCTGCACCACTGGCCCCACCTGTGGGTGTGGGCCGTACCGCTGCTGACCGTGGCCTCCACGGTCCTCATGCACCGCCGCGCCCGTCACCCCGCCCCCGCCCCGGCCCCGACATCCCTCCCGATCCCCGGCACGCGCCCCGTCCCGGCGCCGATCCCGGCGCCCGTTCGGGACGAGGCTCCCGCCCGGTCGTGGTGACCCGCAGGCCGGCCGTAGCGGGCCGCGTGGACCGGGCAGGGGCCGGCCCTACCCCAACCGGCCCGTGCGGCCCGGGTAGTCGACCGGATCGGTTCGTGCCGAGCGGCCCGTGTGGATCGGCCCTCGCCGAGCGGCCCGTGCCGAGCGGCCCGTGTGGATCGGTTCGTGCCGAGCGGGCAGGTCGGTCGTGCCGGCCCGTGGAGTCGCGGGCGGGGCGGGGGCGCCGGGCGGTCGGGTCGTTGGGGTGCCCCGGGTGCCCAGGGGGCGCGGGTGGTCAGTCGTCGGCGAGGAGCTCGTCGGCGTCCAGGATGCGGTAGGCGTAGCCCTGTTCGGCGAGGAAGCGTTGGCGGTGGGCGGCGAAGTCCTGGTCGATCGTGTCGCGCGCGACGACCGAGTAGAACCGCGCCTCGTGCCCGTCCGCCTTCGGGCGCAGTACCCGGCCGAGGCGCTGGGCCTCCTCCTGCCGGGAGCCGAAGGTGCCGGACACCTGGATGGCGACGGTGGCCTCGGGCAGGTCGATGGAGAAGTTCGCGACCTTCGAGACGACCAGCACGCTGATCTCGCCCTCGCGGAACGCGTTGAACAGCTTCTCGCGCTGCGCGTTGGACGTCTCGCCCTTGATGACGGGCGCGTCCAGGTGTTCGCCGAGCTCGTCGAGCTGGTCGATGTACTGCCCGATGACCAGCGTCTGCTCGCCCTGGTGCTTGCGCACCAGCGCCTCGGTCACCTTCCGCTTCGTCGCGGTCGTCGCGCAGAAGCGGTACTTCTCCTCCGTCTCGGCGGTCGCGTACGCGAGCCGCTCCGACTCGGTGAGGTTGACCCGGACCTCGACGCAGTCGGCCGGCGCGATGTAGCCCTGCGCCTCGATCTCCTTCCACGGCGCGTCGAAGCGCTTCGGCCCGATGAGGGAGAAGACGTCGGACTCGCGGCCGTCCTCGCGGACGAGCGTCGCGGTCAGACCGAGCCGGCGGCGGGCCTGGAGGTCGGCGGTGAACTTGAAGACCGGCGCGGGCAGCAGGTGGACCTCGTCGTAGAGGATCAGTCCCCAGTCCCGGGAGTCGAACAGCTCCAGGTGCGGGTAGATGCCCTTCCGCTTCGTCGTCAGGACCTGGTACGTGGCGATCGTGACGGGCCGGATCTCCTTGCGGGTGCCGGAGTACTCGCCGATCTCCTCCTCCGTCAGCGAGGTCCGCTTGACCAGCTCGTGCTTCCACTGGCGGGCCGAGACGGTGTTGGTGACGAGGATCAGCGTGGTCGCCCGCGCCTTGGCCATGGCACCGGCGCCGACCAGCGTCTTGCCCGCACCACAGGGCAGCACGACCACGCCGGAGCCGCCGTGCCAGAAGCCCTCGACGGCCTGCTGCTGGTAGGGGCGCAGCGCCCAGCCGTCCTCGACGAGGTCGATCGGGTGGGCTTCGCCGTCGACGTACCCGGCGAGGTCCTCGGCGGGCCAGCCCAGCTTGAGCAGGGTCTGCTTGATCTGGCCGCGCTCGGAGGGGTGCACCGCGACGGTGTCGGGGTCGAGCCGGGCGCCGACCAGCGGGGCGACCTTCTTGGACCGCAGGATCTCCTCCAGCACCGGACGGTCGGTGCTGGTCAGGACCAGTCCGTGCACGGGGTGCTTGGACAGGGTGAGGCGGCCGTAGCGGGCCATGGTCTCGGCGACGTCGACGAGCAGCGCGTGCGGGACGGGGTAACGGGAGAACTCGACGAGCGCGTCGACGACCTGCTCGGCGTCGTGCCCGGCGGCCCGGGCGTTCCACAGGCCGAGCGGGGTGATCCGGTAGGTGTGGATGTGCTCGGGAGCCCGCTCCAGCTCGGCGAACGGGGCGATGGCGCGGCGCGCGGCCCCGGCGAGCTCGTGGTCGACCTCCAGGAGGAGGGTTTTGTCGCTCTGGACGATGAGTGGGCCTGAGTTCACGGGAGCACCTTTCCGTTCGGCCAAACCTCCAGTGTGCCGCATGGCCAGCGGTTTCAGGGTGGTGAGGGCGTAGGCGCGGGCGCGGGCGGGGCGGTGAAAACGGGCCGGCACCCGGTCCGGGTGGTGCGTACGTTCCGGGTATGGATGACGATCAGCAGGGTTTCGGGTTCGTACCGGACGGCTTCGAGGCGCCGCGCGCGCTCGCCGGGGACGGCTTCCGGTTGGAGCCGCTCGGGCCGCAGCACAACGAGCGGGACCTCGCCGCGTGGAGCGGGAGCATCGCGCACGTCCGCGCGACCGCCGGGTTCACGGGCGGCTGGCCGCCGGCGGAGGGCATGAGCGCCGAGGCGAACCTCGCCGACCTGGTGCGGCACGCGCGCGACTTCGAGGAGCGGCGCGGGTTCACGTACAGCGTGCTGGAGGGCGCGGGCGCGGGCGAGGTCATCGGCTGCGTGTACGTGTACCCCGGCAAGGAGGAGCCGGGGCGGGTGCGCGTCAGTTCCTGGGTACGGGCCGATCGGGCGTACCTGGACGCGCTCGTGCGCGCGGCGGTGAGCCGGTGGCTCCGCGAGGCGTGGCCGTTCGACGCGGCGCGGATCGACTACGCGGGTCGCTGAGGCGGGGGAGGCGGGCCGGCGGCGGGTGGGGGCCTGCGGGGGCCCGGGCCGGTCGGTCGGGCGCGGGGCCTGAGGGGGACCGGGCCGGTCGGTCAGGCGCCGAGGTGGGGCAGGGGTCCGGCCGGGTACGGGGTTTCGGCGGGGAGGAGGGCGCGGGCGTCCTCGTCGTGGCCGGACCGGACCAGGGCGTGGAGCCGCCGGGCCAGGGGGGTGACGTCGCGGATCGATACGGTCCACTCGTCGGCGTAGGCGCGGGAGGCGGAGCCGGACAGACCGAGTTGCAGGGAACGGTGGGGCAGCGGGTTCAGGCGTACGTCGCGCTCGGGGTCCCACTGGACGCGCGCCGGCGCGGAGGCCAGGGACTGCCGCCAGGTCTCCCGGTCCGGATGGATGCCCGGCGCGTAGTGCGACAGACAGGCCTCGGACAGCGCCCGGTCGAAGCCCTCGCGGGTGATCTCGATCGCCAGCACCGTCTCCTGGTCGGCCTTGGTGGCCCAGCCGCAGCGGTACATCATCCACAGGAACGACGGCTTGATCCACGTCATGCGGTCGCGCTTCCAGGCGGGAGGGAAGCGGTTGTCGCGGGCGGCGGGGGTTCCCAGGTGGGGGGAGTAGGCCTGGTACACCGTCACGGTGGTGGCGGTGTGGGTGGCGCGGATCCGGCGGGTCGGGGGTGGGGTGGGCATGTCGTCACCCTGCCGGAGCGGTGGGCGTGTGGCCACCGGGTTTCGGGTCGGGCGGATTCCTCCGGGGGCGGGGTGGTGCCGCTGCGCGGGGCGTGTCCCCGCCCCGCCCTTCCTCCGTTCCCCGGGCTGCGCCCGGACCCGTGCGGGTGCGGCGCCGTTGCCGGGGGCGCTGCCCCCGGACCCCCGCGCCTCAAACGCCGGCGGGGCTGGGGTGGGCAAGCGCCGGTGGGGCCGGGGTCGGCAAGCGTGGGCGGGCCGGGGTCGGCAAGCGTGGGCGGGCCGGGGTCGGCAAGCGTCGGTGGGCCTGGGGTGGGTGAACGTCGGCGGGGCTGGGGTGGGCAAGCGCCGGCGGGCCTGGGGTGGGCAAGCGCCGCCGGGCCTGGGGTGGGCAAGCGTCGGTGGGCCTGGGGTGGGTGAACGCCGGCGGGGCCGGGGTGGGGTGCGGGTCTTCGTGCCTCAAGCGTCGGCAGGGTGGGGTGGGACCCCCGGCGGGCCGGGGCGTCCCCGGGTGTCAGACCTGGTCCTCCGCCAGTTCCGCCACGCCCGTGATGCGGTGCAGGGCGTACGTGCGGACTTCGTCCGCCGTGTGGTCGTAGCCGGTGACGAAGCCGCCTTCGACGCGGACCGGGGCGATGACGCGTTGGCTTGCCGCGCCCTCCGCGTTCACGTAGCCGATCCACACCGCCGAGCCCGTCAGGGCCGCCGCCTGGACCGTCGCCAGGGTTTCCGCAGCGCTCGTGCGCGGGAGTTCGCCGGCCGCCGGGGGCGGGGAGCCCGCCGCCGAGGCGGGTTCCTTGCGGACGGCCGTCGCCGCGAGGTCGCCCGCGCGGATGGCCCGTACGGCCGCGCCCAGCAGCGTCGCGTCCGGGACCGGCGGCCCGTCCGGGACCGGGACCGGCGCCGAGCGGGCCGGGGTGCGGTGGGCGTCGGCGCGCGCCACCAGGACGTCGCCGGTACGGGACTCCGCGGCCGGGGCGTAGCCCATCGCCCGCAACCCGTCGAGCAGCGCCCCCGGTTCGGCCTGCGCGGCCAGGACGGTCGGCGCGAGGCGGCGCAGCCCGAGTCCGGCGGACCGCTTGTCGGCGAGGATCTCGTTCAGCATGCCGTCGTCGTCGCAGCGCACGTACGAGGAGGCCGCGCCGACGCGCAGGTGTCCGTGCCGTCTCGCCACGTCGTCGATGAGGTACGAGAGCGGCTGCGGTACGGGGGTGCGGCTGTGCTCGGCGAGGAAGGCGTGCAGGTCGACGGCGGTGTGTCCGGCGTCCAGGGCCCGGCGCACCGAACCGGGGGTGAAGCGGTACACGGTCGCCCCGCCCTTGGACTCGACGTCGGCGAGCACGGCCAGGGTGTCGCCGAGCGGGCGGCGCAGCGGGCCGGGGGCGACCGCCGTCAGGTCGGCCTGGAGCAGGACGTGGTCGACCGGCTCGGGCAGCTGCGGGGCCAGCAGCGGCGCCGGGTCCCGGTGCTCCAGCAGGGCGCGGCCGAACGCGCTGATCGCGCCGCGACCGGTGACGCCGAGGACCTCCGACTCGGTCAGCGTCCAGTGCGCGAGGCGGGCCCGCAGGTCGCTGGTGCCGCGGACGGGGCGCTCCCAGGCGAGCCGGTCCAGCAGCGCGTCCGGGTCGGGTGAGCCGCCCTCGGGCAGTTCGGCGATGAGGTTCAGGACGCGGCGGCGCACCTCGGGCGCCGCCGAGCGGTCGAGTTCCGGGCCGAGCGTCGACAGGGTGCGCCCCTTGGCGTCCTGCTCGCCGACGAGTCCGGCCGTGCGGGTGGCCGGCAGCCAGGCCGCGGCCAGCACCGACCACCGTTCGGCGGGCGGCAGTTCGCACCAGTCGTCGAAGGCCGGAGTCGGCGCGTACCGCTCGTCGGCCTCGCCGTCGCTCGCCAGCAGCCCGGCCGCGTAGGCCAGTTCGATCCAGAACGCCGCCGACGGCTCGGTGGTGTCCAGTGCTGTCGCCGCCCGCTTGAGGTCCCGTACGGCGAGTCCGCCGGCCCGCAGGACGGCCGGCCCGGCGTGCTCCCAGGACTTCACGAGTTCCTCGACGGTGTCCAGCGCGGCCAGTGCCTGACCGGCCGCGTTCGCGTCCACAAGCTGTGGACGGTGCTCGCGGCGCGCGCCGACCGGCGGAGCCAGCGGGGCCGTGAGCCGGTGCGCCAGCCCGCCGCGCAGGTGCAGCGCCACCTCGCGGGGCAGCACGACCGTCCGCGCCGAGGCGGGCAGCAGCAGACCCCGGTCGCGCAGCCAGCGCACCGGCGCCGTCGGCTGCGGGGTCACCTCCCCGTACGGCGGCCCCCACACGAGTCGCCCGAGGACCTGGTGGGCCTCCGCCGGGGCTTCGTCCAGCAGCGCCGACATCCGCTCCGGGTCGGTGAACAGGCCGGTCAGGGCGGTCACGGCGGACACCGCGTCGTGGGTGGCGGGCAGCCCGAGGGCCGCCACGATCTCCTGGATCCGCGTCGGCGACATGCCGGCCGTCGCCTCGGACACCGTCGGCCCGAGACCGGTCGGCGAGGGTCGCTGCGCGGACGGCGCGAGCAGCTCCCGGGCGGTGCGCACCAGCCGCAGCCGCTCCTCGTCGCCCCACACCAGGGCCTGGTCGCGCAGCGTGCCGAGGGCCCGCGGCAGTTCGGCGCGGGCCGCCTCGTTCTCGCCGCCCGTCAGCAGCGACTCCAGCACCGGGTACGGGCACGGGTCGGGCGCCACCGCGAGGGCCTCCGCCGTCTGGAGGGCGAACCGGTCCAGCCGGTCCAGGGCGCGCACGACCGACGCGCGTGTCCCGGCGCGGGTGGCCAGCTGGGTGACGTCGCCGGGCACCGGGTTCAGCAGGTCCGGGCGCGCGTGCAGCAGGGCGGTGAGCCCCACGTCGTCACGGGCGCGCAGCGCCTCGGCGAGGGAGCGCGGGGCATTTCCCGCAGCGGTGCTTGCCTCGGGCACGGTGGTCGCCTCCTGGTCGCGCCGGCCGGTCCGTCGGCCGGTCCCCATCCGGTCAACGGTATCCGCTGCGCCGACGGCCGCTCCACGGGCGCACGCGCTACCTTCGGGGCAGGCGGGACGTGAGGAGCCGGGGCGTGGGGATCGAGAGCGACCATCTGGTCTACGAATATCTGAGCCGGGTCGGGGACTTGGCGCAGCGGCGGCAGTTGTCGTCGGGTGACCGGATGCGGCTGGTGTCGGGGCTCCGGGACGAGATCGACCGTCGGCGCGCCAAGTACGAACCGGAGACCCCGGCGGCCGTACGGCGCATCCTGGAGCGGCTCGGCACGCCGGAGGAGCTCCTGGACACCGTGGGCCGGCCGGCCCGCGCCGCCGGGTCCGCCGCGGGCTCCGTCCCGACGGCCGCGCCGCAGGCCGTTCCGGTCCAGCGGGGGCGGCTGCGGCGCAGGCCCGCCCCGCAGCCGGCGCAGGAGCCGCGGAACGTGCCGCCGCACCTCGCCGGTCTCGACGAACTCGGCACCCCCGACGGCGTCGAACCCGACTGGTGGCGCGTCGGGCCGGGCGCGGCGGCGCTCGGTTCGGGGCCGCAGGTCGACGGCTTCGCGGGCGGCATCGAGTTCCCGGACTTCCTCCGCCGCCCCGGCGGCGAGGACGGGGACGAGGACGGGGACGGCGAGCGGGACGGCGACGATCCCGCGGCGCCGGCCGGCTCGTCGCCGTCCCGGACGCGCCGGGTGGTACGGGTCCTGCGGGCCCGGCGGGAACGCCGTCGGCAGCGCAAGGCCGCCGCGGTCGCCCCCGAGGCGGTGGCGGCGGCGCCCGGGCGTACCCGCCCGCACGCGTTCCTGCTGCTGGCGGCGGCGCTGCTCGCCGCGGGGGCGCTCACCGGGTACTGGATGCTGATCGCCCTCGGCTGGTTGGTGGCGTACGGGTCCCGCGTGCTCGGGCCGTCCGAACGCAAGTGGGTCGTCTTCGGCCTGCCCGGCGGGATCTTCACCGGGGCGGTGCTCTGGCTGTGGGGGCGGCGGGCGGGCCGCTGGGGCGAGGAGCTCGCCGATGACGGGATGGCCGCCGCGTTCCAGGGCATGTGGCCGGGCGTGATCCGTTGGGCCGCCGTCGCGACGGCGCTGTACCTGCTGTGGCGCTCGCGCCGCCGCCGGTAGCCCGCGACGGTTCGGCGGGGGTGCGGCGGGGCCCGGTTCGCGGCTGTGCGGGCGCCGTCGCGGGGTCTGCGGCCCCGGACCCCCGGCGCCCCGAACGCCGGCGGGGCAGGGTGCGGGGGCGATGCTTGGTTCTGCCACGCATTTCGGTGCGGCGATGGAGAACGTCTTGAATGCCGCCCCAGACCGTGGGGTGGAATGTGCCGAGATTTCATGCTCTGGAAAGGGAAAGCTAAGTCCACGTTCCGTTTAGCGGGACGCGCCTCGGCACAATGGAGGCATGACCTCCCACCCCCACACCATGATCCAACCCGCCCCTCTGACGGTCGGGTTCGACCTCGACATGACCCTGATCGACTCCCGTCCCGGCATCCGGGCCACCTACCAGGCACTGTCGGCGGAGACGGGTGCCTTCATCGACGCCGACGAGGCCGTCACCCGGCTCGGGCCGCCGCTCGAGGAGGAGCTCGCGTACTGGTTCACCGACGCGGAGATCCCCGCGATGCGGGACCGCTACCGGGAGATCTACGTCGAGCACGCCATCGAGCCGACCCCCGCGATGCCCGGCGCCCGCGAGGCCATCGCCGCCGTCCAGGCGCTCGGCGGTCGTGCCATCGTTGTCACCGCGAAGAACGAGCCCAACGCCCGCCACCACCTGGCGCACCTCGGCATCGAAGCCGACGCCGTCATCGGCTGGCTGTGGGCGGAGGCCAAGGCGGAGGCCCTGCGCGAGTACGGCGCGCAGGTCTACGTCGGCGACCACGTCGGCGACGTGCGCGGCGCCCGCACGGCCGGCGCGCTGTCCGTGGCGGTGCCCACCGGCCCCTGCTCGGAGGCCGAACTGCGCGCCGCCGGCGCGGACGTCGTCCTCGCCGACCTCACCGCGCTGCCGCAGTGGCTCGCGGAGTACGACCGGGCGCGCGCCGCGGCCTGAGCCGCGCACCGGCCGGAGAACCACCGGCCCGGAGGAGCATCGGCCCGAGGCGCGCACCGGTGGGGGACCGGTCGCGGCCCGGGACCGGCCGCGCGGCAGCCGTCAGGCGGCCTGGGAAGCCCGGGCCGCCTTTCGCTGCGCCGCGGCCGAGCGGAACACGCCCGCCGCGGAGATCGCGAAACCGACGCCCATGAGCATGCACACCGCCCACGCGTACGACGGGAACGGGTCGGTGTCCAGGAACAGCGGGGCCATCGTCACGAGGGTCGCCACGGCGCCGGCGATGAACACGATGCCGCCGGCCTTGACGAGTCCGTCGCCGGGCCGGGCATCGTCGGGCTGAGGAGTAACAGTCACCCGACCAGGGTAGTTCCCTGGCCGACGCAGTGAACCGGAAGGACGGCGGAAGGGCCCCGGGGAAGGACCGGGGAACGTCTTGTCACCCGTTTCTGGACCATTAGCCTGGAGGAGGCGGGTCGAGGACCTGCCGCACTGCTATCCGGAGCCGCACATCCCGGCCGACCGGACCCGACGAGCACAAGGACAGAGGACGGACGTGCCTACCGGCAAGGTGAAGTGGTTCAACAGCGAGAAGGGCTTCGGCTTTCTCTCCCGCGACGACGGCGGTGACGTCTTCGTCCACTCGTCGGTGCTCCCCGCCGGGGTCGACGCGCTCAAGCCCGGCCAGCGCGTCGAGTTCGGTGTCGTCGCGGGACAGCGCGGTGACCAGGCACTTTCGGTGACGGTGCTGGATCCGGCGCCCTCGGTCGCGGCCGCGCAGCGCCGCAAGCCCGACGAGCTCGCGTCGATCGTGCAGGACCTGACGACGCTGCTGGAGAACATCACGCCCATGCTGGAGCGCGGTCGCTACCCCGACAGGGTGCACGGCACGAAGATCGCCGGGCTGCTCCGCGCGGTGGCCGACCAGCTCGACGTCTGAGCCCACGTCCGACCCCGGTGCCCCGCCGCTCGAACGAGCCGCGGGGCACCGGCGCGCGCGGCCCGGGACGCTACGGGAAGGCGAGCGCGTCCGCGGGGATGGCCGGAACAAGACCCTCGGCAGCGGCCCTGGTCAGCAGCCCGCGGACGGCCGCGTACCCGGCGTCGCCGAGGTCCGCGGTGAACTCGTTGACGTACAGCCCGATGTGCTGGTCGGCGACCGCCGGATCCAGTTCCTGCGCGTGCGCCCGCACGTACGGGCGGGACGCCTCCGGGTCCTCCCACGCCATCCGGACCGACGTCCGGGCCGCCCCGGCCAGCGCCCGCAGCGTCTCGGCGCCCAGCGAACGCTTCGCGATGATCGCGCCGAGCGGGATCGGCAGGCCCGTCGTGGACTCCCAGTGCTCGCCCATGTCCGCCAGGCAGTGCAGCCCGTAGTCCCGGTAGGTGAACCGGGCCTCGTGGATGACCAGTCCGGCGTCCACCCGGCCGTCCCGGACGGCCGGCATGATCTCGTGGAACGGCAGCACGACCACCTTCCCGACGCCCTCGGGCAGCACGTCGGCCGCCCACAGCCGGAACAGCAGGTAGGCGGTGGACCGTTCGCTCGGCACGGCCACGGTCTTCCCGGTCAGGTCCACGCCCGGCTCCCGGGTCAGCACCAACGGACCGCAACCGCGCCCCAGGGCCCCGCCGCAGGGCAGCAGGGCGTACTCCTCCAACACCCAGGGCAGGACGGCGTACGACACCTTCAGCACGTCCAGTTCGCCGCGCTCGGCCATGCCGTTGGTGACGTCGATGTCGGCGAAGGTCACGTCGAGGGCGGGCGCCCCCGGCACCCGGCCGTGCGCCCACGCGTCGAAGACGAACGTGTCGTTCGGGCAGGGCGAGTAGGCGATGTCCAGCGTCGGACGGTCACCGGTGCTCATGTCGTTCTCCCCAGTTGACGAGTACGGGCCCCAGCGCGCGGAAGCCGTCGGCGAGTGCGGCCAGGGCCTCCCCGATGCGCCAGGCGGAACGGTCGCGCGGCCCGACGGCGTTGGACACGGCACGGACCTCCAGGACCGGCAGCCCGTGCGCGGCGGCGGCCTCCGCCACCCCGAAGCCCTCCATGGCCTCCGCGCCGGCGAGGGGGTGCCGGGCGGCGAGTTCGGCTGCGCGGGCGGCGGTCCCGGTGACGGTCGACACGGTCAGTACGGGGGCGAGGAGGGCCCCCGTGGCCTCCGCGGCGGACGCGGCCAGCTCGGCGGGCGGCAGGTGCACGCTGTGGCCGAAGCCGAGTTCCGTGACGGTGAGGAACCCGTCGGGGGTCGCGGCGCCCAGATCGGCGGCGACGAGCGCGTCGGCGACCACCAGCGAGCCGAGCGGGGCGGCGGGCGCGAACCCGCCGCCGATGCCGGCGGAGATGACGAGGGAATAGTCGGCCAGCGCGAGCGCGGTGGCCGTGGCGGCCGCGGCTGCGGCCGGGCCGACACCGCCGACGAGCACGTCGACGGCGAGACCGGGCAGGTCCCGGCGGGTGATGAGGTACCCGCCGGGCAGCGTGCGCGGCTCCGGGGTGACCGGGTCCGGATGAGGGGTGAGACCGGCGGCCGCGGATTCTGCCTCCGCGGCCACCGCGGTCACGACGAGCGCGCGCACGGGATGCCCCCGGCTACTTCAGCTTGAGCTTGAACGACCAGATGGCGAGCGGCTTGCCGTCCTTGCCCACCTGGACGAAGCCGAGCATCTTCGAGGCGGGAGCCTCGCCCTGGCCGCCGGTCGCGAAGACGTCGGCGCCCTGGAAGCTGCGGTAGGTGTTGGAGGACGGCTCGGTGATCGGCTGTCCGTCGAGGACCGCCTGCCACTGGTTGCCGTCCTCGACGACCTCCGGCTCGACGCCGAGGCGCAGCGTGTCGCCGCGGCCGTACTCGATGGTCTTGGCGTTCTTCAGGTTCGTCAGGCACTCCTGGACGCGGTCCATGGAGAGGTCCTTGCCGTCGGCGCGGCAGTCGGACTCCGCGGAGACGGTGGAGGTGCCGACGGTCACGGTCGCGAGCGGGGTCGGCTTGTCCCCGCAGGCGGAGAGGAGGAGGAGGCCGGCGGACACGGCTCCGAGGGCCGCGACGCTGCGGCGGGCCCTACCCGGGAAAAGCGGTGCGGTCATGAGCCGAAGGCTATCGGGCCGGTGGGCCGCGCCGCTGCATGGGGTCCTGCGGGTCGGCCGCCGGCCGGCCGGGCGGGTGCCGGGTGGGCTCGCGCGCCGCCGTCGGCGACCCCGGCCCCGCTCATGCCACGCGGGGGTGGGTGGTGCTCCTCGGGTGGGGGGTGAGGGCGCCGCGCAGGGCCATCGTGGTGCCCAGGGCCACCACCACCGCCGCGACGGCCATGCCCAGTACGCCGTTCAGCGGTAGGACGATGCCGATCGCGCCGCCCAGGACCCACGCCACCTGGAGCAGGGTCTCCGAGCGGGCGAAGGCCGAGGTGCGGACGGACTCCGGGATGTCCCGTTGGATCATCGCGTCCAGGGACAGCTTCGCGAGGGCCTGGCAGAAGCCCGCCGTCGCGCCCAGGACCGCCACCATCGCCCCGCTGAACAGGACCGCGGAGATCACCGCCACGCCGAGCGTCAGGCACAGCACCGTCGCGATGATCGCTTCCGGGGCCCGCGCCCGCAGCCACGCCCCGACGGCCGTGCCGCAGGCGTTGCCCAGGCCCGCCGAGACGCCGACGACCGCCAGCGACACCGCCGCGCTCTGCCCGGCGAGCGGGTGCTCCCGCAGCAGGAACGCCAGGAAGAAGATGAGGAAGCCCGACAGGGCCCGCATCGACGCGTTGGCCAGCAGCCCGCAGAGCACCGGGCGGCTGATCGTCCGCAGGCCCGGGCGTCGCGAGTGCGCCTCGTGCGTGGAGAGCCGGGCGCGGCGTTCGCCCTTCGCGTCGTCCACCTTGTGCGGCAACTGGAACGCCGCGAACGTCCCCCACACGAAGATCGCGCAGGCGCCGTACAGCGGCCAGGGCGGGCCGATCGTGTGCAGGCCGGCCCCGATCGGCGCGGCCGCGCCGGTGGCCAGCAGGCCCGCCAGGGTGACCCGGGAGTTCGCCTTGACCAGGGAGAACCCCGGTGGGAGCAGTCGGGGGACGACGGCGCTGCGGACCACCCCGTACGCCTTGGACGCCACGAGCACGCCCAGCGCCGCCGGGTACAGCTCCAGGCCGCCCGTCGCCACGGCGCCCGACATCGTCAGCGCCAGCAGCGCCCGCGCCAGCATCGCCGCGGCCATCGCCGCCCGCCTGCCGTGCGGCAATCGGTCCAACAGCGGGCCGATCACCGGGGCCAGCAGGGTGAAGGGGGCCATGGTGATGGCCAGGTACAGGGCCACTCGGCCGCGCGCCTCGTCCGTGGGGACGGAGAAGAACACCGTCGAGGCCAGCGCCACCGTGATCATCACGTCGCCGGCGCCGTTGATGGCGTGCAGTTCGATCAGCCGGCCGAGGCCCGATTCGCCCGCCCCGTGCGCGTGCGTGGCGCGCCGGATCCCGCGCGCCGTACCGGTGATGGGGAGGTGCAGGGCACGCCCGACAGCCCGGCCGGCCCGCTTGGCCGGTCCCGAGCCGTCATCGGACGACCGTGCGGGTGCCACGTGGCCATAGTGCCCCACTCGGCCCTCCCGGACCCCTCCCGGCACGTCCCGGGTAGCGGCGTCGTCCGCGAATCGGACCTCGCATGTGGGACGAAGGCTCCGGAGGAGGTAGCGTGCGTAGCGCGCCACCGGCGGTTGCTCTTGGCCGCGCGCCTCTTCGCGATCCCGCAGAATGGATCGCAGTGGGGTGCGCCCGAGGCCGATCGGGCGCGGACGTCGACGCGGCCCCCTGGTCCGCTCCGCCCGCGCTGGGTACGGACGAGACCGACGGGTCGTTGTGGACGACAGTACGGACGGCGCACTCGTGAGACGGCGTAGGAGAGAACGAGACCTGTGAGTGCTGCGACGACGCGAAGCCGTACCCCGCGTACCCCCGACCGCGTGTGCGCCGAGGCGGTAGAACTCGCCCGGGCGGCGGCCGAGGAGGCCGCCTTCCCCGGTGTGGTGGGCGAGCACGTCTCCGTCGTGGCGGAGGGCGACCGGGTCGTCACCCACTTCTTCGAGTGCAAGGAACCCGGTTATCGGGGCTGGCGCTGGGCGGTGACCGTCACCCGCGCCTCCCGCGCGAAGAACGTCACGCTCGACGAAACGGTGCTGCTCCCCGGCGACGACGCCCTGTTGGCCCCCGAATGGGTGCCGTGGAGCGAGCGGCTGCGTCCGGGTGACATGGGCCCCGGCGACCTGCTGCCGACCGACGCCGACGACCTGCGGCTGGAGCAGGGCTGGTCCGACGAGGACGCCCCGCCGCCGAACTCCGTCGTCTCGGAGGAGATGGCCGAGCTCGTCGAGGCCGAGGACGCCGACGTCACCGACCGGGTGGTCGTCCCGGCGCGCGGCTCCATCACCTCGGTCGCCGAGGAACTGGGCATGCGGCGGGCCCGCGTCCTGTCGCGGTACGGGCTGCACAGTGCGGCCGACCGCTGGGACGAGTCCTTCGGCGCGAAGACCCCGATGGCGCAGGCGGCGCCCGCGTCGTGCGTGTCCTGCGGGTTCCTCGTCAAGATCGGTGGCTCGCTGGGGCAGGCCTTCGGCGTCTGCGCCAACGAGTTCGGACCGGCCGACGGCCGTCTGGTCTCCCTCTCGTACGGCTGCGGCGGCCACTCGGAGGCCGCCGTCATGCCGAAGCCGTTGCGGCCCGCGCCGCCGGTGCTCGACTCGATGGCCACGGACGAGTTCTCCCTCCGCCCGGCCGCCGACAGCGGCTCGGTCCCGGCCGCGGACCTCGCCACGTCGGACCTCGGCCACTCGTAGGGCGTACGCGCCCGCCCCCCGTCCCCGACCCATGGACGGGAAGGGGGGCGGCCGGCCCGTCAGTCCTTCGGGGTGCGGCGCAGCAGGCGCTTGGCGCCGAGTACCAGGGCCGTGCCCACCACGAGGACCAGGGCGCCCTTGGCGAAACCGCCGTCCTGCCCGGCCGGGTCGCCCGCTTGCGGCGGGGAGCCGGGGCGGGCGGACGCCGCCCCGGACGGGGCGGGGCCGGAGGCGGACGGGTCCGTGGGGGAGGAGCCGTCGTCCGGGGTCGCCGGGACCGCGACGACCCGACTGTTCGCGCCCTCCGAGCCGAACATCAGCGTCGTCCCGTCCGCCGCGTACGTCACCGACTCGGCCTGCCCCTGGAAGGGGGCGCTCACCCGGGTGCCGCCGCCCCGCGGGCGGCCGTCCTTCCACGGGTAGGTGCGGGCCGTGAAGTAGCCGCGCAGCGTCAGTCGGTTGCCGTCGGGGGAGAACGCCCCGTCCGTCACCCACGGCACGTCGGCGACGCGCCGGAACACGTTGGTCCCGCCGGCCGACAGCCGTTCGGGTCCCTCGTACAGGCCGGCCGTGCGCTCGTGCTTGCTCGCGATGTACACCCGGCCCGTCACCGGATGGACCATCAGGGCCTCGGCGTCGCGCGGCCCGTCGGCGTACGTGACGGTGAACTGCTCCGCCTTCACCGTGGTGTCGGCGAGCCGCTTCGGCTCCGGGAAGCGGTAGATCCACACGTGGTCCCAGGTTCCGTCGCGGTTGTCGCCGATGTCGCCGACGTACAACTGCCCGTCCGGCCCCAGGGAGATCGCCTCCACGTCGCGGGGCGTGCCGATCCCGGTCAGCGTCACCCGCGCCACGGTCTTCCCGGTCGCCGCGTCCACCCCGTACACGTACGGGCCGTCGTCGCTGTCGTTGTGCGTCCAGTACACGCCCGGATGCAGCCGGCTCGCCGTGAGGCCGCTCGATTCGCGGATCCGCGGATCGGTGATCGTGAACCCGGCCGCGCCCGGGGTCTCCGCGGCGACGGCCGTCGCCGGCGGCACGACGGTGACGGCGACGAGGGCGGCGAGTACGGCGACGGCGGACGACCGGGGGAGCAGGCGCATCCCCCAAGCCTGCCGGCCCGCCGCGCGTGTCCGGCGTCACAGGGGTTTCTGTCGCGCGATCCGCGATGATGACCGGATGCGTTTCATGTTCGTCGGCGATTCCATGACCATCGGACGCGCCGGCGACTACACCTGGCGCTACCGGATGTGGCAGCACCTGTGCGCCACCCTGGACGGCCCCTTCGAGATCGTCGGCCCGCGCACCGCGCTCCACGATTCCACCACCGACGCGGCCACCAGCCACGCCTACGCCGCCCCCGACTTCCCGGAGCACGCCCGCCGCCACCTGGCCGGCTGGGGCGAGGGCTGGCAGCACATGGCGCCCCTGGTGGGCCCCGCCGCGGGCGCCGGCGAGGTGGACGTCCTGCTCGTCTCCCTCGGCCTGATAGACCTCGGTTTCTACACCGAGGCCGACGGGACCGCCGTCAACGTCCGCCGGTTCGTCGAGGCGGCCCGCGCCGCGCGTCCCGGCATCCGGATGGTGCTGCTGCCGGTCATCCCGAACGTCCGGGCCGAGGACGACGCGCCGTTCGCCGCGCAGGTCGTCCGCTTCAACGAACTCCTCGCGAAGGCGGTCGCCGACCTGTCGACGGACGCGTCGCCGATCCTGCTGGCCGCCCGCCCGCAGGCGTACGACATCCGCCACGACACCTACGACGGCACGCACCCCAACGCCTCCGGCGAGCACCGGCTGGCCGGCGAGTTCGCGGCCGTCCTGCACCAGGCGTGGGGCGTCGGGGCCCCCTACCGCCCGGCGGACGGGCCGTAACACGCCCTTCACGGCGGGGTCTTGCCTGGAGCGCACTCGAAGCAGTTGGCTAGTGCCCCATGAAGTACACGCAGCTCGGACGCACGGGCCTCAAGGTCAGCCGCCTCGTACTCGGCACGATGAACTTCGGCCCCCAGATCGGGGAACCGGAGAGCCACGCCCTCCTGGACTCCGCCCTCGACGCCGGCATCAACTTCGTCGACACGGCCAACGTGTACGGCTGGGGCGAGAACAAGGGCCGCACCGAGGAGATCATCGGAACCTGGTTCGCCCAGGGCGGCGACCGCCGGGAGAAGACGGTCCTCGCCACCAAGGTCTACGGATCGATGTCCCGCGAGGGCGACACCTGGCCCAACCAGGACCGGCTCTCGGCGCTGAACATCCGCCGGGCCGTCGACGCGAGCCTCAAGAGGCTCGGTACCGACCACATCGACGTCTACCAGTTCCACCACGTGGACCGGCGGACCCCCTTCGAGGAGATCTGGCAGGCCGTCGAGGTCCTGATCCAGCAGGGCAAGATCCTCTACGCGGGCTCCTCCAACTTCCCCGGCTGGAAGATCGCCCAGGCCAACGAGACGGCCGCGCGCACCGGGCGGCTCGGCCTGGTCAGCGAGCAGTGCCTCTACAACCTCGCCGAGCGGCGGGCCGAGATGGAGGTCATCCCGGCCGCCGAGGCGTACGGGCTCGGCGTCATCCCCTGGTCCCCGCTGCACGGCGGCCTGCTGGGCGGCGCCATCCGCAAGGCGGCCGAATCGGGGCGCACCGCGTCCGGGCGGTCGGCGGACGCGCTGAACAACAGCTCGGTCCGCGGGCAGGTCCAGGCGTACGAGGACCTGCTGGACAAGCACGGCCTGGAGCCCGGCGAGGTGGCCCTGGCGTGGCTGCTGACCCGCCCCGGGGTCACCGGCCCGATCGTGGGTCCGCGCACGCCGGAGCAGCTCGCGTCCGCGCTGCGGGCGGTGGAGCTGGAACTTCCGGAGGAGGTCCTGACGGGCCTCGACGAGATCTTCCCCGGCCCGGGTCCGTCGCCGGAGGCGTTCGCCTGGTGACGGGCGGGGCGCCCGCCGCCTCGGCCCGATCACGGGTGGGCGGGGGCGTCGGCCGTCACTGGCCGACGGCGGCCGCCACGGCGACGACGAGGAACATCAGCACGAGCACACCGGCCATGACACGGTTTCTGGTCTTGGGATCCACCCGTCGAGACTAACGCGGCTCCGGTCGACCCCGCGTACGGCCCCCGCCCCCGCGGCCGGGGGCCGTGCGGGACACTGCCGTCATGGTGACCGTGGAGGACGTACGGCGGCTGGCGCTCGCGCTGCCGCGCACCGAGGAACACCTCGTGCGGGACCGGGTGAAGTTCCGCATCGGGCGGATCGTCTACCTCGCCCTGTCCCGCGACGAGACCGAGCTGGGCTTCGCCTTCCCCAAGGAGGAGCGGGCCGCGCTGGTCGCGTCCGAGCCCGGCACGTTCGGCCTGCCGGGCGCCGGTGACATGCGTTACAACTGGGTCCACGCCCGGATGGCCGCCCTCGGACCGGCGGAGCTCGCGGAGCTGGTCACCGAGGCGTGGCGGATGTGCGTACCGGCCCGGGTGGCCCGTGAGCACCTGGAGGGCGGGGTTCCAGGAGGGGCGTCGGACCCCGCGCCGGGTGGTGGCGTCGGGGGCGGGGAAGCGTGAGCCGGTGAGGGCGTCCCGGGGTGGCGCCCGCCCGTTCGCCGGGCGTCGTGAGCGCCGACGCGGTGAAGGGCCCGCCGGCAGCGGCCGGACGCGCGACGCCACCGGTCAGGGCGACAGCGGCCAGGCCCGTACGACCTCGTAGCGGGGCTGCTCGCCCGGTACGCCGCTCGTGGGCAGGTTGCTGCGGACGAGGCTGAGGGTGTCGACCCGCCAGGGGGTGCCCTCGAAACCGGCGAGGGCGTCGAGGCAGGGGCGCAGGTCGCCGCCGGTGTGGCTGCGGGCCAGGGTCAGGTGCGGGGTGTAGCGGCGGTGCTGGTCCATCGGGACGCCGGCGCGGCGGGCGGCGGCGTCGGCGCGTTCGGCGAGCAGGCGCAGGGTGTCGAGCCCGCCGGCGGCGCCGACCCACAGGGCGCGGTCGCCGAAGTGCCCGGCGCCGTGGAGGCGCAGCGGGAACGGGGCGGTGCGGGACGCGGCCCGGCCGAGCCGCTCGTACAGGTCGGGGAGCACCTCGTCACGGACCTCCCCCATGAAGGCGAGGGTGAAGTGCCATCCCGCCTCGGCGGTCCAGCGCAGTCCGTCGGGGCGGGGGGCCGCCGCGACGGCCGCGCGCAGCTCGGCGGTGGCCCCGGCGGAGGGCAGTACGGCGGCGAACAGCCTCATGCCCCGACCCTAGGGCGTGTGGTGACCGTCCCGCCCGGCCTGCGGCATCCGGCGTCACTTTCACGACACGCCCCGGCCGCCCGCCCCCGGCCGACGGCCGGGGTCACGCGGCGGTGGCGAGTTCGCGGCGCGGGGCCGCGGGCACGAAGGTGACGCCGCGGCGGCCGACCCGGAGGCGGAGGTTGCCGATCCGGGAGAGGACGAGGGCGATGGTGAGGGCGGCGGCGAGGGAGATCAGGCCGCCGGCGGCCATGCCGACGCGGGCGCCGTAGGTGTCGGTGATCCAGCCCAGCAGCGGGGCCCCGAGGGGGGTGCCGCCGGTGAAGACCATCATGAACAGCGCCATGACCCGGCCCCGCATCTCGGGGGAGGTGGCCATCTGGACGCTGGAGTTGGCGGTGACGTTGACGGTCAGGCCGAAGATCCCGATGGGCACCAGCAGCGCCGCGAACAGCCAGAATCCGGGGGCGAAGGCGGTCACGGTCAGGAGCGCGCCGAACAGCACGGCGGCCGCCACCAGCAGGCGCAGCCGGGAGTGGCCGCGGCGGGCGGCCAGCAGGGCGCCGACGAGGGAGCCGGCCGCGATGAGGGTGTTGAACAGCCCGTACGTGCCCGCGTCGCCGTGGAAGACGTCGCTGACGAACGCCGACAGCCAGATCGGGAAGTTGAACCCGAAGGTGCCGATGAAGCCGACGAGGGCGATGGGCCAGATCAGCTCGGGCCGGCCCGCGACGTAGCGCAGTCCCTCGCGCAGCTGACCCTTGGCGCGGGGCTGCGGTTCGACGGGGTGCAGTTCCCGGGTCCGCATCATGAGCAGGCCGGCGATGGGCGCGGCGAAGGACAGTCCGTTCAGCAGGAAGGCCCAGCCGGAGCCGACGGCGGTGATCAGTACACCGGCGATCGCCGGGCCGACCAGTCGCGCGGACTGGAAGTTGGCGGAGTTCAGACTGATCGCGTTGGCGACCTGGTCCTTGCCGACCATCTCGGGGACGAACGTCTGCCGGGCCGGGTTGTCGAGGACGGTGACCAGGCCGAGCAGGAAGGCCGCCAGGTAGACGTGCCAGACCTGGACGTGTCCGGCCAGGGTGAGGACGGCGAGCGCGATGCCGGTGAGGCCCATGGCGCTCTGGGTGGCCAGCAGCAGCGGCCGCTTGGGCAGCCGGTCGGCGAGGACGCCGCCGTAGAGGCCGAACATCAGCATCGGCAGGAACTGCAGGGCGATGGTGATGCCGACGGCGGAGGCGGAGCCGGTCAGCGAGAGGACCAGCCAGTCCTGGGCGATGCGCTGCATCCAGGTGCCCGTGTTCGAGACGACCTGGCCCGTGGCGAAGAGCCGGTAGTTCCGGATCCTCAGCGAGCTGAACATGGAGTTCTTGCCCGCGGGGGTGGTGGGGGTGGATGTGTGGCCGGGTGCGGAGTCTGCTCCGGTTCCCGTACTCAAAAGCGTTCGCCTCCAGGCGTCGTTCCTACAGGTGCGCGAGCTTCTCCAGGACGGGAGCGGCCTCGCGGAGCTTGGCCCATTCGTCCTCGGTGAGCTCGGCCGCGAGCCCGGCCAGGAAGGCGTTGCGCTTGCGACGGCTCTCTTCGAGCATCGCTTCGGCCACCTCGGTCTGGCGGACCACCTTCTGGCGGCGGTCGTCGGGGTGCGGCTCCAGCGTGACCAGTCCCTTGGCCTCCAGCAGCGCGACGATGCGGGTCATCGACGGCGGCTGGACGTGCTCACGGCGTGCCAGCTCACCGGGGGTGGCCTGGCCGCAGCGGGCGAGGGTGCCGAGCACCGACATCTCGGTGGGGCTCAGCGACTCGTCGACGCGCTGGTGCTTGAGGCGCCGGCCCAGCCGCATGACGGCGGAGCGGAGATCGTTCACGGCGGCAGCATCGTCGCCATGGGAAAGGTCATGCATGTCCTTAGAGTAACTCATTACCCTCCCTAAGGAACACCGGTTTGAGGGAGCCGTGGGACACACCGCAAAGATCGAGTCACTCGTACGGGTGAGCCGGCGGCGGAAAGCGACGCGCGCCCGCACCCTGTGGCCCGACTCTTTCGGCATGGGGACACATGTGCTGAGCATGCGCATAGACGGGGAGCTGCTGGAGCGGCTCCGGCACCATGCCGCCAAACGCGGAATGAGCGTCCAGGACTATGTCGTCCGGACGCTCATTCGCGATGACTTCGACGAGCGGTTCAAGACCGCGGTCGACGAGACGGAGAAGTTCTACGGGCTCACGTGAGGCCGAGGGCCGGCATCGCGTAGTAGAAGACGAAGACCGCCGCCACGGCGTACATCGCGACCGGGACCTCGCGGCCGCGGCCCGTCGCCGCCCGCAGGACGCAGAAGCTGATGAAGCCGATGCCGATGCCGTTGGTGATCGAGTAGGTGAAGGGCATCATCACCATGGCCAGGAAGGCCGGGACCGCGATGGTGAAGTCGCTCCAGTCGATGTCCTTGACCGAGCCGGCCAGGATCAGGAAGCCGACCGCGACGAGCGCGGGGGTGGCGGCCTGGGACGGGACCATCGTGGCGAGCGGCGTGAGGAACAGCGAGACGGCGAAGAGTCCGCCCGTCACGACGTTGGCCAGGCCCGTACGGGCGCCCTCGCCGACGCCCGCCGTGGACTCGACGAAGCAGGTGGTGGCGGAGGACGAGGTCGCGCCGCCCGCGGCGACGGCCAGGCCGTCGACCAGGAGCACCTTGTTGATGCCGGGGAAGTTGCCGTCCGCGTCGATCAGCTTGGCCTCGTCGCCGACGCCGAGGATGGTGCCCATCGCGTCGAAGAAGCAGGACAGCAGCACGGTGAAGACGAACAGGATGCCGGTGACCAGGCCGACCTTGCCGAAGCCGCCGAACAGGCTGACCTGACCGACGAGCCCGAAGTCGGGCGCGGCCACGGGGTTGCCCGGCCACTCGGGCACGGTCAGGCCCCAGGACGTCCCCGGGAGGTCGGTGATCAGCTGGACGCCGACGGCGATCGCGGTCATCACCACGATGGAGATCAGGATCGCGCCGGGCGTCTTGCGGATCAGCAGGGCCAGCGTGAGCAGGACGCCGACCACGAAGATCAGCACCGGCCAGCCGTGCAGGTGGCCGTTGCCGCCGAGCTGGAGCGGGACGGTGGTGTGCGCGGCGTCCGGGATGCGGGAGATGAACCCGGAGTCGACCAGGCCGATCAGCATGATGAACAGGCCGATGCCGATCGCGATGCCCTTGCGCAGGCCCAGCGGGACGGCGCTCATGACCCGCTCGCGCAGGCCGGTGGCGACCAGCATCATCACCACGAAGCCGGCGAGGACGACCATGCCCATGGCGTCCGGCCAGCTCATCCGCGGGGCGAGCTGGAGGGCGACGACGGTGTTGACGCCGAGACCGGCGGCCAGCGCGATCGGGACGTTGCCGATCACGCCCATGAGCAGGGTGGTGAAGGCGGCCGTCAGGACGGTGGCGGTGACGAGCTGGCCGCCGTCGAGCTGGTGCCCGTACATGTCCTTCGCGCTGCCCAGGATGATCGGGTTGAGCACGATGATGTAGGCCATCGCGAAGAAGGTGGCCAGACCGCCCCGGACCTCGCGGGCGACGGTCGAACCGCGCTCCGAGATCTTGAAGTAGCGGTCCAGGCCGGTGGTGGGGGCCGCGGCGGGTGCCGAGGTGCTCATGCGGTCCTCAAACTGGTTTATTAGGTGGTTCGTACGAACGAATCAGGCCGTAGGCAAACCGTTTCAGTATGAACACATCACTGGAGGCCAGTCCATCTCCGCGCGTAGACCCGAAAACCGGCCACCTAGACTGGGTGCCATGGCGAAGTGGACTGCGACACATGAGGCGCCCGAGCCCCTTGAGGGCCCGGTGGTGGCCACCGTTACGGGCGGAACGATCCTCTGGTTCGCCCTGTTCGTCGTCCAGCTCCCGTTCTACGGCTGGTTCGCCGACCGTGAGCTGCTCTGGTGGCTGTGGACCTGCGCGGCCGGCGGCGGGCTCGGCCTCATCGGCATCTGGTACGTCCGGGGCCGCGACGCCGCCCTCAAGCGCCACGCCGCCGCGGCCATCGCCGAGCGGGAGGGCGGCTCCCCGGCCGCCGCGGCCGACACCGACCGGTAGGACCGGGACCGGTAGGCCCGGTAGGGCCGATGGCCGCGCCGGGGAGGCGCCGGCGCGGCGTGGGGGACCAGGGGAGGATTCCGCTCATCCTCAGGTCGGATCTTCCGACCGCTCGGCGGGTGAACCGTTCGAACCCCGTTTACGGTCGGAAGCATGACGCAGCGGGCGAAGATCGACCAGGACGGGCCGGAGCGGTCCGGCGCCGCCATCGACGCGGGAGCCGAACTCGATCCGGTGCACCCGGTCAAACCGCCCGCGCCCCGCTTCAAACCGGCCGGCCTCAGCACTGCGCAGGTCGCCGAACGCGTCGCCCGGGGCGACGTCAACGACGTCCCCGTCCGCTCCTCGCGCTCCACCACCGAGATCGTCCGCGCGAACGTCTTCACCCGCTTCAACGCCATCATCGGCGTCCTGTGGGTGATCATGCTGATCGTCGCGCCCATCCAGGACAGCCTCTTCGGCTTCGTGATCATCGCGAACACCGGCATCGGCATCATCCAGGAACTGCGCGCCAAGAAGACCCTCGACGGACTCGCCGTCATCGGCGAGGCCAAACCCGGCGTCCGCCGCGACGGAGCCACCGCCGAGATCTCCACCTCCGAGATCGTCCTCGACGACGTCATCGAACTCGGCCCCGGCGACAAGGTCGTCGTCGACGGCGTCGTCGGCGAGGCCGACGGACTGGAGATCGACGAGTCCCTGCTCACCGGCGAGGCCGACCCCGTCCTGAAGAAGCCCGGCGACCAGGTCATGTCCGGCTCCTTCGTCGTCGCCGGCGGTGGCGCCTTCACCGCCACCAAGGTCGGCCGCGAGGCCTACGCCGCCCAGCTGGCCGAAGAGGCCTCCCGCTTCACCCTCGTCCACTCCGAGCTGCGCTCCGGCATCTCCACCATCCTCAAGTACGTCACCTGGATGATGATCCCGACCTCGATCGGGCTGATCATCAGCCAGCTCGTCGTCAAGGAGAACAACCTCAAGGACGCCATCGCCCGCACCGTCGGTGGCATCGTCCCGATGATCCCCGAGGGGCTCGTCCTCCTCACGTCCGTCGCCTTCGCCATCGGCGTCATCCGGCTCGGCCGCAAGCAGTGCCTCGTTCAGGAACTGCCCGCCATCGAGGGCCTCGCCCGCGTCGACGTCGTCTGCCTCGACAAGACCGGCACCCTCACCGAGGGCGGCATGGACGTCACCGAGCTCCGCCCGCTCGGCGGCGCGGACCCCACCTACGTCAAGAAGGTCCTCGGCGCCCTCGGCGAGTCCGACCCCCGGCCCAACGCCAGCCTCCAGGCCATCATCGACGCCTACCCCGACAGCGCCGAGTGGCGCTGCACCGAATCCCTGCCGTTCTCCTCCGCCCGCAAGTACAGCGGCGCCAGCTTCAGCGAGGGCGACGGCGAGAACAACACCTGGCTGCTCGGCGCCCCCGACGTCCTCCTCCCGGCCGGCGACCCCGCGCTGGAGGAGATCGACGGCCTCAACGAGCAGGGCCTGCGCGTCCTGCTGCTGGCCCGCTCCACCCGCGAACTCGACGACGCCGCCGTCGCCGGCAGTGTCCGGCCCACCGCCCTGATCGTCCTCGAACAGCGGCTGCGCCCCGACGCCGCCGACACCCTGCGCTACTTCGAGGACCAGGACGTCAAGGCCAAGGTCATCTCCGGTGACAACGCCGTCTCCGTCGGCGCGGTCGCCGGCAAGCTCGGACTGCCCGGCGCCCAGAACACCGTCGACGCCCGGGGGCTGCCCACCGAGCGGGCCGAGATGGCCGCCGTCCTCGACGAGAACTCGGTCTTCGGCCGCGTCACCCCGCAGCAGAAGCGGGACATGGTCGGCGCCCTCCAGTCCAACGGCCACGCCGTCGCCATGACCGGCGACGGCGTCAACGACGTCCTCGCCCTCAAGGACGCCGACATCGGCGTCTCCATGGGCTCAGGCTCGGAGGCGACCCGGGCCGTCGCCCAGATCGTCCTCCTCAACAACAGCTTCGCCACCCTGCCGTCGGTGGTCGCCGAGGGCCGCCGCGTCATCGGCAACATCACCCGCGTCGCCACGCTCTTCCTCACCAAGACGGTCTACTCGGTGCTGCTGGCCGTCCTCGTGGTCTGCTCGCAGGTCGAGTACCCGTTCCTGCCGCGCCACCTGACCCTGCTGTCGACGCTGACCATCGGCATCCCGGCGTTCTTCCTCGCCCTGGCCCCGAACAAGGAACGCGCCAAGCCGCACTTCGTGAAACGCGTCATGCGCTACGCCATCCCCGGCGGCGTCATCGCGGCCACGGCCACCTTCATCACGTACATCGTCGCCCGCGCCCACTACACCGGCCCGGACGCCCTGAACGCCGAGACCAGCGCGGCGACGCTGACCCTGTTCCTGACCTCGATGTGGGTCCTGGCGATCATCGCCCGCCCGTACACGTGGTGGCGCGTGGGACTGGTCGGCGCGATGGGCGGCGCCTTCCTGATCGTCCTCGTCGTGCCGTGGCTCCAGGAGTTCTTCCAGCTCAAGCTGGTGGGCGTGACCATGCCGTGGATCGCGGTCGCCATCGCGGCCGGCGCCGCGACCCTGATCGAGTTCACCTTCCGCTGGGTCGACCGCAAGTTCCCCGCGTAGGCGCCCGCGTACGAGGGCCCGGGCATCGCCGCCCGGGCCCTCGTACGGGGTGTCAGTCGAACCAGCGGTCGCGGGCCAGTTCCGCCGTGCGGGACGGGTCCTCCAGCAGGGCCGCGACCTCGAAGCGGCGGGGCCACTGGCGCGCCGCCCAGGCCAGGCCGGCCGCGACGCCCTCCAGGGTGGCCGCGTGCAGGGTGCCGTCCGGGGTGCGGCGCCAGTCCAGCTCGATGCCGCCCGCGATCAGCTCCTCGTGCTCCAGGTACGTCGGCGGGGTCGCCGGCCCCAGCAGGACGCGTACGGACTCCGGTACCTCGTGCTCCTCGCCCGGGGTCGTCACCTCGGCAGGGACGGTGTCCGAAAGGCGCCGCACCTGGAGGAGGTCCGCCAGGTCGGCCGCCCGGGCCGGCGCCACCGGCAGCAGCGGCAGGCCCCCGGTCAGCGGCAGCAGGTCCGGGGCGTCCGCGACGAGCGCGTCCGCCGCGTCGACCACGACCACCTCACCGTCCACCACGGCCCGCAGCTCGTCCGGCAGCGTCACCTGCTCCGGGTCCAGGTCGGCCAGCGCCCCGTACAGGCCGTGCAGACGGCCGCCCGTCACCTCGCGGTCCGGATCGGCGAGCCGGGCCAGCAGCTCGGCCGCGCCGCCGGGCTCCTCCAGCAGGGCCCGCACGGTGGTGCGCACGCCGAGCGCCCGCAGCACCTGCTCGTCCTCGAAACCGGTCGCGTCCGCCGGCGCGTACAGGCCCTCCAGCAGCGGATCCCCGCCCGCCGCGCGCAGTCCGGCGGGGCGGCGGCCGTCGAGCACCGGGTGGTCGCGCAGCCACCAGGCGGTGTACGGGCGCACCGACTGCGTCGTGCCGTCGGGGAGCAGGATCCGCACGGGCTGGACGAGGGCGTCGCGCAGCGGGGGCTGCGCCAGCATCGCCAGTGCCTGCGGCCAGCGGTCGTCGTCGACGAGGTCGAGGTCGCGGACGGCGACGAGCTCGGTGGCCACCGGCGGGACGGGGGTGTCGGGGAACTGGTCGAGGAGGTCCTCGCACCAGACGTCGACGGCGTCCAGCAGGCCGACGTCGTCGGGCTCGGCGAAGTCCCCGTCACGGGGCTCCAGTTCGTCCGGGTCGAGGACGACGTCGGTGGCGCGGACCAGCTGGAAGGCGGTCAGCACCCCGCAGGCGGCCAGCGTCTCGGCGTCCCACCGCTCGGCCAACTCGGCGTCCAGGTAGGGGATCTCGTCCTCGCGCAGCACGGAGGCCAACGGGCTGCCGGCGAGCAGGAGTTCGCCGGCAGGGGTGAGTTCGCCGTCCTCGTCGGGCAGGGCCAGCGCGCCGAGCCAGGGCTCGTCGCCGGCGGCCAGGCCGGCGTCGCGGACCAGGGTCAGGACGACCTCGGCGAGTTCGTCGGCGTCGAGGGCGTCCTCGTCCCAGATCTCCCCGACGTCGAGGGAGCCGGCCACGGCGGCCCGGATCTGCGGGGTCGTCAGGACGGCGCGCGGCGTCGCGGGCAGGGCGCCCAGCTTCTCCAGCAGCGGGTGCGCGGCGTCCGGGTGGGCCACCTTCAGGCCCAGGCGGGCCAGGTCGGTGGGGGTGTCGGTGCCGGGCAGCAGCAGGTGGCGCGGGCCGATCGCGGTACGGCCGTCGGCGAGGGGGACGGGCAGCCCGGAGAGCCGGTCGGGGTCCACCCCGGCGAGGCTGTCGTAGAGCCGGTGCCACCACCGCGGGGTGCGCTCGATGCCGGCGATCCGCTCGATGGCGTCACCGAGCGGCAGCCGGCCGACTCCGAGGGTGCGCAGCTCGGGGCGGCGTTCCAGTCCGGCGGGCAGCAGGGTCGGCAGCACTTCGGCGAGGACCCGTACGGTGTCGGCGCCCGCCCCTTCGACGACCTCGGCCTCGAAGGGGCGCAGGGCGGCCCGCTCACCGGCTCCGCCGGCCCCGGCCTCTTCGGCTGCGGCTTCGTCGGCCGGGGCCGCCGGGGCCGCCGGGGCGAGGAAGGCGGTGCGGGGCAGGCGCTGGAGGACGGCGGCGCGCAGGGCCCCGTCGAGCTCGCCCTTGCCGAGGGGGCCGGGCACCAGGTCGACGAGGGCGGTGGTCACCGGGTCCCAGGCGCCGAGGAGTTCGGCGTACGCGTCCGCCGCGCGCTCCACCAGGAAGTCGGTCAGGGGTCCCGGGGCGGGGTGCCGGCGCGAGGTGTCGAGCGGCAGCGAGGCGATGAGCAGGGCGGGGATGCCGAGCGGTTCGTCGGTGGGGGTCGGCGCGTGCACGACGGGCGCGGTCCGGGGACGCTGGGGGGCGCCGTCGGTGTCGACGGGGGCGGCCCAGGTGACCGTCCAGACGGGGCGCAGCCGTTCCTCGACGGGCCGGTCCGCGAGGAGTTCCCGCTCGATGGGGCCGCTGTGGCGCACGGTGCGCCAGCGGTGGGTGCCGGAGGCGGAGTCCTCGATGACGGTGTACGGGCCGTCGGTGGTCCGGTACAGGACGCGGTGTCCGGCGGCCGGGGTCTCCACGACGACCTCGCGCAGGCCGGGCAGGGTGAGGAGCAGGGCGTCGTCGATGCCGGCCAGCAGCCGCTCCACGAGTTCCTCGGCGGCGGCGTCGCGCAGCGGCAGGACGACGACGGTGTCGTAGCCCTCGGGGGCGGTGCCCTCGGCGGGCAACGGCAGGCGCAGCAACGGGACGTGGCCGTCGCGGCGGCGCAGTTCGTCGCCGAGGCCGGGGCTGCCGTTGGAGGCGTCCCGGGCCATCTCGCGGGCCTCGGCGAGGGACCAGCGCACGCCGCCGTGCCGACCGAGCACCGCCGGCTCGTCGGAGACGGCCAGGACGGCGGCGAAACCGACGCCGAAGCGGCCCACGGTCTCGCCGGCGCCGCCCGGTTCGCGCTTGGCGGAGGCCCGCAGGGTGCTCAGCGACTCCACGCCCGTCGCGTCCAGCGGGGCACCGGTGTTGGCGGCGGCGAGGACGGCGTGGCCGCCCTCGCCCGGGTGCAGGGTCAGCCGCAGCCGGCCGGGGACCTTGGCGCGGGCGGCCGCGTCGGCGGCGTTCTGCGCCAGTTCGACGACGAGCCGGTCCCGGTATCCGCCGAGCGCCAGGTCCTCCTCGGCGTTGGCGTCCTCCCGGAAGCGGGCCGGGCCCGCGCCCCAGGCGTCGAGCACCCCGCGCCGCAGTCGTGCGGTCCCGAAGGGGTCCACGCCACTTTGTGCCGCCGTCACTCGCACGCTCACGCCGCTGCCTCCAAGAACTCGCCCGGCCCGGAACCCCCGAGCCTGCCCCGAACTGCTGAAGGTATCGCGTACGGGGCTACGCCTTGCCCGTGAGGTGCGCGAACACGACGACGTTCGCGTCCCAGTGGCGGTCCGCGGTGAGGTCGCCGCCGCAGGTGATCAGGCGCAGTTCGGCCTTGCCGCGGGTGTCGCCGTAGACGCGATCGGTGGGGAAGGCGTCCTTCTTGAAGGTGTCGACCTCGTCGACGGCGAAGACGGCGGTGGTGCCGTCGGTGCGGTGGACCTCGATCCTCTGGTCCTTCTTCAGCTCCTTGAGGTTGAAGAAGACGGCCTCGGGGGCCCGGGGGGTGTCCATGTGGCCGACGATCGCGGCGGCGCCCCGCTCGCCGGGAGTCGGGCCCTGCCGGTACCAGGCGGCGTCGTCGGGTTTGGCGAAGTCGGGTTCCCGCATGACGCCCCGGGCGTCGAGGTCGACGGTGTCGAGGGGGGCGTCGACCTTGATGTCGGGGATCTCGATCCGGTCCGGTACGGAGGCCGGGAGGACGGAGACGGCCGAGGCGGCGGGGCCGGGGGGCCCGGCCGCCCGCGCGGCGCCGGCGCCGCCCGAGCAGCCGGCCGACGCGGCGCCGAGCAGCAGGACGAGGGCGGGGACGAGGGCCGGGGCCAGGGGCCGGGCCCCGACCCGGGCGGCCGCACGGCGTGTGCGGCGGCCGCCCGGGCGCAGGGGGGTGCGCTCAGCCACGGGAGGGCTCGGCGTCGGTGCCGGCGGGGGCCTGTCCGGTGTTCACGGAGCCCTTGGGCGTCCGGTGCTCGCTCGGGCGCAGCGGCTGGACGGGCTTCACGTCCGGCTTCACGGGCTTCACGTCGGGGGTGGTCCTGGCCTCGGTGGAGAACTTCACGGTGTCGAACTTCTTGCCGCCCGCGTAGGCGTCGACGCCGTAGTAGCCGGTCCTGACGTCGGGGGCGACGGTGGCGGTGCCGGTGAAGGTGCCCTTGCCGTCGCCCTTCAGGTTGACCTGTCCGCCGGTGAAGGCCGCGGACTTGACGGAGGCGTCCTTCGCGGAGGTCTTCACGGTGACGGTGATCCGGTCGCCGGGCCGGCCGTGGTCCTGGGAGAGCCGCAGGCCGTCCGGGGCCGGGGTGGGCTTCGGGGCGTCCGCCTTGACGACGAGCCGGGCGGTGGCCTGGAGCTTGGCGCCGTCGGGGCCGGTGCCGGTGAGGGAGATGCCGTAGCTGCCCTCCTTGACGTCGGCGACCTCGGCGGTGCCGCCCCGGCCGTCCGTCATCCGCACCTCGCCCAGGGCCTCGGAGGAGACGGACAGGTGCGTCGAGCCGTCCGGCACCTCCATCTCGAACGAGATCGAGTCGCCGGGCTTCGCCGCCGAGGTCGACAGCTTCAGAGCGGTCCGCGTCGGGCGGGCGGTGGGGCCGGCGTCGGCCGCCGGCGAGGTGGTGTCGGCGGCGAAGGCGGTCGCGGTGCCGCCGAGGGCCATCGACGAGGCGAGGACGATCGCCGAGATGCTGAGTGCCTTGCGCATGAGGTCTCCTCGTGAACGGGCCGGGACGTTTCCCGGCACATCAGACATGAGGGACATCCGGGGCGCCCGGTTGCGGGGCTCCCGAGGGTCGGGCCAGGGGGCGGCCGAAGGTCCCCCGGCGTGAAGCGGCAGGCAGGGGGGCCTTCAAGGGGCCTTTGTTTACTGCCGCTTTGCCCTCATTTTTGGGACCTTGGTCCCGGCGGGGAGTAGGCGGCGGGCGCCCCGGGAACGCCGCAGCCCCCGGTGACGCGAGGTCACCGGGGGCTGCGGGTCGGGCGGGCCGCCGGGCCCGTCGGGTCAGGTCAGAGCTGCTCGATCACGTAGTCGACGCACGCGGTCAGCGCCTGCACGTCCGCCGGGTCGATCGCCGGGAACATCGCGACGCGCAGCTGGTTGCGGCCGAGCTTGCGGTACGGCTCGGTGTCCACGATGCCGTTCGCGCGCAGCACCTTGGCGACCGCCGCCGCGTCGATGTCGTCCGAGAAGTCGATCGTGCCGATGACGGCGGAACGCTTGTCGGCGTCCTGGACGAACGGGCTCGCGTACTTCGAGGCCTCGGCCCAGCCGTACAGGTTCCGCGCGCTGGCCGCCGTACGGCCGGTCGTGAACTCCAGGCCGCCCTGCGCGTTCATCCACCGCAGCTGCTGGTCCAGCAGGAAGAGGGTGGACAGCGCCGGGGTGTTGTACGTCTGGTTCTTCAGCGAGTTGTCGATCGCCGTCGGCAGCGAGAAGAACTCCGGGATGTGCCGGCCGGAGGCGTGCACGCGGGCCGCGCGCTCCAGGGCCGCCGGGGAGAACGCCGCCAGCCACAGACCGCCGTCGGAGGCGAAGGACTTCTGCGGCGCGAAGTAGTAGACGTCGGACTCGGTGATGTCCACCGGCAGGCCGCCGGCGCCCGAGGTCGCGTCCACCAGAACGAGCGAACCGGCATCGGCTCCGGCGACGCGCTTGATCGGCGCCGCGACACCCGTCGAGGTCTCGTTGTGCGTGTACGCGTACACGTCCACGCCCGCCTCGGCGACCGGCTCGGGGTGCGTGCCCGGGTCGGAGGAGATCACGGACGGCGCGTCCAGCCACGGCGCGAGCTTGGCGGCCTTGGCGAACTTGGACGAGAACTCGCCGAAGGTCAGGTGCTGGGACTTCTGCTCGATCAGTCCGTGGGTCGCGATGTCCCAGAAGGCGGTGGAGCCGCCGTTGCCCAGGATCACCTCGTAGCCCTCGGGAAGGGAGAAGAGGTCCCGCAGGCCCTCGCGCACCGAGCCGACCAGGTTCTTGACCGGGGCCTGGCGGTGCGAGGTTCCGAGCAGGGAGGTACCGGTGGCGGCGAGGGCGTCCAGCGCCTCGGTCCGCACCTTGGAGGGGCCCGCGCCGAAGCGTCCGTCGGCGGGCTTGATGTCAGCGGGAATCTGGATCTCAGCCACGAGCGGAGCGTATCGGGTCCGGGTCCGCGCATCGGAAGCGCGTCCAGCGAATGAGACACGCCGGCGCGGTGGCAGGCTGGGCGCCGTGACGACACCCGGGGAACTGGAACGGACATTGCGGGCGAACCTGCGCGGCGGGGTCGACTTCGGGGCCGCGGCCCGCGCCCTGGTGACCATGGACGCCTCGAACTACCGCCGCGTCCCGGTGGGCGTGGTCACTCCCCGGGACGCCGAGGACGTGGCGAGCGCCCTGCGGATCTGCGCCGACGCCGGGATCCCCGTCGTCCCGCGCGGCGGCGGCACCTCCATCGCCGGGCAGGCGACCGGCACCGGCGTGGTGCTCGACCTCACCCGGCACATGAACGCGCTGGTCTCCCTCGACCCCGTGGCCCGGACGGCCGTCGTCCAACCCGGACTGGTCCTCGACCGGCTGTGCGAAGCGGCCCGTCCGCACGGGCTCACCTTCGGCCCCGACCCCTCCACGCACTCCCGCTGCACCCTCGGCGGGATGATCGGGAACAACGCCTGCGGCGCCCACTCCGTCGCCCGGGGCACCACCGCCGACAACGTCACCGAGCTGTCCGTCACCGCGTACGGCGGCGCCGGACACCGGCTCGGCACCGGCTGGGCCGGCACGCCCGCCGGGCTGCGGGAACTCGTCGAGGGCAACCTCGCCGTGCTCCGTACGGGCTTCGGCGGGCCCGTCGCACCCGGCGCCCCGGCCTTCAATCGGCGGATCTCCGGCTACGCCCTGGACGCGCTGCTGCCCGAACGCGGCGTCGGGGCCGCCCGCGCCTTCTGCGGGAGCGAGGGCACCCTCGGCGTGGTCACCGAGGCGGTGGTCCGCCTCGTCGAACTGCCGCCCGCACCCGTCCTCGCCGTCCTCGGCTACGCCGACGAGGGCACGGCCGCCGACGCCGCCGCCGGGCTCCTCCCGTACGGCCCGCTCACCGTCGAGGGGATGGCCCAGGACCTGGTCCGCGGGGCCGCGGGACTCCCCGCCGGCGGCGCCTGGCTGTTCGTCGAGATGCCCGACGAGGGCGCCGCCCGCACCCTGCTGCGGGCCGCCGACACCGTCGACGCGCTGCTCGTCACCGACCCGACCGCGCAGCGCGCCCTGTGGCGGATCCGGGAGGACGCGGCCGGGACGGCCACCCGGATGCCCGACGGCACCATGGCCTGGCCCGGCTGGGAGGACTGCGCGGTACCGCCCGCCCGACTCGGCGCCTACCTGCGCGCGTTCCGCGCCCTGCTGGCGGAGCACGGGCTGCGCGGGACCCCGTACGGGCACTTCGGGGAGGGCTGCGTCCACGTCCGGATCGACTTCGACCTGGTCACCCCGGGCGGCGTGGCCCGCTTCCGGGGCTTCTCGGAGGAACTCGCCGAACTGGTCGCCGCCCACGGCGGTTCCCTGTCGGGGGAGCACGGGGACGGGCAGGCCCGGGCCGAACTGCTGCCGAAGACGTACGGCCCGGAGGTCATCCGGCTCTTCGGTGCCTACAAGGACCTGTGGGACCCGGCGGGCGGCATGAACCCGGGGATGCTGGTGCGGCCCGCCCGGCTCGACGAGAACCTCCGCTTCGCCGTGCTGCCCGACACCCCGTTCGCCGGGGAGGTCGCCCGCTGCGTCGGCGTCGCCAAGTGCCGCACCGAGCAGGCCGGCGGGCCGGGGGTGATGTGCCCGACGTACCGGGTCACCGGCGACGAACGGCACTCCACGCGCGGCCGGGCCCGGCTGCTGCACGAGATGCTGGCCGGGGAGATCGTCACCGACGGCTGGCGCTCGACCGAGGTCGCCGAGGCCCTGGACCTGTGCCTCGGCTGCAAGGGCTGCCGCAGCGACTGCCCGGTCGGCGTGGACATGGCCGCCTACAAGGCCGAGTTCCTGCACCACCACTGGGCGGGCCGGATCCGCCCGCTCGCCCACTACCTCCTCGGCGGCCTCCCGGACCTGCTCCGGCCGGTCGCGGCGCTGCGCGCGGCGCCGCTCGTCAACGCCGCCGCGCGGCTGCTGCCCGTCCCCGGGCTCACCCGCGAACGGCCCCTGCCGGCGGTGGCCCGGACGCCGTTCACGCGCTGGTGGGGCCGGCGGTCGGGAACCGGGGCCGGCGCGGGACCCGCCGTGACCCTGTGGCCCGACACGTTCACCGAGCACCTCGCCCCCGAGGCCGGCCGCGCCGCCGTACGGGTCCTGGAGGCGGCCGGACTCACCGTCGCCGTCCCGCGCGGCCGGGTCTGCTGCGGACTCACCCTCGTCTCCACCGGCCGCCCCGACCGGGCCCGTGGCGTCCTGCGCCGCACCCTGGACGCCCTCGGGGAGGTGACGGGACCCGTGCTCGTCCTGGAACCCAGCTGCGCGGCCGCCCTGCGCACCGACCTGCCCGCCCTGCTCCCGGGCGACCCGCGCGCGCGGCGCCTCGCCGCGGCGGTGCGCACCTTCGCGGAGACCCTGGAGGAGTACGCCCCGCACTGGACCCCGCCCCGGCTGGACCGGCCCGTCGCCGGTCAGACCCACTGCCACCAGCACGCCGTCCTCGGCGACGCCGCCGACCGGCGGCTGCGGGAGCGGGCCGGACTCACCGGGGAGCTCAGCGGCGGCTGCTGCGGCCTGGCGGGCAACTTCGGCTTCGAGCCGGGCCACCACGCCGTGTCGGTGGCGTGCGCGGAGGAACAACTGCTGCCGTCGCTGCGCGCGGCCGGGCCCGACGCGGCGGTCCTCGCCGACGGGTTCTCCTGCCGGACCCAGATCGCCCAGCTGGGCGGGCGCCGGGCCCGGCACGTGGCGGAACTCCTGGCGGAGGGGCTGTAGCGGTGCGGAGCGGGCTGCGGGTCCGCGGTGCGGGATCGCAGCCGCGGGGCGCCGCGGGGAAGCGGCGCGTGGCTGTAAGGAAGGACACCGCGTCACGGCCCTTACGTACCCCTTAGGCTGGATTCATGCCCGCACCCTCCTCGTCCCCGACGGCCTCCCCGGAAACATCCGCCTCCGCGACCGCGGGCGCGTCCACCACCGGGGCCGCGCGGCCGGCCCCCGCCGGGCCCGCCCCGACGTCGGCCCGGGCGCGGTTCGGGCCGGTGGCGCTGGTGGTCTCGGCCGGGATCTCGGTGCAGTTCGGGGCCGCCCTCGCGGTCATGATCATGCCGAGGGCGGGCGCGGCCGGGGTCGTCACGCTGCGGCTGGCCGCCGCCGCACTGGTGCTGCTGCTCGTGTGCCGGCCCAAGGTGCGCGGCTACAGCCGCTCCGACTGGGGCACCGTCCTCGCCTTCGGCGTGGCCATGGCCGGCATGAACGGCCTCTTCTACCAGTCCATCGACCGCATCCCGCTCGGCCCCGCCGTGACCCTGGAGGTCCTCGGCCCGCTGGCCCTGTCGGTGATCGTCTCTCGGCGCCTGGTGAACCTGCTGTGGGCGGGCCTCGCCCTCGGCGGCGTCGTCCTGCTGTCCGGACACGGCGGGGGCGGCTTCGGCTTCGGCTCCCTCGACCCGGCGGGCGCCGCCTTCGCGATCGGGGCGGGCGCGATGTGGGCCGCTTACATCGTCTTCAGCGCGCGCACCGGCCGACGGTTCCCGCAGGCCGACGGACTGGCCCTGGCCATGGCCGTCGCCGCGGTGATCTCCCTGCCGCTGGGCGTCATCGAATCCGGCTCCGCCCTGCTCGTGCCGAGCACCCTGGCGCTGGGCCTCGGCGTGGCCGTCCTGTCCTCGGTCCTGCCGTACACGCTGGAACTGCTGGCCCTGCGCCGGATGCCCGCCCCCACCTTCGCCATCCTGATGAGCCTGGAACCCGCCATCGCGGCGACCGCCGGCTTCCTGGTCCTGAGCCAGGCGATGTCGCCCCTGGACGCCCTCGCCATCGCCCTGGTGATCGCGGCCAGCATGGGCGCGGTCCGTTCCCAACTCGGCGGGCGCGCGAAGCCCGGCCCGAAGGAAGGGGTGTCCTGATGGAACCCGCCCCCACCGGCCCGGCCGCGACCGGGCCGGCCCCCGACCCCGTCGCCGCCTACCTCGACGCCGCCCCCGAGGCGCGTCGCCCGGCCCTGACCCGGCTGCGGGAGCTGTGTCGCGCCGAGCTGACCGGCTTCGAGGAGGTCATCGCCCACGGGATGCCCGCGTACGTCCGGCCCGGCGAGCCCGCCGGCGAGGTCGCCTGGGCCGACCAGAAGCAGTACGTGTCCTTCTACCTGCTGCGCACCGACGTCCGGGACGCCTTCGCCGAACGCCTCGCCGCACACGACATGGGCAAGGCCTGCCTGCGGTTTCGCCACCCGGACCGGATCGACTTCGACCTGCTGCGCGACCTGCTGCGGGCCACGGCCGCCACCCCCGGAAAGGCCTGCTGACCCGGCCGCGCCGGGATCACGCGTAGCGGGCCGCCATCGCCGCCACGGCGGCCTTGACGCGGGCCCGCAGGGCCGGTGGGGCCAGCACCTCGGCCTCCGCCGCCAGCGCCAGGAACTGGGCTTCCGCCCGCTCCGGCGACTCGACCGGCAGCACCGCGCGGATCCAGCCCGGCACCTGCGGGTCCGGCCGGCCGGTCGCGGCCAGGGCCCGGGCCGCCGCCCCCGTCAGCTGCTCCGCGGCCCGCGCGGAGAGGCGCACGACCGCCTCCTCGGGATGCAGCCGCGCGTGGAAGTCGGCCTGGCTCCGCCGCCAGTGCGCGGCCAGGTCGAAGCCCGCCGGCAGCTCGAACTCCTCGTCGCGGGCCGTCACGTCGAGGATCTGGTCGACCCGGTACGTACGCGGCTCCCGCGGCCCCGCCACCAGGTACCAGCGGCCCGCCTTCAGGACCAGCCCGTACGGCTCCAGCCGCCGCCGCACCTCCTGCGGGGCCTTCCACCGCCGGTAGCGCACCTCGACCACCCGGCCCCGCCACACCGCGTCGGCGACCCGCGCGAGGTGCGGGGCCTCCTCGTGCTCCGCGTACCAGCCGTGCGCGTCCAGGTGGAAGCGCAGCCGCATCCGGTCGGCCTGCGCGCGCAGCTCGGGCGGCAGGGCGGCCCGCAGCTTCAGCTGCGCCGCGGACACGGCCGGGCCCAGCCCGAGTTCCGCCGCGGGGCCCGGCAGCCCGGTCAGGAACAGCGCCTCGGCCTCGCCCGCGCTGAGCCCCGTCAGCCGGGTCCGGTAGCCGGCCAGCAGCTCGTAGCCGCCGCTGTGCCCGGCGTCCGCGTACAGCGGGACGCCCGCGGCGGTCAGCGCCTCCGCGTCGCGGTAGACGGTGCGTACGGACACCTCCAGCTCCCGCGCGAGCTCGGCGGCGGTCATCCGGCCCCGCGTCTGGAGCAGCAACAGCATCGACAGGAGGCGGCTGGACTTCACTGACACATGATGTCAGGGGAGTGCTCCTACGGTTCCCCCGAACGCAGCGCCCCGGAGCCGACCGGCGCCGGGGCACGGAACAGGGGAGCGCACCGCATGAACGACTTCGACTTCCTCGCCGGGACCTGGGACATCGCCAATCGTTGGCGCACCGACTTCCTCGACCCGGACAGCGCGTGGGAGGAGTTCCCGGGGGTCTCGCGGATCTCCCGGCACTTCGACGGCGGCGCGAGCTTCGACGAGGTCGAATTCCCGACGAAGGGCTTCGCCGGGCTCACCCTGCGCCTGTTCGACCGGGAGCGCGGCGCGTGGTCGCTGTACTGGTCGAGCCGACGCACCGGAGTCCTGTTCCCGCCCGTCGTCGGCCGGTTCGAGGACGGGCGGGGGGTCTTCGAGGGCGAGGACACGCACGACGGCAGGGCGGTACGGGTGCGGTACGTGTGGTCGGGGACCGGGGCCGGCGCGCCGCCCCGCTGGGAGCAGTACTTCTCCGTCGACGGGGGCGGCACGTGGCTGCTGAACTGGACGATGGACTTCACGCGCAGGCCCTGAGGGGGCCGGGGCCGAGGGCCCCGGGCCCGGGGGCGCGGGCTCAGCCCAGCGGCAGGTCCAGGTAGGACGGGGTGGCCTCGGGCGAGGTGAAGGCGAGGGAGGCGCGGGGCAGGTTGGCGTCGGCGTAGAGGGCGTCGCGGCCGGCCATGACCAGCAGGACGCGGTGCCCGCGCGGGACGTCGTACGCGGTGGCCTGGAGCTCGATGTCCGCGCCGACCAGGCTGTCCGGGGCCGATCCGAGGTCGCTGTACGGGGCGTGCGTGACCAGGCGGGCCGAGCCGTCGGGCGCCAGGTCCATGAGGTGGGCGACGAAGCTGGAGCCGGGGTTCGCGGCCCGGTAGGTGACCCGGAGCCGGGGGGTCCCGCGCAGCCGCAGGGTGTCCTCGGCGGGGGCGCCGACCCATAGGGCGGCCACCGCGCGGTCGATGTCGCCGGCCCGGTAGACCTTGGGGCGGCCCGCCATCTCCGCGTACCCGGAGCGGACGACCTCGTCGGCGACGGCCGTCGGGGTGTCCACCCCGCACAGCAGGCCGGCGGTCCAGCCCGCCTCGGGCCGGTCGGCGAGCCGGCCGCCGCCGGTGAGGTGCAGCCGCCTCACACGGCGGGTGAGGGCCTGCCGGGTGGGCCGGTGCTCGACGGTCCCGCTCCACATCACCTCGGCCGCGACCTGGCCCTCGTCGGCCACGCCGTTGGAGAGGCCCATGAGGTGGTGGTCGAACCAGCGGTGGGCGTCCGTCCACACCCGGTCCGGGAGGCCGAGCAGGCCGCCGGCGCCGGGGCCGGCGTGGTCGCCGACCGACAGGACGAGGCGCTTGGGGCCGGTGAGTTCGTCGAACAGCTTGAGGGTCTGGTTCGCCGGGAGGAGCGTCTCGTGCCAGGCGTGGGAGAGGAAGACCGGCAGCCGGCGCCGGTTGAACTCCTTGACGTGGCCGAAGGGGGAACGTTCCTCCGCCCAGCGCAGGGCGCCCCCGAGCTCGCGGCCCGCCAGCACGTCCTCCAGTACGCGTTCGGTTCCCGGGCCCAGCCGGGCCCGCCCGGCGGACGCCAGCAGGGCCCCTACGGCGCCGACGCGTCGGGTGGAGTTCTCCACCAGGACCTCGCCGAGGTCGCCCCACGCGCTGAACGCGCCGACCGCGTCCACCCGGGGGTCGTGCGCGGCGACGAGCAGCCCGATGCCGGCGCCGTAGGAGACGCCCAGGAACCCGATCCTGGTGACGGGCCCGGCGGCGCGCTCCAGCAGGTGGTCCAGGGCCCGGCTGCCGTCGGCGACGTCGAGGGGACCGGCGGCGTCGGCCCGGCCGGCGGAGGCGCCGAAGCCGCGCGGGGTGTAGGCGAGGACGTCGTAGCCGCGGGCGGCGAAGGCGCCGGCCCGGACCGCGTACGCGACCCAGCCCAGGTTCGTCCACGGCGCGGGCATCACCACCACAGGTCGCGGCCCGGAGCCCTTGCGCCGCCACAGCGCGGCGTCGAGCAGCACCCCGCCGGCGCCGGTCACCCGGCCCCGGCTGAACACGGCGACGGACCGCACGGCCTCCACCTCGGCGGCCCGCGCGGGCGGCAACCCGGAGGTGTCACCGCTCTCCAACGCGGCGGCGAAGGCCCCGAGCGCGACGGCGTCGAGCTCGGGGTAGAGGGAGCCCATGCCCGGGACGGACGGGGTGGCCGGGGCCTCGGGGGTCTCCGGGGCTTCCGGGGCTTCCAGGGCTTCCGGTGGTGACGGGACCGGCGGGACCGGCGGGGTGGTCGGGCGGGACGGGGTGGCCGGGTCGGACGGGTCGGCTGGCTTCACGGCGGTTCATCCTCTTCGTCGAGGTGACATGGACGTGTTCGGCTGCGACGACGCACTCCCGGGCCCGGAGCGAAGCCCCCAGTATCGACGCGCCACCCCGCACACCCCCCGCGCTCCCCCCGCCCCGACCGAAACCCCTCCACCCGCCCGGAGCCGGTCGCGGGCCCGGGTCCGGCCGGACCATCCCGTATGGCAAATCCCGTCCCGTTCGGCGTGGTTGGCCCGGTTGGCGGGAAGACGGCGGTCCGCCAAGAAACCATGCAAGCGTGCTTGATTGTTTCTTCGGCGAGTGCCAGGCTTCCCTCCACGCCGAGCAGGGGAGCGCAACCGTGCCCGATCCGTCCGCCGTCGCCGTCTTCGCCGATCTCCGGGCGGAGGGGGGTGAACTCGACTCCCTCGTAGCGGAGTTGCCCGCCGCAGACTGGGCGCGGGCCACGCCCGCGAGCGGCTGGGACATCGCCCACCAGATCGCCCACCTGCACTGGACCGACCGGGCCTCACTCCTCGCCCTCACCGATGCCGACGGCTTCGGGCAGCTGGTGCAGGAGGCCCTCAAGGCTCCCGACTCCTTCGTCGACGACGGCGCCGCCGAGGGCGCCGCGCTGCCGCCCGCCGAGCTGCTCGCCCGCTGGCGCGCCGGCCGGGTCGCCCTCGACGCCGCCCTCGACGCGGCCTCGCCCGACGCCCGTTTCCCCTGGTACGGGCCGCCCATGAAGGCCAACTCGATGGCCGGCGCCCGCCTGATGGAGACCTGGGCCCACGGCCAGGACGTCGCCGACGCCCTCGGGGTGCGCCGCGCCCCGACCGGCCGGCTGCGGCACGTCGCCCGGATCGGCGTACGGGCCCGCGACTACGCGTACGCGGTACGGGGCCTGCCGGCGCCGACGGCTGAGTTCCGGGTGGAACTGCGCGCCCCGGACGGCGGCGAACCCTGGACGTACGGCCCGCCGGGCGCCGACCAGCGGGTCACCGGACCGGCCCTCGACTTCTGCCTGTTGGTCACCCGGCGCGCCCACCGGGACGACCTCGCGCTGACGGCGACCGGCGCCGACGCCGACCGGTGGCTGGACATCGCGCAGGCCTTCGCCGGCCCGGCCGGCCCCGGGCGGGACCCCCGGGCGGAGTCGCGGTGAGCCGCCGTCCCCTGCGCATCGGCAACGCCTCCGGCTTCTACGGGGACCGCTTCGCCGCGATGCGCGAGATGCTGACCGGCGGCCCCCTCGACGTCCTGACCGGCGACTACCTCGCCGAACTCACCATGCTGATCCTCGGCCGCGACCGCCTGAAGGACCCCGGCCTCGGCTACGCGAAGACGTTCGTCCGCCAACTGGAGGACTCCCTGGCCCTGGTCCACGAGCAGGGCGTACGGATCGTCGCGAACGCGGGCGGACTCAACCCGGCGGGCCTCGCCGACGCCGTCCGCGGCCTCGCGGCCAAGGCGGGCATCCCCGTCTCCGTCGCCCACGTCGAGGGCGACGACCTGATGCCGTACGAGGAGGGCGCGCTCACCGCCAACGCCTACCTCGGCGGGGCCGGGATCACCGCCTGCCTACGGGCCGGCGCCGACGTCGTCGTCACCGGCCGGGTGACGGACGCAGCCCTGGTCAGCGGGCCGGCCGCCTGGTGGTTCGACTGGGCGGCCGACGACTGGGACCGGCTGGCCGGGGCGGTGGTCGCGGGCCACGTCCTGGAGTGCGGAACCCAGGCCACCGGCGGCAACTACGCCTTCTTCACCGCCCACGACGTGCGCCGGCCCGGATTCCCCCTCGCCGAGATCTCCGAGGACGGGTCGGCCGTCATCACCAAACACCCGGGCACCGGCGGAGCCGTCACCCCGGGCACGGTGACGGCGCAACTCCTGTACGAGACCCAGGGCGCCCGCTACCTCGGCCCGGACGTGACGGCCCGCCTGGACACCGTCCGCCTGACCGCCGCGGCGGCGGACCGGGTCCGTGTCACCGGGGTCCGCGGCGAGGCCCCGCCGGACACCCTCAAGGTGGGCGTGACCCGCATCGGCGGCTGGCGCAACGAGGTGGTCTTCGTCCTGACCGGCCTGGACATCGACGCCAAGGCCGCCCTGGTCCGCGAACAGCTCGCGGAGCTCCTCGCGGGGGTGGAGACGGCGACCTGGACCCTCGCCCGCACGGACCACGAGGACGCCGACACCGAGGAGACCGCGAGCGCCCTGCTGCGCCTGGTCGTCCGCGACCCTTCCCCGGACCGGGTCGGCCGCGCGCTGACCTCGGCGGCCGTGGAACTCGCCCTCGGCAGCTACCCCGGCTTCCACGTCACCGCCCCGCCGGGACCGGCCCAGCCGTACGGGGTCTTCACCTCGGCCCCGATCGCGGCGACCGCCGTCCCCCACACCGCCGTCCTCCCCGACGGCACCCGCCTCCCCGTCCCCGCCCCACCGCCCCGGCAGCCGGCGGCGGAACCGGGGGAGGACGCACACCCCGTCACCGCGGCGAAGAACCCCGCGAGCCCCACACCCCCGCAGGCCCCCGGGAGCCCGCACGGCCCCGCGAACCCCGCCCACCCCCAGCCCGCCCCCATCACCCGCGCCCCCCTCGGCACGGTCGCCGGCGCGCGCAGCGGCGACAAGGGCGGCGACGCCAACATCGGCGTCTGGGTGGAGAGCGCCCCCGCGTGGGACTGGCTGCTCCGCACGCTCACCGTGGACACCCTGCGCACCCTGCTCCCGGAGACGGCGGAGCTCCCCGTCGCCCGCCACGAACTGCCCCACCTGCGCGCCCTGAACTTCACCGTCACCGGCATCCTCGGCGCCGGCGTCGCCTCCGGCCACCGCTTCGACCCGCAGGCCAAGGCCCTCGGCGAATGGCTCCGCGCCCGCCGGCTCGACATCCCGACCGATCTCCTGCCCACCCCGGAGGGGACCCTCGCCCGCCGGCTCGACATCCCGACCGACCTCCTGCCCACCCCGGAGGGGACCCGCCCATGACCCGCCTCGGTACCGCCGTCGACCCGCGCAGCCCCGAGCACGCGACGGCCCGTACGGCCGCCCTGGAACGCCTCGACGCCCTGCACGCCGAACACGACAAGGCCCTCGCGGGCGGCGGCGAGAAGTACACGGCCCGCCACCGCGACCGCGGCAAGCTCCTGGCCCGCGAACGCGTCGAGCTGCTGCTGGACCCCGACACCCCGTTCCTGGAGCTGTCGCCGCTCGCGGCGTGGGGCAGCGACTACCCGGTCGGCGCCTCCATGGTCACCGGCATCGGCACCGTCGAGGGCGTCGAGTGCCTGATCACCGCCAACGACCCCACCGTCCGCGGCGGCGCCAGCAACCCCTGGACCCTGAAGAAGGCCCTGCGGGCCAACGAGATCGCCCGGCAGAACCGGCTGCCCTGCGTCAGCCTCGTCGAGTCCGGCGGCGCCGACCTGCCCTCGCAGAAGGAGATCTTCATCCCGGGCGGCGCCATCTTCCGCGACCTCACCCGACTCTCCGCCGCCGGCATCCCGACCGTCGCCGTCGTCTTCGGCAACTCCACCGCGGGCGGTGCCTACATCCCCGGCATGTCCGACCACACCGTCATGATCAAGGACCGTTCGAAGGTGTTCCTCGGCGGTCCGCCGCTGGTCAAGATGGCCACCGGCGAGGAGAGCGACGACGAGTCCCTCGGCGGCGCCGACATGCACGCCCGGACCTCCGGACTCGCCGACCACTACGCCCTCGACGAGTACGACGCGATCCGCCAGGCCCGCCGCATCGTCGCCCGCCTCAACCACCGCAAGCCGCACCAGGACCCGCCGGCCGCCGCCGAGCCCCTGTACGACCCGGAGGAACTCCTCGGGATCGTCCCGCCGGACCTGAAGACGCCGTTCGACCCGCGTGAGGTCATCGCCCGCATCGTCGACGCCTCCGACTTCGACGAGTTCAAGCCCCTCTACGGCCCCAGCCTCGTCACCGGCTGGGCCACCCTGCACGGCTACCCGGTCGGCATCCTCGCCAACGCCCAGGGCGTGCTGTTCAGCGCCGAGTCGCAGAAGGCCGCCCAGTTCATCCAGCTCGCCAACCAGCGCGACATCCCGTTGCTCTTCCTCCACAACACCACCGGCTACATGGTCGGAAAGGAGTACGAACAGGGCGGCATCGTCAAACACGGCTCGATGATGATCAACGCGGTCTCCAACTCCCGCGTCCCGCACCTGTCCGTCCTCATCGGCGCCAGCTACGGCGCCGGCCACTACGGCATGTGCGGACGGGCCTACGAGCCCCGCTTCCTCTTCGCCTGGCCCAGCGCGAAGTCCGCCGTCATGGGCCCGGCCCAACTCGCCGGCGTCCTGTCCATCGTGTCCCGGCAGTCCGCCGCCGCGAAGGGCCTCCCGTACGACGAGGAACAGGACGCCGGGATGCGCGCCTTCGTGGAGGCGCAGATCGAATCCGAGTCCCTGCCGACGTTCCTGTCCGGGCGGCTGTACGACGACGGCGTCATCGACCCCCGCGACACCCGCACCGTCCTCGGCCTGTGCCTGTCGGCCGTCCACAACGCCCCCGTCGAGGGCGCCCGTGGCGGCTTCGGCGTCTTCCGGATGTGAGCCCGCAGATGACCATCACCTCCCTCCTCGTCGCCAACCGGGGCGAGATCGCCGTCCGGATCCTGCGCACGGCCCGCGCCCTCGGCCTCGCCACCGTCGCCGTCCACTCCGACCCCGACGCCGACGCCCTGCACGTCCGCCGCGCCGACGCCGCCGTCCGGCTGCCCGGCGCCGCACCCGCCGACACCTACCTGCGCGCCGACCTGCTGATCGAGGCTGCCCGCACGGCGGGCGCCGACGCCGTCCACCCCGGCTACGGATTCCTCTCCGAGAACGCCGACTTCGCCCGCCGGGTCCGCGCCGCCGGCCTGACCTGGATCGGACCGCCCCCCGAGGCGATCGAGGCGATGGCCTCCAAAACCCGGGCCAAGGACCTCATGCGCGCCGCCGGCGTCCCCCTCCTCGAACCCGTCGACCCGGCCGGAGCCACCGCCGCCGACCTGCCCCTCCTGCTCAAGGCCGCGGCGGGCGGCGGCGGCCGCGGCATGCGCGTCGTACGGGACCTCGACACGCTCAAGGAGTCCCTGGACGCCGCCTCCGCCGAAGCCCTCTCCGCCTTCGGGGACGGCGAGGTCTTCGCCGAGCCCTACGTGGAGCGCGGTCGGCACGTCGAGGTACAGGTCCTCGCCGACGCCCACGGCACCGTCTGGGCGCTCGGCACCCGCGACTGCTCCCTCCAACGCCGCCACCAGAAGGTCATCGAGGAGGCCCCCGCACCCGGCCTGTCCGACACCCTGCGCGCCACCCTCCACGAGGCCGCCGTCGCCGCCGCCCGCGCCGTGTCCTACGAGGGCGCCGGCACCGTCGAGTTCCTCGTCACGGCCGACGGCCGCCCGTACTTCCTGGAGATGAACACCCGCCTCCAGGTGGAACACCCCGTCACCGAGGCCGTCTTCGGCCTCGACCTGGTGGCCCACCAGCTGCGCGTCGCCGAGGGCGCCGCCCTGCCGGCCACCCCGCCGCAGCCCACCGGTCACGCCGTCGAGGCCCGCCTCTACGCCGAGGACCCGGCCCACGACTGGCGGCCCCAGACCGGCGTGCTGCACACCCTCGACGTCCCCGGCGACCTCCGCGTCGACACCGGCTTCGTCGCCGGGGACACCGTCGGCGTGCACTACGACCCGATGCTCGCCAAGGTCATCGCCCACGCCCCCACCCGCGCCGAAGCCGTCCGCGTCCTCGCCCACGCCCTGGCGGGGGCCCGCGTCCACGGCCTGACCACCAACCGGGACCTCCTCGTACGCTCCCTGCGCCACCCGGAGTTCACCACCGGCCGGCCCGACACCGGCTTCTACGACCGCCACCTCACCGCCCTCACCGCGGACACCCCGGACCCCACCGCGGCCGTCCTCGCCGCCGCCCTCGCCGAGGCGGCCCCCGCCCCGGGCGCCTCCCTCGCCGGCCGCCTCGGCGGCTGGCGCAACGTCCGCTCGCAACCGCAGACCCGCCGCTACACGGTGGCCGGAACGGCGTACACGGCCCGCTACCGGCAGGGCGGCGTCCTCGTCGACCACCCCGACATCAAGCTCCTCGCCGCCGGCCCCACCCGCGTCACCCTGGAAGTCCACGGCATCCGACGCGTGTTCCACGTGAAACACAACCCGCACACCGGCGAGGTCCACGTCGACTCCCCGCTCGGAGCGCACACCCTGCTCCCCGTCCCCCGGTTCCCCGAGCCCGAGGACCACACCGCACCCGGCTCGCTGCTCGCCCCCATGCCCGGCACCGTCGTCCGCGTCGCCGAGGGCCTCGCCCCCGGCTCCGCCGTCACCGCCGGGCAGCCCCTGCTCTGGCTGGAGGCCATGAAGATGGAGCACCGCGTCCTCGCCCCCGCCTCCGGCACGCTCACCGCGCTCCACGCCGCTCCCGGCCAACAGGTCGAGTTCGGCGCCCTGCTCGCCGTAGTCCAGGAGGAACCGCAGACATGAGCCCGACCCTCGAAACCGACGAACACAAGGCCCTGCGCACGGCGGTGGCCGCCCTCGGCCACAAGTACGGCCGCGACTACCTCGCCCGCGTCGCCCGCGAGGGCGGCCACCCCGACGAGCTGTGGGCCGACGCCGCCGGCCTCGGCTACCTCGGGGTCAACCTCCCCGAGGCGTACGGCGGCGGGGGCGGCGGCATCGCCGAGCTCTCCATCGTCCTCGAAGAACTCGGCGCGGCGGGCTGCCCGCTCCTCATGATGGTCGTCTCGCCCGCCATCTGCGGCACGGTCATCGCCCGCTTCGGCACCGAGGACCAGAAGCGGGCCTGGCTCCCCGGCCTCGCCGACGGCACCCGCACGATGGCCTTCGGCATCACCGAACCCGACGCCGGATCCAACTCCCACCGCATCACCACCACCGCCCGCCGCGACGGCGACGACTGGATCCTCACCGGCCGAAAGGTCTTCATCTCCGGCGTGGACATCGCCGACGCCACCCTCATCGTCGGCCGCACCGAAGACGCCCGCACCGGCCGTCTCAAGCCGTGCCTGTTCATCGTCCCCCGCGACACCCCCGGCTTCGGCCGCACCGTCATCGACATGGAACTCCAGGCGGCGGAGAAGCAGTTCGAACTCACCCTGGACGAGGTCCGCCTGCCCGCGTCCTCCCTCGTCGGTGACGAGGACGCCGGCCTCCTCCAGCTCTTCGCGGGCCTCAACCCCGAGCGGATCATGACGGCGGCCTTCGCCATCGGCATGGGCCGCCACGCCCTCGCCAAGGCCGTCGACTACGCGAAGACCCGCCAGGTCTGGCGGGAGCCCATCGGCAGCCACCAGGCCATCGCCCACCCGCTGGCCGCCGCCCACATCGAGCTGGAACTGGCCCGCCTCATGATGCAGAAGGCCGCCCACCTCTACGACGAGGGCGACGACATGGCCGCCGGCGAGGCGGCGAACATGGCCAAGTACGCCGCCGCCGAAGCCTGCGTCAAGGCGGTCGACCAGGCCGTCCACACCCTGGGCGGCAACGGCCTGACCCGCGAATACGGCCTGGCCTCCCTGATCACCGCCGCCCGCGTCTCCCGCATCGCCCCGGTGAGCCGCGAAATGATCCTCAACTTCATCTCCCACCAAACCCTGGGCCTCCCCAAGTCCTACTGACCCCCGAACCAAAACGGAGACCCGGGGAGCGGGGACCCACGGAGTCGGGGGGACCACCATGGCCCGGGGACCACGGCACCCCACCCCGTCCCCGCCCGCCCCGCACGACCCCGCCCCCCACCCACCCCACCCACCCACCCACCCGCCGGTCCGGAGGACCCCCTTGACCCCCCTCGTACACGCCGGCCAGGCGAACGGCATCACCACCCTCACCCTCAACGCCCCCACCACCCGCAACGCCCTCTCCGAACAGCTGGTCGCAGACCTCCGCACGGCCCTCGCCGAAGCCGCCGCCGACCCCGACACCCGAGCCGTGGTCCTCACCCACACCGGCAACACCTTCTGCGCCGGCGCGGATCTGAAGTCCCCGTGCGAGCCCGCCGACTTCCTCGCGCTCCTGCGCGAGACGACCGAACTCCCCAAGCCGGTCGTGGCCCGCGTCACCGGCCACGTCCGCGCCGGCGGCCTCGGCCTGCTCGGCGCCTGCGACATCGCCGCCGCCGGCCCGCAGTCCTCGTACGCGTTCACCGAGACCCACCTCGGTCTCGCCCCCGCCGTGATCTCCGCGACCCTGCTGCCCCGCCTCGACCCGCGCGCCGCCTCCCGCTACTTCCTCACCGCCGAAACCTTCGGCCCCGCCGAAGCCACCCGCATCGGCCTGCTCACCCTGCACACCGAGGACGACGTGGACACCGCCCTCGCCCCCGTGCTCGACGGCCTGCGCCGCGCCGCCCCGCAGGCTCTCGCCACCACGAAGGCCCTGGCCACCGCCGTCGTACGGGAGTCCCTGGACCGCGACGGTGCCCGCCTGACGGAACTCTCCGCGGCCGTCTTCGCCTCCGCGGAGGCCCGCGAGGGCATCACCGCCCGCTTCGAGCGCCGGGACGCGGCATGGGTACGGTGACCGGCCCCAAGCAGGCCCGCAGCCGGGTCACCCGACGCCACCTCCTGGAGGCCGCCGTCGCCTGCCTGGCGGAACACGGCTGGGCGGGCTCCACCGTCGCCGTCGTCGCCGAACGCGCCGGGGTCTCCCGGGGGGCCGCCCAGCACCACTTCCCGACCCGCGAAGCGCTCTTCACCGCGGCCGTCGCGTTCGTCGCCGAGGAACGCTCCACCGCCCTGCGCGAGCTGTTCCACGCCGCACCGGCCCCCCGCCCGGCCGTGGTCGAGGCCATCGTCGACCTGTACACGGGCGCCCTGTTCCGGGCCGCGCTGCAACTCTGGGTCGCCGCCTCCAACGAGGAGCAGCTGCGCCCTCAGGTCACCGAGCTCGAAGCCCGCGTCGGCCGCGAGACCCACCGCATCGCGGTGGAGCTGCTGGGCGCCGACGAGTCCGTGCCCGGCGTACGGGAGACCGTGCAGGGCTTCCTCGACATGGCCCGCGGCCTCGGCCTGGCCAACGTCCTGACCGACGACACGGCCCGCCGCGCCCGCGTGGTGGCCCAGTGGTCCCGCATCCTGGACGCGACCCTGACCTGAACCCGCCCGAGCCGAGGCCCGCACCGGGCGTCCGGCCCGCACCCGAAGCCCCCGCCCCCGCGACCCCGAGGGACACGCTCCGAACGTGGCGCGGGCGCCGCACCCCGGTGAGGGATGCGGCGCCCGCCGTGCACAAGGGGTCCGGGACGGATCAGGCCGTCTCGGCGATGTCGGCCCAGCCCTCGATGTCGCGGGGGTCGCGACGGCCCGGGCCGGTGTAGCGCGCCGACGGGCGCACCAGGCGGCCCGTCCGCTTCTGCTCCAGGATGTGCGCCGACCAGCCGGCGGTACGGGCGCAGCTGAACATGGAGGTGAACATGTGCGCCGGGACCTCCGCGAAGTCCAGCATGATCGCGGCCCAGAACTCCACGTTGGTGGCCAGGACCCGGTCGGGGCGGCGGGCGTGCAGCTCCTCCAGGGCGGCCTTCTCCAGCGCGGCCGCCACCTCGTAGCGCGGGGCGTCGAGCTCCTTGGCGGTGCGGCGCAGCACGCGGGCGCGCGGGTCCTCGGCGCGGTAGACGCGGTGCCCGAAGCCCATGAGCCGCTCGCCCTTGTCGAGGGCCTTCTTCACGTACGCGACGGCGTCGCCGGTGCGCTCGATCTCCTCGATCATGCCGAGCACGCGCGACGGGGCGCCGCCGTGCAGCGGGCCCGACATGGCGCCGACCGCCCCGGACAGCGCCGCCGCGACGTCGGCGCCGGTGGAGGCGATGACGCGGGCGGTGAAGGTGGAGGCGTTCATGCCGTGCTCGGCGGCGGACGTCCAGTAGGCGTCGACGGCCTTGACGTGCTTGGGGTCCGGCTCGCCCCGCCACCGGATCATGAACCGCTCGACGACGGACTCGGCCTTGTCGATCTCGCTCTGCGGCACCATCGGCAGGCCCTGGCCGCGGGCGGACTGGGCGACGTACGACAGCGCCATGACCGCGGCCCGCGCCAGGTCGTCGCGCGCGGTCCGCTCGTCGATGTCCAGCAGCGGTTTCAGGCCCCACACGGGGGCGAGCATGGCGAGCGCGGACTGCACGTCGACGCGGATGTCACCCGAGTGCACGGGGATGGGGAAGGGCTCGGCGGCCGGCAGTCCCGGGTTGAACGCACCGTCGACCAGCAGGCCCCACACGTTCCCGAAGGAGACGTGTCCGACCAGGTCTTCGATGTCCACCCCCCGGTAGCGGAGCGACCCGCCCTCCTTGTCGGGCTCGGCGATCTCGGTCTCGAACGCGACGACCCCTTCGAGTCCGGGTACGAAATCGGACATCAGGCGGCTCCTCAGATAGTGCGAACACGCGCGGCTCCCGGCGTGATTCGCGGTCCGGCGCGGTCATCCCCGTTGATGCCCGGCACGGCCGAAGGTCATCCGTACGGGGGCCCTCGGACCGGCCCCAAGATTTTGTCCGCTCCGGATGCCCTGCGGAAGCGTGACATACGGCACACCGTCGGCCTGCGTCCTGCGGCAGGATGGCCGCGTGAGCGATCAGGACCTTGACCCCGCCGTCATGCGCAAGCAGTACCGTTCCGAGATCGTCCGGGAGGAGAGCCTCGCGGACGGGCCGATGGAACAGTTCGCCCGCTGGTTCCAGCAGGCGGCCGACGCGCACGTCTTCGAGCCCAACGCCATGGTCGTGGCCACCGCGACCCCCGACGGACGGCCCAGCACCCGCACGGTGCTGCTGAAGCGGTTCGACGAACGCGGCTTCGTCTTCTTCACGAACTACGGCTCCCGCAAGGGCGTCGAGCTCGCCGCGAACCCGTACGTCTCGCTGCTCTTCCCCTGGCACCCGATCGCCCGCCAGGTCGTCGTCACCGGCACCGCCTCCCGCATCGGCCGCGACGAGACCGCCGCGTACTTCCGTTCCCGACCGCACGGCTCCCAGCTGGGCGCCTGGGCGAGCGAGCAGTCCCGGGTGATCGGCTCCCGGGAGGAGCTGGACCGCCGGTACGCGGAGCTGGCCGAGCGCTACCCGGAGGGCGAGCAGGTTCCGGTGCCGCCGGAGTGGGGCGGGGTGCGGGTGGTGCCCGACGCGGTGGAGTTCTGGAACGGCCACGAGAACCGGCTGCACGACCGGCTGCGCTACGCCCTGGACGGCGACAAGTGGCGGATCGAGCGGCTCTGCCCGTAGGGCGGGACCCGGGAGGTCCCGGAGACGCGGAGGACCCGGGAGGCTCGGGCGACCGGGGGCCCGGGAACGCAGGCGACCCGCGGGCTCTGGTTCCTCTCCTGCAGTGAGAGGAGCCGGCCGGACGTACCGGCGAGCCCGCGGGTCGGGTGACTGCTTGGGATTGGCGCCTGGCGGCCACGCCGGGCACCGCACTGGGTGCGTTGCGACAACGGGCCGTTAGCCCGCAGCCACCTCACGCGTCCGGTTTCCGTACATTGCGGGAACCACCTCCCTTCTCGTGTACTCCAGAGCCTAAATCCGCTGCGCAGGGCGCTCAACTTATTTATCGGGTCCCGCCGGAACGGTCGCAACTCCCCTATCCGGCACCGGAGTTCCTTCCTACACTGGCCGTCCCGCAGCGGGGGAGGGGTGCCATGGGCGCAGGGTTGCTGCCACGCGACTACCGGGTCCGGCCCGCGCGGCTCGCGGGCGTCCACCTCGCGGTCGGGATCGGAACGCCCTGCGTGCTGCTGACCGTGCTGACCATGGAACACGTGGCTCCCGGCGTGAAACTGCTGATCGCCGCCCTGGTCCTCGCCCTGTTCGGTTGGCTCGTACGGGCCTCCCGGCGCTGCTCGACCACCATCGACCGGGACGGGATCCGGGTCCGCCGCCTCACCGGAACCCGCCGGCTGGCCTGGGCGGACGTCCAGGACATCCGGGCCGCGCCGAATCCGGGCGCCGCCATGGGGCGGAACCAGCCCCTGGTCCTCTCGTACGCCCACGACCGGACCGGTCGCCGGGTCCGGCTCGTCCACGTCGACGACGACCACGTCGACGTCACCCGCGAGATCGCCGTGATGCGGGCCGCCTGGCAGGAGCTCCGCGGCCCCGACTGGGCGGCCGACCCCGAGGTCCGGCGCAGGATCGAGCGCCGGGCCCTGCGCGAGGAGCGCGGCGAGGCGGCCGCGCTGCGGGGCTGGGGGGCCGCCGGCGCGCTCCTCGCGGCCGGGATGGTCTTCCTGGTCCTCACGGACTGAGGGCCCGTGGAGGGGCCCGCGGAGGGGCCCGTCGAAGGGCGTGTCGAAGCGCGTGGCGAAGGACATTCCGGGAGGAATGCGGGAACCGGGTGTGGCCTGCGTCACGTTCCAGTTGAATGATCCGACGTGCCGCACACGCGAACACCTGCAGGGGGTGCCAGGTGAGTGCTTCCGGTCGTGGTGAGTCCGCCGACGATCTGCTCGCAGCGCTGCTGGACGGGATGGACGCCGCCCTGTGCGCGTTCGACTCCGACGGCGTGCTCACCCACTGGAACCGGGAGGCGGAGCGGATCCTCGGCTGGTCCGCCGCCGAGGCCGTGGGCCGCAAGGGCTTCGCGGGCTGGGCCGCCCGCGCCGCCGACGCGGACGACGTCCGGGAGCGCCTCATGTCCGCCCAGGACCTGCCCGGGCGTCAGGTCCACGAGTTCGCGCTGCTGACCAAGGACGGCGGCCGGATCCTCGTGCGCACCCAGTCCGCCGGCGTCCCCGGCGCCGACGGGAAACCCGCCGGCGTGTACTGCGCCTTCAGCGAGGTCCACGCCCAGATCGACCTCGAACGCTCCATCGCGCTCAGCGAGGCCCTCATGGACGACGCCTCCTGGGGCGTCGTCCTCGTCGACGTCGACCTGCGCCCGGCCGTCGTCAACACCCACGCCGCCCGCGCCTTCGGGGCGGGCCGGGGCGCGCTCCTCGGCCGCCCCCTCGGGGACCTCCTGGTCCAGGGCGTCGAGGAACTGGAAGGCGCGCTCCAGCACGTACTGGCCGAAGGGGCGCCGCCGTCGCCCCTGGAACTGTGGGTCTCCGTACGGACCGCCGAAGGGGTCCGGCGCCGGTGCTGGCGCAGCGGCTTCCTGCGCCTGGCCTCACCGCTGGCGGAGGAACCCGTACCGCTCGGCGTCGGCTGGCTGTTCCAGGACGTCACCGAGGCCCGGCAGGCCGAGCTGGACACCGGGCAGCTCCGGTTCCGCTCCAACCAGCTGCACCGCGCCGGCCGGGCCGCCGCCGAGTGCGCCGACCCGGCCGAGGCCGCCGCCATCCGGCTCGACTTCGCCCTGGCCGGCTTCGCCGACCACGCCCTGGTCGACGTACTGGAAGGGGCGCCCGGGCCCGAGGCCCCCGAGCGGGGGCGACGGCTCGTCCGCTCGGCCGTGTCCCCGTCCGGCCTCGCCCTGCTGCTCCCGGGCCCGGGCGCCATCCCCGTCCGCTACGAGAGCTCCCACCCGGCGCTCCAGGCCCTGGACCGGATCGGCCCCGTCCGCGCCGGCGCCCCCGGCGGCGCGCAGGACGAGGACTGGGCCCGGGCCCGGCACTGGCCGGCCGGGGCGACGCACGCCCTGTGCGTGGTGCTGCGCAGCCGCGGCCGGACCCTGGGCGCGCTGACCTTCCTGCGCGGCTCCTCCCGCCCGGCCTTCGAGCGCGTGGACGCCCTGTACGCGGAGGAGGTCGCGGCCCGCGTCGCTGCCGACCTGGACCTGGCGTCGGGCGCCCCGGCGGCGCCCTGACGGCGCCGCGCCGTCCCCGGGGGCGTCCGCCGCAGGGGCGCCGCCCCTACCGCCGGTTCTCGCCGACCTGCGAGGGGGAGGGCAGGTTCCACACGTGTTCGGGGGTGACGATCTGCGTCACGGCCCGCCCGATCAGGGTGCTGAGCGAGCCGCCGCGGTCGATGTCGGAGTTGACCAGCACCACCAGGGTGACGCCGCTGCCCGGCAGCCCGGCGGCGATCGTCTCGTACCCGGGCAGCTCGCCGTTGTGCCCGAGCCAGCCGTCGACGCGGGCGATCCCCAGCCCGTACCCGACACCGGGAACCCCCACGGGTTCCGTCCGCAGCCGCTCGGCCTGCGTGGCCGGCTTCAACAGCCGCCCGTCCACCAGCGCCGGGACCCAGGCGCGCAGGTCCTCCAGGTCGGAGACGATCGCTCCGGCCGCCCACGCCCAGGACGGGTTCCAGTCGGTGGCCTCCACGACGGCGCCGTCGGGGCTGAACGTCGTGTACCCCTGGGGGTGGGGGTCCGGGAAGGCGCTGCCGGCCGGCAACGTGGTGGAGTCCAGCCCCAGCGGGGCGAAGACCCGCTCCTCCAGGTAGGCGGCCAGCGACTTCCCCGACACCTTCTCCACCAGCAGCCCCAGCAGCACCGTGTTGGTGTTGCTGTACTCCCACTTCGCGTTCGGGGCGAAGTTCGGCGGATGGGCGAAGGCGTACCCGAGCAACTGCCGCGGCGCGTACGCGCGGTGCGGGTCGGCGCGCAGCGCGTCGAGGAACGTCGGGTCGGAGGTGTAGTCGTAGAGCCCGCTGCGCATGGCCGCGAGTTGGCGCACGGTGACGCGCTCGCCGCCCGGGACCCCGTCGACGTACTGCGAGATCGGGTCGTCCAGGCCGACCAGGCCCCGGTCCACGAGTTGCAGCACCCCGGTGACGGTGAACGTCTTGGTCACGCTGCCGATCCGGGAGTACATGTCGGGCTTCAGGGGGGCGCCGTCCCTGCGGTCCGCGACCCCGAAGGACCTGACGTAGGCGCCGCGCCCCGGGACCCACAGGCCGACGCTCGCGCCCGGGATGCCGGCCTTCTCCATCACGGCGGCGATCGCGGTGTCGAGGCGGGCCACCGTCCCGGCGTCCAGGGCGCCCGCCGGATCCGACGGCGCGCGAGCGGGAACGGCCGCGGCGGCGTTGACCGCGGGCCCCTGCGGGGGCGCGGCGGGAGCCGTCCCGGCGCCGGTCAGGAGCAGCAGCAGCGCGGTGGCGCAGGCGGGCAGGGCCCGCCGCGCCGCGAACGTCGTACGGGTGAAGGACATGCCCGGCCACCTCAGCTCCCCGAGACCCCGAGCGCACGTGCTCCCCATGCTAGTGCGGTGACCGGAAGCGGCGCGTCCGGTCACGGTCGGCGGGGGCCGGCCGCGCGCCGCTGTCCGTCAGTGGCGGAAGAAGATGCGGTCGCCGTACTCCTGCATCACGCGGCCGTTCCACTCGTGGCCACCGTCCACGTTCCCCGAACGCAGCAGCGGCGGCTCGATGCCGCGCGCGACCAGTTCCCCGGCCGCCGCCGCCATCACCGCCTGCATGATCGCGCTGGTCACGACGGTGGACGCGGGGGCGAAGGGGGCGTCGATGCCGTCGAGGCTCAGTTCCGCGTCCCCGACCGCGATCTTGCTGTCGAGCACGATGTCGCAGTGGTCCTTGAGGAAGGTGCCCGAGACGTGCCGCGAGCGCGTCCCCGTCGCGTACGCCACGGAGGTCACGCCGATGACCTTGAGCCCGATCGCCCGGGCGTTCATCGCCATCTCGACCGGCAGCGCGTTGCGCCCGGACAGCGAGATGATCACCAGGACGTCTCCGTCGGAGGCCGGGCTGCTGTCGAGCACCGCCCCGGCGAGCCCGTCGACCCGCTCCAGCGCGCTGCCCAGGGTGGCGGGCATGACGTCGATGCCGGCGGTGCCGGGTACGGCGAGGAAGTTCATCAGGGCGAGTCCGCCGGCCCGGTAGACCACGTCCTGCGCGGGCAGCGAGGAGTGTCCCGCGCCGAAGGCGAAGAGCCGGTTCCCCGAGGCGACGGCCTCGGCGATGACGATCCCGGCCTCGTTGACGCGCGAGGCCTCCTCGTCGCGCACCCGCTCCAGCAGGCCGATGGCGGCGTCGAAGAACTGCCCGGCCAGCTTGCTCTCGCTCATACGCCGAAGGCCCTTCCAAGGTGGGGTGCGATGGGTACGTCCGTGTCCGCCGCTCACCGTGCGGTCTGGACCAAGCGCGTGTCAATACGAGCGTCAATCCCGGGGACGAAAGGCCCGCCGCGGGACTCACGAGATGTCCCGTACATGCCTTGACGCTCGGTGCGGGACGGTTGTCGGCCCGATGCGTCAGAATTGGGGGCAGGGCCAGCGCACGCAATCCGAGGGGCACGAATGTCCGGACTGATCGATACCACGGAGATGTATCTCCGCACCATCCTCGAGCTGGAAGAGGAAGGCGTGGTCCCCATGCGCGCCCGGATCGCCGAGAGGCTCGACCAGAGCGGCCCGACGGTCAGCCAGACGGTGGCGCGCATGGAGCGGGACGGCCTGGTGTCGGTGGCCAGCGACCGTCACCTGGAACTGACCGACGAGGGCCGCAAGCTCGCCACCCGCGTGATGCGCAAGCACCGCCTCGCGGAGTGCCTCCTCGTCGACGTCATCGGCCTGGAGTGGGAGCAGGTGCACGCCGAGGCCTGCCGCTGGGAGCACGTCATGAGTGAGGCGGTGGAGCGGCGCGTACTGGAGCTGCTGCGCCACCCGACCGAGTCCCCCTACGGGAACCCGATCCCGGGCCTGGAGGAACTGGGGGAGAAGGCCGAGGCCGATCCGTTCCTGGAGGACGGCATGGTCAGCCTGGCCGAGCTGGACCCGGGCAGCGAGGGCAAGACGGTGGTCGTCCGCCGGATCGGCGAGCCGATCCAGACGGACGCCCAGCTGATGTACACGCTGCGGCGGGCGGGCGTGCAGCCCGGCTCCGTGGTCAGCGTGACGGAATCCCCGGGCGGGGTGCTCGTCGGCAGTGGTGGCGAGGCCGCCGAGCTGGACGAGGAGACCGCCTCGCACGTGTTCGTGGCCAAGCGCTGACGATCCCTGCGGAGAGCGGGGGGAAGTGGGCGGTCCCGGCGCCTCGCGGCGCCGGGACCGATCCTCCCCTTGCTGACCTGGAGCCCCGAGCTCTCAAGGTCATCCCCTTCGGACCGTCTTCCCCGAGCGGCCCGCCTCCCTGTTGAAAGGATCTCCATCGGCAGCGGCGGCCAATCCTTGAGCAAGGTCACTCGAAAGAGCGGTGTTGTCGGCGAGACGCCCGTTTTCGAATGCGGGTTCGATAGTCTGGCCGGGATCGAAGGGGGTGCATCTGCGGTGGTACAGCGCATCGATGTGACGGGGGCCGACGGTGTCCGCCTGGCCGCCTGGGAATTCCGCGAACCGCCCGCGGAGCCCCTGCGTCCGGCGGTCCTGTTACTCCACGGCCTGATGGGCCGCGCCCTGCACTGGGCCGGTACCGCCCGTTGGCTCGGCGAGCGCCACCGCGTCGTCGCCCTGGACCAGCGCGGACACGGCCACAGCGCCCGCCCCGGGGCCGGCCGGTCCTTCTCCACCCCACTGGGCCGGGAGGCCTTCGTGGCCGACGCCGAAGCGGCCGTCGACCAGCTCGGCCTCGCCCCCGTGATCCTCGTCGGCCACTCCATGGGCGCCCTCACCGCCTGGCAGCTCGCCGCGCGCCGCCCCGAGCTCGTCCGGGCCCTGGTCATCTGCGACATGCGGGCCTCGGCCCTCGGCGAGGCCTCCCAGCAGGAATGGGAGGAATGGTTCCGCCGCTGGCCGCTGCCGTTCCCCACGCAGGACGCCGCCCGCCGCTGGTTCGGCGAGGACGATCCCCGCGTGGAGCGGCCCGACCCCGGCCGCGGCGCGTTCTTCGCCGAGGTCATGCACCGGGCGCCGGACGGCTGGCGCCCGCTGTTCTCCCGTCGCCAGATGCTGACCGCCCGCGAGACCTGGGTGCACGACGCCCACTGGGAGGAGCTGGCCCAGGTCCGCTGCCCCACCCTGGTCGTCCGCGGCCTGGACGGCGAACTGGGCCGCGCCGAGGCCCAGGAGATGGTCCGCGTCCTCCCGGCCGGCCAGTACGCCGAGATCCCGGACGCCGGCCACTACCTCCACTACGACCAGCCGGCCGCCTGGCGCGCGGCCGTCGAACCCTTCCTGGAGGGAGTCACCGCCGACGCCCCCTGAGGTGACGTCCCGGGCCGCCGTACGGCCCCGCCCGGGACGCTCCAGCGGGCCACGAGGGCGGCCGGGTTGACTTGAGGGGACTCCGGCCGGTGCCTGCCCGCCCTGACCGTGTGCACGGTGGCGGCCGGAGCGTCCCGCACCGCGGGCCGGCTGCCCGGCCCGCACCCCGCACGCCTCAGGAGGGCCCGTGACCGCCGACCCCGGCTTCTACTCGATCATCGACTACACCGTCGACGGGGCAGGGACCCAGGAGGAATTCGTGGAGGTCTTCGCCGGGATCCAGGACGAATGGGTGGCCTTCCACCCGGGGTACCGATCGGCGCGGTTCCACGTGAGCACGGACGGCACGCGCGTCTACAACATCGTCCACTGGGACAGCGAGGCGGACTACCGCAACTTCGTCGAGACCTCCGACACCGAGGGCCGGATGGCGGCCATCGGCAAGGCGGTGGAGCACTTCGCGGGCCGCGCCGAAGCGCGCATGACGGGCGCCCCCACCTACCGCGTGGTCCGCGAGGTCGGCCCCCGGGGGCGGAAGTAGGACGTCGGAGGCGCCGCGGCGCCGGACACACCGTGCCGACGCCGCACGCCGCTCCGCCCGTTCGCTACGACGTGCCGGGGAGCCAGCCGCGCTGGACGGCGCGGACGCCGAACTCGAAGCGACTGGCCGCCCCCAGGCGTTCCATCAGGCCGTTGGCCAGGCGCCGGGCCGTCCGCGGGGACACCGCGAGCCGTTTCGCGATGGCCTCGTCCGTCAGCCCCTGCGCCAGCAGCCGGATCACGGTGCTCTCCTGGGCGCTGAGCGCGCCCTCGTCCCGCTCCTGCGAGCCGCCGAGCGGCTGCGCGCCCGCCCACACGTTCTCGAAGAGCGCGCACAGCGCCGTCAGCGTGCCCTGCCCGGTGAGGATCACCGCGCCCGCCGCACTGTCCTCGCTGCTGATCGGGATGACCGCCGACGTACGGTCGAAGATCATGAGCCGGGTCGGCAGATCGGGAGCGGTCCGCACCTCGCCGCCGAGTTCGCTCAACCACGCCGCGTACGCCACCGTCGGCTGGCTGTTGCGCACGCTGTCCTGGAACAGCGACCGCATCCGCACCCCCCGCCCCAGCAGCGCCCGGTCGTTCGGCTTCGACGCCTCCAGGGTGTGCGCCTGGTGCCCGCCGCCCGGCGCGAAACTCATCAGCTCGGTCCGCAGCCCGTGCGCCAAGCCGCTGATGCGGGTCCGGATCTCGTCCAGCCCCACCAACTGCTCGACGCCCGGGCTCGTCGCCGCGCTCGGGCTGAGGTCCGCGAACTCGGCGATGAGCTGGGCGGCCGCCGCCCGCGAGGCCTCGATGCGCAGCTGTTGCGCGGCCAACTCGGTCTGCTGGCGGGCCATCAGGATTTCCATGCCCACCTCGGGCGTGACCGCGCGCAGCTCGCCGGCCCGCTCGTACGAAGGCCGGATGAGGGCCAGTTCGCTGAGCGTGTCGAGACTGCGCCGGACGTCGTCCTCGGGCACGCCGAGGCGATCGCCGAGGGCTTTCACCCCCTCGCGCGGAAAGGCGAGCATGGTGCGGTAGACGGCCTCGGCAGTCGAGTCGAGGCCAAGTGTGGCTAGCACAGCGGTTCCCCCCGTGTGTGCCCTATTGATCAAGTTCGCAGATCATCGCACGCAGTGATCGGCCGAAACCAGTCCGTGGACACTTCCGGCCAAGGACCGAACTGTCCACCTTCAATGCTTTGTTCGGGCCTCCACTTCCGGAAGGGTCGATCCCATGTTTCTGATCCACGCGGCCCTCCGCGCGCCCGCTCCGGGGGTGCAACTCCCGGCTTCCACAGCAGAGTTCATTCGCCACCTGCCCGGCGCCGAGGAGCTGGTCGAGCACGTTTCGGCGCACCCCGGCGCCCTGCCGGACCCGGTCGTGGGCCTGTACGTCCTCGCGGACGGCCTCGCCGAGGCGGAACGCCGCACGGAGGACCTCTGCCGGCGCGCCCTCGCCGAGGTGCGGGCCCTGCGCGGGTGGCGGGTGACCCGGGTCGGCGTCCCCCTCGTGGCGCCGTACTACGAGCAGCTCCTCCAGTCCTCCTCCGGCCGGCCTGGACGGATTGGGACAGGACCGTTTCCGTCCACCTGAAAGCCCTTCCACCCGTCCTGACCTGCGACGAAAGTAGTGATCGCCGGCAGGGAACACCACCCGGCCGGTAACACCGGAGGAAGCGTCACCGCGGGACGCCAGCCCGGAACACCCACTCGTTCCAGCTCGGGAAAAGGACACGCCATGCTGCGCACCACGATCGTCAAGGCCGCCGCGGTCACCTCGCTCGCCCTCGCCGCCCTCACCCCGGCCCTCGTCGGCCAGGCCCCCGACGCCACCACCCACGTCACCGCCACCACCGCCTGGGAGTAGCCCGGCCCGAGGCTCCACCGCCTCGCGGCAGCACGCGTCACCACCGCATTCCGCACCACCCCAGGGCTTCCCGTACGCCGCCCCGACCGCTGGTCCCGCAGGACAGCCGTCGCCCCGGCCCCGATGCGCCCGATCCCCTCCGGCCCGACCCAGGGCCCCCGCCCGCGGCCTCCCGCGGTGCCCCCAGGACTTCCCGACCCACCCCAGGAGCTTCGCCATGTCCCGATTCCTCACCATCGCCGTCCGCACCGCCTCCGTCTCCGCCCTGGCCGCAGCCGCCCTGGCCCTGACCGTGACCGTGGCCGGCCCGTCCGGCGCCGAACACACCCGCGTCACCACCGCCACCACCGCCTGGGAGACGGCTCCGGTGGGCAAGAACACCACCGCCTGGGAGACGGCCCCGGTGGGCAAGAACACCACCGCCTGGGAGACGGCCCCGGTGGGCAAGAACACCACCGCCTGGGAGTGATCGCCCCGAGCCCCGGCGCCCCGAACCTCCGCTCCACCCACCCGCGCCACCCGCGCCACCGCGCGTCCCGCCCGTCGCCCCGACAGCTGCGCCTGCAGGGCAGCCGTCCCCGCCACGGAGCCCCCGCGCCCCCGTGCCCCCCGCCCCGTGCCACCGCGCCTCCGACTCCCGACGCACGCGAAGGGCCGGCCCCCTCCCTCCCGGGAGTGGGACCGGCCCTCGCGGCGTGCGGACCGGGTCGGCCGTTGCCGGTCCCGGACGGGGCTCAGCCCTTGCTGACCGCCACCAGGATCTCGGGCAGCTTGCGCGACACCGCCGGGGCGGCCAGCCGCAGTCCCGCCCACGTGGCCAGGGCGCCCCAGGCGATGCCCAGCGGCAGCAGGATCCAGGTCAGGTCGTGGTGGTCGGCCACGTGCAGGAACACCGTCAGGGCGATCACCGGCGCGCAGATCACCACCGAGACGAGCAGCCCGAGCCCGATGCCCGCCCAGGCGAGCCCGCCCTGGCCCGGGGCGACGTTCTTGAAGGCGCCGTCCGACGGGATCGAGTACGCGAAGTGCGCCGAGGCCAGCGCGCCCGTGCACAGCATCGATCCGACGAGCGCCAAGGACACGCCCAGCCCGGCCGGGAAGGCCGGCCAGTCCCCGATCAGAGCGGCCGTGACGGCCGTGACGAGGACCGTGTACGGGACGATGACCAGTGCCAGCGCCCCGGCCCGGGCCCGGAGTTCGAGGTAGGCGTCGTGCGGCGTCGAGATGGTCTGGGCGACCATCCAGAACGCGGAGGTGTCCTGCCCGAACTGGTTGTACATCTGGACACCGAGCATGCCCGCGCCGAAGCAGGCCAGGTAGACGGAACCGGCGCCCTGGAGGGCGTTGACCACCGGGACGATCAGCCCGATCGCCAGCGCAGTCACCCAGGCCGACTTCGTCTTCGGGTCCCGCACGGCGTAGCGCAGCGTCCGCCGCATCGTGGCGCCCGTACGGTCGTCGGGCAGCAGCGAGCGGGTACGGCCCGCGCCGGGTTCCTTGCGGGGCTTCGAGGCCGCGAGGCTGGAGCCGTCCGGGGTGACCATGAGCCTGGTCAGGGTCCGCTCCCAGAACCACAGCAGGCCGGCCAGGGCGGCGACGCTGACCAGGAACTGTCCGACGGCCTCCAGGTAGGCGCCCTCGGCCGCGGAGTCGACCATGCCGACCGCCGACGCTGGCGGCAGCCACCGCACGACCGCCTCGACGGGCTCCAGCCGGGTCAGGCCGCCCGCCTCGAAAAGCCGCTGGCTGGCGAAGTTGGCGACCTGCGCCCCGACCGCGATCAGCAGGCCGCTCAGCAGCGCGAGGTCACGGCCCTTGCGGCTGGTCAGCAGCCGTACGTTGGCCGTCGCCACGGCCCGGGCGAGCGTCACGCAGCCGAGGACGAGCAGCGGGACGGCCACCACAGCGGCCGCCACCCCCGCCGCGCCGCGCGCCACCGCCACCACCGAGCCGACGGCCAGGCACAGCGTGAACAGCGGCCCGATGCCGACCAGCGAGGACGCCAGGAGCGCCCGTACGAGGGGTCGCGGGCGCAGCGGCAGCATCACGAGCCGGCTCGGGTCCAGGGTCTCGTCACCGGTGGGGAAGAACAGCGGCATGAACGCCCAGCCGAGCGCCAGGATCGCGGCCAACAGCACGACGACGGTCCCCGCGTGGGCGTGGCCGCGCAGCATCGCCAGGCCCAGCGTCACGAACCCGGCGACGACGAGGGCGAGGACCAGGCTGCTGATCCAGGCGGCCTTGCGCTTCGAGGAACCCTTCAGGCCGTTGCGCATCAGCGACAGCTTGAGGCGGACGAACAACGGTGTCAGTGACACGTCCGTGGCGGCCGTGGCGGCCGGCGCGACCCGTACGACCGGGGCGGTGCTCATCGGGCGCCGCCGAGCCAGTCGAGGGAGTCGCCCGCGGCCCGGTCCCGGGCGCCGACGAGCTCCAGGAACGCGGCCTGCAGCGACGGCGCGGACCCCCGTACGTCGGCCAGCGGGCCGGCGGCGCGGATCTGCCCGGCGGCCATGACGGCCACCCAGTCGCAGAGCGACTCGACGAGCTCCATCACGTGCGAGGAGAACACGACGGTGGCGCCGGAGGCGGTGTAGCGCTCCAGCACCCCCCGGATGGTCTGCGCCGACACCGGGTCGACGCCCTCGAACGGTTCGTCCAGGAAAAGGACTTCGGGGTTGTGGAGCAGCGCGGCCGCGAGGCCGATCTTCTTGCGCATGCCCGTCGAGTAGTCCACGACCAGCTTGTGCTGCGCGCCCGCGAGGTCCAGGACCTCCAGCAACTGCGTCGCCCGCTTGTCGGTCTCCTCGCCCGGGAGTCCCCGCAACCGGCCCATGTAGCCGAGGAGTTCGCGCCCGGAGAGCCGCTCGAAGAGCCGCAGTCCCTCCGGCAGGACCCCGATACGGGACTTCACCGCGACGGGGTCGGCCCACACGTCGTGCCCGACGATCCGCACCGTGCCCGCGTCGGGGCGCAGCAGCCCCGTCACCATCGACAGCGTCGTCGTCTTGCCCGCGCCGTTCGGGCCGACGAGACCGATGAACTGGCCGGCGGGCAGCTCCAGGTCGATCCCCGCGACGGCCACCTGCTCACCGAACCGCTTCCACAGTCCCTCCACGCGTACGGCGGCGGTCGGCGCGGTGCGCGCGCCGTCCACCCCGCCCGTACCGCCTGCCGCATAACCCTGGTCCGGCATGCGCCTGCCTCTCGTCCGTTCCCCGTGGTCGTACTTTCTTCACCATAGGAGCGGGTCGAGGGCGTGAGCAGTTACTTATGTCATGAACTTGGAGCCGTCCCGGGCCGGGACGCGCGGACCCTCAGGCGCCCCGACGGCCCCGGGCCGCGGCGGCCTCGCTGCCGCAGGCGTACGCGAGGGCGTCGATCAGTTCCTCGGTGTCGGGCAGCCACCGGTTCGCGGGGGTGGGCTTGCGGGCCCACTGCACCGGCCCCCTGCCGCCGAGACGGGTGGGCGGCGCGGCCACCCAGTCGCCCTCGCCGCGCGCCGCCAGGTCGATGGCGTGCGGCAGCCAGCCCAGCTTGCGCACCAGGTCCGCCATCTTCGCGCCGGCGCCCGGCAGTACGAAGAACAGCATGCGGTGGTCGGGGGTCAGGGTGACCGGCCCGAGGGTGCGCTGCATCCGCTCCAGGCGGGCCAGGGCGAGGAAGCCGGCGGAGTCCGGGACGTCCAGTACGTCGAAGGTCCGTCCGGTCGGCAACAGGATCGAGGCCGCGGGGTGCTTCGCCCAGATCCGCCGGACTCCCACCGCGCTGCCCGACGCCTGGGCCGCCCAGTCCTTCACCGCCGGGTGCGCGCCGGGCGCGGGGCAGTCCGTCGCTCCGCAGGAGCACAGTTCCCGGCCGTCGCCGTGCTCCAGCCAGGTGCCGGCGAAGACGTCCCAGTGCCGTTCCTCCACGTACCGCACGGCATGGTCGAGCAGCTGATCGCCACGCTGCTGGGGGATGGGCGCGGTCTCCGTGACTCCGATGGTCTCTTCCACGCTCATCACAACTCCCCGGGTCACGGCTGGTTACGGGCGTAAACCGGCCGGTGGACGGTGCATCGATCCTGCATACGGGGCGCATCGGTGCACGGGCGGGGGCGCGTAGGAGGCTGGGGCGCGGTCGCTGGGTAGCCACGAGCCGCGGAGGGGAAGATTCTCCGCACATCAGGCGGGAAGTGATCATTCCAACGATCACCCGCGGCTTCAGGGGGTTTTCATGGCAGCCAGGCCTCTCGTGGCCCGCCAGCCGAACGAACGGCTGCAGGCGCTCATCCAGGAAGCCGGGTGCTCGAACGCCGGGCTCGCCCGGCGCGTCAACATGTGCGGGGCCGAACACGGCCTCGACCTGCGCTACGACAAGACCTCCGTGGCCCGTTGGCTGCGCGGCCAGCAGCCGCGCGGCCGGGCTCCGGGCATCATCGCGGAGGCGTTGGGCCGCAAACTCGGCCGGACCGTCACCATCGACGAGATCGGCATGGCCAACGGCAAGAACCTCGCCTCCGGCGTCGGACTGCAGTTCTCCCCGACCGTCGTCGGCGCCATCGAGCAGGTCTGCGAGCTGTGGCGCAGCGACGTGGGACGCCGCGACTTCCTGTCGGGGTCGAGCGTGGCGGCGTCCGCGCTGGTGGAGCCGAGTCGCGACTGGCTGATCACCGGCGCCGACCCGCAGGTCGCCCGCAGCGGCGGGGCCCGGGTCGGGATGTCCGACGTGGAGGCGGTCAGGGCCACGACGCAGGCCCTGACCGAGCTCGACCACCGCTTCGGCAGCGGCCACGTACGGCCCGTGGTGGTGCACTACCTGAACTCGGTGGTGTCCGGGCTGATCGGTGGTTCCTACCGGGAGCCGGTCGGGCGGGCGCTGTTCGCGGCCGTGGCCCGGCTCACCGAACTCGCCGGGTACATGGCCGTGGACACCGGGCAGCCGGGTCTGGCGCAGCGCTACTACATCCAGGCGCTGCGGCTGGCGCAGGCGGCGGGCGACCGGGCGTACGGGGGTTACGTCCTCGCCGCGTCGATGAGCCACCTCGCCGCCGAGCTGGGCAACCCGCGGGAGATCGCCCAGCTGGCGCGGGCCGCGCAGGAGGGCACGCGGGGGCAGGTCACCCCGCGGGTGGAGGCCATGTTCTACGCCGCCGAGGCGCGCGGGCACGCGCTGCTGGGCGACGCCCGGTCGACGGCGGTGCTGTCCGGGCGGGCGATCACGGCGCTGGAGCGGGCGGAGCCGGAGTCGGGGGACGACCCGGTGTGGATCCGGCACTTCGAGCACGCGTACCTGGCGGACGAGCTGGCGCACTGCCACCGGGACCTCGGGCAGGCCGACGCGGCGGGCCGGCGCGCGGAGGAGGCGCTGCGGGCGCTGCCCGCGACGAAGGCCCGCCGGCGGGCGATCGGACTGTTGCTGCTGGCGGCCGCGCAGGTCCAGCAGCGGGAGGTCGAGCAGGCCTGCCGGACGGCGACGAAGGCGGTCGAGCTGCTGGAGACGCTGCGCTCGCGCCGGGGAGCGGAGTACCTGGATGACTTCCGGGTGCGGTTGGAGCCGTACCGGGAGGAAGCGGCCGTTCGGGAGTTCGCGGCGCGGCTGGAGGTTCAGCCGGCCTGACATGTCCGCGGAGGGACCGGGTAGCGTGACCCGACGGTTGCCGTAGTTGCGGGAGACGTCGGAGAAGGCAGAAGGAGTCCCGGTGACGCAGAGCGGACAAGGGGGCGTCCCCGAGCCCGGGACGTCGCGTCCGGCAGGCCCGGAGGCCACTCCGGGCTACCCGGAGCAGGCAGGTCCGGATCAGGCGTACCCGGAGCAGGGGTACGCGCAGTCGGCGTACCCGGGGCAGGCCTACGGGGGTCAGCAGTACCCGGAGCAGCAGCGGTACGCGGGGCCGGCGGACGCCGGGCAGCCCTACCCGGAGCAGCAGTACCCCGGTGAGCCGGCCCGGCCCGAGCAGCAGCAGGCGTACGCCGAGCAGGCGCCGCAGGCCGGGGAGCCGTGGGGGCCGCCCGCGTACGCCTACCCGCAGCCCGAGGGCTACGGCCCGGACGGCGCCGGGTACGGGCAGCCGGGCCGGCACGCGCCGCAGGAGTACCCGTCCCCGCCGTACGGGCAGCCGGCCTACGAGCCGCAGCCGCCGCAGCCCGGGCAGCCGGCGTACGACCAGCCGCCGCAGGGGCACGTCCTCGGCCCCGGCTTCGAGGGCCCGGGCAGCCCGCACGGCTACGGCTACCCGCCGCTGCCGGACGCGGTCACCCAGTACATCGCTCCGGTCCCGGCCCACCCGGGCGAGGACGCGACGCAGTTCATTCCTCCGGTCCCGGCCCAGGGTGGTGGCGACGCCGCGACGCAGTTCATCCCGCCCGTCCCCGCGCAGGGCGCCGACGACGCGACCCGGATGATCCCGCCCGTCCCCGCTCAGGGTGGCGGCGAGGACGCGACGCAGTTCATCCCGCCCGTCCCCGCGCAGGGCGCCGACGACGCGACCCAGATGATCCCGCCCGTGCCGCCGGGCCCCGCGCCCAACGCGGCCGAGGGCTTCGACGGGCTGTTCCGCGGTGACGCCGACACGGCGGGGCACACCCAGCAGCTGCCGCCCGTCCGGGAGCCGGTGGCCCGACCCGTGCCGCGCCGCGGGGCCGCTCCGCCCCCGGCCGCCGCGCAGCAGTTCGCCCCGGGCCGCCCCCACCCCGGGCAGCCGCCGCGGCAACAGCAGCAGCAGTACGCGCCCCCGCCGCCGCCCCCGCCGGCCCCGAACCGGATTCCGCCGGCGGTCATCGCCGCCGCGGTCGTCGGACTGGCCGTGGCCGGGCTCGGCGTCGGTGCGCTGCTCGGCGACGGCAAGGCCCAGAACAACGACCCGGGCGCGGTCGAGGCGCCCGCGTCGACCGGCGCGTCCGCCTCCGCGGCCGGCGAGGCACCGGTCGACCCCGCTCGTCCGCAGGCCGTCCAACTCGACAAGCTGCTCGCCGACAGCAACGACAGTCGCGCCGCGGTGATCAAGGCCGTCGAGGACATCAAGGTGTGCAAGAACCTCGACCAGGCGTCCCTGGACCTGCGCGACGCGGCCCGTCAGCGCGACGGACTCGTCACCCGGCTCCAGGAACTCAAGGTGGACAAGCTCCCGGACCACGCGAGGCTCACGGCTTCCCTCAACAAGGCCTGGAAGGCCTCGGCGGACGCCGACAACAGCTACGCGGACTGGGCCGACGACGTCGCCGAGGACGCGGGCGGTCGCGACAACAAGGGCGACAAGGGCGACAAGAACGAGAAGGGCTGCAAGGACGGCAAGGCCGCCTCCACCGACAACGCCGCCGACGGCAACCGCTCCAGCGGCGAGGCGACGAAATCCAAGGAGTCGGCGGCGGTCCTGTGGAACCGCATCGCCGCCAAGTACGGCCTCACCCAACGCGACAAGTCCCAGCTGTGACCCGTCGGGCCGTGTGGGAGCGACTGTTCGGCGGCTCGTCGACACGACAACCGGAGGATCCGGACGCGGCGGGGGCGGTGCCGAGCATGGCGACGATCACGGCACCGCTGCGCGCGAACATGGACCGGCTCGACGGGGACTTCAGCGATGAGAACATCCGCACGCTGGGCAACCCCGTCCCGATGCTGCTCCAGAACGGCGGGACGGAACTCCTTGAGCTGTGGCTGGAGCCCTTCGGGCAGGACTACTGGCTCTCTCCCGGCGAGACCGTCATCGTGACGTCGTACGGATCGTGGAGCGACCGGCCTTTCGAGACGTACTACGAGCCCGAGTGCGTCCAGGTCTGGGTCTGCTCCTGCTTCGCCACCGTCACCTTCCCCGACGGCACCGAGGTGCCGCCCGCGCACCGGCGTCCCGCGGGCAAGTACGGGAGCTGACCGGCTCCGCCGCCCGCGCGTCACGTCGAGCGGGGGGCGCTTTCGAGGGTCGGGGTCATGTCCTGGGACTGTTCGCCGGGTTGGGCGACGAGCCGGCCCGACTGGACGATCTGGAAGGTGACCCGGCCGTTGACCAGGCGGGGGAACCCGGCGACGGCCCGCATGTCCTGGTAGCGCCAGCTCAGGTCGGGGGTCAGGCCGCCGGTCGGGACGCTCTCGGACTGGTTCAGGGCCCGGGCCACCTTGCGCGCCGTGATCGCCTCGTCGCCGTCGAAGCGCTTCACGACCTCGTTCAGGACGGTGTACGCGATCCAGGTGGTCTGCGCCCCGCTGTCGTCGGGGTCCACGCTGTCGTCGCCGAAGGCCTGCTCGGAGATCACCTTGCGCATCGGCGCCCACAGCGGGTCCGTGGACACCGGGTACCAGCTGGTGAGGTACGCGCCCTCGAAGGGGCTCTCCTTGCCGCCGGTACGGTCCACCAGGGCCTGGCTGACGCTGCCCAGGACGGAGGAGATCTGCGGGTTGCGGTGCTGGCCGTCGATGCGGCGGAACGCGTCGAAGAAGGTCTCGGTGCGCTCGCCCAGGACCGCCGTCACGCACTGCTTGTTGTCCTTGGCCTCCTTCCCGTCCTTTCCGTCCTTTCCGTCCTTGGGGTCCTTCGTGGTCGGAGTGCCCGACGGCGCGGCCGACGGAGCCGGCGCGGCCGAGCCGTTCAGGGCTTCGCGGGCCTGCGGCGTGAGGTCGGCGGAGTCCTCGGCGGCCCGGATGTCGGAGGCCTCGGCCATCCTGTTGGCCTTCAGGCCGGCGTTGAGCAGCACCGGCATGGTGTCCCCGGCGAGGGTGTCGGGCCGGACCAGGGACACCTGCGCGCAAGCCTTGCCCAGCTGGTGCCCGGCGCCGGCCAGCAGGACCGGCTGGCCGCCGTTGACGGGGTAGGACAGGGTGCTCTGGAACTCCTCGGCGGAGACGCCGTAGCCGCCGATGAAGGGGATGCCCTCGGCCTCCAGCGGGGCCATGAAGGCGCGTCCGTGCTGGCTGTAGGAACCGACGACGGCCACGGCCTTCTCGGAGATCGCCTTGCGGGCGCAGTCGGCGGCGCCGGTCGGGGTGTTCTTCTCGTTGCAGGTCAGTACGCGCAGTTTGCGGCCGTTGATGCCGCTGTTGGCGTTGATCCAGCTCTCGTACGCCTTGGCCATGCCGGGCATTCCGGGCATGTTGGTGGCTTTGGTGTCCATCGGGGCGAAGGTCATGACCGTGATGGTGTCCCCGGATCCGCCCGAGCCCCCCGGAACCACTCCGCACGCGGTGGTGAGACACGCACCCATCGTCGCCGCAAGCAGGGTGCGGGAGAGGGGGGTTGAGCTTCGCCGACTGGTCATGTCCACCGACCATTCCGCTCCACGGGGAACTGAACGCTGAGGTGTACATAACATCCGGTGACGCCGAGGTGAATTGCCGGGTGCGGGCGCCTCAAGATCGCGTTCACGGTGAACGTACGATCGAAAGCGTGACATTCGCCCAAGGTTCGAAGAACTCTTCCCGCCGCGGCGGCCGCTCCTCCACCATGGGCGGCATGCCCCTCAACGACATGCCGTGGTGGCGCTGGCGCAGCAACGTGCGCTCGGCGCTGCACATGCTCTCCGACCCGCTGTTCCAGGAAGAGGTCTGGCTGGCCGGTGCCGCAGGGTACGGCGACGTCACCGACGCCGTGTACCGGCTCGTCGAGGACACCTGGCTCGACAGCTGGTCCGCCGACAAGTACGTCGGCACGATCTTCCGCGATGCCCAGGAGGCGGCCGCGGTCGACCTCGCCGTGCTGCGGGTGCTGCGGATCCTGCACCAGGTCGGACCGGACGCTCCCGTCTCCGCCTACCTCCAGCACCCCGCGTGGCCCGAGGCCGTACGGGCCGCCCGGCAGGCCCACGTACGGATGGCGTCGGCGGACGGGGAGGATCCGGACGCCCGGCCCAGCTCCGTGGAAGTTCTGAGGAGCCTCACCCGCGCGGTGTGAAAGGCTATGCGGTCATGAGCGATCCGCAGCCCGAGGCGCAGCCCCAGTACGTCCTGACCGTGTCCTGCCCCGACAAGCAGGGCATCGTCCACGCCGTGTCGAGTTACCTCTTCATGACCGGCTGCAACATCGTGGACAGCCAGCAGTTCGGCGACCGGGAGACCGGCCTCTTCTTCATGCGGGTGCACTTCGAGTCCGAGCCGGGGCTGACGGTCGACAAGCTGCGCGCGAGCTTCGCCGCGATCGGCGAGTCCTTCCGGATGGAGTGGCAGATCCACCGCTCCGACGAGCGCATGAAGATCGTGCTGATGGTTTCGAAGTTCGGCCACTGCCTGAACGACCTGCTGTTCCGGTCGAGCATCGGCGCGCTCCCGGTGGAGATCGCCGCGGTCGTCTCGAACCACACCGACTTCGCGGAGCTCGTCGGCTCGTACGACGTGCCGTTCGTCCACATCCCGGTGACCAAGGACACGAAGGCTGCCGCCGAGGCGCGGCTGCTGGAGCTCGTCCGGGAGAAGGAAGTCGAGCTGGTCGTCCTCGCCCGCTACATGCAGGTGCTGTCGGACACCCTCTGCAAGGAACTGAGCGGGCGGATCATCAACATCCACCACTCGTTCCTGCCGAGCTTCAAGGGCGCCAAGCCGTACCACCAGGCGCACGTGCGCGGTGTGAAGCTGATCGGTGCGACCGCCCACTACGTGACGGCCGACCTCGACGAGGGCCCGATCATCGAGCAGGAGGTCGAGCGCGTCGGCCACGAGGTGACCCCCGACCAGCTCGTCGCCATCGGCCGCGACGTCGAGTGCCAGGCGCTGGCCCGCGCCGTGAAGTGGCACAGCGAACACCGGGTGCTGCTGAACGGCTCGCGCACGGTCGTCTTCGCCTGAGCTGAGCCTGAGCCCGAGCCCGAGCCGGGCCCGAGCCCGAGCCGCAACGACGCGTGACGTATGACGCGCCACGTATGACGCGCTACACCCCGCCCCCGGCCGGCCCGGCCGGGGGCGCCGCCGCGCCTACAGGCGGCTGAGCGAAGCGGCGGCGAACAGCACGTCGCGGATGGCCTCGCGGTCGCCGGTCTGGCCCGCCGCGGCCTCCTCCGGCGAGATGTGACCGGCGGCGAGCCGGCAGAACTCCAGGCCGTCCAACGCCACCTCGGCCACGGTGTGCTCCCGCGAGGGCTTCGCCGCCGGCGAGTCCAGGGCGATGTCCCAGCCACCGCCGCCCGCACCCTCGATCTCCAGGTGCAGGGTCCGCCCCGGCGCTCCCGCCGCGACCAGTCCGCGCGCCGGGGCCGCCAACCCCGATCGGCGCCGCCCCGCCAGCGCGCCCGGCAGCAGCCGCGCCGCGAGGTCGATCATCCGGTGCAGGTCCGGGCCCGACGGGGGCTCGTACGGATAGTCCACCGCCTCCGCGATGTCCCAGGCGTGCACCCAGCACTCGAAGGCCCGCTCCAGGAACGCGTCCCCCAACGGCAGGGCGAACCCGCCGTAGTCCACGCCCAGTTCGGCCACGCCCCGACCCGCGAAGGACACCGTACGAACCAGGGTGTGCCCCTGCTCCCGCCACGGCTCGCGGACCTGGCGGGTGGTCGGGTACGGGGAGGAGCTCCAGAAGTGCTCGGTACGGCGCGTGGGGTCGCCCGGCGGCGCCTGCGGCCCCAGTGGATCGTCGAGGCCGAGCGCGGTCGCGACGAGCCCGTCCACCGTCAGCAGGTGACCGATCACACCCGCCACCGTGGTGCGGCGGGAGCGGCGCTGCTCCTCCTCGAACCACTTCAGCCGCACCGGGGTGTGCCACTCGGAATCGCCGAAGTCCCGCAGCAGCGCGTCGAGCCGCGCCGTCTCGGTGTCGTACGGGTTCGCCCACACCGGCACCGGGATCCGCGCCGGGCGCTTGCCCAGGCAGTCCTCCAGCACCCGCGAGCGCAGCAGCGGCTTGAGGTCCAGGCTCTCCTCGGGGTGCAGCAGCCCGACCGCGTCCCGCAGCCGCAGCGCCTCCTCGGCACAGGGCGCGCACTCCGTGAGGTGGTCCTCCACGGCCTGCGTCTCCTCGGCGGAACACGCGGCGAGCGCCCACGCCCCGAGCAGGGACTTCAGCACGCCGTGCGAGGGCGGCGCCGGGACGGGAACGGGCGGGGCGCCGTCCGCGGGCGACGGCAGCGGGTGCGGCGGACGGAGGTCGTCACCCGCCGCCCGCGGACCGGGTATCCGCGCCGAACCGCCCGCCGGGCGCTCGTACGCGTCGTCGGGGGTCTCTTCGGAGGGGCCGGTCATCGGGGCGTTCCGTATTCGCGTGGGCCGTATCCGGGCGGGGCGGGGTCCTCGCGGGGGAGGACGTTGGCGGTCGACAGCAGCTGGAGGCCCAGGCGCAGCCGACGCCGCGCCTCGTCCTCGCTGATCTGCAGGTCGGCGGCGGCCTGCCGGTAGTCGCGGCGCTTGAAGTAGGCCAGCTCCAGGGCGGCCCGCAGTGGGGCGGGCATGGACGTGACGATGTAGTCGGCGCGGGCCGCCGCGTTGGCGCTGCGTACCTTCTGCTCCAGCTCCTCCCGCGAACCGCGGCCCAGTTCGGCCTGGCGCAATCGGGCCACCGCCTGGCCCTGGGTGATCCGGGCGACCCAGGACCGCATGGAGCCCTGCTTCGGGTCGTAGGCGTCCGGGTTCTCCCAGATGTACCCGAAGACCTCGCGGGTGATCCGGTCGGCCGCCTTCTCGTCGCCCAGCACCCGGTGCGCCAGGCTGTGCACGAGCGAGGCGAACCGGTCGTACAGCTCGCCGAGCGCCGCCGCCTCACCGCGGGCGAGGCGCTGCTGCATGCGTCGGTCCCAGCGCGGTGGAACGTCCTTCGCCATGGTGCCCCCTGCCGTGTGTCGACCCGTCGAATGTAGTCCGCACCTGACGGAACGCGCCTGTTTTGGCGGAAGCTCGCCCTGGAAGGGTGGGCCCCGTGCTACGCCCGTGGCGGTGACGGCGTGACACCTACCCCGCGATGGCACACGCATACGCGCCCCGTCGCGCTCCCCGTGCGCGGGTTCGATGCGGCCACCTGCTTGACCGCTTCGCTTAACGCTCGGGCCACTGAGGGCTTACGCTCCTGCCTTGTCTTGAACTGCACCCCATCGCACACGTGAAGGCGGAACGCCGACTATGGACAGCGCAGAATACGAGCGCAAGATCGCCGCCCGATTCGCCACCTTCGACCAGGACGGGTCCGGCTATATCGACCGGGAGGACTTCAGTACGGCCGCGAGGGCGGTACTGGCCGAATTCGGCACCACCGCACGGTCGGACAAGGGCCAGGCCGTGTTCAACGGAGCCGAGGCGTTCTGGCAGGGCATGGCCGGGATCGCCGATGTGGACGGCGACCAGCGGGTGTCCCGCGAGGAGTTCGTCACCGGCGCCGCGAAGCGGCTGCGGGACAGCCCGGACCGGTTCGCGGAGATCGCCCGGCCGTTCCTCGCCGCGGTGATCGCCGTCGCCGACGAGGACGGCGCGGGCGCGACGCCGGCGGCGGCGACCCGGGTCCTGCGCGTCCTGGGCACCCCGACCGAACTGGCCGACCAGGTCGCGGCGGTGCTGGACGCGGACGGCGACGGCCGGATCTCCGAGGACGAGATCCTGGCGGCGTTCGCGGGCTACTGCGGGGTCGACCCGGACGCGTAGTCCGGTCCGCGCCCCACCCGGCGCGGCACGTCGCCGCGCCGCGCCCCGCCGCGTCCGGGCGGCGGGGACCGGCCTGCGGCTCCCGGAGGGTCAGGCGAAGCGCTCGCGCAGTTTGTACTTCAGGACCTTGCGCAGGGCGTCGTTGCGGGGGAGCGCGTCGGTCAGTTCCAGCTGCTCGGGCAGTTTGTGCGGGGCCAGCCCCTGCGCGCGCAGGTACGCGGTCAGCTGGGGCAGGGTCAACGGGGCCGCGCCCGGCGGCTGTTCGACGACGGCGCAGACGCGTTCGCCGCGTTCGGGGTCGGGCAGGCCGATGACGGCGACGTCACCGACGGCCGGCAGCGCGTGCAGGAGGTCCTCGATCTCCTTCGCCGAGATGTTCTCCCCCTTGCGGATGATCACGTCCTTGCTGCGGCCGGTGAGGACGAGGTGGCCGTCGGCGGTCAGATGCCCGAGGTCGCCGGTGATCAGGTAGCCGTCGGCGTCGAAGACCCCGTCGGTGTCGGAGCGGCCCAGGTAGCCCTGGCAGACGGCCTCGCCGCGCAGGCGCACCTCGCCGTCCGTGCCGGTGGGCAACGGGTCGCCGGCCGGGGTGGTGATGCGGATGGACATGCCCGCCGGGGGGCGGCCCTCGGTGGTGGCGAGGTTCTCCGGGGTGTCGTCGGGCGTCCCCATGGTGATCATGGGGACTTCGGTCATGCCGTAGCCGTGGGTGAGCCGGCAGCCCAGTTCGCGGACCACCGCGTGGTAGATCTCGGGGGGCTTGGGCGCGCCGCCGCCCGCGAGCAGCCGCAGGCTCGGGATGAGCTTCGTCCCGGGGTTCTTGCGCTGCTCGGTGAGGAACATGGAGTAGAAGGCGGTGGAGCCGCCCGCGACGGTGACCCGGTGGCGGCGGTAGCCGTCCAGGGCGTCCGGCATCGCGAACTTCTCGAAGAGCACCGCCGGGAACCCGTACAGCAGCAGCATCACCGTGTAGTCGGGGCCCGCTATGTGCGCGAACGGGAAGGCCATCGAGCCGACGTCGTCGGGGGTCGGGCGCAGCGCGTCCGCGAGGCAGGAGCCGCCTGCGATCAGGGAGCGGTCGGTGTGCAGGACGCCCTTGGGGTCGGAGGTGGTCCCCGAGGTCCAGTAGATCCAGCGTACGGAGGTGCCGTCGCCGGGCGGCGGGGGCAGCACGGCCGGGTCGCCGTCCGGGAGGCCCCGGTAGGCGTCGAAGACCCCGCGCGCGCCGAGCCGGGCCGCCATCGCGGTGTGGTCGAAGCCGCGCCAGGTGCCGGGGACGGCGAAGAACGCGGCCTCGGACTCGCGCAGGGCGAAGCCGACCTCGCGGTCCCGGTAGAAGGGGATGACGGGCGACTGGACGGCGCCGAGCCGGGCCAGGGCGAGCGAGAGCAGCACCGTCTCGATGCGGGTGGGCAACTGCCAGGCGACGACCGTGCCGGGCCGCACGCCCATGGCGTACAGGCCCGCGGCGACGCGTTCGGAGCGCTCGCGCAGGGCGCCGAAGGTGAGCGTGCGGTCGTCGGCGGGTCGGTCGGCGGCCTCGATGAGCACCGGGCCGTCGGGGGTGAGCGCGGCCCGGCGGGCGACCAGCTCCCACAGGGTCCGGGACCGGCTCAGTTCCGTCGCGGTGTCCGTCATCCCGGACCTCCCTCGGTAAATTTCTGACGGATAGTCAGATCTGGCGCAGAGCGTAGGGCGCCGACGCTTGCCGGTCCAGAGCCGGCGGGGCTAGCTTGTTTCTGACGATCCATCAGATTGGGCGATTGGGGAGACGGTTATGGAACTGGAACTGCCTCGGATCATCAGCGTCGACGACCACGTGATCGAACCCGCCCACCTCTTCGACGTCTGGCTGCCCGCCAAGTACCGCGACCGCGGCCCCCGGCCGCTGACCGCCGGCATCGGCGAACTCCATTACACGGGCGGCAAGTACGTCATCACCATGGACCCCGACGGCCCCCCGACCGACTGGTGGATCTACGAGGACCTCAAGTTCCCGTACAAGCGCAACATCGCCGCCGTCGGCTTCGACCGCGACGACATGACCCTGGAGGGCATCACCCGCGAGGAGATGCGCCGCGGCTGCTGGGACCCCAAGGCCCGGCTCGCCGACATGGACCTCAACCACGTCGAGGCCTCCCTCTGCTTCCCCACCTTCCCCCGCTTCTGCGGCCAGACCTTCGCCGAGGCCCACGACAAGGAGGTCGCCCTCGCCTGCGTGCGCGCCTACAACGACTGGATGGTCGAGGAATGGTGCGGCGACAGCGGCGGCCGGCTCATCCCGCTGTGCATCATCCCGCTCTGGGACATCGACCTCGCCGTCGCCGAGATCCACCGCAACGCCGCCCGCGGGGTGCGCGCCGTCACCTTCTCCGAGATCCCCACCCACCTGGGACTGCCGTCCATCCACTCCGGCTACTGGGACCCCTTCTTCGCCGCCTGCCAGGACACCGGCACCGTCGTCAACATGCACATCGGGTCCTCGTCCCAGATGCCCGCCGCCTCCCCCGACGCACCGCCCGCCGTCCAGGCCTCCCTCAGCTTCAACAACGCCATGGCCTCGATGATGGACTTCCTCTTCAGCGGCGTCCTCGTCAAGTTCCCCACCCTCAAACTCGCCTACAGCGAAGGCCAGATGGGCTGGATCCCGTACGCCCTGGAACGCGCCGACGACGTCTGGCGCGAACACCGCGCCTGGGGCGGGGTCAAGGACCTCATCCCCGAGCCGCCGTCCACGTACTACTACCGGCAGATCTACTGCTGCTTCTTCCGCGACAAGCACGGCATCGCCTCGCTCGACGTCGTCGGTCGCGACAACGCCACCTTCGAGACCGATTACCCGCACGTCGACTCGACCTTCCCGCACACCAAGGAGGTCGCCCTCGACCACGTCCGGGGGCTCGACGACGAGACCGTCTACAAGCTGATGCGCGGCAACGCCATCCGGATGCTCGGCCTGCCCCTGGACCTCGACCGGACCGGCCAGGGCCGCTGATGGACCTGTCCCACACCGACGAGGAACAGGACTTCCGGGCCCGCCTGCGCGAATGGCTCGGCAAGACCCTGCCCGAACTCCCCGCCAAACCCTCCCCGGACGACTGGCCCGCCCGACGCGCCTACGACCTGGGCTGGCAGCGCCGCCTGTACGACGCCGGCTGGGCGGGCCTGCACTGGCCCGTCGACGCCGGCGGCCGCGGCGCCACCCCCACCCAGCACCTGATCTTCCTGGAGGAGACCGAACGCGCCGGCGCCCCCTACGTCGGCGCCAACTTCGTCGGGCTCCTCCACGCCGGCCCGACCATCGCCGCCGAGGGCACACCCGAACAACGCGCCCGCTGGCTGCCGCCCGTCCTGCGCGGGGACGAGGTCTGGTGCCAGGGCTTCAGCGAACCGGACGCCGGATCCGACCTCGCCGCCCTGCGCACCCGGGCCGTCCGCGACGGCGACGAGTACGTCGTCACCGGCTCCAAGATCTGGACCTCCCACGCCGAGGTCGCCGACTGGTGCGAACTCCTCGTCCGCACCGACCCGCGGGCCCCCAAACACCGCGGGATCAGCTGGCTCGCCATGCCGATGGACGCACCCGGTGTGAGCGTCCGCCCGCTGCGCACCCTCGCCGGATCGACGGAGTTCGCGGAGGTCTTCCTCGACGAGGTCCGCGTCCCCGTCGGCAACCGGGTCGGCGCCGAGAACGACGGCTGGCGCGTCACCATGGTCACCCTGTCCTTCGAACGCGGCACGGCCTTCGTCGGCGAGGTCGTCGCCTGCCGCCGCACCCTCGCCCACCTCGCCCGCACCGCCAAGGCCAACGGACGCTGGGACGACCCCGTCCTGCGCCGCACCCTCGGCCGGCTCCACGGCGAGTTCGGCGCCCTGTGGCGGCTCACCCAGTGGAACGTCGGCGAGGCGCAGCGCTCCGGCGGCGTCCCCGGCACCGGCGGCAGCGTCTTCAAACTCGCCTACTCGCACGCCCGCCAGGAGCTCTACGAGGCCGCCGCGCAGGTCCTCGGACCCGACTCCCTCGCGCTCGACGAGGAATGGGTGCTGGACCGGCTCTCGTCCCTCTCGTACACGATCGCGGCGGGCACCTCGCAGATCCAGCGCAACATCGTCGCCGAGCGGATCCTCGGCCTCCCGAAGGGACCGTGAACGGCCGTGGACTTCCAGCCGACCGAGGACCAACGGGACCTCAAGGCGACCCTGCGCGACCTCCTCGCCCGGCGCTACGGACGCGAGGCGCTGCGGGCCTCACTCGACACCGGCGCCGCCCTCGATCGGAACCTGTGGCGGGAGCTCGGCGAGGCCGGCTTCTTCGCGCTGCGCCTGCCCGAGGCGGACGGCGGGGTCGGCCTCGGCCTCCCCGAGGCGGTGCTCCTGTTCGAGGAGGCCGGCCGCGCGCTGCTGCCCGGCCCGCTGGTCGCCACCCACCTGGCGGCCGCGACCGTACCCGGGGCCGCCGCGGGCACCACCGTCGTCACCGCCTTCGACCTGGGCGGCGACCTGATCAGCCACCTGGCGGAGGCCGACGCCGTCCTCGGCGTCCCGTCGCCGCCCCCCGGCGAACCGGTCCGCTCGGCGGACCCGCTGACCCCCTTGCACCGGGCCCGGCCCGGCGCCGGCGCCCCGGCCGAGGACCTCGCCCCGTACCGGGACGCGGGAGCCCTGCTCACGGCGGCCCTCCAGCTCGGCAGCGCGCTGCGGACGCTGGAGCTGGCCGTGCGGTACGCGGGCGAGCGCGAGCAGTTCGGCAGGCCGATCGGCGCCTTCCAAGCCGTCAAACACCTGTGCGCGGGCATGCTGGTCCGCGCCGAGCTGGCCCGTACGGCCGTGTACGCGGCGGCGGTGACGGCGTCCCGGGCCGAGGGCCCCGGCGAGATCGCCGCCGCCAAGCTCCTCGCGGACGCGGCGGCCGTGGCCAACGCCCGGGACTGCCTCCAGGTGCACGGCGGCATGGGCTTCACCTGGGAGGCGGACGTCCACCTCCACCTGAAGCGGGCCTGGGTGCGCGCGGAGCAGTGGCGCACGGCGGGGGAGGCGGAGGAACTGCTGGCCGCGGAACTGCTGGACTCGGCCGTCCCGTAGCGGGGTAGGAGGGTGTGGCGGTCGCTCGCTGTGACCGCGGGGCACGGGAGGAACGGGGCGGGACGCATGTCCGATTACAGAGAGTTGATATCGGTTTGTGTCCTGGGCCCAGCCCGATCCGGGCCGAAGGCGGGGGTGGGCTCCGGTACGCTCCCACGAATGCGAGCGGTTGAGCGGCGCGAGCGTCGCACAGTATGCACCACGCCTACTCTTTCGCGCTGGAATATGCCCGAAGCGCTTGTTGTGGTGACTGTATGTCAACCATGCTGCACAGCACGGGGATCACATTCCGTGATCCCATCCTGTCGCGAGGCGAAGTGTCCGCCGGTTCGGATGGTGTGAGCGGTGCAGGTGCTTCAGGTACAGCTGGAGGTAGGACCGGACCCCGCCGAGGTCGGGCGGGCGCGCCGATGGGCGCGGTCCCGGTTGGCGGGATGCGGCGTGGGGGACGACGAGCCGCTCGCCGAGACCTTGATCCTGCTGATCTCCGAGCTGGTCACGAACGCGGTCGTGCACACGGGCTGTCCGGCCGTGCTGCGGATGCTGTTCGGCGGGCCGGGGGTGCGGGTCGAGGTCGCCGACGCGAGCGATCGGGCGCCGGCCCCCCGGCAGGCCGCCGGGGACGACACGGGCGGACGCGGCCTGGAACTCGTCGACGGGCTCGCCGACCGGTGGGGCTGGCAGCGCGAGGGCGCGGGCAAGCGCATCTGGTGCGAGATCGACCGGGCCGAGCCGAGCGGGACCGCGCCCGACGAAAACTTTGCCCGCCGCCGGGAACCGCGCGTGTACCTCTAACGAGGTGTTGACGGATTGTCACCTGTTGATCACCCTTGTGGTGAGCGATTCGTCGCGAGGGGACGCCAAGGGCCCTGCCTTGACGAGTGCGGGTCGCGGGGTGGCGGCTGCCGTGCCGCGCTCGGGGTGTGCACGGACACACGCCGCCACCCGCTGGTCTTGGGATGGGGTCGGGTCGTGCGGGTCGGGCGTCGGGGGCGGGCGGGGGGTTCGTCCGAGCCCTCACCCTCGGTCTCGGCCTCGGTTCCGACGCCGATCGGTCAGGCGCTCGGTCGGCCGCGCGGCGCGATGACCTGTACGTCGCCACCGCGGGCCCGGATCCATTCCTCCAGCGCGGACCCGGCGAGGGAACGGCGGGTGCCGTCCGGCGCGGTCAGGGTGGCCGGGCCGAACACCGTCCCCGTCAGCCCCGCCACGCGGGTGAGGTCGTCCAGGACCACCTCGAAGGGGTTCTCCCGCAGCTCCGCCCCGCCGAGGTCGGCCCCGCGCAGGTCGGTGTCGAGCAGCGCGGCCCCCAGGACGCGGGCGCCGCGCAGGCTCGCGCCGCGGGCGTCGGCCCCGTAGAGCTCCGCGCGCACGAGGTCGGCGCCGTCGAGGACCGCCCCGCGCAGGTCGGCGCCGTCGAGGACGGCCCGTACGAAGCAGGGGCCGGTGGCGTCGGCGCCGGTGAGGTCGGCTCCCTGGAGGTCGCAGCGGTGGAAGTCCGTCCCGACGAGGCGGGCGCCGGCGAGGCGGGTGCCGGTGAACAGGGTCCCCGAGAAGTCGGCGCCGGACAGGACCGCCCCGCCGAGGTCGAGGTCCGTCAGGTCGGCCGCGGTCGGGAAGCCGGCCCGCACCCACTCCCACAGCCGGTGCGCGCCCTCCGGGTCGGCGGGCGGCAGCACCCGCCACGGCAGCACGGCGGGCCGCCGGTACCGGGCGGCGGTGGTCGGGCCGGAGGCGGTGTCCTGCTCGGTCCTGGTCGGCGTGCCGATCTCCGCGCCGCCGTCGTCCACCGTCATGGCTCGGAAGCGGGCGTCGAGCGCCGCCGGTTCGGGGTCCCCTTCGAGATCGGCCAGGTCGTCCCGGGCCGTCAGGTCGTCCCGGTACATGTCGAGCCGGTACCAGCGCGCGGGCGGCCAGTCGGCCTCCATGCGGCAGATCAGGTCCGCCCACGGCCACAGCCGCGGGGCGGTGCCGGCGGGGGCGAGCGGCAGGTGCCGCACGACCTCGGGGAGCCCGCGCACCGGGGCGTGCGGGAACGCCTCCACCCCCGCCCGGGTGGCCGGCACGCGGCAGCCGCCCCCGCCACCCTCCCCGAACTCCCCGGCTTCGGGCTCCCCGCTCCGGGCGGGGGTGGCGCCGCCGGTGGGGGTGGGGAAGCGCCCGATCGGGGGCGGGCCCCCGGCCGGGCGCACGGTCGTCCCCAACCCCAGGGCCAAAGCCCGTCCGAGGGCCTCGGGGGTCGGTGGCGCGGTGAGGGCGGGGGCGGCGTACACGTGGAGGGCGCGGGCCGGGTCGCCCCGGGCGAAGTACTCGTACCCGCAGGTGACGAGGGCCGCCGGGGTCCGGTCCCCGGCCTCGTGCGCGGGCCCGACGTCCACCCCCTGCCCGCCCACCCCGAAGGCTTCGCCGAGGACCCGCAGCAGGTCCGCCGGCGCGGGCCGGGCGGCGGTCACGAACCCGTACGCCTGACCACGCATGTCCGGCCCCGCCCCCTTCTCCGCGCCCCGGCCCATGATGCCAATCGGCGATCGGGGCACTGTGTGCGGGCCGGGCGGTGCCCCCGACCCGGGGGGTGGGGGCCGGGGGCACCTGGGGGGCGTCAGGAGCGGGTCAGCAGGGGCGGATGTGGTAGACGGGGGTCCAGGAGGCGGTGCCGGTGGACTTGGCCACGTTCGACCAGCGTTCGCTGCCGTTGTCGTTGTAGAACCGGGCCCGGGTGCCCGAGGTCTGGTTGTTGTGGAACGTGCCGTCGCCGATGCCCCAGAAGTCGTAGTAGCCGCAGCGGTAGAAGTCGTAGTTGTTGCCCTGGCCGTCCGTGATGCACAGGTGGCCGTGCCCACAGGCGAGCGCGGTGTCCGGGGAGGCCAGGTCGCGGGCCTCGCCCTGGCCGGGGGCGGCGAGGGTCAGGGCGCCGCCGGCGGTGGTCATCCGGTTCGCGGAGACCTGGCGGGCCGCCGGGTCCTTCGCGAGGACGGCGTCGACCCGCTGCTGGAGTCGGGCCGCCTGCGGGGCGCTCAGCCCCGCGTCGCGGGCCTGCCCGGCGTATGCGGACCGTGCGGACGTCGAGTCGGTGGTGGCGGTGGCGTCGGAGGCGTGGGCGGTCAGGACGGGGCCTGCGATCAGGGCCGCGGTCGCGGTCATCATCGCCAGGATCTTGCGCGGTGACATGGTGGAACCCCTCTGATTCGGCGTCCGGGAAGCCACCGCTCGTGACGGCGGCCCGGAGACGCATGACCATCCTTTCGAAGGTCACCAGGGGGCGAGAAGGGCGAAATCAGCCGCTGTGCGGCTGTTGTGGGCATACCTCAGGGGTCCCCGGGCCCCAGCAGCCCCGCCCGTCGCCCCTCCGCTCCCCGCACGAACCCGCGGGTACCGCCCCCGGCCCCTTGCTCGGCCCGGGATCCCCGCCCCGCCGGCCGTCCCCACGGTCCCGCCGCCGCGGTGGTGGCGCGAAGGGTGCGGACCGCGCGCGGCGTCGGGTCAGAAGAGGGCGATCGGGGCCACCGGGGTGCCCGTGCCGCCCACGAAGGGTTCCGGCATGGCCGAGAGGAGGAAGGAGTAGCGGGCCTCTTCCGCACAGGCTGTGGACAACTCCTCCAGGTTCCAGTTCTGGCCCTGGTGCATGCCCATCTCGACCAGGTCCAGGGCGTGCACCGGCAGCCACAGGTTGTCGATCTCCGGCGGGAAGATCTCGAAGGTCAGGGTGTCGTTGGCGACGGCCGCCACGTCCCGGGCGTGGAACCACTGCGGGGTGCGGACGGACAGGCCGGGTGAGGGGAAGCCGTAGCCGTGCTTGTCGCCCGCCAGGTAGACCTGGATCTGGCCGGTGCGGACGAGGACGATGTCGCCGGCGCGGACCGTGACCCCGCCGAACTCCTCCGCCTCGGCCAGGTCCTCGGGGGTCACCGCGTGGCCGCCCTCCAGCCGGTCCACGCCCTTGGCGCGGGCCACGTCCAGCAGGACGCCCCGCGAGACGATGTGCCGGGCCTTGTCGATGCCGCTGAACGCGGCGCGGGAGTGCGCGGTGACGGAGGAGGCCGGGCGGCCGTTGTAGATCTTCCCCGAGTGCGAGACGTGCGTCAGCGCGTCCCAATGGGTGGCCGCCTGGAGTCCCATCGTCACGGCGTCGTCGCTGCACGCCACCGTCCCGGGCCCGAAGATCTCCTGGTTGATCTGCACCATCGTGTGCAGCGGGTTGATCCGGCCCGGGATCATGCCGACCTGTACGCCGTCCTCCTTCAGCGGGAGGGCGAGCGGGACCCGGCGGCCCCTGCGGACGCCGGCGGCGGCGGCGCGGACGACCGGGTCGGTGATCAGGTTCAAGGTGCCGATCTCGTCGTCGGCGCCCCAACGGCCCCAGTTGTTGACGCGCTTGGCGATGTCGTGGAACTCGGGGGGCAGGGACATGGGCCTCATCAGCTCCTGGTGAAGGTGGGGGCGACCGGGTCTTGTGCTGGTGCGTCGGGCTGCCCCTAGAATCTAACGGTCCGTCAGAAATCGCGGGAAGGGGCCGGCATGGGGAACTTCTTGGCAGGCAAGGTGGTCGCCGTCACCGGCGCGGGCCGGGGCATCGGGCGGGCCGTGGCGCTCGCGGCGGCCGCCGAGGGCGCCAGGGTCGTCGTCAACGACTACGGCGTCGGCATCGAGGGCGGGGAGCCGACCAGCGAGGTCGCCGCATCGGTGGTGAAGGAGATCACCGCCGCGGGCGGGGAGGCCGTCGCGGTGGCCGACGACATCTCCACCATGGCGGGCGGGCAGCGCATCATCGACACGGCGCTCGCCCAATACGGGCGGATCGACGGGGTCGTCTGCGTCGCCGGCATCCTGCGCGAACGCATGCTCTTCAACATGTCCGAGGAGGAATGGGACCCGGTCGTCGCCACCCACCTCAAGGGCACCTTCACCGTCTTCCGCGCCGCCTCCGCCGTCATGCGCAAGCAGGGCACCGGCACGCTCATCGGCTTCACCAGCGGCAACCACCAGGGCTCCGTCGCCCAGGCCAACTACAGCGCGGCCAAGGGCGGGATCATCTCCCTCGTCCGCAGCGCCGCCCTCGGCCTCAACAAGTACGGGGTCACCGCCAACGCCGTCGCCCCCGTCGCCCGCACCCGGATGTCCGCCAACGTCCCCATGGAGCTCAAGGAGATCGGCGAGCCCGAGGACGTCGCCGCCCTCGTCACCTACCTGCTCAGCGACCGGGCCCGCGCCGAGAACATCACCGGGCAGGTGTACACGATCGCCGGCCCGAAGATCGCCGTCTGGGCCCAGCCGCGCGAACTGCGCGCCGGGTACGCCGAAGGCTCCTGGACCCCGGAGAAGATCGCCGACTTCCTGCCCGGGACCGTCGGCACCGACCCGATGCCGATGCTCGCGCAGCTGGAGGCGATGGCCCGGGCCGCCGCCGCCAAGGACCGGCCCAATGCGTGACCCGTGGCCCGGCAAGGGGCGGGCGGCGGGCGCCGGTCGGGCCGGGACGCGAAGGGCCGCGCCGGCCCGGCCCGGGGGCCGCGGGGCCGCCCCCCGGCCGCTGCACGACTGATCGCCGTCCCGCCGACGCCTGACAGGGAGACCGCATGGACTTCAGCCTCGGAGCCGGGGACGAGGAGCTGCGCGACCGCGCCCGGACCTGGCTCACCGCCCGCCTCGCCGGACCGTACGCGGACCTGCGCGGCCTCGGCGGGCCGGGCAGCGAGCACGAGGGGACTCGGCAGCGGCGCGACTGGGAGCGGGAGTTGGGCCGCGGCGGCTGGATCGGCCAGGGCTGGGACGTTCCCGCCGGCGCGTACGGGCAACAGCGGCTCTCCCTCACCGGGCAGGTCGTCTGGGCGGAGGAGTACGCGGCGCTGCGCGCACCCGGCCGGGTCGGCCACATCGGGGAGAACCTCCTCGCGCCGACCCTGATCGCCTACGGCACCCCCGAGCAGCAGGCCCGGTTCCTGCCCGGCATCGCCCGCGGCGAGGAGCTGTGGTGCCAGGGCTACAGCGAACCGGACGCCGGATCGGACCTGGCGGGCGTCCGTACCGTCGCCGTACGCGACCCCGCGGACGGGCTGCCGCGCGTCACCGGGCAGAAGATCTGGACCTCCCTCGCCCAGGACGCCGACTGGTGCTTCGTCCTCGCCCGCACCGAGGCCGGCTCGCGCCGGCACCGGGGCCTGTCGTTCCTGCTGGTGCCCATGGACCAGCCGGGCCGGATCGAGGTCCGACCCATCCGGCAGATGTCCGGCACCGCCGAGTTCAACGAGGTCTTCTTCGACGGGGCGGTCGCCGCCGAAACCGTCGGCGGGGAGGGCAACGGCTGGACCGTCGCCATGGGCCTGCTCGCCCTGGAACGGGGCGTCTCCACCCTCGTCCAGCAGATCGGCTTCGCCGCCGAACTGGAGCGCGTCCTGGCCGATCACCTCGCCGCCGGCGCCCCGGACCCGGCCCTGCGCGAACGCCTCGTACGGCAGTGGGCCGAGCTGCGCACCATGCGCTGGAACGCGCTGCGCACCCTCGGCTCCGCCGGTGATCCGGGGGCGCCGAGCGTGGCCAAGCTGCTGTGGGCCGGCTGGCACCGGCGGCTCGGCGAGCTGGCGGTCGAGGTCCGGGGGGCGGCGGCGACGGCCGGGCCGGGACCCTGGGCGCCCGGAGTCCCGTACGAGCGGGGACTCGACGAGGGGCAGCGGCTCTTCCTTTTCACCCGGGCCGACACGATCTACGGCGGCTCGGACGAGATCCAGCGGAACATCATCGCCGAGCGGGTGCTCGGCCTGCCTAAGGAGCCCAGGTGAGAGGCGTCGTGTTCGACGGCAAGCAGGCCCAGGTGGTCGACGATCTGGAGATCCGCGACCCGGGCCCGGGGGAGGTGCTCGTCGCCGTCAAGGCGGCCGGGCTGTGTCACAGCGACCTGTCGGTGATCGACGGGACGATCCCGTTCCCGCCGCCGGTGGTGCTCGGGCACGAGGGCGCCGGGATGGTCGAGGCGGTCGGCGCGGGCGTCGCGCACGTGGCGCCGGGCGACCACGTCTCGCTGTCCACGCTCGCGAACTGCGGGGCGTGCGCGGACTGCGACCGGGGGCGCCCGACGATGTGCCGCAAGGCGATCGGGATGCCCGGTCAGCCCTTCAGCCGGGGCGGGAAGCCGCTGTTCCAGTTCGCCTCCAACTCGGCGTTCGCGGAGCGGACGATCGTCAAGGCCGTACAGGCCGTGAAGATCCCCCGGGACGTGCCGCTGACCTCGGCGGCGCTCATCGGTTGCGGGGTGCTCACGGGCGTCGGGGCGGTGCTGAACCGGGCGAAGGTCGACCGGGGCGAGAGCGTCCTCGTCATCGGCACCGGCGGGATCGGGCTGAACGTCCTCCAGGGCGCCCGGATAGCCGGGGCGACGACGATCGTCGCCGTCGACGCGAACCCGGCGAAGGAGGCGGTGGCCCGGCAGTTCGGGGCCACCCACTTCATCGACGCGTCGGCCGCCCGGGACTCCTCGGCCGCCGTCCGCGAGATCCTGCCGACGGGCGCGGACCACGCCTTCGAGTGCGTGGGCAACGTCAAGCTGATCCGGCAGGCCGTCGACCTCCTGGACCGGCACGGGCAGGCGATCCTGCTCGGGGTGCCGGGGTTCAAGGAGGAGGCGTCGTTCCTCGTCTCGTCCATGTACCTCGACAAGACGATCATGGGCTGTCGGTACGGCTCCTCCCGCCCCCAGCGCGACATCGCGCTGTACGCCGAGCTGTACCGGCAGGGCCGACTGCTGCTCGACGAGCTGGTGACGGAGGTCTACCCGATCGAGGACTTCGCCAAGGCGGCCGACGACGCCCACCACGGGCGGGTGGCGCGGGGGGTGCTCACCTTCTGAGCGCGGGCCCGGCCCGGCCCCGCGCCCCGGTGGGGACGCGGGGCCGGGGCTCGGCGCTTTCGCGCGTCAGGCGCGTCAGGCGCGCGGGGTTCGGCGGGGTCGTCCGTCAGGGGGTGAAGCGGCCGAAGCGGCCCTGGTGGAAGAGGAGCGGGTCGCCCTCGCCCTCGGCGCCCATGGCCGCGACGCGGCCGACGACGATGAGGTGGTCCCCGCCCGTGTGGACGGCCTGGATCCGGCAGTCGATCCAGGCGGGCACGTCGTCGAGCTGCGGCGAGCCGGTGACGGGCGCAGGCCGGTGTCCGACCCCGGCGAACTTGTCGGCGCCGCTGACGGCGAACCCCCGGCACAGCGCGCCCTGTTCGGCGCCCAGGATGTTGACGCAGAACACCCCGGCGCGGGCGATCCGCGGCCAGGTGGTGGACGTGCGGGCCACCATGAAGGTGACCAGGGGCGGGTCGAGGGAGAGCGAGGCGAAGGACTGGCAGGCGAAGCCCGCCGGGCCGTCCTCGCCCTCGCCGGGCGGCGCGGTGATGACCGTGACGCCGCTGGCGAACCGGCCCAGTACGGCCCGGAACTCGGCGGGACCCACGGGCGCGCGCTCGTCCCGGCCGACGGCCCGCAGGGCGGGCCGGGGCAGCGCGTCGACGGACTCCGGAGCCGCGGATGCGGGGGCGCCGGCTGACCTGAGGTATCGGACGACGGTGGCCGCCATCCCTGCGTGTCCCATCACATCCTCGATTGAACCTGACGGTCCGTCAGATGGGAAGGGTCGTGCGGGCGCGGTGCCGGGGTCGCCGCGGTGCGGGGGAGGGGTCCGGTGGGGCGTGGTGCGGAGGGGGGGGTAGGGTGCGGGCATCACGCGATTGAACTTGTTCAAAAAAGTTGTGGGGGCAGGGGCATGGGACACGACGGAACGGTCCGACCGTCGACGGTCCGGGGCAGGGAGCTCCCCGCGGCGGCCGCGACGTCGGCGGGCCAGCTCCTGCTGCTGTTCGTCGGGGCCTTCGTGCTGGCGGGCCTGTCGGACCCGTACGACCAGGGACAGGGCGAGGGGGCGTTCGGGGCCGCGGTCCTGATGTGGCTCGTCGTCATCGCCCCCGTACTGCTGCCCGTGCTCGGACTCCTGCACGCGGCCCTGTTCGTCCTGCCCGTGGCGGGTCCCGCGCACGCCCTGGGCCGGCTCGGCCGGGTACCCGGCGACGCCTGGGCCGTCCTGCTGACCGCCGGTCTCGCGGCGCTGTGGGCGGCCGCCGGCTCGTGGCGCCACGACCTGCCCTTCGGACCGACCTGGGCGTGGGTCGCGGCCACCGGGCTGCTCCCCGTCGCCGCCGCCCGGTACGCCCGCCGGCGCGACGTCCGCCCGGGGGCCGTGGTCGGCCGGGTCGCGGGCGTGACGGGTGCGGGCCTGCTGCTGCTCGGCGGCGGGTACGCCGCCGACACCGCCGGGCTGCTGCCGGAATACCGTCCGCCCCGCCTCGCGGCATCGGAGTACGCCGGGACGTGGACCGGGGACGCGGGCGCCCGCCTGACGCTCCACCGGGACGGGACGATGAGCGCCGAAGCGCTGCCCGTGATGGATCGCGACGGAGGGGTGGCGCGCTGCTCGGGCGCCGGGACGTGGAGCTTCGACCCGGAGGCCGCGGCGAACGCCTGGGCGCCGGCCGCGCCGGCCCACCGGGACGGGGTCTGGCTCGACATGCGGTCCTGCGCGGGGTCCGTCCTCGACTGGCGGATCGCGGGCACGACGGAGCGGCCCGAACTGTTCACGTGGTTCGGGGGCACGGACGACGGCCTGCTGAAGGTTCTCCGGCGGGACGGGGTCGGGGACGGGGTCGGGGACGCGGTGGGGCGCGGGGGCGGGGCTCGGGCGTCCGGGTGAACCGGGGGCGTGCGGAGCAGCTCGTGCGGGATCGCTCCGGCGGGCGGGGGCATCGTGGCCCGGGACCGTGTAGCGCCGTACGTCCGTCCTCAGGGAGGAACCCATGCTCGGCACCGACTTCCGTACCGGCTCGCCCAACTGGCTCGACCTCGGCAGCCCCGACACCGCGGCGGCCGCCGCGTTCTACGGGGCGGTGCTCGGGTGGGACTTCGCCTCCGCCGGGCCGGAGGCGGGCGGGTACGGCTTCTTCCAGGTGGACGGGAAGACCGTCGCCGCGCTGGGCCCGCTCACCGAGGAGGGGGCGAGGTCCGCGTGGATGGTCCACTTCATGACCTCCGACATCCGGGCCACCGCCGAGGCCGTGCGGGCGGGTGGCGGGGTGGTGCGGATGGAACCCGGCGACGTCATGGGCGAGGGATGGCTCGCCCACTTCACCGACCCGCAGGGCGCGGAGTTCGCGTGCTGGCAGCCCGGGAGGACGGGCGGGCTCGAGCTCACCTCCGCCGAGAAGAGCCTGGTGTGGGCGGAGCTGCACGTACCGGACCCGGTCGCGGCCCTCGGCTTCTACGCCGGGGTGTTCGGGTGGCGGCACTCCGAGATGGCGATGCCCGGAATGACGTACCGGGTGCTGTCCATCGCCGACGGGGAGCAGCAGGACGGCTCCTTCGGCGGGGTCGCTCCGCTGGGTGACGAGGGCGGGCGGATCCCGCGCTGGGTGCCGTACTTCAACGTCCCGGACGTCGACGCGGTTGCCGCGGCGGCCGTGGGAGCGGGCGGGGCGGTGCTCATGCCGGCCGAGGACATCGCCGGGGTCGGTCGGATCGGCTGGGTCGCCGACCCGGCGGGGGCGGAGTTCGCGCTGCTGAAGCCCGATCCGCGGGGATGACGGGGGGTTGCCGCCGGGGGGTCGGGTGGGCCGGTGGGCCGGAGGCCCCGAGTGGCCCGGGTGGGTCGAGTGGCTCGGGGGGTGGCGGTCTCGGGTGGTGCTGAGGGGCCCGGTGGCGCCATCCTTTCGCCGGTCAGCGGCCCAGGTACTTGGGGGTGCGGCGCTCCACGAAGCTCGCCACGCCCTCGTTCGCGTCGGCGGTGGTCATGTTGAGTTCCTGGGCGGTGGCCTCGGCGGCGAGTGCGGTCGCCCGGTCACTGTCCAGGGAGGCGTTGACCAGCTGCTTCGTGAGGGCGAGGGCGCGGGTGGGGCCCTGGGCGAGGCGCTCCGCCCAGGCGCGGGCCGTCTCCTGGAGTTCGTCGGCCGGCACCACCTTGTTGACCAGGCCGAGGCGGGCTGCGTCCTCGGCGGTGACGGCGTCGCCGAAGAAGAGGAGCTCCTTCGCCTTCTGCGGGCCGAGGAGGCGGGGCAGGAGGTAGGCGCCGCCGCCGTCGGGGACGAGGCCACGGCGGACGAACACCTCGATGAAGCGGGCCTGTTCGGCGGCGATGACGAGGTCGCAGGCGAGGGCGAGGTGGGCGCCGATGCCGGCGGCCGTGCCGTTGACCGCGGCGATGACGGGTTTCTCGCAGTCCAGGACTGCGGTGATGAGGCGTTGGGCGCCGAGGCGGATCATGCGGGAGACGTCGCCGGCGATCCGGTCGCCTCCGGCGGTTCGGCTGTTGCTGCGGAGGTCGGCGCCGGCGCAGAAGCCCTTGCCGGTGGCGGTGACGACGACCGCCCGGACCGCGGGGTCGGCGGAGGCGTCGGCGAGCAGGGTGATGACGCGTTCGCGCTGGTCCCAGGTGAGGGCGTTCATGGCTTCGGGGCGGTTGAGGGTGATCCAGGAGACGCTGTTCTCGATCCTGTGCCGGATCTCGTCCGAGGGGGTGACGGTCATCGGTGCCTCCTGTGGAGGGGGGTGGGGTGGGGGCTGGGGCCGGGGTCCGGGCCGGGGTTGGTGCGGTGCGGTGTGGTGGGTCGGGTGGGTGGTCGGGGGCGGCGGGGGTGGTGGCTGCGGGTGGGTCGGGGCCGGGGGCGGGGCGGGGGGTTGGCCGGGGCGGGCATGATTTATGGCGCCTGATCCGGGTTTGGTTTGCGAAGGGCATCGCGCGCCAACACATCACGTTTCAGCCCCGGCCAACCCCCCACCCCACCCCCGACCCCGACCGGGGCGCGCCCGCTGGAATTCAGCTCGCCGCCCCCGACCACCGACCCGGGCTCGGACCCGCCGAGTCCAGCCGCGCCGGCGTTTGGCCTCGGTCGGGCTCGGACCCGCCGAGTCCAGCCGCGCCGGCGTTTGGCCTCGGTCGGGCGGGGGCTCGGCTGAATTCAGCCTCGCCGGCGTGTGAGGCGCGGGGTCCGGGGCGGAGCCACGGGAACGGGTCCACGCCGGGCGTCCGGTTGCGTCGGGCAGTGGTCCCGTGAACGACCGGCCAGGTCAGCGGCAGATGGCCAGGGCGTCCAGGGCCACCGCGCCTTGGCCTCGGGGGAGGACCATCAGGGGGTTGATGTCCAGTTCGGAGAGTTCGTCGCCGAGTTCGAGGGCCATCCGCTGGACGCGGAGGATGACTTCCACGAGCGCGTCGACATCGGCCGGCGGTGCGCCGCGTACGCCCTCCAGCAGGGGATGGCCGCGCAGTTCGGTGAGCATCGTGCGGGCCTGGTCCTCGCCGAACGGCGGCACGCGGACCGCCGCGTCCCGCAGGACCTCGACCAGGACCCCGCCGAGTCCGACGGTGACGGTCGGGCCGAAGAGGTCGTCCTGGGTGACGCCGACGACCATCTCGACGCCGCGTTCGACCATCTGGCAGACGAGGATGCCGTCCAGGGGAATGTTCTCGTAGCGGGCTATGTCGGTGAGTTCGCGATAGGCGTCGCGGATCTGGCTCGCCGAGGTGAGGGCGACCTTGACCAGGCCGAGTTCGGTCTTGTGGGCGAGCTGGGGGCCGGAGGCCTTCATGACGACCGGGTAGCCGACGAGGCCGGCGGCCCGGACGGCCGCCGCGGCGCTCGTGACCAGTTGCTCGCGCGGTACGCGGATGCCGTACGCGCGCAGGAGCTGCTTGGCGGAGTGTTCGCTGAGCTGCTGGCCGGGCCGCATCAGGGCCTGGGCCTTGCGGTACGAGGGGGAGGGCGTGCGGGGTGCCTCGTCGAAGGGGGAGCGGTAGGACGCGGTGAAGCGGTGGTGGCCGAGGTAGGCGCGGACGGCGGTGATGCAGTTGCCGAAGGTGCGGAAGGTGGCCACGCGGGAGGAGCCGAGGAGGGTGGTGCGGTAGGCCTCCTCGGTGCCGACCGGGGAGCCCCAGATCACGCAGATGAGCTTGTCGGTCCGTTCGGCGGCGTCCACCAGGTCCTGCGCGAGCTTGTCGCTCATCGGGGGGAAGGGGCCGGTGATGGGACAGATCAGGACGCCGACGGACGGGTCCGCCAGGATCGCGTCGATGATCTTGCGGCCGCGCCAGTCGCCGACGGGGTGGCCGCCGTTGTCGACGGGGTTGGAGACGCCGAGGTACGGCGGGATCCACTGGTGGAGTTCGGCCTGTTTGGCCTCGGAGAGGGTGGGGAGGGTGAGGCCCGCTTCGGTGGCCAGGTCGGAGAAGTGGGCGCCGGTGCCGCCGGAGATGGAGTAGACGACGACGCCGTCGGCCCGGGGTTTGCGGGCCCGGGCGAGGAGGGCGGCGGTGTCCTGGAGTTCGTCGAGTCCGTCGACGCGGATGACCCCGAACTGCCGCATGGCGGCGTCCACGACGGTGTCGGCGCCGGTCAGCTTGCCGGTGTGCGAGGCGGCCATCCGGGCGCCGGTCTCGGTGCGGCCGACCTTGACGGCGACGACGGGGACCCCGTTGCGGGCGGCCCGGTCGGCGGCGAGGAGGAAGGAACGGCCGTCCTTGAGGCCCTCCACGTAGCAGGCGATGGCCCCGACCTCGGGCTGTTCGGCGAGGTAGGAGATGAAGTCGGCGGTCTCCAGGTCGGCCTCGTTGCCGGTGGGAGCCCAGTGGGAGAGCCGGATGCCGAGCTCCTGGAGGGTGTAGACGGGCCGGCCCTGGTGCCCGGACTGGGTGATGAGGGCGATCGCCGGCCCGTCGAGGTCCTGGCGGAACTCCTCGAAGGCGTTGAGGTTGGTGTTCGGGCCGAGGAGGCGCAGCCCGGAGCGCCGTACGGCGGCGGCGAGCCGCGCCTGGGCGGCGGCGCCGGCCTCGCCGGTCTCCGCGAAGCCGGAGGCGAAGGCGACGGCGAACCTGACCTTGGCCTCGGCCAGTTCCTCGACGACGGGCAGCGGGTCGGCGACGAGGATCACGGCCAGGTCGACCTGTTCGGGCAGGTCGGCGACGGCGGAAAGGCAGGGCAGGCCGAACACGCTCGTACGGGTCGGGTGCACGGGGTACACCCGGGCTCCGACGCGCTCCGCCCAGGCGAGCAGTTGGCGGGTGATGCCGGTGTTGGGTCTGCCGTCGGCATCGGAGGCGCCGATGACGGCCACGGACTCGGGCCGGAAGAACCGGTCCAGGTCGGGCACATCGGAGTGCAGGGGCCGTCCGCTGACGTCCAGGGCGATCGCGTCCTCGGAGGAGGGCGCGGCCGTGGAGTGGACGGCCGTCCTGGGGGTCTCCCCGCAGGCCTCGACTCGTGCGCGGAAGTCGGTGGTGAGGGTGCCGTGAGTAGATCCAAGCATCGTTCCGCCCGCTCCTGCTCGATGAACCTCGATGAACTTCGAAGAAATCCATAGCTGACGCGTAGTCAGATTACTGAACTGACGCGCCGTCAGGAACAGGGATGCGCAGGAAAGGTGGTGGAGGTGGTGTGTGCCTGAACGGTGGCAGATCCGTTCGAGGACGGTCCAGAGCGGTTTCGGCCTACCGGCGCTTGCGGCGGGTCAGTGCCTTCGCGATCTTCTCGGCGTCCAGGGCCAGTTCGCGCAGCATGCCGCTGATCGGGTTCGTGTAGCCGGTGAAGTACAGGCCGGGGGCGCTCTGCGGGCTGCGCCCGCCGCGTACGAGTGGCCGCCCGCGCCCGTCGAGGACGTCGAGGTGCCCGACCAGGTCCTCCAGGGCCCGCCGGTAGCCCGTCGCCGCGACCACCGCGTCCGGGGTGATCCGCGAACCGTCGGCCAGCACCACCTCGGCGCCGTCGAAGGAGGCGACCGCCGCCACCGGCTCGACCCGACCGCCGCGCACCGCGTCGATCAGGCCGACGTCCTGCACCGGGATCGCCCCCTCCCGGACCCTGCTGTACAGGCCGGTGGTGGGACGCGGCAGCCCGTACGCCGACAGGTCCGGCACGGAGAGCCGCGTGACGAGCGCCCCGAGCCGGTCCACGAGCCGTACGGGCAGCCTGCGTACGAGGATCCCCGTGCGCTGGGCCGGCCAGCCCGCCGTGGAGCGCCGCAGGATGTGCGGTGCGGTCCGCACCGCGAGCCGCACCCGGGACGCCCCGCCGTCGGCCAGGTCCACGGCTATCTCGGCGCCCGTGTTCCCGATGCCGACGACCAGTACGTCCCGGCCCGCGTACGGCTTCGGCTCGCGGTACGCGGCGGCGTGCAGCAGCTCCCCGGTGTACGAGTCGACGCCCGGCCAGTCGGGCAGCGCCGGGGTGTGGTTGAAGCCGGTCGCCACGACGACCGCCCGGGCCGCCAGCAGCCGCCCGCCGCTCGCGTGGAGGGTCCAGCCGTCCCCGTCGGCGGCCCGCTCGATCCGGTTCACCTCGACCCCGGTGACCAGTTCCAGTTCGTGGAACTCGGCGTACTTCTCCAGGTACCGCACCACGTCCGCCCGCGCGACCCACCGCCCGAACCGACGCGGCACCGCCAGCCCGGGCAGGGCGGACAGGCGCCGGGTGGTGTGCAGGCGCAGCCGCTCGTAGTGGCCCCGCCAGGAGGCCCCGACCGCGTCGGACTTCTCCACGACGACGGCGCGCACGCCGCGCGCGCGGAGCGCGGCGGCGACGGCGAGGCCGCCGGGACCGGCGCCGATCACGTACACGGGGCGGGGCTGGGTGTTCATGTCGGGCTGCTCGGGCATGACGGGTGATCGTATCGACACTCAGAGTTGATGGGTCTCGGACAAGGAGTGAATCGATTGCGGAACGATCACGGCCGGATGGTTTGTCCCGTAGGTCGTGAACGTGTGGAGGGGGCGGGCGCTGTCGGTGGCGCGGTACGGGCTCGACGAGCTCGGCCGGCACGTCCACGTCCCCGGCGGGGAGCCGGGTGTTCGAGGTGAGGTTCCCGGCCCACCCAGCAGGCCCGGGCCCACGCGCGGATCCGCCCGGCGATCGTCCGCGTCCGCGTACCACGCCGCGGTGATCGGATCCGGGTCGGCCGGCAGGGTGCGGAGCGGCGACAAGGGCCTGCCGGCCCGTCAGCAGTTCGAGGGGGAGGCCGGGGCCGGAGCTTCGCCTACGGGTTCGGCCACCCGGTGTCGCATGGCTCCACCGTGCCCGACCGGTCGGCGTTGCCCCGCGCCGGGCGGGCGACCCGCTGTCACAGTGGGGTCCCGTGCGATCCCGTGGGGTCCCGTGCGGTCCTGCGGAGGCTTGCGGTGCGCCGTGGTGGCCCCGTGGTGACCCCGTCCCGGAGAGGAGCAGGTGAGTACCTGATGTGGCAGCCCGACGGGTGGGACGTTCGCGTCCGCCTCGGAATCCTCACCCCCCACGCCGACGTCGGCCCCGAATCGGAGCTGCGCGCCATGGCCCCGCCCGAGGTGGGCCTGCACGCCGCACGGGTGCCGTTCGCCGCCATGGGCGGGGGCGGGGTGACGGGCTCCGCCATCCCGCTCGGCCCCGTCCGGGCCTTCGCCGAACCCCCGCACGTGGACGCCGCCGCCGAACTCCTCGCCGCCGCGCCCGTCGCCGTGATCGCCTACGCCTTCACCAGCTCCGCGTACGTCATCGGGGCGCGCGGCGAGGCGCACATGCTGGCCCGGCTCGGGGAGCGGGCCCACGGGCTGCCGGTCGTCGCCACCTGCGCCGCCGTCGTCGAGGCGCTGCGCGTCCTGGGGGCCGAACGGATCGGCCTCGTCGACCCGCCGTGGTTCGACGCCACCCTGAACGACCTGGGGCGCGGCTACTACGAGGAGGCCGGGTTCGAGGTCCCGTACGCCGCCCCGTGCGGGCTCCCCGGCGAGCAGCGCGTGGTCCGGCCGAAGTCCCTGCACGACTGGGTGGCCACGCGGCTGCCCGACGCGGCCGACGCGGTCGTGATCGGCGGCAACGGATTCCGTTCCGTCGGGGTGATCGAGGCCCTGGAGGCCACCCTCGGCCGGCCGGTCCTGACCGCCAACCAGGTCCTGTTGTGGGCCGCCCTGCGCGCGGCGGGCGCTTCCGCCGAGGGTGTCACCGGGTACGGGCGGCTTTTCGGGGGCTCGGGGACGTGACCGGCTCCCGGGGCCTTGCGGGATTCGCCCCGATCCGCTGAACTGACGTACCGTCAGATCGTGTGGGTGAGGGGTGGAGGGCTGCCGATGCAGACCATCTGGCTCAGCGGGGCCGAATGGCTCGCCGTGCTGCGGATAGGCCTCGGGCTGTGGTGGCTGGAGAGCTGGCGGCACAAGGACAAGAAGGGCTGGTTCGAACGCGGCACCGGCATCGCCTGGGCCGCCGACGTCGCCGGCAAGCACCGCTGGGCGTTCGTCGGGAGCGGCTTCGCGAAGGTCGTCCAGCCCCGCCCGCGACTCATGGCGTACGTGGTCGTCTACGCCGAACTCGCCCTGGGACTTGGCCTGGTGCTCGGCTTCCTGACCCCCGTGGCGCTCGTGGGCGGGCTGCTGCTGAACCTGCTGTACCTGGTGCTGATGATCCACGACTGGGCCGAGCAGGGGCAGAACGCGATGATGGCGCTGATCTCGCTCGTCGCACTGTTCGCCATGAGCTGGCAGGCCTGGTCCCTCGACGCCTCGATCGGACTCTTCCTGTGAACACCTCCGGTACCGCTTCCGGTGCCGTCTCCGGTACCGCTTCCGCGGGCGGCGCCGCCCGCGCCGCCGTCCGTCACGACCTGCCCGAGGCGGACGACTTCACCCGGCCCTACTGGGACGCCGCCGCCGACGGCCGTCTGTTGCTCCGCCACTGCGCCGACTGCGGACGCCACCACCACTACCCGCGCGAGTTCTGCCCCTTCTGCTGGGCCGGTGAGGACCGCGTCACCTGGCGGGAGGCGAGCGGGAGCGCCACCCTTTACACCTGGTCCGTGATCCACCGCAACGACCTGCCGCCCTTCGGCACCCGCGTCCCGTACGTGGCCGCCGTCGTCGACCTCGCCGAGGGCCCCCGGATGATGACCGAGGTCGTCGCCTGCGCGCACGAAGACCTCCGCATCGGGATGCCGCTGCGCGTCACCTTCCGGGAGGCGACCGAAGACGTACGGGTACCGGTCTTCGAGCCGGTGGGCGGGGGTGGGGGCGGGGGTGGTGCCGGTGGCGGCGCGGGTGACGGCGCCGGTCACCAGGGCGGGGCGTCGCTGTAGGCCGTGGGCGCGTGCTGGGCGGTCGGCAGCGGCTGCCGGAGCACCGCCACGGCCTCCCCGACGCGGCCCAACCCCATGAGCAGCTCCGCGAGGGGCTTGCGGAGGTCCGGGGCGCCCGGGTCCAGGGCGGCCACGGCCTCCTCCGGCCGCCCGGCACCGGCCAGCAGTCCGGCCACCACCTCCGCCGCGTACGTACTGCCGCCCTCCGGGTGCGCGCGGAGCTCCGCCACCGCCTGGTCCACGCGGCCACAGGCCGCGAGGAGCGCGGCGCGCATCCGCAGCAGGTCCCACTCCTCGCAGCCGGGCGGATCCACGATGCCCGCGAAGCGGGCCAGCCCCTCCTCGGCTCGGCCCCGGGCGACGTACAGCGCGCACAGCGCGTCCAGGACCCAGTCCTCGTGCCCGCCCCGCGCGGCGGGCAGCGCCGCCAGCACGTCGATCGCCTCGTCGCCCCGCCCGTGCCGGGCGAGCAGCTCCGCCAGCCGGATCGCCGCGTACGAGGAACCGGCCGCCGACGCCAGGTACACCCCGACCGCACCCGCCACGTCCCCGCGCTCCTCCAGCAACTCCGCGAGCAACCGCTCCGCGTTCCCGCCGGGGTCCTGCGCCGCGTACGCCCGCAGCTCCGCCGTCCGACCCAGCCGGGCCAGCAGCCCGGCCAGCGGATCCCGGCCGTTGACCGTCCCCGCCCCCGGCCCGTGCGCGCGCAACAACGCCACCGCCTCGTCGGCCCGGCCCTGCCGCTCCCGGACCGCCGCCGTCAACGCCACCGCGTCGTGCGGCTCGACGTACCGGGCACCGCACCGCGGACTGCCGCAACGCCCGCAGGCGAGCCCTGGTTCGAGGCGGGCCGCCAGCAGGTCCGCCACCTCGTCGTCCCGGCCCAGCCCGGCGGTCACCTCCACCAGTGCTCCCGCGAGCAGCGGGTCCGTCACGTGGGGACGCAGCAGCTCGTACGCCTCCCCGGCCCGGCCGGCGCGGGCCAGCAGCAGCGCGAACTCCCTCAGCGCGGAGCGCTCCCCGGCCTCCGCGTGGGGGCGAACCAGGTCCAGGGCCTCCTCGACGCGACCCCACGCGCCGAGCAGCCCGGCGGCCTCCGCGACGGCCGTCCACCAGCCCGTCGCGACGTACGGGGCCAGCAGGTCCCGCGCCTCCTCCCGCTGCCCGTCGGCGGCGAGGGTGCGGGCCAGGGCCCGGGCACAGAACCACTCACCGTCCAGCGCCAACTCCCGCACCGTGTCGGCGTGCCCGTGGTCCAGGAGGTACTCGACCAGGTCGGGCGGCACGCAGCCGGCATGCAGCCGGGTGCGGCGGTCCAGGTCGGCGGGGTCGAGGGCGGGGGTGTTGCGGGGGGAGGCGCTCACGCGCCGAGGCTAGAGGCGGGGACGCGGACGCCGTCGCCCGGGGGGTGGGGGTGGGGGAGGGGTCAGGGCCAGAGCAGTTCGCGTACCCAGCCCGTACCGTCGGCGGCCCGCCGGTAGCGCAGGCGGGTGTGACGGCGGGCGGCGTCGCCCTGGAAGAACTCCACCTCCGCCGGGGCCAGGACGTACCGGGTCCAGGTCGGCGCGGGCGCGTCCGGATCCGTACCGGCCCGCTCCCAGGCCTCCGCCGAGACCCGCGCCAACTCGGCCGTCGAGTCGAGTACTTCGCTCTGCCGCCCGGTGAGCGCGGCGGCCAGCGCCCCGCGCGAGCGGACCGCCAGGTCCGCCCGGCTCTCCTCGGGCCCGCACGCCGTGACCCGCCCCCGGACGCGGACCTGCCGGCCCACCAGCGGCCAGTAGAAGCCGAGGGCGGCCTCCGGGTGGGCGGCCAGCTGAACCCCCTTGGCACTGGTGACGTGCGACGCGAAGTGCCAGCCCCGGTCGTCCGCCTCGTGCAGCATCAGCGTCCGTACGTCGGGCCGCCCGTCGGCGTCCACCGTGGCCAGGCTCATCGTGTGCGGCTCGGGCTGCCCCGCCCGCGCGGCCCCGACGAACCAGTCCCGGAACAGGGGCAGGGGCTCGTCCGGCGCGGCCTCGGCGTCGAAGCGGGGAAGCGGGGTGTCCCACACCCGCAGGGAGTGCAGGGTCTCGTGGAAGTCGCTGGTCATGGCCCCCAGGCTAGGGGCTGCGCCGGTGCTGCCGGGCGGGGTCGGGGTGCGGCGGGGTGCCCGTGATCCGGATCGGGGAGGGTTTGGTGGTTTCCCGCCGGTCTCATCGTCTCTTCGTGGCGGGCCGGTCCCTCAAGGGCGCTCCCTTCGGTCGCGTCGCTTCGCGATGGCCTTCGGCCACCCTTGACCGACCGACCCGCCACGAAAATCCGAAGACCGACGGGAACCCCCCAAAAGAACGGTCACGGGGCAGAGACGAGAGGAGCGGGTCAGCCGGCGATGAGGCGAGGGGCCGGGCGTCGGCCGACAGGGCATACGGGGACGCCGGAGGGCCTGCGGCCGGGCCACGGGCGCGGCCAAGGGCCACTACCTGCCCGTCAGGACGACGACATCAACCGGGATTGCGGGTGGGCGGGAAAGCGCGTCGGATCGCTACGAACTTCGCTCGGCTCAGCGACTGACCACCGGCCGTGGCTGGACATAGGCCGCACCAGCCCGGTGCGTGGCCGATGCCGTCTCGGCGACTGACCACCGTCCGTGGTCCGACCGCCAGATCGCCAGACGGGCGCCTGGTTTGTGTCGTCGAGTGGCAGGCGCACGCCGTGGGCCACCACGGACGGTAGGGGCGGCTTATGTCCGGCCACGGACGGTCGTCGGACGCTTGACCGGGCGAGGGGACACGGCGAACCGGCGCGTGTCCCCGCCTCCCTGCACTCCAGGTTGATGTCGTCGTCCTGACGGGCGGGTAGGGGCCCTTGGTCGTCTGTCGGGTGTGGAGAGGGGCTGTGACGTGCCCGCATGCCCTGCCGGCCGACGTACGGTCCCTCGTCTCGTCACTGAGGGACCCGCTCCTGCTCCTCTGACCCGTGACCGTTCTTTTGGGGGGTTCCCGTCGGTCTTCGGCTTTCCGGGACGTGCCGGTCGGTCAAGGGTGGCCGAAGGCCATCGCGAAGCGACGCGACCGAAGGGAGCGCCCTTGAGGGACCGGTACGGCACGGGGAGACGATGAGACCGGCGGGAAACCACCAAACCCACCCTGATCCGGATCAACGAGATCCCGCCCCCCTCACCCCCGCCCCAGGATCACCGTTCCCGAGGAGCAGAACCAGCCTCCTGTGCCCGAGGCGAGGGCTACCTCCGGGAGGTGGCCGTCCCGTCTGCGGACTTGGCCGGGGCCGGATTCGCCTCGCAGTTGGCGTACCGCTTCGACCAGAAGGAACAGGCCGCGCATGCCCGGGTGGCAGGCCGACAGGCCGCCGCCGTCCGTGTTGACCGGGAGGTCGCCCTCCCGGAGCAGGCGGCCCTTCTCGACGAAGGCTCCGCCTTCGCCCTTGGCGCAGAAGCCGAGGTCCTCCAAGGTCACCAGGGTCATGTAGGTGAAGGCGTCGTAGATCTCGGCGAGGTCCACGTCGGCCGGGGTGAGGCCCGCGCGTTCGAAGGCGAGACGGCCCGAGACGGCTGCCGGGGAGACGGTGAAGTCCTCCCACTCGGACATGGTCGTGTGCGAGACGGAGGTGCCGGCGCCCAGCACCCAGACGGGGGCCTTCGCGGTGTCCGGTACGTAGTCCTCGGCGGCCAGGAGCACGGCGCAGCCGCCGTCCGAGCGGATGCAGCAGTTCAGCTTCGTGAAGGGGTCCGCGATCATCTCGGACGACAGGACGTCGTCCACGGTCAGCGGGGTGCGGAACATCGCGTCGGGGTTGGTCGCGGCGTTCGCGCGGGCCTGGACGGCGACGGAGGCGAGCTGTTCCAGGGTGGTCCCGTACTCGTGCATGTGGCGCCGGGCGGCCATCGCGTACTTGGAGATCAGCGTGTGCCCGTACGGGACCTCGAACTGGAGGGGGCCGCGGGCCCCGAAGGAGAGGTTCGCGGTGCGGCGGCGGGCCTTGATGTCGGCGCGGGCGGTGGATCCGTACACGAGGAGCACGGCGTTGGCGTGTCCGGCGGCGATGGCGTCCGCCGCGTGGGCGGCCATGACCTCCCAGGTGGAGCCGCCGACGGAGGTGGAGTCGACCCAGGTGGGGCGCAGACCGAGGTACTCGGCGACCTCGACCGGGGCGAGGGTGCCGAGGCCGGCGGAGGCGAAGCCGTCGATGACGGAGCGGTCCAGGCCGGAGTCGGCCAGCGCCCTGCGGGCGGCCTGGGCGTGGAGGGCGTACGGGGTCGGGCCGTCGACACGGCCGCAGTCGGAGAGGGCGACGCCGACGACCGCGACCCGGCGGCGGGGCGTGGGGGAGGAGTGGAGTCGGGGTGATCCAGACGGTCCAGGCATGAGGTGACGGTATATCTGACGGTACGTCAGACGCTAGACGCCGTCGCGCGCCCCGCCCCACCCCGTCTGTTCTCTTTCGTCGCGCCCGCCCGCGACCTACGGCTGACGCGGGTGGTGCCCGGGGTGCCTACGGTTGGCGCATGACTTCCTCACCTTCCCCGGCCTCCTCGGCCTCTTCGGGCGGCTGGTCCGGGGTGCTGGGTGTTCCCGGCGGTGCGCTCCTCGTGGCGGGCGCCTCGGGTCTGCTGCACGAGTGGTTCGGTTTCATCCGCTTCCTGGGCTTCACGCGCCACCTCATTCCCGCCGGTCACGAGGTCCTCGGCTACGCGCTCATGACCTTCGTCGGCTGTGTTCTCCTCGCCGGCGCCGAGGCGGTCCGGCGGCGGGGCCGCGGCTGACCCGCGCGGCCGAGCGCCCCCCGGGTCCCCGCCCCCCGGGTCCCCGCCCCCCGTCCCCGCCCTCCGTCCCCGCCCCCACGCCCACCCCACCCCGCCCCCTCCTGAACCCCGCGTCACCCGCCCCTGTGCATCTCGGCGTCGTCGCCCTAACATGACGGCCCGTCAGATACGGGGAGGAGCCCGACGATGGACGCCGCCTTCACCGCGGAGCAGGACGAGATGCGCCGCACCCTGCGCGAGATCCTGGGCAAACGCTGCGGTCCGGACGAGGTCAAGGCCGCCGCCCGCACCGCCGCCGGACACGACCGCGAGCTGTGGCAGCAGCTCGCCCGGCAGCTCGGTCTGCCGGGCATCGCCGTCGCCGAGGAGTACGGGGGCGTCGGGTGCACGCCCGCCGACCTGGCGCTCGCCTGCGAGGAGACCGGCCGGGCGCTGCTGCCGTCCCCGCTGCTGGCGACCGCCGTGCTGGCCGCACCCCTGCTCACCGCCCTCGGCACCGCCGCCCAGCGCTCCGCGTTACTGCCCGCGCTGGCCTCCGGCGAGCTGAGCGCCGCACTCGCGGTACCGGGCCCCGCGCTGGCCACCGCCCTCGCGCTGACCGGCGACAACGCCCCCGGCGAGTGGGCCGGTGGTGGCCGGGCCGGCGGGGTGCAGGCCCGTGCCGACACCGCCGGCGCCCCCGGCGGGTGGCGGCTCTACGGGGAGGTCGCCCAGGTCCTGGACGGCCACAGCGCGGGCCTGCTCCTGGTCGCGGCGCACACCGGCGGGTTCGCCCGTGGTCGGACCCTGCTGTTCCTCGTACGGGAGGACGCGCCCGGCCTCGTACGGTCCCGGCAGACCACCCTCGACGAGACCCGGCCGCAGGGCCGGATCCAGCTGCGCGACGTGCCCGCCGAGCTGCTCGGGGACGCGGACGGGGAGGGCGGCGTCCTGTCCGCGCTCGCCGCGACGGGGCGCACCGCCGCCACCGTCCTGGCCGCCGAGGCGGTCGGGGCGGCGGACCGGGCGCTGGCCCGCACGGTGGACTACGTACGCCGGCGCGAGCAGTTCGGCAGGGCCGTCGGGTCCTTCCAGGCCGTCAAGCACCGGCTCGCGGACCTGTACGTACGGGTCCAGGCGGCCCGTTCCGCCGCCTACTACGCGGCCTGGGACCCGGAACAGGGCCCGCTGGCCCTCGCGCAGGCCCTGGAGGCGCTGCGGGTGACGGCGGGCGAGGGCATCCAGCTGCACGGCGGGATCGGCTTCACCTGGGAGCACGACGCCCACCTGTACTTCAAGCGGGCGGCCGCCGACGAACTGCTCTTCGGCCCGGTCCACCGACTGCGGGCGCACGCGGCGCACACCTCGGGCCTGTTCGCGCCACCCGATCGAACCCCCACCCACCCGATCACCCCCACCACCCCCACCGAACCGGAGAAGGCGGCCGTCTGATGGCAGTGGCTCAGGGCGTCGGCGTGAAGCTGATGCAGAAGGTCTCCTCGACCATGCTGTTCGCCAGGATCGCGCCGCACTTCATTCCCGCGATGGACAAGGCGGTGCACCGGCTGACCCGCGGCAAGGTGCTGCTCAGCGCGCGGATGCTGCCGGGGGTGATCCTCACCGCGAAGGGCGCGAAGAGCGGCGAACCGCGCACCACGCCGCTCGCGTGCATGCCGGAGGACGGGGGGACGAGCTGGTTGTTGATCGGTTCCAACTTCGGCCGCCCCGGCCACCCGGCCTGGACCGGGAACCTGCTCAAGCATCCGGACGCGGACGTGAACTGGCAGGGGCGGGACGTCGCCGTACGGGCCCGGCTGCTGGAGGGGGCGGAGCGCGCGGCGGCGTGGCAGGCGGTCCTGAAGTTCTGGCCGCCGTACGCGACGTACCAGGCGCGCATCGACCGCGAGATCAGGCTGTTCCGTCTGGAGCGGCGCTGACGGAGCGCCGGCGGTACGGGTCGGGAAGGGCGGCCCCGGTGGAGGTGGAGCGGGTCGGGGGCGGTGGGTCGCGTAGGTAGGGCCGGGAACGCGCGCCCGGGCCGGGCGGGTCGGTGGGCAACTCGGGCGGGACGGTCGGAAGAGCGGTGCGCAAGAGCGGGTCGGGGCGCCTGCTTCGGCGCGACGGGTCGAGGAGTGGCGGACCCCCGGGTGGGCCCCCGGCGGTTCCCGGGAGGTTCCGCCGCTACTTGGTGGGCTTCTTGCCGGTGATGCCGAGGTGGACGAGCAGGGCCAGGTTCGGCTTGAGCTCGGCCTGCTTGACGCCCCAGGTCTGGAAGCCCTTCTGGTGCGAGGCGACCGCGGCGAGCATCGCCACCAGCGATCCGGCCATCGCCGCCGGGCTGAGGTCCTTGTCGACCTTGCCCTTGGCCTGGAGCTCCTTCATCGACTCCGTGAGGGAGTTGGTGACGGAGTTCAGGATCTTCATGCGGATCTTGTAGAACCGCTTGTCGCCCTCGGCCGCGCCGAGGTCGACGACCCTCAGGATCGCGTCGTTGCGCCGCCAGAACTCCAGGAACCCTTCGACGAGTTCCTCGGCGGCGGCCCAGCCGGCCTTGCCGACCCAGTTGCGGCCCTCGACGAGCGCCGTCAACTGGGCGCCCTCCGTGGCCATTTCCTCGGCGATCTCCAGGACGGCGCCTTCGACGTCCGGGAAGTACTGGTAGAAGGTCGCGGGGGAGGTGCCGGCCTTGCGCGCGACGTCGATCACCTTGACGTCGCGGTACGGCGAGGAGCTGAGCATCTCGCTGAGGCAGTCGAGCAGCTTCTGCCGCGTCGCCTGGCCGCGCCGGCCGGCGACACGCCCGTCGACGGTGCGTACTTGTCCTGTCATGCCGTCAGCTTACCGAGGGGGGATGGGCGCGCTATTCGGCCGCCTGCAAATGGGGTGACGGGGCCCCCGGCCTGCGCGGGAGCGCCCGCGCGCGGTTCGCGGGGGCGGAATCCGGCCGGGCGCGGGCGGGTCCCGCGCGGGGGCGGTCCGGCTCCGGTGCGGGGACGACCCGGGCCGTACCGTGGGATATCCCCCGAATAGTCTTATGAACAGGCTGTGGACAACTTTTCGGGCGGATCATTGCGGAGAGGTGTGGAACGCCTCGATCTCCACGGAGGTCGTAAACCGTAACAAAAGCCACCGAACGCCAGGCTCCCCGCACGACCCCGCGCAACGGAAGGACCCGGCTCATGGCCGCATTCGCGGAAGGCTCGCCCTGCTGGGTCGACGCCTCGCTCCCCGACGTCGAAGCGGGCAAGCGCTTCTACGGTGAGCTCTTCGGCTGGACCTTCGGGGACAGCGCGGGGGCCGCGTACGGCCACTACACCCAGGCCTACAGCCGCGGCCGCAACGTCGCCGCCCTCGCCCCCAAGCCCGACGGCCGGATGCCCACCGTGTGGGGCGTGTACCTGTACACCTCCGACGCCTACGCCTGCGCCGCCCGCATCCGCGCCGCCGGCGGCCAGCTGGTCATGGACCCGCAGCCCGTGGGCCCGTACGGGACCGCCGCGATGGCCGCCGACCCCGGCGGCGCCGTCTTCGGGCTGTGGCAGCCGGGCACCCACCACGGATTCGACGCCCAGCAGGAGCCCTACACGTACTGCTGGTCCGAGGTGTACACCCGGGCCCGCGACGCCGTGGACGTGTTCTACGCCCACGTCTTCGGCTACGTGGCGCAGGACCAGGACGACCCCGGGACCGGCGACGAGTACCGCGTCTGGTCGCCGCCCGGGAGCACCCCCGGCACCGACACCGCCGTCCTGGGGCGCAGCCCGATCACCGACGCCTTCCCGGAGATCATGCCCGCCCACTTCCTCGTCTACTTCGCCGTCCCGGACTGCGACCAGAGCGTCGCGACCGTGCAGCGGCTCGGAGGTCGGGTCACCGCCGATCCCTTCGACACGCCGTACGGCCGGATCGCCGTCGTCGCCGACAATCAGGGGGCCGTCTTCGCCCTCCTTTCGGAGCCACGTGTGAAAGCCCACCCGGAGCCGGGGCCGGACCAGGCGCGGGCCTGACAGAATCGAGGTTGCGCGACCCCTGGCAGTGCCGGGGTGAGACGCTGCACGGAGTGGGACGCCGCCCCGGCGGGCCGGTGCCCGCGGGCGGGGCGCGGTCCCGCGAGGGACGCCGCACGGGCAGACCACCGTGCCGGTGCGCGTGCTGATGCGTGTTCCTGCGTACCGGTGCGTGCGGGTAGGGAAGAACGGGTCCGGCGGGGACCCGTACGGGGAGGTGTGGAGGCGAGTGGTGGAGCAGCTGACGCAGCACGACCCGAGACGGATCGGCCCCTTCGAGGTGCTGGGACGGCTCGGCGCCGGCGGCATGGGGCTGGTCTATCTCGCGCGGTCGGCGTCCGGACGGCGCGTCGCGATCAAGACGGTGCGCACCGAGCTCGCCGAGGACCAGTTGTTCCGGGTGCGCTTCACGCGCGAGGTCGAGGCCGCGCGCGCGGTGTCCGGTTTCTACACGGCGGCCGTCGTCGACGCCGATCCGCGGGCCGCGGTGCCGTGGTTGGCGACCGCGTACGTGCCGGCGCCCTCGCTGGAGGAGATCGTCAACGAGTGCGGGCCGATGCCCGCGCAGGCCGTGCGCTGGCTCGCCGCCGGCATCGCGGAGGCGCTCCAGTCCATCCACGGCGCGGGCCTGGTCCACCGCGACTTGAAGCCGTCCAACGTCCTGGTCGTCGAGGACGGCCCGCGCGTGATCGACTTCGGCATCGCGAGCGGGGTCTCCAACACCCGTCTGACCATGACGAACGTCGCCGTCGGCACGCCCGCGTACATGTCGCCGGAGCAGGCGAAGGACTCGCGGAGCGTCAAGGGCGCCAGCGACGTCTTCTCGCTCGGCTCGACCCTCGTCTTCGCCGCGACCGGGCATCCCCCGTACCACGGGGCGAACCCGGTCGAGACGGTGTTCATGCTGCTGCGCGAGGGCCCCAACCTGGAGGGGCTGCCCGAGGAGCTGCGACCGCTCATCGAGTCCTGCATGCAGATGGACGCCACCCAGCGGCCCACCCCCGCCGACCTCCAGGCGCAGCTCGCCCCGCACCTCTTCGAGGGCGGCGACGAGAGCGGCACCGCGTCCGCGTGGCTGCCCGAGCGGGCCGTCGCGATGATCGAGGCCCGGCGCGCGGGGCACCGTACGCCGCCCGCGCCCGTCGTCCCCGCGCGCGGCCCGGCCCGCGGTCCGGCCGCCGGGCCCGCCTCCGGCGCGGCCACGCACCGCCGGCCGCGCGGCGCCGCCGACCCGTGGGTGGACCCGCGGACGGGGCAGGCCGCCCCGCCGCGCCCGGACCGGCCCCCGGTGCCGGCCGCGCCCGGCGACCCCGTACGTCTGGGCGCCTCCCCGGTGCCGATCGGGCCCGGCCCGCGGGCGACCGCGGCGGCTCCGGTCGGGTACGCGGGCGCGCACTCGGCGACGGACTGGGTCCGCCCGCCCCACGGCTCGCCGGCCCCCTCCGGGGTCATCCCGGGGCCGTCCGGGTCCGCCGCGTCCTCCGTGGGGACCGTTCCGGCGCCCGGTCCGTCCCCGGACAGCGGCCGTTGGCGGCCGTGGCGCTTCCGCATGTCCAACGAGGTCTGGGGCACCCCCACCGTCGCCGGTGACCTGCTGTACGTCACCTCCTTCGAGGTGCACGCGCTGGACGTCGGCAGCGGCCGGCGCCAGTTCAAGACGCGGGACGTCGCCTGGTCCATGGCGGTCTCCGACGGGCGCATCCACGCCTCCGACGGGCCCTCCCTGTACGCGCTCGACGCCTCCGACGGCGCCGAGCGGTGGCGGCTGTCCACCGAGGCCTGGGTGTACGCGCTGCGCGCCGACCGGGGCACCGTGATCACCGCCACGCGCGGTGGCGGCGTCCAGGGCTGGGAGGCGTCCAACGGCCAGAAGCTGTGGGAACTGACCGGCGCCCAGAGCGACTTCGAGACCCCGGAGGCCGCCCCCGTCCTGCACGAGGGCACCGTCTACGTGTGGCAGGACGCCCGGCTGCGGGCGCTGGACGCCCGCTCCGGCCAGGAGGCCTGGTCGTACCCGGTCGGCGACGCGGCGTCCTGCGGCAACGTCCCGGTCCGCGTCACGCCCGCCCCCGACGGCAACGTGTACGTCGCCGCGGGGACCCGCGTCCTGTCGGTGGACCGGGCCTCGGGCCGGGTCCGCTGGCACTTCGAGGCCCCGGCCGTCTTCCTGGCGCCTCCGGCGTTCGCGCCGGGCGCCGCGGTCACCGGGGGCGGCGTCTACCTCGCCGACTACCTGGGCACCGTCTACGCCCTGGACGCGGCCACCGGCAAGGACCGCTGGCGCATCGCCACGGAGCCGCGCCCCTCGGGGGACGCGGTCATCGTGGCCAACGGCAACGTCCACCTGGGCGCCGGCAGCGCCCTGTACACGCTCGACGCGGTCACCGGCACCCCGAAGTGGCGGTTCGCGGCGGGCGGCGAGATCACCGGTGCCCCAGCGGTCTCGGACGGCCGGGTCCACTTCGGTTCGGCCGACCACTGCCTGTACACCCTGGACGCGGCGGGCGGCCAGCTCCGCTGGAAGCTCGCCACCGGCGGGGAGATCACGGGCGCCCCGGTCGCGGAGGCGGGAGTGGTGTACGCGTGCAGCAAGGACCGGTGCGTCTACGCCCTGGACGCGGCCAAGGGCACGGGCACCCGTACGGGCGGATGACCTGCACGGAAGGCGGGGCTCCGGCCCCTCCAGCTGCCTCACGGCACCGGGAGTGACAGGATGGACCCCATGAGCAACGTTTACTTCGACATCAACATCAACGACAAGCCCGCGGGCCGCATCGTCTTCGAGCTGTTCGACAAGGTGGTTCCGGAGACCGCGCGGAACTTCCGCGAGCTGGCCACCGGCCAGAACGGCTACGGCTACGCGGGCTCCGGCTTCCACCGCATCATCCCGCAGTTCATGCTCCAGGGCGGTGACTTCACCAACCACAACGGCACCGGCGGCAAGAGCATCTTCGGCGAGAAGTTCGCCGACGAGAACTTCGACCTGAAGCACGACCGCCCGTACCTGCTGTCGATGGCGAACGCCGGCCGCAACACCAACGGCTCGCAGTTCTTCGTCACCACCGTCGTCACCTCCTGGCTCGACGGCAAGCACGTCGTCTTCGGCGAGGTCGTCGAGGGCAAGGAGCTCGTCGACCAGATCGAGGCCCTGGGCTCCCAGTCCGGCGCCCCCAAGGCCAAGGTCGAGATCGCGGCCTCCGGCGTCGTCGACGCCGCCTGACCCACCCCGTGCCGGTCGGCCCCGCCCCCTTCGTGGGGGTTCGGGGCCGCCGCCGTTTTCGGGGCCGGTGGGGGCGGGGGTTCGGGGGCGTCCTACGCGCGCGGGTCCCGCGGGCCCGGATCCTGCGGGCCGGCCCCGTACGGGCCGGGGTCCTGGTCCTGGCCGGGGTACTGCGGACGCGGGTCCTCAGGGCGGGGGTCCCGGCCGGGGTACGGGGGACCAGGGGCCTGCGGTGGGGCGTCCTGCGGTCCCGTGTCGCGCCGGGGGCGGTCGTCCGGGTGCCAGGGTTCGGTCTGCGGGGTGACCGGCCGGTCCTCCCAGCCCGTGACGGCGCCGGGCGCACCGGCGTCGCGGGGCAGCGGGCGCCGGTCGCGGCGGGGTCGGCCGCGCATGACGAACGCGCCGAGCAGGATGAGCGCGCCGCCGGCGAAGGCGGTGGCGACGCCGGGGCCGAGCCCCTGACCGTCGCCGCCGACCGACAGGCTGCCAGCCGCCTGGCCCTGGCGGACCATCCACAGCACCGCGAAGCCGAGGACCACGATCCCGGCGAGCGCCATCAGCAGCCGCGAGCGCAGCACGGTCGCGGCCAGTGCGAGGAGGGCGGCGCACAGGAAGGGCAGCATGAGCGAGCCCAGCAGCGCGGCCCCGTCGGGGGTGATGCCGGAGCCCGCGAACAGCTCCTCGACGCGGTAGTCGCGGCCGCGTCGGCTTTCGTACCAGGCGCGGTACGGGCTCCACAGGGCGGCTGCCGCGCCGGCCAGACCCATCAGCGAACCGAGGACGTTGCGGATCATGCCCGGCCTTCCGGGTAGACGTCGTGATCGGCAACGCTACTGCCGGGTCCCGGCCCCCGCACGCCGGACGGGGCGGGCGGGGGCCGGGGGTTCGGGGGGCCCGGGTCAGGACTTCGTACGGGCCGTTTCGACGCGGGTGCGCAGGGCGTCGTTCATCGCGGTGAGGTTGCGGGCGGTGTCCGCGAGGAACTTGCCGAGGAAGGACACCAGCAGGCCGCCGAACCGCATGCCGTGCTCCAGGCGCGTGGTGCGGGCGGGGCCCTCGGACAGCCGGAAGTAGTGCTCGCCGTCGAACAGGCCGCGGACGAGGAACCGGCCCTTCCAACGGAACTCGACGGCCGGGTTGACGACGAGGACGGTCGGGTGGAAGACCGTCGGCTTCCCGGCCCGCGAGTACATCGTCAGATCCAGCCGCGCGCCCGGCACGGTCTCGCCCAACGCCTGGCGGATGAACGGGTTCCAGGTGCAGTAGCGGGGCAGGTCGGTCAGGGTCGCCCAGACTTCTTCGGGCGTCGCGTCGATGACGATCTCGGTGGCGATGGTGCGCACTGGTGCCGTGCTCCTCGTGGTGGGTCGGTGCTCACCGAAGGGACGCGGGGAATTGCGGCCGGCCGCCGGGTTCGGTCCGGGGATGCAACCACGGATTCCCCGGTCAGGGGCCGGCTGCGGGGACATCTTCGCTGGTGGCGGAGAGAGCGGAGGGGGGCGTTCCGGCCGCGGGGTGGCGAATGCCGATACGTCGGGCGGCCTGTCGCGGGTCGGTGCGGGCCCGCCCGCGCGCCGCGGCGGCTGGTAGCGTCGCGCCGTCCTACAGGGAGGGGTTCGCGACATGGTGACCGGAAGAGGCAGCCGCATCAGGCTCGCCGCGGTACTCGTGGCGGTCGTCCTGGCACTCACGGGGTTCTCGTCGAGCGGTGGCAGCGGCAGCGGAAGCAGCGGCAAGAGCAAGAGCGGGGGCGGCTGCTCCAGTTCCAAGAGCAAGTCCAAGAGCAAGAAGACCCACAGCGGCGGCGGCAGCGGTGGCGAGAGCAGCCCGACGGCCTCGCCGTCCCCGGTCGGCGCCCCGGCGACGGCCGTGGTGACGACCTGCGTCGGCGCGGGCAAGCCGTCCAGCACCGTCGAGGTGACCTCCCGGCTGGACCGAGCGGCCACCTTCGAGGTGACCTTGAACCGTGAGGGCGCCGCCGGCGCGCTCGTCGAGACGGCCCGCGCCACCGTGACCCTGGAGGCCCGCCGGACCGGCACCCTGGTGATCGCCCTGGTCGCCGCGCAGCGGGCCGCCGAGGTGAAGGACTGCCGGATCACCTCGGTGGTCGAGGTTCCGTCGTCCGCTTCCCCCTCCCCCTCGCCCACCGCCACCGACGCGGACGAGGAGGACGGCTCCAAGCGCCGCACCAAGCCGCCCACGAAACCCACCAAGCCCACCAAAACGCGCCCCCGCAGCTGATCAGCGCAGGCGGAACTCCGCTCCGGGCCGCCGGGCCCCGAAGAGTTCCGCCTGCCGCTCCGGCGGCAGGTTGCCCAGGCCGATCAGGGCCGGGGCCTGGTCCAGGGCCTGCTGGAGCGCGGCCCGCTTCGCCGACCACAGGGCCCGTACGGTGCCCTGTACGGCCTCCGTCGGGTACCCGGCCAGGGTCCGCGCCGACCGCAGGGCCGCCCCGAGCAGTTCCTCGGGCTCCGCGAGCTCCGAGACCAGGCCGATCTCGTAGGCCCGCCGCGCGGAGAGCCGTTCCGCCGTGCCCATCAGGGACATCCGGGCGACCTCACCGAAGGGCATCCGCTGCGCCATGTAGACGGCCTCGTAGGCGCTGACCATCCCGTACGAGGTGTGCGGGTCGAAGTAGGTGGCGGTGGTGGAGGAGACGACGAACTCCGATTCGCCGAGCAGGTAGAACGCGCCGCCGCAGGCCATCCCGTTGACGGCGGCGACCACGGGTTTCCACAGGTCGCAGGTCTTGGGACCGATCGCGAGCAGCGGATCGTCGACCGAGTAGGGGGACGCCGGCTGCGCCACCTCGGCGGAGCGGTCGATGCCGGTGCAGAACGCGGCGGTGCCCGCGCCGGTCAGCACCACCGCCCGGACCTTCTCGTCGTGGCGGAACTCCCGCCACAGCGCCGTCAGCGCCGCCGCGGTCTCCAGGTCGACGGCGTTGTGGCGGTGCTCCCGGTCGAGGGTGACGACCGCGACCCCGAAATCCCCGTCCCGCTCGACCCGGGGCGTCACGGCTTCTCCAGGATCCAGCGGGGCACGCTCATCCCGCCCGTCCGCGTGAACGCGACCTGGACGCGGGCCCCGATGCGCAGCCGCGCCGGGTCCACGGAGTCGAGGGGCGCGTCGGCGGAGGTCACCAGGTTCCCGGCCAGCCGGATCAGCGGATCCTCGACCAGCTCGACGAGGATGACGTTGTACGGGGCCTGCGCGGCGTACGCGGGCAGCAGCGGCGGGTGCGGTCGTACCCAGGACCAGATCCGGCCGCGTCCGCTCATCGGGCGCCACTCGCTGTCGAAGGACTGGCAGTGCGGGCAGCAGGGGCGCGGCGGGAAGCGCAGCCGGCCGCAGGCGGCGCAGGCCTGGACGCGGAGTTCGCCGCGGGCGGCGTACTCCCAGAAGGGGGCGCCGTCCTCGTCGGGGACGGGGAGCAGCAGTGCTTCGTCGGTGGCGGTCATGGCGGTGCTCCTCAGGCTCGCAGCAGGACCGCGGACGTGGGAACGCCCTCGCCGGCGGTCACCAGGCAGGTCGCGGCGTCCGGTACCTGGGCGGTGGAGATCCCGCGCAGTTGCTTGACGCCCTCGTTGATGAGGTTGAAGCCGTGGACGTAGGCCTCGGAGAGGCCGCCGCCGCCGGTGTTGATGGGCAGCCGGCCGCCCATCTCCAGGGCGCCGCCCTCGGTGAAGGCGGCGCCCTCGCCGCGCCCGCAGAAGCCGTAGCCCTCCAGGGAGAGCGGGATCAGCGGGGTGAAGGCGTCGTAGATCTGGGCGACGTCCACGTCCTGCGGGCCGAAGTCGGCCTGCTTCCACAGGTGTCGGGCGGCGGTCCAGGCGGGGCCGGTCAGCGGGTCGTCGTTCCAGTAGTTGACCATCCCGTGGTGCTGGGCGGGCAGGCCCTGGGCGACGGAGTGGATGTGGACGGGCTTGTGGCGGCAGTCCCGGGCGCGTTCGGCGGAGACGATCACGCAGGCCAGGGCGCCGTCGGTCTCCAGGCAGTTGTCGAAGAGGCAGAGCGGGTCGCTGATCATGCGGGAGGTCATGTACATCTCGCGGGTCAGCGGGCGCTCGTACATCATGGCGGCCGGGTTCTCGTTGGCCCGGTTGCGGCAGGCCATCGCGACGTTGAAGAGGTGCTCGCGGGTGGCGCCGTACTCGTGCATGTAGCGCCGGGCCAGCATGCCGATCTCGTCGGCCGGGCGCAGCAGCCCGAAGGGGCGGGTCCACTGGCCGGGGGTGGGCAGTTGGACGGCGGTGTTCTTCCAGGGGCGGGGGCCGGAGCCGCGCTTGCGGGAGCGCCAGGCGACGCCGACGCTCGCCTGGCCGGTGGCGACCGCGGCGGCGAGGTGTCCGACGGTGGCGCAGGAGCCGCCGCCGCCGTAGCCGACCTTGGAGAAGAAGGTGACGTCGCCGGCGCCGATGGCCTTGGCGACCTCGACCTCGTCGGTCTCCTCCATGGTGTAGGAGGCGAACGCGTCGACCTCGCCGGGGGCTATGCCGGCGTCGTCGAGCGCGGCCAGGATGGCCCGGCAGGCCAGTTCCTTTTCGGTGCTCGGCAGTTGTTTGGCAAAGGCGGTCTGGCCGATGCCGACGATTGCCGTAGCGTCCTTGAGCGTTGCCGCCATCGCCACCTCCGGGGGGTGCGCCAGTACTGACAGCCGCGAAGGCTACAGCTAATCTGACGGATAGTCAGCTATGGGGTCGCGAGGAGGGGCGGGCGATGGTCGAGGGCGGACACGAGGTCATGGGCGCGAACGGTTCCGACGGCGGGGTCGAGGGCCGGGCCGAAGGCGGGCCCCGGGGCGGGGCCGGTTCGGTGCCGGGCGCCCGAACCGGCCCGGGCGGTGCTTCCGCGGCCGGATCCTCCGACGGCCTCTACGGCCGCGGTGACCTGCGCTGGGGCAGTGTCGCGGGGCTCGTGCGCGACGCCGCCGGCCGGTACGCCGACCGCGAGGCCGTCGTCGACGGCCGTGTGCGGATCAGCTACGCCCAGCTCGGCGACCGCGTCGAACGCGCCGCCGCCGCCTGCCTCGCGGCCGGGATCGAACCCGGCGACCGGGTCGCCGTCTGGGCGCCCAACACCCTGGAGTGGATCGTCTCCGCCCTCGGGGCCGTCTCCGCCGGCGCCGTCCTCGTCCCGCTCAACACCCGCTTCAAGGGCGCCGAAGCGGCCTGGGTCCTGGAGCGCAGCCGGGCCCGCCTGCTCTTCGTCACCGGCACCTTCCTCGGCACCTCCTACGTGGCCTCCCTGCGCCGCGCCGCCGCCGAAGGCCCCGGCACCGGGCCGCTGCCCGGACTGCCCCACCTGGAACAGGTCGTCGTCCTCGCCGAGGACGCGCCCGCGTCCTTCCGCACCTGGAAGGAATTCCTCACCGCCGGCGACGCCGTGCCCGAAGCCCGGGTCCGCGAGCGGGCGGCCTCCCTGCGCCCCGACACCCCCTCCGACATCATCTTCACCTCCGGTACCACCGGCAGCCCCAAGGGCGCCGTCATCACCCACGCCCAGACCCTGCGCTGCTACGACGTGTGGAGCGAGCTCGCCGGACTGCGCGAGGGCGACCGCTACCTCATCGTGAACCCGTTCTTCCACACCTTCGGCTACAAGGCCGGGATCATCGCCTGCCTGATGCGCGGCGCCACGATGGTCCCCCAACCCGTGTTCAACGTGGACACCGTCCTCGCCAACGTCGCCGCCGAGCGGATCTCCGTGCTCCCCGGCCCGCCCACCCTCCACCAGTCCCTGCTCGACCACCCGCAGCGCGAGCAGCACGACCTGTCCGCCCTGCGGCTGGTCGTCACCGGCGCGGCCGTCGTCCCGCTCCAGCTCGTCGAGCGGCTGCGCGCCGAACTGCGCATCGCCACCGTCCTGACCGCCTACGGACTCTCCGAGGCCAGCGGCATCGTCACCATGTGCCGTCGCGGCGACCGGCCCGACATCGTCTCCGCCACCTCGGGCCGGGCCATCCCCGGCACCGAACTGCGGATCGTCGGACCGGGCGGGGACCCCGAACCGGTGGGCACGGCCGGCGAGGTGTGGGTGCGCGGCCACCACGTCATGCGCGGCTACTTCGAGGATCCGCAGGGCACCGCCCGCGCCATCACCCCCGAGGGCTGGCTGCGCACCGGGGACGTCGGGGTGCTGGACGCCGAGGGCAACCTGCGCATCACCGACCGCATCAAGGACATGTTCATCGTCGGCGGGTTCAACGCCTACCCCGCCGAGATCGAGCAACTCCTCGGCCTGCACCCCGACATCGCCGACATCGCCGTGATCGGCATTCCCGACGCCCGGCTCGGCGAGGTCGGCAAGGCGTACGCCGTCCGCCGGCCCGGCTCCACGCTCACCTCCGAGGACCTCATCGCCTGGTCCCGCCGGGAGATGGCCAACTACAAGGTCCCCCGGGCCGTGGAGTTCGTCACCGAACTCCCGCGCAACGCCGGCGGGAAGGTGCTGAAGGCCCAGCTCAGAGCGCGCCCGCAACACGTCTGACCGGACCCGCCGGCCACCCGCGTTAGCCTGCACGGGTGAGCTCGCACCAAACAGCCGTACGGTTCCTCCTCGCGTCCCGCGTCCGGATCGCGATCGGAGCCGCGGCGGCGGCCGTGGCCCTGGCCGCCCTGGCCGTCGTCCTCCTGCCCGCCGACCCGCCGGGCGGGGACGCCGGCGACGGCCCCGCCGGACGGCGCGGGAACGGCCTGACGGCCGCGCTCTCCGCGCCGTTCAGCGCCTTCACCGAGGGCTACGACTGCTACCGGATCCCCACCCTCACCACCACCAAGGGCGGTGCGCTGCTCGCCATCGCCGAGGCCCGCACCGCCGGCTGCGACGACATCGGCGACATCGACCTCGTCCTGAAGCGCTCCACCGACCACGGCCGCACCTGGGGGCCCATGGAGGTCGTCCGCGGCGCGGGTGACCCCGGCGCCTACGGCAACCCCGTCCCGGTCGTGGACTCCGCCTCCGGCCGGATCTCCCTGCTGCACGCCTACAGCGCCTGGGCGTACGACGACACCGGCACCCGCGTCCGCGGCCCCCGCGAACTGCGCCTGGCCCACAGTTCCGACGACGGCGCGAGCTGGAGCGCCGACCCCCATCCGCAGCCCCACCTCAAAGCCCCCGACTGGGCCTGGATCTCCGTCGGACCCGGCCACGGCATCCAGCTCACCCCCACCGCACCCGACCGGCCCGGCCGCATGGTCGTCAGCGCCGACTACCGCACCGAGTCCAACGAGTCCGGCGCCCAGCTCCTCTACAGCGACGACGGCGGCCTCAGCTGGCTTCCCGGCGCCCGCTGGGGCGCCCCGGAGGGCACGCCCGCACCCAACGAACCCGCCCTGACGCAGCTCCCAGACGGCCGGATCTACGTCAACGCCCGTTCCACCGCCACCTGCGGCACCTCGGACCACCGCGTGTCCGCGCTCGTCGACGACGCCTCCGCACCCGAGTTCCCGGCCCCCGGCTTCATCCCCGTCGCCGGCCTCACCGCCCCGCCCGCCTCCGGCTCGCTCCTCCAACTACCGGGCGGACCTTTGCTGTTGTCGGTGCCCAGTCGGCCCGGCGCCGAGTTCTCCGACCGCTGGACGCTGGCCGTACGCACCTCCACCGACCAGGGCCGCACCTGGTCCACCGACGGGGCCGTCGTCCTGCGCGAACGCGCCGGCTACTCCGACATGGCGGTGCTGCCCACCGGCGAGATCGGCATGCTCTACGAGACCGCCAACGGCACTCCGCACGGCTACGTCAAGTTCACCGCCTTCACCCCGCGGGCGCTGGCCGCCGCCGGCGAGGACCTCACCCCGCGCCTCACGCCCGACGCCGGCCCGTACCGCAACCACGCCGTCGTGCACGGCGGCCCCCGCCTCGGGAACCGGCCCGACGGCGGGAAGAGCATGCGCTTCGACGGCAAGGACGACTTCCTGCGCCTGATCGACTGCCCCGACGAACTCCGTCTGGGCGAAGGTGACTTCGCCGTCGCCGCCTGGGTCAAGTACAAGACCCGCGGCCAGGACCGGGACAGCGGCGCCCGACAGCCCCTCGTGTGGGGCTACGGCCAGGGCCCCGACGCCAAGCAGTTCCGCATCGAGGCCGATCCGGCGACCGGCCGCCTCGAAGGCACCCTCAACGGCGGCGCCGGACCCGTCACCGTGGCATCCCGCGACGCCGTCGACGACGACGCCTGGCACCACGTCGTGTTCCAGCGCGAAGGCGGCCGGCTCCAGCTGTCCGTCGACGACGACGCCCCCGCGGTCATCGAACAACCCCCCGGCCGGCTCGATTTCCGCCCCACCGGCGCCTTCACCATCCACCTCGGCACGCAGCCCGACCAGAAGGCCTTCTACGCGGGAGCCCTGGACGACGTACGGATCTACGGACGGGCCCTGTCCGACAACGACCGGGCCCGGCTGCGCACCGGCAGCGACGTCAGCGACCAGGAACGGGTGCGGCTGACCTTCGACCGGATCGGCTGATCAGCCGGCCGGTGTCCCGGCACGCCGGGCCAGCACCAGGCGCCAGCGCGGGGTGCCGTCCGGCCGCCGCCCGAAGTGCTCCAGCGGGACCGTCCCCACGCCGAAGCCCGCCGCCGTCAGGTCGGCGCGGACCGGGCCGAACGGGAACGTGCGGTAGTACATGACGAACGGTGGCCGCCACACGGCGTTGCGCACCCGCATCACCGCGTCGAAGCCGGCGACCGCCCACCACGCCGGGGAGCTCGGCGGGATCGGGGCGCCGATCGGGAAGGCGAAGAGACCGCCGGGGCGCAGGGCGCGGTGCACGCCGGCGAACAGGGCGGGCCGCTCGGCCGGCAGGAAGTGGCCGAAGGCGCCGAAGCTCACCGCGAGGTCGTAGGAGTCGTCGAGCGAGCGCGGCGGCGCCAGCGCGTCGGCCCGTACGAGGTCCACCCCCTCGGGGTGCGCCCGCGCGGCCTCCGCCAGCATGCCCGCGCTGAGGTCGATGCCCGTGACCCGGTCCCGGCACAGCCGGCGCAGCATGGGCAGTCCGGCGCCTGTGCCGCAGCAGATGTCCAGCCCGGAGCCGAAGGAGCCCTCGTGCTGGGCCAGCGTCTCCTCGACGGCGTCGAGCATCCGGTCGGGGGTGCGGAACGGGGTCGCGTCGAACTTCGGCGCGAGGAGGTCGTAGCCGCGCTCGACGGAGGAGAGGGCCTGCACGGCCAGTTCGCCCAGGCTCGGGCCCTGTGAGGTGAACACGCCCCCACCTTAGGGCGTGTCCGCGCGGGGGCCACGGCGTGGCGGTCCGGGGTCGGTGCGGCTCCGCGGGCGGCCGGTGCCCCGACACGGGTGTGCGGCGACCGCGGTGGTCCCCCTCCAGGCCACCGCGGCCGCCGTTCCCCCGTATTGAGCCCCCGTACGTTTTCCCCCGTACGTCCCCCACGTCCCCCGTGGGGTTGCTCCGCACGTCCCCCGTACGTCCCCCGTACGTCGTGCGGTCGTGCCCCGTGCGTCGCCGCTACGGGCGTGTGCCGGACGCGTGGTTGTCCAGCGTCACGATCTCCTCGCCGCCGGCCTCGCCCGTGGTGTCGGGCGGCTGCTGCGCCGGCGGTTCCACCGGCGGGGCCGGCGGCTTGCTGCCGATGCCCGAGGCGTGGTTGTCGAGCGGTCTGATGTCATCGTCGAGCGGCGAAGCGTTCTCGTTCGTCGTCATCGGGTCTCCTGATGGTGGGTCGGGCCCGTTCGGCGATTCCCCCGTGGCCGCCGAACGGGTGGTCCTCCAACGTCGACCCGGGTGCTCCCCCCGGTGCTCCGGGTCGATGAACCCATCGTGCCGGGCGGCGATAAACGAACGATGAACGCCGCGTCCATCCGGCGAAAGACCAGGTGGGCGCCGGTCAGGCGGCGACCTCCGTCGCCAGCAGGGCCCGTACTTCGGCCAGTTCGGCGGACCCCAGCTGAGCGAAGACGGTCTCCGCGTCCCGCCAGCAGGCCCGCGCCCGATCGGCCTGGCCGAGGGAGCGCAGCGCCTTCCCCAGGACGGTCAGCACCGTCGCCCGGCGCCACTCCCCGCCGATCCCGCGCAGGGCGATGGCCTGCTCGGCGTGTTTGGCCGCCAGCGTGGGCCGCTGCGCCGCCAAGTGGGCTTCGGCGAGCCGGAAATGGGTCACGCCCGCCCACAACGGCTGCCGGTTCTCGTGGAACAGCGACAGGGCCTCGCCGAGCTGCGACAGGGCCTCGGTGAGCCGGCCCGCCTGGGTGAGCGCGATGCCCAGCGCGTAGCGGCCGTTGGCCAGGCGCAGGGTCAGGCCCATCCGGTCGTAGACGGCGATGCCCTGCTGCGCGAGGTCGATCGCGCTGGACAGCCGGCCCAGCCCGACGTGGATGCGGGAGAGGTTGCACAGGGCGCTGGCCTCGCCGATGCGGTTGCCGTCGGCCCGGAAGTTCTCGATGGCCTCCAGCAGGTAGCGCTCGCCGTCCGCGTACCGGCCCTGGTAGAGCGCGATGATCCCGCGGTCGTTGGGCGCCCAGCAGCTCGGCAGCGGGTCCCCGGCCTCGCGGGCCAGGTCCATGGCTTGCCGGGCCTCGTCGTCGGCCTCCGCGAACCGGCCCGTGAACAGGTGGACCATGGTCAGGGTGGTGCGGGCGCGGCCCTCGGCCCGCGGGTCCCCGGCCGTTCGCGCGGCCTCGCGCAGGGTCAGGGCGGCGGACTCGTACTGCTTGGAGTTGGCACCCGACTCGGCGAGGTCCTTGGCCGCCCACAGCAGGTCCACGGCCCGGCGCAGGGCGTCGGTGCGCCGGCCGTGTGCCCGCGCCGCGTCCGCCGGCCCGCCTTCGGTCCGGCCGGGCTCCGGCCGCCCGCCTTCGGCCTGCGCGCCGGCGCGTACGGCGGCCTGGCGCACGCAGGCCAGCAGCGGGCCGGCCTCGGCGAACAGCCAGTCCAGGGCGGCGCGCGGTTCGGCCAGGACCAGGCCGGGGTGACGGGTCGCGGACAGGTGGGCCGGGAGCCGGTCGCCGGGGCGCTCCAGCGCGTACACCCGGGAGGCGGTGGCCAGGTAGAAGTCCAGGAGCCGGTCGAGGGCGTCGTCCGGTGCGGTCGGGGACTGCTCGTCACGGTCGGCGCAGGCACGCGCGTAGAGGCGTACGAGGTCGTGGAAGCGGTAGCGGCCGGGCGCGGCCGACTCCAGCAGGGAGCAGTCGACGAGGGCTTCCAGGAGGTCCTCGGTGTCGTGCTCGGGCAGGTCGAGGACGGCGGCGGCGGCGCGCAGGGAGATGTCCGGGCCGTCGGCGAGGCCGAGGAGGCGGAAGGCGCGCTGCTGGGCGGGTTCGAGCTGGCCGTAGCCCAACTCGAAGGTGGCCTTGACGGCCAGGTCCCCGGCCTGGAGTTCGTCGAGCCGGCGGCGCTCGTCGGCGAGCTTGGCGGCGAGGACGGAGACGGTCCACGTGCGGCGGGCGGCGAGCCGGGAGGCGGCGATGCGGATGGCGAGCGGCAGGAAACCGCAGGCGCAGACGACGTCGAGGGCGGCCTGCCGTTCGGCGCCCACCCGTTCGCCGCCCACGATCCGGGTGAACAGCTGTAACGCCTCGTCGGGGCTCATCACGTCGAGGTCGACGAGGTGCGCCCCGGCGAGCCCCGACATGCGGACCCGGCTGGTGACGAGGGTGGCGCAGCCGGCGGTGCCCGGCAGCAGCGGGCGGACCTGGGCGGCGTCGCGGGCGTTGTCGAGCAGGACGAGGACGCGGCGCCCGTCGAGGAGGGAGCGGTAGAGCGCGGCCCGTTCGGCGGGGGAGTCGGGGATGGAGCTGTCGGGGGCGCCGAGCGAGCGCAGGAAGCAGCCGAGGACGGCTTCGGGTTCGACGGGGCGGGGGTCGGTGCCCTGGAGGTCGATGTAGAGCTGGCCGTCGGGGAAGTACGGCCGGGCGGCGTGGGCGACGTGCACGGCGAGGGTGGTCTTGCCGACCCCCCCTATGCCGGCCAGCGCGGAGACGGCCATGACCTCGCCCCCGGCCCCGGCGAGGATGTGCCCGAGCTCGCTGACGAAGGCCGCCCGACCGGTGAAGTCCGGCACGGTGGCCGGCAGTTGCGCCGGGCGTACGGCGACGGGGGCGGCGGCCGGCGCCGGGTCCTCGGCGCGGGCCAGCTCGGTGTCGGCGCGCAGGATCCGCTGCTGGAGGGCGGCGAGCTCGGGGCGGGGGTCGACGCCGAGTTCGTCGGAGAGCAGCCGGCGGGTGTCGGCGTAGACGGCCAGGGCCTCGGCCTGCCGGCCGCTGCGGTACAGGGCGAGCATCAGCAGCTCGCGCAGCCGCTCCCGCAGGGGGTGCGCGGCGGTGAGGGCGGTGAGCTCGGAGACGGCCTCGGCGTGGTGGCCGACCTCCAGGTCCAGGTCGAGTCGGGCCTCCAGCAGCTGGAGGCGCCATTCGGCGAGCCGGGTCCGCTCGGTCTCGGCGTGCGGGCCCGGGACCCCGGCGAGGGGTTCTCCGTCCCACAGGTCCAGGGCGCGGCCGAGCAGGGTCAGGGCCAGGGTCCGGTCCCCGGCGCAGCGGGCCCGGTCGGCGTCGGCGGCGAGGCCGCGGGCGATCCCGAGGTCGAGGGCCTCGGGGTGGCGCAGCCGGATCGCGTAGCCACCGGCGTCGGTGACGAGCAGCCCGGGGTCGAGGACCTTGCGCAGCCGGGAGGCGTAGGTGCGGATGGTGGCGAGGGCCTGCTGGGGCGGGTCCTCGCCCCAGATGGCGTCGATCAGCTCGGGCGCGGTGGCCGTGCGGCCGTCGCGCAGCAGCAGGGCGGCGAGCAGGGCGCGCTGCTGGGGGCTTCCGGAGGGCAGCGCCTCCCCGCCGCGCCAGGCCCGGACGGGCCCGAGGACGGCGAACCGGTCGTCGCCGGAGACGGGTTCGGGGGCGGCTCCGCGGGCTGCGGCGGCTTCGCGGGAGGGTTCGCGGGAGGGGGCGACGAAGGGGACGGGGATGGGGGAGGGGGTGGAGGTGGAGGCGGACGGCGCGGGGCCGACCGGGCCGGAGGTCGTCCGGGCTGCCTCGGGGTGGTTCCGCTGGTGCGGGATGGCCGGTATGCCGTCCATCGGTCGTCCCCCCTGCCTTCCGTCGTTTGAGGGCCAGTCTGCCCTGTCTTGCGCGTACACGTCAGTCCGCAGAGGACCGATCCGCCGCCAACTAGCTGACGGTTCGTCAGATCAGCGCTACGGTGGGAGGCATGGAGACCTTCCCGAAGATCATCTCGGTGGACGACCACACGGTGGAGCCCCCGCACGTCTGGCGGGACAGGCTCCCGTCCAAGTACCGCGACATCGGCCCCCGGATCGTCCGCGCCCCCCTGAAGGAAATGACCTTCCTGGGCGGCAAGTTCGCCCCCGTCATGGGCGCCCCCGGTGACGACGGACCCGTCGGCGACTGGTGGGTGTACGAGGATCTGCACCGGCCGCTCACCCGCCTCGACACCGCCGTCGGGTACGACCGTGACGAGATCAAGCTGGAAGTCATCACCTACGACCAGATGCGCCCGGGCTCCTTCTCGGTTCCCGAACGCCTCGCGGACATGGACGTCAATCACGTCCAGTCCGCCCTCTGCTTCCCGACCTTCCCCCGCTTCTGCGGCCAGACCTTCACCGAGGCCAAGGACCGCGAGCTCGGCCTGCTCGGGGTACGGGCCTACAACGACTGGATGGTGGAGGAGTGGTGCGGCCCCGAAGCCCGGGGCCGACTGATCCCGCTGACCCTCGTCCCGCTGTGGGACGCACGCCTCGCCGCCGCCGAGGTCCGCCGCAACGCGGCCCGCGGCGTGCGCGCCGTCGCCTTCTCCGAGATACCCCCGCACCTGGGCCTGCCGTCCGTCCACACCGACGACTGGGACCCGTTCCTGGAGGCGTGCAACGAGACCGGCACGGTCATCGCCATGCACATCGGCTCCTCGTCGCGGATGCCGTCCACCTCGGCGGACGCCCCGCCGGCCGTCGGATCCACCATCACCTTCGCCAACTGCTGCTTCTCGATGGTCGACTGGCTGATGAGCGGCAAGTTCGAACGCTTCCCCAACCTCAGGATCATGTACGCCGAGGGGCAGATCGGATGGATCCCCTACATCCTGGAGCGCGCGAACGTGGTCTGGGAGGAGAACCGCGGCTGGGGCGGGGTCGCGGACAAGGTCCTGCGCCCGCCGTCGGAGCTGTTCGCCGAGCACGTCTACGGCTGCTTCTTCGACGACGCGTTCGGCCTGAAGAACCTGGACTCCATCGGCGTCGGCAACGTCCTCTACGAGACCGACTACCCCCACTCGGACTCCACCTGGCCCAAGTCCCGCGAGGTCGGCGAAGCCCAGATGGGCCACCTGGACCCGGACGTGGTGGACCGCATCGTCCGCGGCAACGCGATCGACCTGCTGGGGCTGACCCCGGACGGGCTGTGGGCGGGTCCGGGGGCGTAGCGGGCTCGGGGGAGGGGCGGGCCGGCCGGGCCGCAGAAACGATATCTCTTGACGTAGATCTTGATATCGTTTAAGCGTGGTCGGTCCGGCCCGCCCCTGACGGAAGAGGTTCCCCATGGCCAGAACCGTGATCGACGTCAACGACGACCTGCTGGCGGAGGCCGCGAAGATCTTCGGCACGAAGACGAAGGTCGCCACGGTGAACGCGGCCCTGGAGGACGCGGTCAAGCGCCGCAAGCGCGAGTCCTTCTTTGCCCGTCTCGCGGAAGGCCGGCTGCCGGACCTGACGGGTCCGGTGGACCAGCCCGCGGTTCCGCCCGCACCTTCCCCCCAGGTCGAGCAGGACAAGGCGGCATGAGCGCACGTTTCCTCATCGACAAGTCCGCCTTGGCCCGCTACCCCAAGCCGGTGGTGCGAGCGGTTCTCGACCCCTTGCACACCTCGGGTCTCCTGGCGCTGTGCGGTGCGATCGAGCTGGAGGTGTTGCACAGCGTCAGGAGTCCGAACGAGGCCCGGGAGATCCGCGAGGAGCTGCGCGGATTCGACTGGCTCGCCACGTATGACGAGGCCTGGGACCGTGCCGTCGCGGTCCAGGCCCTGCTCATGGACGCGGGGACCTGGCGGGCGCTGTCCGTCGCCGACTTGATCATCGCGGCGACTGCCGAGCTCCACGGAGCCACCGTCCTCCACTACGACGGCGACTTCGACATGATCGCCGCGGTCACCGGCCAGCCGATGCGCTGGGTCGTCCCCGCCGGCACGGCGGACTGACCCCCTCGGGGGTGTCGGTCGGCGGCCGGGTGCCGGCCCGTCGTGGGGCGGCCGTTCCGGCCCCGACGACGGGAACGCGCCGGCCGGCCACCTCCGATCTTGCACCTCGGGCCGCCCCCGGGGCATGCTTCGCCGGGGCAAAGCGGGGAGGGATCGTGGCGGTGGACAAGAGGACCGTGGTGACTGCGGTGCTGTGCGCCTTGGCGGCGCTGGGCGCCTCCGCGGCGGTGGCCGAGTTGGCGCCACCACCCGAAGCGGCCGCGCCCGCGCGGGCCAAGGCGGCCACGCCCTCGGGTGCGCCTTCGGGGACCCCGACCGGACCGTCGCGATCGCAAGCATCGAAACCGTTGCTGTCGGACCAGCTGCCGCCCGCCGTGACCCCGCAGCCCGGTGGCCCCGCCGCCTACACCGGCGCCCTGTTCACCGGCGGCCTGGACGGCCAACACTTCTGCACCGCGACCGTGGTCCGGAGCCCCGGCAGGAACCTGATCGTCACCGCCGGACACTGCCTCCTCGCGGGCAAGCAGCGCGACAGCGCCGGCGGAGCCGTCTTCGCACCCGCGTACGCGAACGGCGTTGCTCCGTACGGCACGTGGAAGATCGAAGAGGTCTTCGAGGACGACCGCTGGGCCGAGGACACGAACGACGACTACGACCTCGCCTTCGCCCGCCTCGCCCCCGACGAGAAGGGCCGCTCCATCGAGGACGTCACCGGCGCCGCCGCCCTGGACGCCTCCGGCCGCGCCGGCGAGGAAGTCACGGTGACGGGCTATCCGTCCGACCGCAAGGTGCCGCGTACCTGCACGTCGACCACCGTCCGACTGAGCCCGACGGAACAGCGCTTCGACTGCGCCGACTTCCCGGGCGGCACGAGCGGCAGCGCCTGGATCAGCCGCGACAGCAAGATCATCGGGATTCTGACGGGCGGCGACACCGACGACGTCTCGACCAGCACCGTCCTGGGCGACTACGCCGCCCAGCTGTACAAGAAGGCCACCACGAGCGGCTGACCCGGGCGACGCCTGCCGGGAGCCGGGAGCCGGGAGCCGGGCCGGGCTCGGTGCGGCGCCCACCGGCGCGGCGCGGGTCGGGTCGGCCGGGCGCGCGCGACGGCGCCGCCGCTCAGGCCAACAGGCCGAGGTGGACGGGCTCCAGGGTCCGGCCGGAGAGCAGGTTCGGCAGCAGCGGCGGCCAGAGGGGCTCGCCCAGGCCGGCCAGACGCTCCGGGGAGACCCACTGCCAGTGGATGTCGGGGGCTTCGAGCACGGGTTCGCGGGTCGGGCCGGTGGTGACGTACACGTACTCGTGCTGGCGGACCGGCACGCCCTGGTGGGTGAAGTCGTGCTCCCAGGTGCACAGCAGCCGCTGCGGCTCCAGATCGGTCCACCCGGTCTCCTCGCGCAACTCGCGCCGCACGCACTCCTCGGGCGTCTCGCCCGGCTCGATCCCCCCGCCCGGCGGCAGCCAGTGGATGCCGACCTCGATGTTGTTCTCCCGGAACAGGAACACGGATCCGCTCGGGGAGAGAACGACAATGCGGGCTGCCCGACGTGGAGTTCTCATCGCTTCAGCGTAAGGGCGGGGGCTCGGGAGGAGGGAGGGGTGTGCGGGGGCGGGCGCCGGTGCCCGCCCCCGCCCCCCTACCCCGCCTGGAGCGCCAGCGTCGGGGAGAGGCGGGCCGCGCGGACCGCGGGGTAGAGGCCGGCCAGGGTGCCGATCGCCAGGGTGGCGGCGAAGCCGCCCGTCACGGCCCAGAGGGGGACCACCCAGGGGAGGTCGCCCGCTCGGGCGTAGACGGCCGTGGCGGCCCCGCCCAGGGCGATGCCCGCGAGGCCTCCGAGCCCGGACAGGAGGAGGGATTCGGTGACGAACTGGATCCGGATCTGTCCCTTCGTGGCGCCGAGCGAGCGGCGCAGGCCGATCTCGTGCCGGCGTTCCAACACCGAGATGATCATGGTGTTGGCCACCCCGACCCCGCCCACCAGGAGGGCGATGCCGCCCAGGCCGAGCAGGAGGGTGCTGAAGGCGCCCTCGGTGGCGGCCTTCGCCTGGAGCGCGGCCGACGGGTCGGTCACCGAGACCGCGCTCGGGGTCTTCGGGTTCGCCGTTCGGGCGATGAGGTCGCGGACCTCCGCCACCCGGTCGTCCGCCGAACGTTCGTACACCGCCGTCGGGTTGCCGTCGAAGCCGAGGAGTTCCTCCGCCGCCGTCCAGCCGACCAGGGCCGCGCGTTCGATCTCCGGGGCGAGCGGCACCGGTTCCAGGATGCCGGTCACCGTGAAGTACCGGCCGCCGATGAAGACCTGCTGCCCCGGCGCGGTGATGCCCAGCCGCTGCGCCGAGACGTGTCCGAGGACCACCGCCGGGTAGCGGCCGGTGGCGCCGTTCAGCCAGGCGCCGCTCCCCGTGCGGGCCCGCAGGGTGCCGAGCAGGTCGTCCTTGGCGGCCTTGACCGCGATCCCGCCCGTTTCGCCGGCCGGGATGTTCTCCGACCGACGGACGGACTGCGCCACGTCACCGGTCGTCCCGACCGACAGGACCCCGTCGATGCGGCCGATCATGGCGGGGGCGTCCTGGGGGAGGGTGGTGTCCTGACCCGTGAACATGCCCTGTCCCGGGGTCGCGACGAGCATGTTCGTCCCGAGCTTGTCGAGTTCGCGCAGCAGCTTGGCCTGGCTGGACGAGGAGATCCCGACCACGGCGATCATCGTCGCGATGCCGATCGCGATGCCGAGCGCCGACAGGAACACCCGCATGGGCCGTGAGCGCAGCCCCGCCGAGCCCGTGTGCAGGACGTCCCGCGGGGTGAGCCGGGGCGGGGTGAGCCGGGCGCGCCGGCCCGCTCGGTTCCTCGTACGGGAGCCCATCAGGCGGCCTCCGTCCCGGACGGGTTCCACAGGTCGGCGACGATCTCGCCGTCCCGGATGCGGACCTGGCGGGGCAGGCTCGCCGCGATCTCGTTGTCGTGGGTGATCACGGCGATGGTGGCCCCGTCCTCGTTCAGTTCGCGCAGCAGCTCCATCACCGACCGGCCGGACGCCGTGTCCAGGGCGCCGGTCGGTTCGTCGGCGAGCAGCAGGTCGGGCCGGCCCGCCACCGCCCGGGCGATGGCCACGCGCTGCTTCTGCCCGCCGGACAGTTCGTGCGGCCGGTGGTCCGTACGGTCGCCGAGGCCGACCCGCTCCAGGGCGGCGGCCGCGCGGCGGCCGCGTTCGGCGCGGGAGAGCCCGGAGTAGAGCAGGCCCTCGGCGACGTTCGCGAGGGCGCTGAGGCCCGGTACGAGGTGGAAGGACTGGAAGACGAACCCGACGTGGCGCGAGCGCAGCGCCGACAGGGCCCGGTCGGACAGGGCCGCGACGTCGTGACCGGCGATGGCGACGTGGCCGGCGGTGGGCCGGTCCAGGGTGCCCACGATGTGCAGCAGGGTGGACTTGCCCGAGCCGGACGGGCCGACGAGGGCGAGGAGTTCCCCGTTCATGACGGTCAGGTCGATGCCGCGCAGGGCGGTGACCCCGCCGGGGTACTCCTTGGTCACCCCGGCCAGTTCGACGACGGGGTGTGCGTGGGGGGCCCTGATGCGGTCGGCCCCGTCGGCCCGGATCGCCTCGGTGATCGGTTCCGTCACAGCTTCGGCACCCCCACCCGCATGCCCTCCTTGAGGGCGTCGCCGGTCACCTCGACGCGGCCGTTGCCGAACATGCCGAGCTCGACCTTGACGTCGCGGGTCCGGCCGTCCTCGACGACCTGGACGCCGAAGCCTCCGCCGGGCAGCGCCAGCAGCGCGTTGACCGGTACGGACAGGACGCCCTTGCGGGTCTCGCCGGTGAGCCGCACCGACACGGGGGACTGGTCGGGGCCCTTGACGTCGCCGGGGCTGTCGAAGGTGACGCTCACCTCGACCTTGGCCTTCTTGTCGCCGCCGCCCGCACCACCCCCGCCGCCCCCGCCCCCGCCACCGCCGCCGCCCGAGCCGCCGTTCGGGTCGTCGGCGCCGGCCGTGCCGCCGACGGCGTCGATCCTTCCGGTGGCACTGGAGCCGCCGGGCAGCCGTACGGTCACCTTGTCGCCGATCCGCGCCGCTTCCGCCTTCGCCGCGTCCAGTTGGAGGCGGGCGATCCGCTCGGTCCCGGTCACGGTCAGCACCGGCTTGCCCGGTCCGGGCTCGTCGCCGACGGCCGAGTCGTTCCGCTTGATGCGCTGGGGGCCGCTCGCGAAGGCGATGTCCTCCTTGGCGACCTCACCCGTCTCCGGCACCTTGTGGGCCTTCTGCCAGCGCTTCACCGCAGCCGTCGTCCCCGTGGTGAAGGTGCCGTCCGAGGCGTCGAGACCGGTGCCCCAGCCGAGGGCCATCAGGTTCCGCTTGAGCTGTTTGACGTCGTCGCCCTTGTCGCCCGCCTTCAGCGGCCGGTACATGGGCGTGGCCCCGTACATCAGCCGCACGGGCTTCCCGTTGATCTCGTACAGCCTCGCGTCCCGCTCGACCGCCGAGCCCTCCGGGGAGGTCCAGGTCAACACGCCCGGACCGGGGGCGCTCAGCTTGCGTTCCTGCGCGTAGCCGAGGGTGCCGTCCACCTGGAGGCCCGCGCTGAGGTCGCCGCGCTGCACCGGCGCCGTGGCCGGCGGGAGGCCGTCGGCGCGTTCCTGTCGTTCGCCGTCCCGCGGGGGCTGGGCGAGGACGGCGTACCCGCCGCCCGAGACGGCCAGGACGACCGCCAGGGTGCCCATCAGCCACCTGCCGCGCCGGGCCATCAGGCCGCTTCGCACTTCTTCTGGGCCTCCTCGAAGGCCTTCTCCTGTCCCTTGGGGATCTCGATGCCCGTCTTCATCCCGCCGGACAGGTACTCGGGGTCCTTGAGGTCCACGCCGTTCTTGCGCATGCACTGGATCCAGCGCAGTTCCTTGTCCTTCTCCTCCTGCGTGGGCTCCTTGCCGGCGCCGGGGGCGTTCATCCCGCAGGCCTTCATGGCCTCTTCCATCTTCTGCGGGTCCGCGCCGCCGCCGACCGTCATGCCGTTCGGGTTCTGGCCCGGCTCGGGGTCGGGCGCGTCGATGCCGTGCTCGCGCAGGCACTGGCGCATCTTCACGGCCGCGTCCGCGTCGGCCCCGCTGTTGGTCTTCCCGCCGCCGCCGCTCGCGGAGCTGCCCTTGCCGTCGCCGTCCTTGCCGTCGCTCCCGCCGGACGTGCCGCCGTTCGTGCAGGCGGTGACGAAGAGGGTCAGGCCGGTCAGCGCGGCGGCCGTGGTCATGGTCAGGGATCGCTTCATGGGCCCGAGCGTGCGGGAAAAGGGGATTTCGCTTCCTTCTCGCAGTCCGCTTACAACGGCGAAATGTTCTCCTCCTGTAGAGAGGACGCCATGCGAGTTCTGGTGGTGGAGGACGAGGCGTTCCTCCGGGAGATGATCGCCGAGGGGCTGCGTCGTGACGCGCTGGCCGTCGACGAGGCGGCCGACGGCCTGGAGGCGCTGAACCGCCTGCGGCTGGGGGACTACGACGTCCTCGTCCTGGACCGCGACCTGCCGGGGCTGCACGGCGACGAGGTCTGCCGGCAGGTGGTGCGCGAACGGCTGCTGACACGGGTGCTGATGCTCACCGCCTCCGGGACCGTCCGCGACCGGGTGGAGGGCCTCGGTCTCGGCGCCGACGACTACCTCACCAAACCGTTCGCCTACGACGAACTCCTCGCCCGGGTCCTGGCGCTCGGCCGGCGCGCGCGGCCCGCGCTGCCGCCGGTCCTGGAGCGGGCCGGGATCGCCCTGGACACGGCCCGCCGTTCCGCCGGCCGCGACGGGCACCGGCTGGCGCTCTCGCGCAAGGAGTTCGCGGTGCTGGAGGCGCTGCTGCGCGCCGAGGGCGCCGTGCTGAGCAGCGACGACCTGATCGAGCGGGTGTGGGAGGAGGGCACGGCCTACAGCACGAACGCGGTCCGGGTCACCCTCAGCAAACTGCGCGCCAAGCTGGGCGAGCCGCCGCTGATCGAGACGGTCCCGGGCGCGGGCTACCGGATCACCGGTCCGCGATGAGAGCGGTGCTCCATTCCGAGCGCGCCCGTCTCACCGCGCTCTACGGCACGCTGCTGGTGCTCGCGGGCGGCGGACTGGTCGCGCTGGTCAACGTACTGCTGCGCAAGGGGCTCGGTTCGCGGGTCAACGGCGCCGTCACCACCGTGATGCCCGGGGTACCGGTCCGCGCCGGGGATCCCCTCCCGGACGGGACGGCCTTCGTACCGGCCCAGAAGCTGCCGCCCGGCGTCGCCCCGACCGAGGCGCAGCTCGCGCGGTGGGCGGCGACGAAGAACGTGTCCCGCGCCGCCGAACAGGCCGCGCTGCACGAGCTGACGGTGGTGTCCCTCATCGCGCTGGCGCTGTTCGCGGTGCTGTCGGTGTGGTTGGCCTGGTGGATGGCGGGCCGGGTGCTGCGCCCCGTCGGGGTGATCACCGAGAAGGCGCGTCGGCTGTCGGGGGCGAACCTGCACGAGCGGATCGCCCTGCGGGGGCCGCCGGGTGAGCTGAAGCGGCTGGCGGACACCTTCGACGGGATGCTCGACCGGATGGAGGGCCTGGTCACGGCGCAGCGCCGGTTCGCCGCGAACGCGGCGCACGAGCTGCGTACGCCGGTCGCGGTGCAGCGGGCTGCCGCCGAGATCGGCCTGGCGGGGGATCCCGGGCCGCAGAAGGTGGCCCGGATCCGGGAGCGGCTCATCGCGGTGGCGGATTCCAGCGAGCACCTGATCGAGTCGCTGCTGCTGCTGGCGGTCTCCGAGGAGGGCCTGGAATCGGTGGAACCGGTGGACCTGGCGGCGCTGGCGGACACGGAACTGGCCGCGGCCTTCCCGTCCGGCGGGTCGGCCGCCGCGCCGGGGGAGGCGGCGGACGCCGCCCCGACCGTCGTGCGGGACCTCGCGCCGCTCACCGTGAGCGGGGACGGGGCGTTGCTCGGGCACCTGGTGCGGAACCTGTTGGCGAATGCCGTACGTCACAACCGGGCGGGCGGCCGGGTGGCCGTGGCGACCTCCGCCGCCGGGGTGTTGACGGTGTCGAACACCGGTCCGCAGATCGCGGCGGCGGACGTGCCGCGGCTGTTGGAGCCCTTTCGGCGGCGGGCCGAACGGCGCCATACCGCTGGTGAGGGCGCCGGTCTGGGCCTGTCGATCGTCGCCTCGATCGCGCGGGCGCACGGCGCGGAGCTGCTCGCGGAGGCGAATCCGGAGCCCGACGGCGGGTTGACGGTACGGGTCCGCTTTCCGGTGGCACCGGGGCCCGGGAGGCCGGGCGTTCGGCGGGTCTGAAGATCACCTGATGTACGGTCGGTTCAATGAGCAAGCACGCCCGAGCCCGCTCCCGCACCCGTACGCGCTCGTCCGCCGCAGGCCGACCGCAACGGGCCGTCACCGTTGCCGCGTTCCTGGGACTGTTGGCCTTCGGCGCCGGTTGGCTGTACGCGCTGCACGAGCCGCCCGGCGCGCCTGCCCCGCAGACCCGCTCGGACGCGCGCCCGCAGACCGCCGACCGGGCGGCGCGCACCGTGCAGCGGACCGACCCCTTCCAGGGGCTGACCGGCATCAGCGCGGACACCCGCGCCCGGATCCCGGCGGACTCCCGGCAGCTGGTGCTGGTGACGGGCAAGGCCAAGGACTCCTCGGAGTCGGCCGTCGCCCTGTACACGCGGCCCGCGCCGGGTGCGGACTGGACGCGGTCCGCGCAGTGGGCGGGCCGCAACGGCGCCAAGGGCTGGTCCACGGAGCGCTCCTACGGGGACCTGACGTCCCCGCAGGGCGTGTTCTCCCTCACCGACGCGGGCGGCCTGCTGGCCGCCCCGCCCGGCACCCGGCTGCCGTACGACCGGGACGCCGCGTTCGTCGCGTCGGGCCGGGGTGTGAACGGCGAGTCCCTGGCGGGTTCCTTCGACTACGTCGTGGCGATCGACTTCAACCGCAAGCAGGGGGTGTCCCCGCTGGATCCGGAGAAGCCGGACGGCGAGGGCAAGGGCGGCAACATCTGGCTGCACGTGGACCACGACGGCCCCTCGCAGGGTTGCGTCGGCATCCCGAAGGACGCGATGCAGACCCTCCTCACGACCCTTGACCCGGCGGCGAAGCCGGTCATCGCCATGGGCCCCGAGGGCTTCTGAGCGGAGGGACGGGCCGGGTGCGTCGTCGCGCGACGACGCACCCGGCCCGTCCGTTTTCCGCTCCGTCCCCGCTCCGCGCCCGCCCCGACCCGCCGCCGCGCCGAGCCCGCGCACCCCGGACGCGGACACCCCCGCGGGCACCCCCGCCTCCACCGCGCCCCCGCCGCCCCTCTTGCCTGACGGACCGTCAGCTACGACGATGGCCCCGCAGCCCCCGGGCGCGCCGACGGCGCGCTCCGCCGGCGCGCTCCGCCGTGCGCTTCGCCGTCCGGGTCGACAGCGCGTCGGGGCGGACGACCGGCGGACGACCGGCAGACGAAGGCGAGGCGGGTCCGGCATGACACGCGTGTTTCCGGAAGGCCGGCTGGTGTACGGGATGCAGCTCCCGATCCAGTCGCAGAGCACCATCTACGCCGAACCCTGGGAGGCCTCCGCCGGCGCGGTCGACCTCGCCGAGGTGGCCCGCGCCGCGGACCGGTCCGGCTTCGGGTACGTGGCCACCTGTGACCACGTGGCCATCCCGCGGCGCCTCGCCGGCCCCATGAGCACCATCTGGTACGACCCGGTGGCCACCTTGGCCTTCCTCGCCGGGATCACCGAGCGGGTGCGGCTGCTGAGCCACGTAGCGATCGTCGGCCTGCGCCACCCGCTGGTCACCGCCAAGCAGTACGCGACGCTCGACCACCTCAGCGGGGGCCGGTTGATCCTCGGGGTCGGGGCCGGTCACGTTCAGGAGGAGTTCGAGGTCCTCGGCGTCGACTTCGAGCGCCGCGGCGCGGTGCTCGACGAGACCTTGGACGCCCTGCGCGCCGCCCTGGGCCCCGAGGAGTACCCGGAGTTCGAGGGCGAGCGGTTCTCCTTCCGCGACCTCGGCCAGTTGCCCCGGCCCGCCCAGGCCCGGATCCCCGTGTGGATCGGCGGCTCCTCGCCCGCCGCGGTGCGCCGGGCGGCCGTGCGAGGCGACGGCTGGCTCCCGCAGGGGGACCCGAGGGAGAAGATCCCGGCACAGGTCGCCCGGATCCGCGAACTGCGTGAGGCGGCCGGGGTGAGCGGCCCCCTGGAGATCGGCGCGATCACCGAGGCGCTCTACGTCGGCGAGCCCGGCTGGGACACCGGCCGGCGGGCCCTCACCGGCAAGGCGGAGGCGCTCGCGGAGTCCCTCCGCGCGTACGCGGCCCTCGGCGTGGACCAGATCCAGGTGCGTTTCCGCAGCCGCGACCGGGACGAACTCGTGGACCAGATCACCGCTTTCGGGGCCGAGGTGGCCCCGCTCCTCAACGACTAGGGGCACACGCATGGGCAAGCTGGACGGGCGCGTCGTCATCATCACCGGTGCGGCGCGCGGGCAGGGCGAGCAGGAGGCGCGGCTCTTCGCCGCCGAGGGCGCCAGGGTGCTGCTGGGCGACGTGCTCGACGAGCAGGGGGCGGCCGTCGCCAAGGAGATCGGGGAGGACCGGGCGCGCTACGTCCGGTTGGACGTGAGCCGCGAGGAGGACTGGGCGGCGGCGATCGCCGCCGCGAAGGAGGCGTTCGGGCCGGTGAGCGGCCTGGTCAACAACGCGGGCATCCTGCGGTTCAACGAGCTGACGGCGACCCCGTTGGAGGAGTTCCAGCAGGTCGTCCAGGTCAATCAGGTCGGGGCCTTCCTCGGCATCAAGACGGTCGCCCCGGAGATCGAGGCGGCCGGCGGCGGGACCATCGTCAACACCTCCTCGTACACGGGCCTGACGGGCATGGCGTACGTCGGCACGTACGCGGCGACCAAGGCGGCGATCCTCGGCCTGACCCGGGTGGCGGCGCTGGAGCTGGCGGCCAAGGGGATACGGGTGAACGCCATGTGCCCGGGCGCGGTGGACACCCCGATGGCCAATCCGGGCCTGCTGGACCCGGCCGGGATCACGGACGAGGCCAGGGACGCGATGGCCGAGCTGTACAAGCGGGTCGTGCCGCTGGGTCGGGTGGGGCGGCCGGAGGAGGTGGCCCGGCTGGCGCTGTTCCTGACCGGCGAGGACTCCTCGTACATCACCGGCCAGCCCTTCGTCATCGACGGCGGCTGGATGGCGGGCGTCAGCATCCTCTAGCCCCTCCCCAGCGCATCTGATGGAGCGTCAGGTATTGACGCTCACGCCCCGGCGGTGGAACAGTCGGGACATCGAATCTGACGCAGCGTCAGAAATCAAAGGACGGTGAACCCCCTTGGAATTCGGGCTCTTCGTGCAGGGATACGTGGCCGAGTCACGGTCCAGGGTCGACCCCGAGGCAGAGCACAAGGCGCTGATCGAGGAGACCGAGTACGTCATCCAGGCCGACAAGTCGGGCTTCAAGTACGCCTGGGCCTCGGAACACCACTTCCTGGAGGAGTACTCCCACCTCTCCGCGAACGAGGTGTTCCTCGGCTACCTCGCGCACGCCACCGAGCGCATCCACCTCGGCTCCGGCATCTTCAACCCCCTCGCCCCGGTGAACCACCCGGTGAAGGTCGCCGAGAAGGTCGCCATGCTCGACCACCTCTCCAAGGGCCGCTTCGAGTTCGGCACCGGCCGCGGTGCCGGCAGCCACGAGATCCTCGGCTTCCTGCCCGGCATCGAGGACATGAACGGCACCAAGGAGATCTGGGAGGAGACCATCGCGGAATTCCCCAAGATGTTCCTCCAGGAGGAGTACGAGGGGTTCCAGGGCAAGCACTGGTCGCTGCCGCCGCGCAAGATCTTCCCCAAGCCGTACGGCAAGGCCCACCCGGCCATGTGGTACGCCGCCGGCTCCCCCTCCTCGTACGCCATGGCGGCGAAGAAGGGCCTCGGCGTCCTCGGCTTCAGCGTCCAGAAGGTCTCCGACATGGAGTGGGTGCTGGAGCAGTACAAGACGGCCATCCAGGAGGCGAAGGCCATCGGCGCCTTCGTCAACGACAACGTCATGGTCACCTCCACCGCGATCTGCGCCGAGACCCACGACAAGGCCGTCGAGATCGCCGTCAACGCGAACATGAACCGCTTCCAGTCGCTGGTCTTCCGCTACCACGACACCTTCCCGCGGCCCGAGGCGATACCGCAGTGGCCCGAGCTGCTCCCCGAGTACAACGCGGAGATCATCGAGCTGCTCATCGCCGAGGAACTCATGATCTGCGGAGACCCCTCCGAGGTCCTCCAGCAGTGCAAGCGCTGGGAACAGGCCGGCGCCGACCAGTTGTCCTTCGGCCTGCCGACCGGGGTCTCGTACGAGGACACGATGAACACCATCAAGCTCCTCGGCGAACACGTCATCCCCGAGATCGACACCGACCCGATCCACCGCACCACCCGCTTCCGCGAGGCCGCCGGCTCCTGACGGCACCCACCGCACGGGGGCGGCGTCTTCCCGGACCGCCGCCCCGCACCGGCCCCGGCCGGAGGTCGCCACGGGGCCGCGGCCGGCCCGGCGACCTCCGGCCGGGGCAGCGGCGCGCACGCCGCACCCCGCCGGGGGCGGCAGCGCGCCACGCGCACCCCGGCGCCGGCGGCGCGCTCCGCGACCACACCGCACCCGCTGAAGGGACGCCATGCTCGACCACCTGATCAAGGGCGCCACCGTCGTGGACGGCACCGGCGCCCCCGCGCACGTCGCCGACGTCGGCATACGGGACGGCCGGATCGCCGCCATCGGCGCCCCCGGCACCCTCACCGAAGAGGCCCGCACCACCGAGGACGCGACCGGCCTCGTCCTGACCCCCGGCTTCATCGACCCGCACACCCACTACGACGCCCAACTGTTCTGGGACCCGTACGCCACGCCCTCCATGAACCACGGCGTCACCACCGTCGCCGGCGGCAACTGCGGCTTCACCCTGGCGCCCCTCAACCCGGACCGCCCCGAGGACGCCGACTACACCCGCCGCATGATGAGCAAGGTCGAGGGCATGGCCCTCAAGGCCCTCGAAGAAGGCGTCGACTGGACCTGGTCCACCTTCGGCGAGTACCTCGACGCCCTCGAAGGCCGCATCGCCGTCAACGCCGGCTTCATGGTCGGCCACTGCGCCCTGCGCCGGCACGTCATGGGAGCCGACGCCGTCGGCGGACAGCCCACCCCCGAGCAACTCCAGCAGATGCTCGACCTCTTCCACGACGCCATGAACGCCGGCGCCTGGGGTCTGTCCACCACCCAGTCCTCCACGCACTCCGACGGCGCCGGCGCCCCCGTCGCCTCCCGGCACGCCGGACCCGCCGAACTCCTCGCGCTCTCCCGCGCCGTCGCCGACCACGAAGGCACCCAGCTCGAAGCCATCGTCGCGGGCTGCCTCGACCAGTTCTCCGACGAGGAGATCGACCTCTTCGTCGACATGAGCGCGGCCGCCGGCAGGCCCCTCAACTGGAACGTCCTGACCATCGACGCCTCCGTCCCCGAACGCGTCCCCCGCCAGCTCATCCCCAGCGCCCGCGCCCGCAAGGCCGGCGGCCGCATCGTCGCGCTCACCATGCCGATCCTCACCCCGATGAACATGTCGCTCGGCACCTTCTGCGCCCTGAACCTCATCCCCGGCTGGGGCGACGTCCTCGGGCTGCCCGTCCCCGAACGGATCGCGAAGCTCCGCGACGCCGACGTACGCGCCGAGATGCTGCGCCGCGCCGACAGCAAGGAGGCCGGCGTCTTCCGGCGCCTCGCCAACTTCGGCCGCTACGTCATCGGTGACACGTACAGCAAGGAGAACGAGGGCCTCTCCGGCCGCGTCGTCAACGACATCGCCGCCGAACGGGGCCTGGACGCCTTCCACTGCCTCGTCGAGATCTGCGCCAACGACGACCTGCGCACCGTCCTGTGGCCGATGCCCACCGACAACGACCCGGCCAGCTGGACCCTGCGCGCCGAAACCTGGCAGCACGAGGACGTCATGCTCGGCGGCTCGGACGCCGGCGCCCACCTGGACCGGATGTGCGGCGCCCCGTACACGACCCGTTTCCTCGGGGACTGCCTGCGCGGCCGCAAGCTCGTTCCGCTGGAACAGGCCGTCAAGATGCTCACCGACGACCCCGCCCAACTCTTCGGGCTGCGCGAACGCGGTCGCGTCGCCGAGGGCTGGCACGCCGACCTGGTGCTGTTCGACCCCGAACGCATCGAGGCCGGACCGGCCACGCTCGTGCACGACCTGCCGGGGGACAGCCCGCGCCTGGACGCGCGGGCCATCGGCATCGTCTCCGTACGCGTCAACGGCGTGGAGACCATCCGCGACGACGCGGTGACGGGCGCCGTCCCCGGCACCGTGCTCCGTTCGGGCCGGCACACCAGGACGGTGAGCACCCGATGAGCACGACGCCCCGCGCCACCCCGTCCGGCGCCCCGGACCGGACGCCCCAGCGGCTCTACATCGGCGGCGACTGGGTCGAGCCCGCCGGCGGGCACTACGAGGTCATCAACCCGGCGGACGAATCCGTCGTCGGCCTCGCGCCCGAGGCCGGCCGCGCCCAGGTCGCGGAGGCCACGCGCGCGGCGGCGGAGGCCTTCGGCGCCTGGTCCCGTACGACGCCCGAGGCGCGGGCGGCCATCCTCGACCGGGCCGCCGACATCATGCAGCGGGAGTACGAACCCTGGGCGGCCCTCGCGCAGTCCGAGACCGGGGCGCCCACCGGCATCGCCCGCGGCATGCAGGTCGGCGTCGGGGTGTCACGGTTCCGGCGGTACGCCCGGGGCGCCCTGGAACCCGTCGAGAAGGCGCTGCCGCCGCAGGTCACCGAGGCCGGACCGATGGGGAGGGCGGCCATCCTGGGCGCCCTGGAGGTCCGCCGGCCCGTCGGGGTCGTCACCTGCGTCACTTCGTACAACAACCCCTGGGCGAACCCGGCGGGCAAGGTCGCCCCGGCCCTGGCCATGGGGAACACCGTCGTGGTGAAGCCGGCGCCGCAGGACCCGCTGTCCGTGTTCAAGATGGCCGAGGCGCTCCACGAGGCCGGGGTCCCCGCCGGCGTCGTCAACGTGGTCTGCGGCACGTCGGTGGAGGTCGGCGAGGCCGCCGTGGACTCCCCGGACGTGGACATGGTCTCCTTCACCGGCTCCACCGCCGTCGGGCAGCGCATCGCCGAGGTGTGCGGCCGGACGATGAAACGGCAGCTGATGGAGCTCGGCGGCAAGGGCGCGGCGATCGTCCTGGACGACGCCGACCTGGACTCCGCCGTCATGGGCATCGGCACCACCTTCTCCTTCTACAGCGGGCAGATCTGCACCGCCCCGACCCGGGTGATCGTGCACCGGTCGGTGTACGCGCAGCTCGTGGAGAAGTTGACCGGCTACCTGGCCTTCATGAAGGTCGGCGACCCGGCCGAGCGCGGCACGGTCGTCGGCCCCGTGATCTCGGCGGCGCACCGCGACCGGGTGGAGTCGTACGTCGAACTCGGCCGCAAGGAAGGGGCCCGGATCGTCCACGGCGGGGAACGCCCCGTGGTGGGGGCCGGCCGGGGCTTCTGGGTGGCGCCGACCCTGCTGGTGGACTGCACGAACGACATGCGCGTGGTGCGGGAGGAGATCTTCGGCCCGGTCGTGGTGGTCGTCCCCTTCGACGGCGGCGAGGACGAGGCCGTCGCGCTGGCCAACGACAGCGATTTCGGGCTGCTGTCCTACGTCTGGTCCGGGGACTCGGCGCGCGCCTTCCGGGTGGCGGGGCGGCTCCGGGCGGGCGGCGTCGGCATCAACACGATCGGCCGGAACATGGAGGCGCCGTTCGGCGGCTTCAAGCAGTCGGGCGTGGGCCGGGACGTGGGCTCGTACGCCCTGCACGCCTACAGCGAGGTCCAGTCGATCGTCTGGCCCGGCTGAGGCCCGCCGACCGGGGGCCGTCCGCATGAGCGTGCCCCCGGTCGACACCCCGGGTGGGGAGGGGGAGCATGGGAAGGGCGGGGCCGTCCGGCCTTCAGGTTGCCGCCGGAACGCAGCGATGACCGGGGGTTCGGGGAAGCGTTCGCATTCGCGTCCGCCCCGGGCCGCAGCTCTGTGCGCCTCGGCAAGTCTGTGCCCGGGCGACGAGCGGAGACGGCGTCCGGCGACCCGTCCCTCCCGCCAGTCCCTGATGGGAGCACCTCATGCATGTGTCCACCAGACGCGCTGCGATCTCGCTCGTCGCGTCCTCACTCGCTCTGTCCGGCGGTCTCGCCTTCGCGCAGACCGCCCAAGCGGTGCCCGCCGCGAGTTGCACGGTCACGCCATCGGCGAACGGCGTCACCATCACCGGTGAGGGCTTCACGGCTCCCCGGAAACTCAACGACGGCAACACCACCCAGTCCTTGAACATCGTGGGAGGGTCCTTCTCGGTCAACCGCACGCAGAAGAACGCCGACTACACCGTCCTCGCGGGGCAGGAGGGCCAGAACTTCGCGTTCGTCAACTGCAAGAAGGTGGCGGGCAAGACCGGCGGCGGAGCCCAGGGCAATGTCCAGGGCAACGTCCAGGGCAAGGCCCAGGGCGGAGGAGCCCAGGGCAATACGCAGGGGAACGTCCAAGGCAATACGCAGGGGAACGTCCAGGGCAACGCGCAGGGGAACGTCCAGGGCAATGTCCAGGGCAACGCGCAGGGCAACGTCCAGGGCAACGCCCAGGGCAATGCCCAGGGCAACGCCCAGGGCAATGCCCAGGGCAACGTGCAGGGCAACGCGCCCGGCGGCGGTGCTCAGGGCAACGTGCAGGGCAACGTGCAGGGCAAGGCCGAGGGTGGCGGGGCTCAGGGCAATGCCCAGGGCAACGTGCAGGGCAACGCGCCCGGCGGCGGTGCCCAGGGCAACGTGCAGGGCAACGTGCAGGGCAAGGCCGAGGGTGGCGGAGCCCAGGGCAATGCCCAGGGCAACGTGCAGGGCAACGCGCCCGGCGGCGGAGCCCAGGGCAACGTCCAGGGCAACGTGGGGTAGCGCATGCGGACGGGGCGCGGCGGGCACGCGCCGACCGGAGACACTCCGGAAGGCGCGGGCCGGCCCACCGGATCGTCGCTGGATGAAGTGGGCAGGCCGGACGGGCCGTTCGGTCTTTCACGCGTATCACTGGCCGTGATCGTGCTCGCGGTGGCGGGCGTAGTGGCCCTGGCCGTCGTTCACTTGACGATGCTCTTCCTCAACAACGCACCGTCGAACGCTCTTTCTCGACAGCACGCCACGCTCATCAACAAGTACGTCGCCCCCGAATTCACCCAGGAATGGCAGCTGTTCGCCCCCAACCCGCAATCGGCGAACATTCACGTGCAGGCCCGCGCGAAAGTCCTGATGCCCGACCGCGACGGCGGCGCGGGCGCCGTCGTCGAAACCGGATGGACGGACCTCACCGCGCTCGACGAAAAGGGCATCCTGCACAACCCCTTCCCCAGCGAGGCACACCAGAACGAACTCCGTCTCGCCTGGACCAACTACATCTACTCGCTCGACGACGAGGGTCTGCCGACCGGCGAGTTCGGGAGCCTGACGCAGCGGCTCCTGCTGCGCCTCGCCGTCGACCGTCTGGAACCGCGGGTCGACGGCGGCACCATCCGGCTCGTCCAGCTGCGCTCGGCCGTCACACCGGTCGCGGCACCCCGGGGGAGCGGCCTGGAGGTCGACACCCGGACCGCCTACCTGGTCCAGCCGTGGTGGACCGTCGAGGCGGAGGACCTCAAGTGACCACGTACTCGCCCGTCACCACCGGCCGCGCCTCCGAACCACCGCCGCGGCCTGCGCCGACCCCGGCGCCGCGCGGCATCCGCGCCGTTGCCCGGCGGGGGCTCGAGCGCGTCACCGTCGGCGCCGTCGCCCCGTACCAGGCGGCCGTCGTCAGGATCGGCTTCGCGTTCACCTGGCTCGTCCTGCTGCTGCGCGAGTGGGTGTACCGCAACGAGCTCTTCGGCACGGACAGCGCCTGGAGCTGGGGGATGGCCCAGGAGTGGAACACCACCACGCACGCCTTCTCCGTCCTCATGTGGAACGACGGCCGGCTGTGGTTCGAGATCGTCTACGTGGCCGCCATCGCCGCGGCCGTGATGATGCTCCTCGGCTGGCGGACCCGCACCGCCTCGCTGCTCTTCATGCTCGGCGTGCTGGCGCTGCAGAACCGCAGCCCCTTCGTGGGCAACGGCGGCGACAACGTCGTCCACGTCATGGCGATCTACCTGGTGCTCACCCGCTGCGGCCGCGTCTGGTCACTGGACGCCCGGCGCGCGGCGCGCGCCCTGAAGGCCGGCCGGAGCGAGGGCCGGGACACCACCGGCATCGCGTTGTGGGCGTGCGGGACCGCCGTGCTCGCCGTGGTCACCGCACTGGGCCTGCTGAGCGCGGGCTGGGCGCTGCTGCTGTGGGGCTTCGTCCTCGCCCAGTCGGCGTGGTGGTTGGTGCGCCGCTACGCGCCCGGCGAGCCCCGCACCGTGATGGACATGGTCGGGAACGTGGTGCACGCGGGCGCGATGTTCGTGATCGCCGCCCAGGTCTGCCTGATCTACGCGGCCTCCGGCTGGTACAAGATCCAGGGCTCCTTCTGGCAGGACGGCACGGCGCTCCACTACGTCCTGCACCTCGGCAACGTCACCCCGTGGCCCGCCCTGTCCCACGCCGTCGCGAGCAGCGGCGTGATCGTCCTGCTGCTGACGTACGGCACGGTGATCGTCGAGGTCGCCTTCCCCTTCACCCTCTTCAACAGTCGGCTGCGGACCGTGATGGTCCTGATCATGATGTCCATGCACGCGGGCATCGGGATCCTGCTCGGCCTGCCGTACTTCGCCCTGGCGATGGTCGCGGCGGACATGCTCTTCCTGCCGACCGCCTTGCTGCGCAGGCTGGGCGACGGCGTGACGCGCGTGGTCAGGGCCCGCCCGGGACGTCCAGCGAGAACCCCGCCTCGCCCCGGACCCGACCGTTGACCTGGAGCTGCACCAGGTGCTCGCCGGGGTGGTAGCGGCGGGTGGTGATCGGTTTGAAGGAGTGCCGCCGGGTGCCGGAGAGGCTCTCGCCGGGGGCCAGGGCGCGGGTGGTGAGCTTGAAGACCTTCGGGGTGCGGGCGCCGTTCGCCTTGACGTGGTGGATCACGTAGTCGATGACCAGCTCGGCCGGGAGCGGGCCGGTGTGGGTGACCTCGTACCCGAAGACGAGGTACTCGCCGACGGATACCAGCGGGGTGGCGACGACCGGCCCGCGGACGGTGACGGCGACGTCGGGGGAGTGTCCCAGCAGGGCCAGCGCGCCGGGGTGGCCGGCCTTGATCAGGGTGCGCAGCCCGTGTCGTACGACGCGGTCCGTCGTCCCGGCGGGATCCTCCCGCCACGCGGCGGCGGTCTCGACGGCGAGCTCGGGGTGGTCGCGGCTGATGTCGTTGAGGTGGTTGGAGACGGACCGGCGCACGTACGCGGACGGGTCGCGGTGGAGGGCGTCCAGTACGGGGACGGCCGGACGCGGGTCCGCGACGAACGCCGGCAGCTGCGGGGCCCAGGGCAGCCGGGGCCGCGTGCCCTCACTGGCGAGCCGGCGGACGTGCGCGTCGGGGTCGTCCGTCCACGTCCGTACGACGGCCAGCGCGCGGTCGGGGTCGGCGCGCAGGAAGGGCCGCACGGCGGATTCGGCGGTGAGGCGGGGGGTGAGGTCGCGGAGCAGGGCGAGGCCGGGCTCGAAGGCCGCCAGCCCCCGCACGGCGACGGCCTCGTTGACGGGGAAGGTCATCCAGCCCGCGAACCCGGGGTCCTCCAGGGCCGTCCGGACGACGGCCTCGAAGGTGGGCCACTCGTCCGGCAGGTCGGCGAGGACGGCGTCACGCACGGCCGCGACGCGCGCCCCGTAGCCGAGGCCGTCGAGGGCTCCGGCGCAGGTGAGCAGGGCGGGGCTGCGCGGTGCGCGGGCCGCTCGGGCGAGCGTTCGCGCCAGGTTACTGACGGTATCCGCGCTGAGGAGCTCGTCGGCTGTGGGCATGGGGCCATTGTGGCGGTAGGGGCCTTGGTGGCGGCGGCCCGAAAATTTGCACGGGAAAGTTTTGAATGGGGCAAATCGGGCATGGCTGCGGTTTCCGCATTCCGGAAGGTTCGGCTCAGAGCCTTCCGAAGCACGATTAGATGCCTGAGTGAACCTTGTATTGCGGGAGTGTGAACAGTCCAGATCTCGGGATTCCAAGGGATTTAGCCCTGTGAAGTACTGGACTTAAGTCTTCCGAATGAGGAAACCGCAGCGTCTAACGTCCTGACTCATGACACAGCTGGACGTTCGGCCTCGGGTCGGAGACACGGTAAGCGGCGTCGCCGAGGGCGACGTTCGCGGCAAGGGCCTCGGCAAGGGGTCCGTCGGCCTGGTGGGAAGCGCCGTCATCGGCATCTCCACCGTCGCCCCCGTCTACTGCCTGACCTCGACCCTCGGCTCCACCGCCGGTGAGGTCGGCATGCAGATGCCGGCGATCTTCCTCGCCGGTTTCCTGCCGATGCTGCTGGTCGCCTTCGCGTACCGCGAGCTCAACAAGGCCATGCCGGACTGCGGCACCTCCTTCACCTGGACGGTCAAGGCCTTCGGCCCCCGCATCGGCTGGATGTGCGGCTGGGGCCTGGTGATCGCCACGATCATCGTCCTCTCCAACCTCGCCGGCGTCGCCACCTCGTACTTCTGGCTCCTGGCCGGGGAGATCACCGGCAACGAGTCGATCGCTGCCCTGGACGACAACAAGCTCGTCCACATCGTCACCTGCCTCACCCTCATCGCCGCCGCGACCGCCATCAGCTACCGCGGGATGACCGCCACCAAGGGCGTCCAGTACACCCTGGTCGGCCTCCAGCTCGCCGTCCTCGCCATCTTCGTCGCGATGGCCTTCCAGAAGGCCTCGGCCGGCACCTTCGACACCGGCCTGGACTTCTCCTGGTCCTGGATGAACCCCTTCGCGGTCGAGTCCATGGCGGCCTTCACCGCCGGACTCTCGCTCTCGATCTTCATGTACTGGGGCTGGGACGCCTGCCTGGCGACCAACGAGGAGACCACCGGCTCCGCCAAGACCCCGGGCCGCGCCTCGCTCATCGCGATGGTCGTCCTCGTCGGCTCCTACCTGGCCACCGGCGTCGCCGCCCAGATGGCCGTCGGCTCCGGCACCACCGGCCTCGGCCTCGGCAACCCGGACACCTCCGACAACGTCTTCGCCGCCCTCGCCGGCCCCGTCATGGGCCCGATGCTCGGCATCCTGCTCTTCGTCGCGGTCCTGGCCTCGGCGACGGCGTCGCTCCAGACCACCTTCATCCCCGTGGCCCGCACGGTCCTCGCCATGTCCACGTACGAGGCGCTGCCGCCCTCCTACGCCAAGGTCCACGAGCGGTTCAAGACCCCGGGCCGCGCCACCGTCATGGCGGGCATCGCGACCGGCGTCTTCTACACCGTGATGACCCTGGTCAGCGAGAACGTCCTCACCGACACGATCTTCGCGCTCGGCCTGATGATCTGCTTCTACTACTCGCTGACGGCCTTCGCCTGCGCCTGGTACTTCCGCGGCGACCTGCGCCGCTCCGCCCGCGACCTGTTCTTCAAGGGCGTCTTCCCGGTCCTCGGCGGCCTGCTCCTCGCCACGGTCTTCTTCAAGACCCTGATCGACATGTGGAACCCGTCGTACGGATCCGGTTCCACCGTCCTCGGCGTCGGCAGCGTCTTCGTCATCGGCGTCGGACTGCTCGCCCTGGGCCTGGTCATCATGATCGTCACCGAACGCCGCAGCCCCGCCTTCTTCCGCGGCGAGATCCTCACGAAGTCCACCCCGGCCCTGGTGGTCGAGGACTGACCTGCGGCCCGTACCCCCTCCCGCCCGTTCCGTGTCATCCCCACGGCCCCGCACCGGTTCCTCCCCGATGCGGGGCCGCGGGCGTTCGGCGCCCGGCGGCGGGGCGGTGCCCAGGGGCGGGGACTCCCGTTGACGCCGCGGGGGGTTCCGGTCGACGTCGCAGTGACCCGGGGCGCGGCGGGGTCGTTGGGCGGGGCATGAATGCCATGAAGCGCACCCTTACCGCCCTGGTCCTCACCGGCGGCGCCGCCCTCGCACTCACCCCCGTCGCCGCGCACGCCGACGAGTCGCCGGTCGAGGCGCCCCCGATCACACAGCGCGTCACCGACATCGTCGACCACCCGGGACAGGCCGTCCAGGACACCAAGACCGCCGTCGCCGTGACCTCCCAGGCCGCCGGCTCCGCCTCCAAGGCCACCGAGGCCTCCCTCGCCGGCGCGGGCGGCGCCCTGTCCGCAGGCCTCCCCAAGGCCCCGAGCGTGAACTGACCCCGACAGCCCGAGGCGCCGACGCCGACCCGGAGCAAGGCGGCCGGGTCGGCGGCGGGGGGCGGGCGGCTCAGCCCCAGGTGCGCGAGCAGAGCACCAGCCGGTACCCGTCGGGGTCAGCGACCGTGACTCCGTACTCGTCCCAGTACGGGTTGTGGGAGGCCACCCGGGTCCCGCCGCAGTCGATCAGACGCCGCACCAGGGCCTCGTCGGGAGCCTGCCCGAGGTAGACGACGAACAGGTCGTCCACGGTGGGCGCGGGCGCGAGCGGGCTCCGGGGATCCAGGGTCAGCTCGAAGTGCCAGCCGCCCCCGGTCGGCCCGACCATCACCAGATCGTGCTCCCCCGGAACCTGCCCCGAGGTGCGCCAGAGAACGTCGAGCCCGAGCCCGTCGACGTAGAACCGCTCGGCGGCCTCCAGGTCGAGGGACGGCCGCGCGACGCGGATGTGGGTCCGTGAATCGATCATCCCGGGAGGCTACGGCTCCCCCGCCGGAGGCGGTGGAATCGGCCCGGGATGTGTCAGGTGGCCGAGCCCGACGCCACGTGGGACGCGGTCCTCCCCACCGCCGGGAGCTACCCCCGCTCGCCGACGCTGCGCTCGACGCAGAACTCGTTCCCCTCGGGGTCGGCCATGGTCACCCAGCCCGTCCCGTCCGCGTTCCGCCGGTCACCGACGACCGTCGCCCCCAGGGCGGCGATCCGCTCCACCTCCTCGTCCCGGGACCGGTCCTGCGGCTGGAGGTCGAGGTGCACGCGGTTCTTCACCGCCTTGGCATCGGGCACCGTCACGAACAGGAGCGCCGCCCCGTCGGCGGTGACCAACGCCTCGGGATCGCCGGGAAAGTCCTCGTCGGAAATCGCCCCGTCAAGGGCCGCCGCCCAGAACTGCGCCAGGCTGTAGGCGTCGGAACAGTCGATGGTGATGTGTCGCACGAGTGAGGCCATGGGCGGCACTATCGATCACGTCGGCACGGGTGTCCACCGACTTTGGCGGGGGCGGGGGCGGTGTGGCGGGGTCGGGGGCGTCGGGGTGCGGGTGGTCGGGGTTTCGGACGCCGGGTCGGGGTTCCGGTGGGGGCGGGATCTCGTTGATCCGGATCAGGGTGGGTTTGGTGGTTTCCCGCCGGTCTCATCGTCTCCCCGTGCCGTACCGGTCCCTCAAGGGCGCTCCTCCTTCGTCGTCGCGTCGCTTCGCGATGGCCTTCGGCCACCCTTGACCGACCGGCACGTCCCGGAAAGCCGAAGACCGACGGGAACCCCCCAAAAGAACGGTCACGGGTCAGAGGAGCAGGAGCAGCTCCCTCAGTGACGAGACGAGGGACCGTGCGTCGGCCGGCAGGGCATACGGGCACGCCCGGAGGGCCTACGGCCGGGTCACGGGCGAGGCCAAGGGCCCTACCCGCCCGTCAGGACGACGACATCAACCTGGAGTGCAGGGAGGCGGGGACACGCGCCGGTTCGCCGTGTCCCGTCGCTCGGTCAAGCGTCCGACGACCGTCCGTGGCCGGACATAAGCCGCCCCTACCGTCCGTGGTGGCCCACGGCGTGCGCCTGCCACTCGACGACACAAACCAGGCGCCCGTCTGGCGATCTGCTGGTCGGACCACGGCCGGTGGTCAGTCGCCGAGACGGCCTCGGCCATGAACTTGGCTGGTGCGGCTTATGTCCAGCCACGGCCGGTGGTCAGTCGCTGAGCCGAGCGAAGTTCGTAGCGATCCGATGCGCTTTCCCGGCTACCCGCAATCCCGGTTGATGTCGTCGTCCTGACGAGCGGGTAGGGGCCTTTGGTCGTCTGCCGGGTGTGGAGAGGTGCTGTGACGTGCCCGTATGCCCTGTCGGCCGGCGCCCGGCCCCTCGCCTCGTCACTGAGGGACCCGCTCCTGCTCATCCGTCCCCCGTGACCGTTCTTTTGGGGGGTTCCCGTCGGTCTTCGGATTTTCGTGGCGGGTCGGTCGGTCAAGGGTGGCCGAAGGCCATCGCGAAGCGACGCGACCGAAGGGAGCGCCCTTGAGGGACCGGCCCGACGCGGAGAGACGATGAGACCGGCGGGAAACCACCAAACCCTCCCTGATCCGGATCACGGGCACCCCGACCACCCCCGACCCCGCCCAGCAGCACCGACCCTGCCGAGCCCTACCCCCCACCCCCACCCCCACCGCCCGAAAAGCAGGTGCGGGTGGGCTTGGGGGGCGCCTAGCTTGAGGCGGTGAGCAGCGACTATCCATTCGCCGACGGCTACAACCTGGCCTGGGATCTGACCGGCTTCGGTGGCGCCGACGAGGAGCTGGTGGAGTCCGTTTGCCTCTCGCGCGGGCAGTTCCTGGCGATCAGGCACCTCTTCGTGCTGGGTGACGATCCGTGGATGGTCGCGGGTGAGTACCGCGTGGCGCCCGGGATATGGGCGTATGTGCGGCGTGTCGTGCCGGGTGTCCGGTTCGAGCGTGACGCCGACTACTTCCTCGGCGCCCGTCAGGCTCTGCCCGGCGGGCGTTTTTGGCGTCCCGCCTTCGGTGTGTCGCCGCCCGGTCCGGTGCCGCCTCCCTGACCTGACCTGACCTGCGCAACAACCGATCACCGTGCGGTATTTGATGGTCGAGCGACAGCCGGTGCAGCAGCCCTCGACTACCCCTCGTGTTTAAGGTGTCCCCATCCGGTAACACTTGGTAGTGACGTGCACTCAGTACCCGGCGAAAGAGAAGGAGATGACCATGGCTACCGCGCTCATCCTCCTCGCGGTCGTTGCTCTCATCGCGCTCCTGGCGGCTGCTCCTGCCGCGCCCGTGAAGCGCAATCCGCTGCCCCGCAACGCAGGCGCGCGGCGTTTGAATACCGTGCCGGCGCCGCGTCGTGGGTTCCGTCGCAGCGGAAGCTGACGCCAGGCGGGATCACCCCCACTTCGTGCGGCGGGGGCCGGCCCCTCAAAGGGGTCGGCCCCCGCCGTGCGGCCGGTCGGGTACGACCGCGCCGCTACGGCTCGGGTGTCCACACACTGACCTCGTACCGCGTCGCGTGGATCAGGCGCCCGCACGGGTGGTCCACGCGGACGTCCTCGGCGCGGGCGGCGCCGGACCGGGTGAGTGCGTCGAGGTAGGTGCGCAGTTCTGCGGGATCCTCCGTCGAGAAGACGTGGTTCCAGCGGCCCGCCGTGTGCGCGGCGCTCCACGCCTCGGTCCGCCGACGGGCCCGTTCCCTGCGTCTGTGCTGCCCCGGCATGATCCCCCCGGTCGGTGTCGTCGGAGGGCGGGTCCGATTCGTCGCCGGACCCGCCCGGTCACGTCCGAGGCCCGCCCGGTCACGTCCGAGGCCCGCACTGGCGGCCATTGCGGCCCCACTACGGCCGCCCCCCACCAACCCCCGGCGGCTACTTCGGGAGGGCGGGGAGGGACGGGAGCTTGCCCGGCTCGCTCTTCTGGAAGGTGTCGGTGCCGGCCGCGCCCTCCCAGGTGACCTTCAGGGTGCTGGCGTCCACGGAGTCGACCTTGCCCTTCGAGCGTTGGGCGCCGGCCGGGCACTTCAGGTCGATGGTCTTGCCGTTGGTGGTGCCCTCACAGGTGAGGCCGGTGGCGGCCTCGACGACGAACGCGATCTGGCCCTTGACGGTCAGGATGACGCCCTTGCCCGGGTTGGACATGGCGATCCAGCCGCCCTCCAGGCTGCCGCCCTTGGTGTCGCCGCCCGGCGCCGGGGTGCCGGGCGCCGGGGTCGACGAGACGCCGCCGGAGGGCTTGTCGGCGGCCGGGGAGTCCTCGCTGCCGCAGCCGGTAAGGGTCAGGACGGCCACCGCGGCGGTGACGGCGACGGCGGAGAGGCGCAGGTGGTCGAGCACGGGTGAGTCCCCCAGATAAGGCGAGTTGAACGGAGTCGATCGGCGGAACGCGCCAAACTACCAGCCGTTCGGGGGACGGTCGGAACCGCGCCGGGGGCGGCGTGTCACAGGTATGGGGCGAAGCCGTCCAGGGTGCGGAGGATCTCCGCCTCGCGCGCCGACGGGAGTTGGAGGACGACCTCCTCGATGCCCAGCTCGGCGTAGTGGGCCAGCTTGCCCGGGCTGGGCTGGACCGCGTACGGGACCACCTGGAGGGTCTTGGGGTCGCGGCCCGCCGCCTCCCAGGCCTGCCGCAGGACCGGCAGGGACTCGGTCAGGCCGCGGCCGCCGATGGGGAGCCAGCCGTCGGAGTGGTCGACGATCGCCGAGAACAGCTTCGGGCCGGCCGACCCGCCGATCAGGGTCCGAGGCCCGTACAGGGGCTTTCCGGCGCCGAGTTCACGCGGGGCCTGGACCGGCTTGGGGTGGGCGGAGCTCGCCCGGACGGAGCCGTACGGGCCCTCGTGGGCGGTCGGTCGCGGGGCCCACAGGGCGCGCATCAGGGCCATGTGGTCGCGGACGCGTTCGCGGCGGGTGGGCCAGTCGACCCCGTGGTCGGCGGCCTCCTCGACGTTCCAGCCGTAGCCGATGCCCAGGGTGACGCGGCCGCCGCTGAGGTGGTCGAGGGTGGCCACCTGCTTGGCGAGGCCGATCGGGTCGTGTTGGGCGACGAGGGTGATGCCGGTGCCGAGGTGCAGCCGTTCGGTGACGGCCGCGGCCTGGCCGAGGGCGACGAACGGGTCGAGGGTGCGTCCGTACTGCTCGGGCAGGTCGCCGCCCATCGGGGCGGGCGTGGCGCGGCTGACGGGGATGTGGGTGTGCTCGGGGAGGTACAGGCCGGAGAAGCCGCGCTCTTCGAGGGAACGGGCCAGGCGGGTGGGGGAGATGGTCAGGTCGGTGAGGAAGATGGTCGTGGCGATCCGCATGGGCGCGTGCACCTCCGAGACGTGGGAGGGACACGGTAAGGCCTCGCGGACGAGGCCGGCAGGCCCACACGACGGCATGGAGAGGTGGATGGCGTGAAGGACGCGGAGACGATCACGGTGCCGGAGGCGTTGCACGGATACCCGGGGGTGGCGTTCGGCGGCTACGTGGCCGGGCTGCTGGCCGCGCGGATGCCGGCCCCGGCCGGGGGCGGGGCGGTACGGGTGGACTTCCGGCGGCCCGTGCCGACGGGGACGCCCGTGCGGCCCGGGCCGGGTCCCGACGGGGTGTCCCTGCTGGACGGGGACGGGGTGCTGCTCGCCGCCGCCGCGGCGGTCGCGGCGCCGGTCGGGGAGCTTCCCGCGGCGCCCGCCCTGGCGGAGGCCGTGAAGGCCGCCGACGCCTATCGGGCGGACCCGCCGGACGAGCAGGTCGACTGCTTCGGCTGCGGTCTCGGCCGGACCCCGGCGACGGGGCTGCGGCTGCACTGCGGGCGGGTGCCGGGCCGGGACCTCGTCGCCGCGGCCTGGACGCCGGGCCCCGAACTCGTCTCGCCGGACGGGACGTTGCCGACCGAGCTGGTGTGGGGCGCGCTGGACTGCCCGGGCAACGCGGCCGGCCGGCTGCTCGCGGACGGTCCCGGGGGCGCCGTCACGGCCTCGCTGACGGCCCGGCTGCTGCGGCCCGTGCCGGTGACGGGGGAGGGGCTGATCTCGTACGCCTGGCTGCTCGGCGTGGACGGGCGCAAGTGCGAGGTGGGTACCGCCCTGGCCGCCCCGGACGGCGAACCGTACGCGTACGCACGGGCGTTGTGGATCCGCCCCCGCGTGGCGTAGGTCGCCGGAGCAGGACGGGGCGGGGCGGCGCGGGCGGTCGGCGGCGTGCGGCGCCCGACCCGCACCGGGGTAAGGGCGACCCCCGCCCGTGGACCCGTCAGGCGCGCGGGTAGCGGGCCAGCCAGCCCGGGGCGGAGGCCGAGGGGCCGTGGAGGGCCGGGCCCTGGGTCATTTCGAGGGCGAAGTCGTCGGCGAGTTCCAGGATCGTGGCGCGGCCCTCCAGGTCGGCGAGCCAGGCGGGCGGCAGGGCCGTCTCGCCGTGGAGGGCGCCGAGCAGGGCTCCGCACAGGGCGCCGGTGGCGGTGGAGTCGCCGCCGTGGTTGACGGCCAGGCGCAGCCCGTGCGGGACGTCCTCGGCGACGAGGGCGCAGTACACGGCGACGGCGAGGGCGTCCTCGGCGTCACGGCCGTCGCCCGGGGAGAGGGATTCGACGGCCTTGGGGCTCGGTGCCTGGAGGGTGACGGCGGCGACGGCCCGTTGCAGGGCGTCGGTCACCGGCTGGTGCCCGGGGCGGGTGCCGAGCAGGCCGAGGGCCCGCTGGATGGCGGCGTCGAGGGTTTCGCCGCGGGTCAGGCCGTGGACGATGACGGCGAGGGCGCCGGCGGAGAGGTACGCGGTGGGGTGGCCGTGGCTCTGGGTGGCGCATTCGACGGCGAGTTGCAGGACGAGGGCGGGTTCCCAGCCGACGAGCAGGCCGAAGGGGGCGGAGCGGACGGTCGCGGCGGCGTCGCGCGCGGTGGGGTTCTTCGGCTGTTCCAGGGTGCCGAGGACGTCGTCGGCGAAGCCGGTGAGGCAGGCGCGGTCCGGGCCGCGGCGGGCGTAGAGCCATTCCTCGCCGGCGAGCCAGCCGTTGTCCTTGCGCCGTTCGTCCGGGCCCCAGTCGTGCTGGGTGGCGGCCCAGCGCAGGTAGGCGCGGTGGACGTCGGTCGGCGGGTGCCAGCCGCCGGTGTCGCGGCGTACGTGGGCCCGGATCAGGCCGTCGACGGTGAACAGGGTGAGCTGCGTGGAGGCGGTGACGGTGCCTCGGCGGCCGTGGGCGGGGGCCGGTTCGGTCAGGCCGGCCAAGCCGTGGGTCTCGCGGATGCCGCTCAGGGAGAGGCCGGCGACGGGTGCGCCGAGGGCGTCGCCGATGGCGGTGCCGAGGAGGGTGCCGCGCACCCGGCTGCGGAAGTCCTGCTGTTCGGTGCGGCCCCACAGGGCGGTGGCCACCGCGGCGGACGTGGCGGGCCCCGGGCCCGCGGCGACGGGCGGGGTCCCCGCCGATGCGCTTGATGCGCCCGTTGCGCCCGATGAGCCCGGCGCGGTGGACGTCCCCGGCGCGGTGGACGTCCCCGGTGCGCCCGGGGCGCCCGGTGCCGCCTCCGTGCCGTTGTCGGTCGTCGTGGGCTCCGGCGCCGCCCCCGCAGGCGCCGATGCCGCAGTTCTTGACATGGCAGTGTCCATGGTTGTTGCCCCCCAGGCTTTGGCGTGACTGTAGTGGACAGGTTCGGTCAAATCCGGAAGGAGTCCGTCGCGACGCCCTTAAGTGACCGGAGAACGGCCGGAATGCGAACAGTTCCAGCCGTCACCCCATCATCTGGCACGTTTTGCCACTCGCCTTCGGGGCGGCTGTTTCCGGCCACGCCTCGTTCACGCGGCGTTCTCCGACGGCCCACAGCCTCGGGGCATGAAGAAGGCACTCCTCGCCGCGACCGTCGTCGCCTCCGCGCTCACCGCCTCCCTGGTCGTGATCCCCTCCGCCTCGGCCTCCGGCTGGGACCTCCCCTGGAACAACGGCCACCACGGCGGCCGTTCCGACATCCCCTTCACCGAGGCCACCGTCACCGCCTCCGGCAACGGCTCGTTCACCCTGAAGTGGAACGCCAAGGGCACCAAGCGCGTCGAGATCAAGGCGAACGGCAAGGTCGTCGCCAAGGGCGGCGCCCAGGGTCGGGCCGTGGTCGAGGGCCTGCCCGCCGCGGACCGCCAGTGGTTCGACTTCAAGCCGGAGCGCGGCCAGGGCCTGCGCCTCGCCGACCGTCTGATCGCGCTGGAGGGCACCGCCAACTTCCGTGACGCGGGCGGCTACCGCACCACCAACGGCCAGTGGGTCAGGATGGGCGAGATCTACCGCTCCGACGCCCTCAACAAGCTCACCGCCAACGACCTCGCCAAGCTCCAGCGGCTGCGCGTGAAGACCGTCTTCGACCTGCGCATGGAGGACGAGCGCACCAAGGACGCCGACAAGGTCCCGGCCGGCGCCACGTACGTCGTCGCGGACGTCTTCGCCGGCTCCGGCTCCTTCCAGGCCCTGCCCCGGACCCCCGACGAGGCCGTCAAGGCCATGATCGACGCCGAGCGGAACATGGTCGGCGCGGAGGGCGGCAAGAAGGCCTACACCCAGGTCTTCGAGGGCATCCGGAACGACCGCAGCCGCTCCGTCCTCTTCCACTGCACCGCCGGCAAGGACCGTACGGGCTGGGCGAACGCCGCGCTGCTGACCGCCCTCGGCGTCCCCCGCGCGACCGTCGAGGCCGACTACCTGGCCAGCAACGACTACCGCAAGGCCGCCAACGACGCGATCCTCTCCCACCTGCCGCCCCAGCAGGCCGCCGTCTACAAGCCGCTCCTCGACGTCCGCCCCGAGTACCTGAACGCGGGCTACGACGAGGTCAAGGCGAAGTACGGCACCTTCGACCGCTACCTGAAGGACGGCCTCGGCATCGACTCCCGCGAGCTCCGTGAGCTCCGCGAGGACCTTCTCATCGGCTGATCCCGCCCGGCGGGCACGCGAACGGAGCCCGGCCGGCCACGGCCGGGCTCCTTCACGCGTACGACCGGTCAGCCCGTACGACCGGTCAGCCCGTACGACCGCTCAGCCCGTACGACCTGTCAGTCCAGTACCGGCAGCAGGTCCGGCAGGTGGCCGTCCGAGGCGCGGGCCGCGTCCTGCCGCTCCTGCGGCACCTCCCCGTAGAGGGTCGTACGGGCCTTCGCCGGCCGGCCCGCCGCCTCCGCGACGGCGATCAGGTCCCGGACCGACTTGTACGAGCCGTAACCGGATCCGGCCATCCGGGAGATGGTCTCCTCCATCAGCGTCCCGCCCAGGTCGTTGGCGCCGGAGCGGAGCATCTCGGCCGCGCCGTCCGCGCCCAGCTTCACCCAACTCGTCTGGATGTTGGTGATGTGCGGGTGGAGCAGCAGCCGGGCCATCGCCGTGACCGCCCGGTTGTCGCGGACGGTCGGGCCGGGCCGGGCGATGCCGGCCAGGTAGACGGGTGCGTTGGTGTGGATGAAGGGCAGCGTCACGAACTCGGTGAAGCCCTCCACGCCCTTGGACAGGGCCGCCTGCTGGATCCGCACCAGCGTCCGGAAGTGGCCGAGCCAGTGCCGGGGCTGGTCGACGTGGCCGTACATCATCGTGGAGGAGGAGCGGATGCCCAGCTCGTGCGCCGTGGAGATGACGTCGATCCAGTCGGCCGTCGGCAGCTTGCCCTTGGTGAGGACCCAGCGGACCTCGTCGTCCAGGATCTCCGCCGCCGTGCCCGGGATGGAGTCCAGCCCGGCCTCCTTGGCGGCCGTCAGCCAGTCCCGTACGGACATGCCCGTGCGGGTGGCGCCGTTCTCCACCTCCATCGGGGAGAAGGCGTGCACGTGCATGCCGGGGACGCGTTCCTTCACCGCGCGCGCGATGTCGAAGTAGGCGGTACCGGGCAGGTCGGGGTGGATGCCGCCCTGCATGCACACCTCGACCGCGCCCACGTCCCACGCCTGGGCGGCGCGGTCGGCGACCTGGTCCAGGGACAGGGTGTAGGCGTCGGCGTCCGTGCGGCGCTGCGCGAAGGCGCAGAAACGGCAGCCGGTGTAACAGACGTTGGTGAAGTTGATGTTCCGGGTGACGACGTACGTGACCTCCTCGCCCACCACCGACTTGCGCAGGTCGTCCGCGACCCGGCACAGGGCGTCCAGGGCGGGGCCGTCCGCGTGCAGCAGGGCCAGGGCCTGCGCGTCGGTCAGCGCGGTGGGGTCGTCGGCGGCCTGCGCGAGCGCGGCCCGTACGTCGGTGTCGATGCGCTCGGGCACCATGCCGGGGGCGGCGGCCTCGCGCAGCGCGTCCCAGTCGCCGTAGACGTGGTCGAAGTCCTCGCGGCGGTCGCCGGTGCGGCCCTCGGTGTCGATGGTGGCGTGCAGGTCGGTGCGCCCGTACGCGGCGAAGCCCTCGTCGGGCTCCTGCCAGGGGCGCCCCTCGACCTTCGCGGACTCGTTCGCCATGCCCGTGTCCGGATCGGCCAGGGCGCGGACGTGCGGCAGCAGCCGGGGGTCCAGCCAGGGCTCGCCGCGCCGCAGGAACTCCGGGTAGATGGTGAGGCGTTCGCGGAGCTCGAAGCCGGCGGCGGCCGTCCGGGCGGCCAGTTCCTCGATGTGCGGCCAGGGCCGCTCGGGGTTCACGTGGTCGGGGGTCAGGGGGGACACCCCGCCCCAGTCGTCGATGCCCGCGCCGATGAGCAGCGCGTACTCGGCGTCCACCAGGTTCGGCGGGGCCTGGATGCGGGCGCCGGGGCCCAGGATGTGCCGGGCGACGGCGATGGCGGCGGCCAGCTCCTCCAGCTCCGCGTCGGGCATGCCGCGCATCGCGGTGTCCGGCTTGGCGCGGAAGTTCTGGACGATGACCTCCTGGAGGCCCTGGTAGCTGCGCTGGATCCGGCGCAGCTCGAAGAAGGCCTCGGCACGCTCCTCGTACGTCTCCCCGATGCCGATCAGGACACCGGTGGTGAAGGGGACGTTGGAGCGGCCGGCGTCCTCAAGGACCCGCAGCCGCACGGCCGGGTCCTTGTCGGGGGAGCCGTGGTGCGGGCCGCCGGGCTCGGACCACAGCCGACCGGCGGTGGTCTCCAGCATCATGCCCATCGACGGGGCGACGGGCTTGAGGCGCTGGAGCTCGGACCAGGTCATGACGCCGGGATTGAGGTGGGGCAGCAGGCCCGTCTCCTCCAGGACCCGGATCGCCATCGCGCGCACGTAGGCGAGGGTGTCGTCGTAGCCGTGCGCGTCGAGCCACTCGCGGGCCTCGGGCCAGCGGTCCTCGGGGCGGTCGCCGAGCGTGAAGAGGGCTTCCTTGCAGCCCATCGCCGCGCCTTGGCGGGCGATGTCGAGGACCTCGTCGGGCGACAGGTACATGCCGTGGCCGGCGCGGCGGAGCTTGCCGGGCACGGTGACGAAGGTGCAGTAGTGGCACTTGTCGCGGCAGAGGCGGGTGAGGGGGATGAACACCTTGCGCGAGTACGTGATGACGCCGGGCCGGCCGGCGGCCGCGAGCCCGGCGTCCCGGACCCGGGCGGCGGAGCCGGCGAGGTCCTTCAGGGCCTCGCCGCGCGCCCGCAGGAGTACGGCTGCCTCGGTCGCGTCCAGCGCGACGCCGTCGCGGGCCCGCCGCAGCGCGCGCCGCATCGCGTTGTCGGTCGGAGCGTCACTCGGAGTGGTCATGGGGCGAGCATACGATCCGGTGGTAGATGCACGAAGGGCGTCATCGCATCAGTTCACCGGCGTTGACCAGCAGTGACTGGCCGGTTATCGCCCGGGCCCGGTCGGAGGCCAGGAACGCGGCGGCGTCGGCGACGTCCCCGTCGGTGGCCAGGTCGGGCAGCGCCATCCGCTCGGTGAGCCGCGCGTGGACCTCGGCCTCGGGAACCCCTTCGGTGTGGGCGGTGAAGGTGACGAACGCCTGGACGGGCGGTCCCCACATCCAGCCGGGAAGTACGGTGTTGACCCGGATCCGGTGCGGGCCGAGCTCGCGGGCCATCGAGTACATCGCGGAGGTCAGCGCGCCCTTGGACGCGGCGTACGCGGCCTGCTGCACCTCGTTGGGCGCGGCGACGGCGGACTGGGTGCCGATGATGACGACGGAACCGCCGTTCTCCTTCAGCGCGGGCAGGCAGGCCCGGGTCATCCGCAGGGTGCCGAGGAGGTTCACGTCGAGGATCTGCTGCCAGGTGCCGAAGTCGGCGTCCGCCAGGCCCCCGAAGTACGAGTCCCAGGCGGCGACGTGCACCACGGCGTCCACGCCGCCGAAGCGCCGGCGGGCCAGCGCGACGAGCGCCTCGCACTGCGCCTCGTCGGTGATGTCGGTGGGCAGGAGGGCGGTGTGCCGTCCGTCGGGGTCGATCTCGGCTGCGGACTTGGCCAGGTTCGCCTCGGTCCTCGCTCCCAGCACGGCGTTCCCGCCGTCGCGCACGACGGCCGCGGCCACTTGGTGGCCGAGCCCGGCCCCGACGCCGGAGACGATGACGGTCTTCCCTCGCAACAGCATGGCGGCGCTCCCTGACGGCTCGATCTGACGGGCCGTCAGGGTAGGGTGCGGGGGCGTGGATGGGAAGGTGCGCCGACGCGGGGCGCCGGCGGTCCGGGGGCGCCGCCCGTACCGGCCGTCGGCCGCGGCCCGGCAAGCGGGTCAAAGGGGCTCCAGCCGTGCCGGAACGGGGCATCGGGGCGTTACCGGCAGGGATGGTGCGTCCCGCAGGGCCGGCCGGGCGGCTCAGGGCGGCTCGCTCTGGACGTCCTGGGCCACAGGGCGGTGAAGGTGAGACGAATGGTGCGTCATATCTACCGGGGTGACGGCGAGTCGCGTCGGAATACCTGATAGACAGAAGAATCACGGCTCGACCGGCCGCTACCCATGGCCGGCCGTCTTGGGGGGATCGCCGCACTGTGAAGCCGCTTCACCGTCATGTAGTCAACACCTCGCGCAAGGTCCTGTGCACGGCCGCCCTCGCGGCCAGCCTGACCACCGCCGCGGTCGTGACCAATCCGTCGACCGCAGGCGCGGGGGAGTCCGAACCGACGCCGGACAGCCCGCAGGCCACCGATCGTGGTGACGCGCGGCTCGACCTGCCGCCCGCCCTCGCCGATCCGACGCCGCCGCCCGGGGCGAACGCTCCCGAGGGGGCCGGCGGCATACCCGCGACCGCCCTCGACGCCTACCAGCGCGCCGCGGTGTCGGTCGGCGCCGCCCTGCCCAACTGCAAGCTGCCGTGGGAACTGCTCGCGGGCATCGGCCGCATCGAGTCCGTGCACGCCTCCGGCTACGGGCTCAAGTCCGACGGGTCCACGGAGAAGCCGATCCGCGGCCCGCGCCTCGACGGCAACGGCTTCGCGTCGATCAGGGACACCGATCAGGGCGAGTGGGACGCGGACACCGAGTACGACCGCGCCTTCGGCCCGATGCAGTTCATCCCGTCCACCTGGAAGGACTGGAAGGCCGACGGCAACGCCGACGGCAAGCGCGACGCGAACAACATCTACGACGCGGCGCTGGGCGCGGGCCTCTACCTGTGCGCGGGCGACCGGGACCTCTCGGACCCGGCCAAGCTCGACAAGGCGATCCTCAGCTACAACAACTCCCGCGAGTACGTGAACAACGTCCTCGGCTACATGCGGCAGTACCAGAACGGCGCCGCCGGGGTACCGAACCCGCCCGCCGGGAACTACCCGACCCTGCCGGTGACGGGCACGCTGCCCACCCCGCGGCCCACGTTCCCGACGACGCCGACGACCCCCACCGGGCCCACGACGCCGACCACGCCCACGACGCCCACGACTCCGACGAAGCCCACCGAGCCGACGAAGCCGACCGAGCCGACGAAGCCGACCGAACCGACGAAGCCGACCCCGGCGCCGGCCACGCTCGCCAAGCTGGAGAAGGCGGGCGAGGCGAAGCTGGAGGCCGAGACCGGGAGCGTCTTCGGCGAGGGCACCCGGTTCAAGGCGCTGCTCGGTGACGGCAAGCCGGCCGTGGGCCAGGCCGTCGTCATCGCCGTCGAGGCGGACACCACCGGCGGCACCCGCTTCTCCCCGCTGAACGAGTCCAGCGTGGTCGTCCGCACGGACGACCAGGGCATCGCCACCGCCCCGAAGCTGACGGCGGGTCCGAAGGCGGGCACCTTCACCCTCCGCGTGACGGCCTACGACGCCAAGACCCAGCTGACCCTGGCCCTGGACGGCAAGGTCACCGCCAAGCCCCTCGTGCTGTCCCGCGTCGGCGGCACGGCCCCGGTCCAGGTCGTGACCGGCACCGCCGTGAAGGGCGTGCAGTTCCTCACCACCGTCGGGGACAAGCCCGTCGCCGGTACGCAGCTCACCGCGGGCCTGGTCACGAAGGAAGCGGGCGTCTGGGTCCCGGTCGACCCGGAGAAGGCGACGGGCCCGTACTTCGCGGGCGAGGCCGGCAAGAAGCTGTTCACCCTGGAGCTGCCCAGGACCGGCGCCGACGGCAAGACCGTCCTGCCGGACCTCGTCACCACGGACGTGGCCCCGGGCACCTACCACCTGCGCCTGATCACCCCCGAGAAGACCTTCCTGATCCTGGAGATCAAGATCGTCGCCAAGGCGGAGACCACACCGCAGACCCCGCCGCAGACCCCGCCGGCGACGGGCACCAACCCCGCCCCGGTGACCTCCGGCACGGCCCCCAAGGCCTGATCCGGGCGCGCCCGAACGCACAGAAGGCCGCCGGCCGGTCACCGTGGGAACGGTGACCGGCCGGCGGCCTTTCGCCCCGCCCCGTCGGCCGGGGCAAAGGCAGGAGCCCCGCCACCTCCGCTCGCACGGAGGAGGCAGGGCTCCTTGGGTACTGCTTAATCCAACCGCGATCCGGTCGGCCAGGCGACTAGGCCGGGATAACGTTCTCCGCCTGCGGGCCCTTCGGACCCTGCGTGACGTCGAAGGTCACCTGCTGGTTCTCCTCCAGGGAGCGGAAGCCAGAGGCGTTGATCGCGGAGTAGTGGACGAAGACATCCGGGCCGCCGCCGTCCTGGGCGATGAAGCCGAAGCCCTTTTCAGCGTTGAACCACTTCACGGTTCCGGTAGCCATGAGCCCTCCTATGGGCCAAAGGGTCGCCCTGCTCCAGAACCTGCTAAGAAGTCTGAAAACTACAAAAGCCTGCGGGTCACATTCTCCGCAGGCCTCGTACTGCAAGGGAAACCAAACTGCAACTTGCGTCGAGCCTAGCACGCACCCTGCGGCGGAGACCAGAGGGAAAGATCACGTCACCCGGACGTTTGAGACCCGCGCGATCGCTGACGGGAAGCCGGGGGCTAGTCTCGCGATGTGGACGTCTACCGCAGCCGGCCCCGCGTCGGCCACATCCAGTTCCTGAACTGCCTGCCCCTCTACTGGGGACTGGCCCGAACCGGCACGCTGCTGGACCTGGAGCTGACCAAGGACACCCCCGAGAAACTCAGCGAGCGCCTCGTGCGGGGTGAGCTCGACATCGCGCCCATCACCCTCGTCGAGTACCTCCGCAACGCGGACGAGCTCGTCGCCTTCCCCGACCTGGCGGTCGGCTGCGACGGCCCCGTCATGTCCTGCGTGATCGTTTCGCAGGTCCCGTTGGAGCGGCTCGACGGCGCCCGGGTCGCCCTCGGATCGACCTCCAGGACCTCCGTACGACTCGCCCAACTGCTCCTCGCCGAGCAGTACGGCGTCCGGCCCGACTACTACTCCTGCCCCCCTGACCTGGGCGTGATGATGCAGGAGGCCGACGCGGCCGTGCTGATCGGGGACGCCGCGCTGCGCGCCTCGCTGCACGACGCGCCCCGGCTGGGGCTGGCCGTCCACGACCTCGGGCAGATGTGGAAGGACTGGACCGGACTGCCGTTCGTCTTCGCCGTCTGGGCCGCCCGCAAGGACTACCTGGCCCGCGAGCCGGAGGTCGTCGCCAAGGTCCACGAGGCCTTCCTCGCCTCCCGGGACGTCTCCCTGGCGGAGGTGGCCAAGGTCGCCAAGCAGGCCGCCCGCTGGGAGGCCTTCGACGCCGAGCTGCTGGAGCGCTACTTCACCACGCTCGACTTCCGTTTCGGCCCGGAACAACTGGCCGGCGTACGTGAATTCGCGCGCCGTACGGGCCCCACGACCGGGTACTCCTCGGATGTCGCCGTGGAGCTCCTGAAAGTGGCCGCTCCGGAACACTGAGCGGGTTATCCCCGCGGTCGTTCCGCTTCCGGAAAGTGAATGCGCGGTTTCCCGGGAATTCGTTCCCCATTCGCCCTCGTGTACCGCAAACGGGCCCGCGCAGCGGAATGCGTGCATTTGCCGGGGGTTCGGGAGCGGCCCCGCCGGCGGCCCACCGCGGGCGGGGCCGAAGCCCTATGGTGCTGTGGTGGTCGGGTGACCGCACACAGCGCGGGGGACGGGGAAGCGATGCAGCCGCTCGAAGCCGGTGAACCGCGGACGATCGGGGCGTACCGGCTGCTCGGCCGGCTCGGTGCGGGCGGCATGGGCCGCGTCTATCTGGGGCGCAGCGCGGGCGGCCGGACCGTGGCCGTGAAGATCGTGCACCCGCACTTCGCCTCGGACGAGGAGTTCCGGGCCCGGTTCCGCCGTGAGGTGGAGGCCGCGCGCCGGGTCGGCGGGGAGTGGACGGCGCCGGTGCTGGACGCCGACCCCGACGCGGTCGTGCCGTGGGTGGCGACGGGTTACGTGGCGGGCCCCTCCCTGGACCGGGCGGTCGCGGGGCACGGGCCGTTGCCCGGGTCGGCGGTGCGGGCCGTCGGCGCGGGGTTGGCGCGGGCCCTGGTCGCGGTGCACGCGTTGGGCCTTGTCCACCGGGACGTGAAGCCGTCGAACGTGATGCTGACCCTCGACGGTCCCCGGTTGATCGACTTCGGGATCGCCCGGGCCACGGACGGCACGGCCTCGCTGACCTCCACCGGGGTGTCCGTCGGCTCCCCGGGCTACATGTCGCCGGAGCAGATCCTCGGCAAGGGCATCACGGCGGCGGCGGACGTGTTCTCGCTGGGCGCGGTGCTGGCGTTCGCGGCGACCGGCCGGCCGCCCTTCAGCGGTGACAACTCGGCGACGCTCCTCTACAAGGTGGTGCACGAGCCGCCGGAGCTCGACGGGATCCCGGCCGGCGAGCTGCGCACGCTGATCGAGTCCTGCCTGGCCAAGGCGGCGTCCGAGCGGCCCGCGCCCGAGGAACTCGTGGTCGCCCTGGGTGGCGCGTCGGGCGCCCCGGGGTGGTTGCCGGCGCCGTTGGTGGAGGAGGCGAGCCGGGCGGCCGTCGCCCTGCTGGACCTGGACGCCGACCCGGCGGGCGCCGGCGGGGGCGGGCAGGAGGCCGCGTCGGGGCCGGTGCCGTGGACGTCGGCGGCCTCCGGGCCGGCCGTCGGCTTCGGAGCGCCGGACCCCTCGTACGGGGGCGGGCTCCCCGGCCCCGGAGGCACTGGCGGTTCTCCGTACTCCGCCCAGGCGGGCCCGTACGGGTCCTTCGGCGCGGGCGGCGCACCGCACGCCGCCCCGACGGGGACGGCCGGCGGCGCGGCGCCGCCGCCGCGGCCGGCTCCCGACGGGCGCCGGGTCACGGTGACCGCGGCCGGGCGGCGCTTCAGCTGCACCGTCGTCCTCGCGGCGGCGGCCGCCTTGGCGGCGGTGTCCGGCGGGCTGTACGGGATGGGGTTGTTCCCCGGCGGCGGCGAGGGCCGGGACGCCGCGAGCAGCGGTCCCCGCCCCTCGGAGTCCGCGCCGGCGGACACCGATCCGGGGGCGTCCCCGCCGGCGACGACGCCCTCGGCCGGTCCGTCCGGGGGCGGTTCGGCCGCGCCGAAGGGGACGCGGGGCGACGTCCCGAAGGAGCTGACCGGGACCTGGAAGGGGACGGTCACGACCGCCCGCATGGGCGTTCCGAGCGAGTTCGAGATCACCATCAAGGGCGGCAAGGTGGGCGAGGTCGTCGCCCGGGACAAGTCGGTCATCGAGCTCCTCGGCACCGACTGCAGCGGCGACTGGACGCTGAAGTCGGCGACCGACCGCTCGCTCGTCCTGGACACCTCGGGCGGCCCGAACCCGGCCCCCGGCATCTGCTCCAACGGCTCGGCCGACGAACGCTTCACCCTCAACGCGAACGGGACGCTGCACTACGCGTCGGGCGACCGGCCCGCCGGCAACCCGGAGGGCGACCTCACGCGCAGCCCCTGACCGGCCCGTGCCGTCGCCGGCCCCGGCCCCTGAATGCCGCGCACCGGCCCTGGCGTACGCTGGATCGGTCCGGACCCTTGACACACCGCCGAAAGGTGACGCACCGGTGACCGACCAGGCCGCTCTCCAGTCTGTCCTCGACCGTGCCGCCGCAGGGGGCCGGATCACCCGGGAAGAGGCCCTCGACCTCTACCGGCACGCCCCGCTGCACGCGCTCGGCCAGGCCGCCGACGCCGCACGCCGGCTGCGCTACGCCGGTACGGAGCACATCGCGACGTACATCATCGAGCGCAACATCAACTACACCAACGTGTGCGTCACGGCGTGCAAGTTCTGCGCCTTCTACGCGGCGCCGAAGGACAAGAAGAAGGGCTGGTCCCGGGACCTCGACGACATCCTGCGCCGTTGCGCGGAGACCGTGGAGCTCGGCGGCACCCAGATCATGTTCCAGGGCGGGCACCACCCGGACTACGGCGTCGAGTACTACGAGCACCACTTCGGGGCCATCAAGAAGGAATTCCCGCAGCTGGTCATCCACTCCCTCGGCGCGTCCGAGGTCGAGCACATGGCCCGGATCTCGGGCGTCTCGGCGCAGGAGGCCATCCAGCGGATCCACGCCGCCGGCCTGGACTCCTTCGCGGGAGCCGGCGCGGAACTGCTGCCCGCCCGCCCCCGCAAGGCGATCGCCCCGCTCAAGGAGTCCGGCGAGCGCTGGTTGGAGATCATGGAGATCGCCCACCGGCTGGGCGTGGAGTCCACCTCCACGATGCTGATGGGCACCGGCGAGACCAACGCCGAACGCATCGAGCACATCGCGATGATCCGGGACACGCAGGACCGCACCGGCGGCTTCCGCGCGTTCATCCCGTACACGTACCAGCCCGAGAACAACCACCTCAAGGGCCGTACCCAGGCGACCGTCTTCGAGTACCTGCGCATGATCGCCATCGCGCGGCTGTTCCTCGACAACGTCGCCCACATCCAGGGCTCCTGGCTCACCGTCGGCAAGGAGGCGGGGCAGCTCTCCCTGCACTACGGCGCCGACGACCTCGGTTCGATCATGCTGGAGGAGAACGTCGTCTCCTCGGCCGGTGCCAAGCACCGCTCGAACCGGCAGGAGATCATCGACCTGATCCGCAAGGCGGGCCGCACGCCGGCGCAGCGCGCGACGACGTACGAGCACCTCCTCGTGCACGACGACCCGGCGAACGACCCCGTCGACGACCGCGTCGCCTCGCACATCTCCTCCATCGCCATCGAGGGCGGCACCGCGCACCCCGAGCTGAAGCTCATCTCCTCGAACTGACGGCGGGGACCGACGCCCGATGCTGACGCTGCACACCGCCGAACTCCTCGTCGCCGGACCGGGATCGACGCCGCTGGAGGGCGGCGCCGTCCTCGTCGACGGCGAGCGGATCGTCCGAGCGGGCCCCTACGAGGAGCTCGTCGCGGACGCCCCGCACGCCCGGGTGCGCCGCTGGCCCGGCGTGCTGACGCCGGGACTGCTGGCGCGCGGCGCGGACGAGCTGCTGGAGCGGACGTACTACCCGGACGACCCGTACGAGATCACCGAGCTCGGCGCGGACCCGATCAGCGGGCGGGACGCCCTCGACGCCCTGAGGATGACCGAGGCCCGCTGGGGCAACAGCGCCCGGCGCGGCACGCAGAAGCTGCTCGCGCGCGGGGTGGTGGCGGTCGCCGGGCGGTTCACCGTCGGCTCGGTGCGCACCGCGGTGGTCCGCTCGGGCCTCGCCGTGGTGCCGCCGGTTCCCTACGAGGGGCGGCCGGCGCTGGACCCGTTCGCCGGGCGGGAGAGCGCCGAGGAGGCCTTCCACGGGGTGCTCGCGGTCGGCGCCCCGGCCCGGTTCGCGGTGTTCGCGGTGGCGTCCCCGGCGGAGTTGCGGGCACGTGGCGCGGGCTCCTGCGTGGCCACCGTCATCGGTGGCCGTCTGCTGCACCGGCGTCGCTGACCGGGACGCCGTCGCCGGTCGGAACGTCGCCGCCGGTCGGAACGTCGCCGGTCGGGACGTCGCCCGGCCGCCGGGGCTCCTGGAGCCGTCGACCCTCGCGCGCGAGGGCGGCCAGCAGGCAGGCCTGGAGGCGGCTGACGCCACCGAGCTTGGCCCGTATGTTGCCCACGTGGAACTTCACGGTGCTGACCGACAGCCGGAGTTCGGCGGCGAGTTCCGCGTTCGAGGCGCCCGTCGCCAGTAACAGGAACACCGCCGACTCCTGGTCCGTCAGCCGCACCCGGGGCGGCCCGGCCTCGTACGACGGGAACCAGGCGGGGACGCTGAAGCTGACGACGCGCACGGTTCCCGCTCCTCACCCCGGACACTCCTGTGTCAGGGGACGCGCGGACCGGCCAGGTAGGTTCCCGCGGCGTCGAACGGCCACGCGTTGGCCGTACAGCCGAGCAGCCCCTTGATCTGCTGCATCATCGCGGGCGCCGGCCGGCCGGCCCCCGGGCAGGTCTCGTGCTCCCGGCCGAGTTCGTGGCCCACCTCGTGGTTGACGATCAGGGCCCGGTACTCCTCCACCGTGCCGCTGAACTGCGGCGACCCCTCCTGCCAGCGCTTGAGGTTGACCACGACGGTGTGCCCGGCCCGGCAGTTCGTCTCGCCGACCAGCTCGGGCGTGACCACCTCGCACAGCCGGTCGGTGGTCGACGGGGTGGCGATCTTCACGGTGAAGTCCACCGGCTGACCGGGTCCGGCCAGCCGGAAACCGTACGCCGGGTCGCGGATCCAGCCGCGCGGATCTCCGAGGACCGTCTCGACGGCGCGGGCGGCGGCGTTCGCGTCGACGCCGCTGCCCTGTTCGACCTCCACCCGCCAGCTCCGTACGGCCCCCTTGCCCTGGGGCTGACCCGTGACGGTGGAGGCGGTGAACACCCCCGGACCCGACGCGGGCGCGGACGGGCTCACGGACGCCTTCGGGGAGGCGGGCGTCGAGTTCGAGGGGGAAGCGGAGTGGCCCTTGGACGGCTCCGCCGTCGCGCGACGGCTCTGTCGGGGCGCGGGGGAGGCGGCCGTGGGGGCGACGGCGCCGGCGTCCGCCGGGGCGCTCCGGGCGGGCCCGGCCCCCCGTCCGTCGGCGACGGTGGCGACCTCGGGGTTGCCGGGGGAGAAGGTGTACGCGGTCACCGTGAGCGCGATCAGCGCCGTCGTGCCGAGGATCGTACGGCGCAGCCGTCTGCGGCGTTCGGCCCGGCGCAGCGCGCGCGGACCACCTCGGGGACGACCGGTCGAGCGGCCTGCCGGCATGCGTGAGCCCTTTGCTAGGAGAGGACACCCAGTGTGCCCGTGCCCTGCCGGACCGTCGGTGCCGTGGGAGCCCGCGCCCAGTCAACCCACCCGCACGCCGCACCACAACTGTCCTCGGGGCCAGTCCCGGGCCGGGTCGGGGGCGCGGGCGGGGGCGCGGCGGGCGGCCTGAGAGGATGGCTGCGTATCTGTCGATCCGCACAGCGAGGGGCCAACGCCAGTGACAAGGGCTTCCCTGGACAAGCAGCCGCACGAAGTCGCCTCCATGTTCGACGGTGTGGCGGCGAACTACGACCTCACCAACGACGTCATCTCCCTCGGCCAGGCCCGGCTCTGGCGCAAGGAGGTCGCGAAGGCGGTCGCCGCCCGTCCCGGACAGAAGGTCCTCGACCTGGCCGCCGGCACCGCCACGTCCTCGCTGCCCTTCGCCGCGACCGGTGCCTACGTCGTCCCCTGCGACTTCTCCCTCGGCATGCTCCGTGAGGGCAAGAAGAAGCACGCCTGGCTGCCGCTGACCGCGGGCGACGCGACGAAGCTGCCGTTCAAGGACGACGTCTTCGACTCCGTGACGATCTCCTTCGGGCTGCGCAACGTCCAGGACACGGACGCCGCGCTGCGCGAGCTGTACCGGGTGACGAAGCCCGGCGGCCAGGTCGTGATCTGCGAGTTCTCGCAGCCGACGTGGGCGCCCTTCCGGACCGTCTACATGGAGTACCTGATGCGCGCGCTGCCGCCGGTGGCCCGCGTCGTGTCGTCGAACCCGGACGCCTACGTGTACCTCGCCGAGTCCGTCCGGGAGTGGCCGGACCAGCCGGCGCTGGCCGCGCTGCTGCAGAAGGCCGGCTGGGGCCAGGTCGCCTGGCGCAACCTGACGGGCGGCATCGTCGCGCTGCACCGCGGCACCAAGGCGTAGCAGACCGTGGTGGAGACCGGTTCCTACGACTGGGCGGCGCTGCTGGAGCAGGTCGCCGCGGACGTCGCCCCGCTCGTCGGCAGCGGCACGCCCGCCGAGTACATTCCGGCGCTCGCGACGGTGGAACCCCGCAGCTTCGGCATGGCGCTCGCCGACCTCGACGGCAACGTCTTCGGGGTCGGCGACTGGCGGACCCCGTTCTCCGCCCAGTCGATCACCAAGGTGTTCTCGCTGGCGCTGGCGCTGGCCGAGGGCGGCGACAGCCTGTGGGAGCGGGTCGGGCGGGAGCCGTCCGGCAACCCGTTCAACTCCCTCGTCCAGCTGGAGTACGAGAGCGGCATCCCGCGCAACCCGTTCATCAACGCGGGCGCGCTCGTCGTCACCGACCGGCTGCAGAGCCTGACCGGCGACGCGAGCAGCGAACTGCTGGAGTTCCTGCGCCAGGAGAGCGGCAACCCGGGCCTCGGCTTCGACGCGGAGGTGGCGGCGTCCGAGCAGGAACACGGCGACCGCAACGCGGCCGTCGCCCACTTCATGGCCTCGTACGGGAACATCGACAACCCGGTGCCGGCGCTGCTGGACCACTACTTCTGGCAGTGCTCCATCGAGATGAGCTGCGCCGACCTCGCCCTGGCCGGCCGCTTCCTGGCCCGGCACGGGCTGCGCGCGGACGGCTCGCGGCTGCTGACGCGCAGCGAGGCGAAGCAGATCAACGCGGTGATGCTGACCTGCGGGACGTACGACGCGGCGGGCGAGTTCGCCTACCGGGTCGGCCTGCCGGGCAAGAGCGGCGTCGGCGGCGGCATCGTCGCGGTCGTCCCGGGCCTGTGCACCCTCGCGGCCTGGAGCCCGGGCCTGGACGCCCAGGGCAACTCGGTGGCGGGCGTGGCCGCCCTGGACCGCTTCACGACCCTGACGGGCCTGTCCGTTTTCTGACGCGCCCCTCCGGCGTTTGAGACGCGAGGTTCGGGCTTCGCCCCCACCCAGCCCCGCCGGCGTTCGAGGCGCGGGGTACGGGCTTCGACCTCACCCAGCCCCGCCGGCGTTTGAGGCGCGGGGTACGGGGCGGAGCCCCGGAAGGGGTTCGGGGGCGGAGCCCCCGGGCCCTCGGGTCCGGGCGGAGCCCGGGAAACGGAGAAAGGGCGGGTCGGGGAACGGCCCCGCGCAGCGGCACACCCGGACACCACCCGCCCCGGAACCCCTCACCGTCGGGACGGAAACGTCAACGCCCTCACCCGGCGTCGAAGACCAACTCGTAGCGCCGCCCGTACCGCGTACCGCTCGGCAACAGGAACCGCTCCGCAAGCGTCATCCCCAGCCGCTCCGCGACCGCGATCGACCGCGCGTTCGCGTCGTCGATCATGGCCACCACCCGCGGCACCCCCGCCTCCCGCACCCGCTCCAACGCGGCCAGCGCGGCCGCGTACGCGTACCCCCGCCCCCACGCGGAGCGCCCGAGCCGCCAACCGATCTCGATCTCGCCGACCGGACCCCACGCCTTGTCCGCCGGCCACGGCTGCGCCCCGGTGAAGCCGATGACCTCGCCGTCCGCGTCCAGCAACGTCCACAGGCAGTGACCGAGTTGCGCGTCGTGCATTCGCTGCCGCGCGGTGATTTCGACGTACGAGGACAGCTCGGCGGGCCCGCCGAGGAACTCCATCACGTCCGGGTCGTCGAAGACCCCGTGCCAGGCGTGGGCGTCCTCGTGGGTGGGTACGCGCAGGCGTACGTCGGGCAGGGGCCGGGTCGGCGAGGTGGTCATAGGGGGCAGCCCTTCGGATCGTGATCTCTCTCGCTGCTTAGACTGCACTTGTCCGGTGCCGCCTGGCACCCTATATCGAGCCTTCGGGAGACCCCGCAGTGACCGAGCCCCTCTCCGAACACTCCGCGGATGTGATCGTCGTCGGCGCCGGTCCGGCCGGCTCCACCACCGCCTACTACCTCGCCAAGGCGGGACTGGACGTCCTGCTGCTGGAGAAGACGGCGTTCCCGCGCGAGAAGGTCTGCGGCGACGGTCTGACCCCGCGGGCCACCAAGCAGCTGGTGTCGATGGGCATCGACATCTCGGAAGAGGCGGGCTGGCTCCGCAACAAGGGCCTGCGGATCATCGGCGGCGGGCAGCGCCTCCAGCTGGACTGGCCGGAACTCGCCTCCTACCCGGACTACGGACTCGTCCGCAAGCGCGACGACTTCGACGAGACCCTGGCCCGCCAGGCGCAGAAGGCCGGCGCCCGCCTGTACGAGCGCTGCAACGTCGGCGAGCCCGTCCGCGACCCGCGCACCGGGCACATCACGGGCGTGCAGGCGAAGCTGGGCGAGGAGAAGACCCCGGTCACCTTCCACGCGCCGCTGGTCGTCGCCGCCGACGGCAACTCCTCGCGGCTCTCCCTCGCGATGGGTCTGCACCGGCGCGAGGACCGCCCGATGGGCGTGGCGGTCCGTACGTACTTCACCTCTCCCCGGCACGACGACGACTACCTGGAGTCCTGGCTGGAGCTGTGGGACCGGCGCGGTCCGCAGGACCGGCTGCTGCCCGGCTACGGCTGGATCTTCGGCATGGGCGACGGTACGTCCAACGTCGGCCTCGGCATCCTGAACTCCTCCTCCGCGTTCAAGGAGCTGGACTGGCGCGAGGTCCTCAAGGCGTGGTGCGCGTCCATGCCGGAGGACTGGGGCTACACCCCGGAGAACATGACGCAGCCGATCCGCGGCGCGGCCCTGCCCATGGCGTTCAACCGGCAGCCGCACTACACCAAGGGCCTGCTGCTGGTCGGTGACGCGGGCGGCCTCGTCAACCCGTTCAACGGCGAGGGCATCGCCTACGCGATGGAGTCCGGGCAGATCGCGGCCGACGTCATCGTCCAGGCCCACTCCCGTGCCACGCCGTCGCTGCGCGAACTGACGCTGCACAGCTACCCGAAGGTGCTGAAGGAGACGTACGGCGGCTACTACACGCTGGGCCGCGCCTTCGTGAAGCTGATCGGCAACCCGAAGGTGATGAAACTGGCCACGCAGCGCGGCCTGACCCACCCCGTACTGATGAAGTTCACGCTGAAGATGCTGGCCAACCTGACCGACCCGACGGGCGGCGACGCGATGGACCGCATCATCAACGGTCTGAGCAAGGTCGCCCCGAAGGCCTGACCCCCGCGTACCGCCCCGCGGTGGTCCTGCGGCCCGAGACCTCGGGCCGCAGGACCACCGGGACGGTCACCCGAGGGTGGTGTGCCCGGTCGGTGAAGCGTTCCTACGGGCAGGCCTTGCCCGTGCGCCGGACACAGGGGGGATCGCGGTCCGCGGAACGCGCGGGGGTGATTGGGATGTGTCGGACGGGTCTCAGCCGCCACTCGGCGCAGGTTCCGTCCCGCAGGGTGATCGTGAAGCCGGTTGCCTCGCCGCGGTACAGGGCGGCGACGGCTTGCAGCCGGCCGCCGGCGTCGACGTGTTTGAGTGCGCGGATTCTTTCGTCGCGCGTCATGGTGAGGACGTCCGAGTCGCGGATGTCGACACGGATCGCCCGGACTGCGGCCAGGGGGTTCGCGACGACCTGTACGGGGGCGCGAACCTCGACCGGCCCGCCGTCGGGGTCGTAGCGGACGCGCTCGATCGCGATGCCGGGCTGGACGGTGGGGTTGTGGCCGACGTGCTGGTGCGCACTGCTGGGCTCGTGCGTAGGTGCCGGGAGTTGGACGAGCACGGGTGCCCCTTCCTGCCGCTCCGTGGGCGGCCGCTCCCTCGCGATGCCGTGACGAGCGGCAGGGCGCGAGAGCGGCCGACTCCCCACAAAAGGCGTAGGACTGAGGGGAGTTCGCGCAGCGTGGGCCAGAGCGTCTCAAGTCGCCCGGCATCCCCGCCTCGCTCGTTGAAGCTAACGTGTGCGTCGACAGCGCATCAACTGTTTGACGCCTAACGAGTGATTCGGCATATGCCAATACGTGAGGTGCTGAGGGAAAGTGAAGCGACCCCCGCTGATGCGAGGGCCGCTGCGGATCGGTCTGATCAGGCGCCGGTGCCGTACTTGTCGAACTGCCCGGCGCGAGCACCGTCGAGGAACGCTTGCAGTTTCGCGCGAGTCGTTCGGATGATCGCCGCGGGGTCGTCACTCTCCCGCAGCAGAATCTCGTCGTCGCCCTCTCCTTCGGCGACCTCCAGGCAGTTGCTGCCTTCCGCGTCCGTGCTGTAAAGAGACTTCTCCCACTGAATGTCCACAGTCCTACGCCTTCATACTTGTTGTGCTCTTTTATGAATAAAGTCCCTTGACCGGTCGGGATCGAGAGAGCGCTGCTCGGTCCGGTCAAGGATCGCTCGGTAGTTGTCGAGGCGCGTCTCGGCGTCGAGGAACGCAGGTCCGTGTGCGGTATCGGTCTGCACCGTGTCGAGCTGGGGGACGGGCCCCGACGCGTACAGGGTCGACGACCCCGCATTGGGGAAACCGCCTGCCTCGAACGGAATGACTCGCACCCTCACGTTGTCCCGCTGTGACTCCTCCAGCAACCGATCGAGCTGCGCCCTGGCCACTTTCGCGCCGCCGAACTCCAGCCGCAGTGCGGCCTCGTGAATCAGGAACGTGCACATCGGCGCGTTGGGGCTGTCGAGAACGTCTCGACGCTTCAAGCGGTACGAGAGCTGCCGGCGGAGGTTGGTGGGGCTGAGTGTGGGCACTGCCTGCTCGAACACGGCGCGGGCGTACTCCTCGGTCTGGAGCAAGCCGGGCATGTGCATGATCTGTACGGCGCGCAGTGCGCTCGAACGGGCCTCCAGTTCGGCCAGATCCAGGGCGCCGGGCGACAGGACGCCCGCGTAGTCGTCCCACCAACCCTGACCGCGCTCCTCGGCCATGTCCGCGAGGGCGTCGATGTACGCGGTGTCGGAACAGCCGTAGTGGCCGGCCCACGTCCGTACCCGCTCGCCGCTGACGCCGGATCGGCCGGACTCGATGTTGGAGATCGCCGTTCGGTCGGAACCCACGAGCTGTACCGCGTGCGCGGGCGTCAGTCCGGCGTGTTCCCGCATCTTGCGCAGCTCTGCACCGAGCCGCTGCTGCCGCGCGGTTGGGGCTTTGCGGTTGGGCATCAGCATCCTTCTCCCGTGTTGGGTTCCAGTGTCGCCCGTCGGTTTCGACTGGTCCACGTCGTAGCAATTGTGAGTAGAAACCGCATCAAGTGTGATGCCGGCACGCTACGGTTCTCCACAGCGTCGCGTCTGCGGCAGCTGAGTGCGAAGTGCAGCCGCTGGCTCCTGCTTTGACGTGCAGTCAATCGGCGAGCGGCCATCGCCACGCGCTCCGGTCGACGCTGTGTTCAATCGCGTTGGGAGACAGGGAGTGATCATGAGTGACGTCCAGGCGCGTTCGAGCGCCTTATCTCCGGACCGGGCGGCCTTGCCGTCCCGGCGGTACCGGTTCAGTGGGCCCAACGAGGCGCGGACGGTGGGGCTCGCCCGGGAGTGGGTGGCCTGCCTGCTGGAGACGCTCGGGCGGCGCCGGCTGGCCGAGGCGGCGCGGCTCTGTACCTCGGAGGCCGTGACGAACGCGCACCTTCACACGCGTTCCGCCGTGCTCGCGGTCGAGGTCGTGGTGACCGACGGGCGGGTTTTCGTGTTCGTGCGGGACGACGCCGTCGACACGAGGCTCCCGCTGCCCGGCGAGCTGCGCCCGGCCCCGGCCGGCCGGGAGAGCGGGCGGGGGCTCCACTTGATCGCGGCGTTCGCCGAGCGGTGGGACGTGATGCCGGGGCACGGGCGCGACAAGGTCGTCTGGTTCAGCCTCGCCGAGGGGTCGGTCGAAGGGTCGGCTGAGGGGGCCGTCGAGGCGTCCGGCGAAGGGTCGGCCGGAGGGTCGGCCGAAGAGTTGGCCGAAGCGTCCGTCGAAAGGTCGGCCGAAGCGTTCGTCGGAGGACCGGCCGAAGGGCCGGAGGGGGTGGGATGAACCTCGACGCCGCCGATCGTGCCTTCTGGGGCATGAACGCCCTGTCGCTGGGGCTCGCCGTGCTCGCGCTGATCGCGATCCGGATGTCGATGCCCTCCCGGCCGCGCGCCAGGACGTCCCCGTCGGCCTACACCTGCCACTGCTCCGGCGTGGCCGTACGCGTGGCCTTCCGGGCCGAGCCGGAACCGGCCGAGTACCGCCGTTGGCAGGCGTGGCTCGAACAGCCGCCCCGGGGCACCGGGATGACGACGGGGGAGGGGTGCCACCTGCCGGAACCCGACTGAGGAGGGGGCCGACCGGAGCCGGCGCACCGTCGGGCTCGGGGCCTCAGGCTTCCGTGCCGGGGTTCGTCGGTGGGGGCGGGGTGCCGTGCACCGCGCGTATGCCGTGGGCCAGGAGCAGGAGCCCGGTCAGGAGGAGGGCCGCCGAGGCGGTCCATTCGAGGCCCAGGGCGAACGGGTGGCCCGGCTTGTTCCAGGGACGGGCGGTGGTCAGCAGCCAACCGCCCGCCGCCAGGAGGGCGAGTCCGGTGGCGGCCGGTGCGGCGCCGGGGTCGTCGGCGCCGTGGGTCTCGTACGGCTCGGTGTGCACGGCACCACCACCTCCTGGGGGTCGGACCGGCCCGCGCGGGCCGGGGCGTACCGCCTTCCATCTTCGCAGGGTCCCGGCGGTCGCCGGCCGCCGGTTCGAGGAACCCCCGGAGGTCACCGGGTCGTTTTGTTCGCCTCGCGGCACTTACGGGTTGCTTCGAGGTACTTCTTGCGGGCTTCGTCGGTCTGCTCCGCGGGCGCGGACCGCTCGTCGGTGGCGCCGGTCACCGGGTCCGGGTCCGGGTACCAGGAGATGCCCTCCGCGCGGACGCACTGGGACTCCTCGCGGGCCGCGGCCAGGACTTCCGGGGCGGCGGGCGGGGCGGAGACCGGTGCAGGAAGCTTCGACCGGCAGGCCGCCTCGGCGGCGGGGAGTGTTTCGTGCGGCTTGTCCTTGTCGACGCGGGGCGTTCCGTTGTCGAGCAGTACGACCGGAACGCCGTTGTCCTTCAGGCAGTCGTAGTAGGCGACCTCGGCCGCACTCGGCGGCGGACTGGCGCTCGCCGAGGGGTCCTTTTCCCCGGAACAGGCGCTGAGTGCGAGAGAAAGGGCGAGGACCACGACGGGCAGGTGTTTGCGCATGGCTGGAGACGCTTCCCTCGGGAGGAATGTACGGCGGGCGTACGGGTGGGTGGAGGCGGTCGCGCAACCCCATGATGAACATGCGTGCGACCACCGGATTCGACCCTAGGCAGCGGCTCATCGGCCCAACAAGTAGCTTCTCGTACAACAATGTTGAGGGTGCGTCAGTGAAAACGTGAGTGAAGTCCGCGGTGAAGGCGTCGGTAAAGCCGTTCGGCGGAACGGCCGGTGAAAGCGTCCGTGGGAATTCGGCGACAGTGGCGTGAAAGCGGCGGTATTCGCCCGGCGCCGGGAACGGGAATTCCACGGCCGCGGGCATCTCCGCCGCCGCCCCCCGGAATGGGCCCCACATTTCTCCCGGGCATGACGAAGGGCCGGTACTCCACCCCCGAGCGGGGGAGTACCGGCCCTTCGTGACGAGCGGTCCGGTCAGAGGATGCGGACGGCGCCCGTGGGCATGTCGTAGTTCATGGGGCGCTCGACGATCCCGGTGTTGGGGTTCTGCGCACCGATGAACTTGCCGCCACCGGAGTACACGGCGACGTGGTACGCGCTGCCCTTGGAGCCCCAGTAGACGATGTCGCCCGGCTGCAGGGCGCTCAGGGACACCGAGCGGCCGGCGGTGGACTGCGCCTGGGAGGTGCGCGGCAGGGAGATGCCGGCCTGCTTGTAGGCGGCCTGGACGAGGCCGGAGCAGTCGAACGAGGACGGGCCGGTGCCGCCCATGACGTACGCCTTGCCGAGCTGCGCGCGGGCGAAGTTGAGGATGGCGGACGCGGAGCCCTTGACGGGCGCCGTGACGGTGCCCGTGCCCTGGCCCGAGCCGCTGCCCGAACCCTTGGTCGAGCCGGTGCTCTTGGAGGGGGTGGTGGTGCCCTCGTCGGCGGAGGTGTTGGAGCCCGAGGCCGTCTGGAGGGAGTTGCGCTCGGAGTCGCGGGTGGCGCGCTCGGCGTCGGCCTTGCGGTCCGCCTCCTCCTTCGCCTTCTTCTCGGCGGCCTGCTGGGCGGTCTCCTTGGCCTGCTTCGCCTCGGCGGCGGCGCCCGTACGGGCGGTCTCCTCCTGGGCGTTCAGCTCGCCTTCCACGGCGGCTTCGACGGCCGCGACGCGGGTGGTCTCGGCGGCCGTGGTGACCGCGGAGGACACCTCGGCGCCGAGGTTCAGGTCGAGGACGGGCATTTCCATCGTCGTCTCGGCCACGGGGTCCGCGGACGGGGTCGCGCTCGCGGTCCCGGCCATGGCCAGAGTGCTGAGAACGCCACCGGCAACTCCGGCGCGGACCGCGAGCTTCGAGGCGCTGCGGCGCGGCTTCCGGTGGCTGGGTATGTGAGCGGTGTGGGACATGAGAACAACCGCTATCAGGGGGTGGGCACTCGCTTCAAGAAACGTGGTCTGCGCCACAGTTGCGCGCGGAGGCCGTTAACCGGGCGCGTCGCGGGCCTTATTGACGCCGTAACGGGCGTATCGGACACCCCTTCACAAGCCTGTGATCATGGGGTTTCAGTGATTGGTCCGAATTTATCCCGGGCCTACCATCGACGTGCACAGATGGCCAAGCCCTCTTTCGGCGGCCCGGATTCCGTGTGACACAGGTCACAGTAACCTCAGGCTTCACGGGCGCTGTGGCCGGACCGTGATCCGACTGTGAGCGTGCTGTGCGGTTAGTGAACGGATGCACAGCATCCGCTCCCCTTTCATCCCGCCGTCGACTTCCGGCCACCGACCCTCTCCGCTACCCACGCGCGTCCCCCTCATCCCCCTCGTTCGGGTTCGCGCTCCCCCGTCGTCCACTCCCGTCCCCCCGGCTTCCCCCGGTCGAGCGACGCCGGTTCCTTTACCACCCTCCCCGCGCCCCCGCCAATTTGCTTGCAGGGGCCACCATTTGATAGAGCAACCCCCGCCCCACCTGCGGTGACGGGCTCCAATGTCACCTTTGGTGATCATGTGGATGCCTTGCGTACGAAGATCACCACTCAGCGGGCTTCATGATCGTTCGTCAGGTGGTGGAGATCACAAACTCGGTGTTGTTACCCGTGTCGCAGATCACAGACCGGCAGGCATAAGATGCGCAGCAGTCCGGCTTGTGAACTGCCTCACATGCTCCCGCCCCATCTCCGGGGCGATCTTCGCGAGGCGGGACACGCGGCGCCGGCAGCGGTCCAACGGTCAAGGACGACTGGAAGGAGCGAGGAGCGTGAATGCGTACGCGCCCATCCTCGTGCTCGGCGCCCTCGGCGCAGGGTTTGCGATCTTCTCCGTGGTCATGGCCACGCTGATCGGCCCAAAACGGTACAACCGGGCAAAGCTCGAAGCTTATGAGTGCGGCATCGAACCCACCCCGATGCCCGCCGGCGGCGGTCGCTTCCCCATCAAGTACTACCTGACGGCGATGCTCTTCATCGTCTTCGACATCGAAGTTGTCTTCCTCTACCCCTGGGCCGTCACCTTCGACGCCCTGGGGATCTTCGGGCTCGTCGAGATGTTGCTCTTCGTGCTCACCGTCTTCGTCGCCTACGCCTACGTCTGGCGCCGCGGCGGCCTGGAATGGGACTGAGGGGCTGAATACTCCATGGGACTGGAAGAGAAGCTGCCGAGCGGCTTCCTGCTGACCACCGTCGAACAGGCCGCGGGCTGGGTGCGCAAGTCATCCGTCTTCCCGGCCACCTTCGGCCTCGCGTGCTGCGCGATCGAGATGATGACCACCGGAGCGGGCCGCTACGACCTGGCCCGCTTCGGCATGGAGGTCTTCCGCGGCTCCCCGCGGCAGGCGGACCTGATGATCGTGGCCGGGCGGGTCAGCCAGAAGATGGCGCCGGTGCTGCGGCAGGTGTACGACCAGATGCCCGCTCCCAAGTGGGTCATCTCCATGGGCGTTTGCGCCTCTTCGGGCGGAATGTTCAACAACTACGCGATCGTCCAGGGCGTCGACCACATCGTTCCGGTGGACATCTACCTCCCCGGCTGCCCGCCCCGCCCCGAGATGCTGCTGGACGCGATCCTCAAGCTCCACCAGAAGATCCAGGGCGGCAAGCTCGGCGTGAACCGGGAAGAGGCGGCGCGCGAGGCGGAGGAGGCGGCCCTCAAGGCCCTCCCCACCATCGAGATGAAGGGGCTCCTTCGGTGAGCGACGACCCCGCCGTCGAGAACGGCAATAACGTCCCTGCTCCGCGCGGCCGGGAGACCTCTGCGGGCCCCGAGGTGATCGGCGTCCGCAAGGGCATGTTCGGCGCCGCGAACGGCGGCGACACCAGCGGCTACGGCGGCCTGGTCCGCACCGTCGCCCTGCCCGGCGAGAGCGCCCGCCCCTACGGCTCGTACTTCGACGAGGTCGTCGACGAGCTCGAAGGCGCCCTGGAGGAGCAGGACCTGGTGCCCGCCAACGTGATCGAGAAGGTCGTCGTCGACCGGGCGGAGCTGACGCTCCACATCGCGCGCGAGCACCTGCTGCGGGTGGCCTCCACCCTGCGTGACGACCCGGCCCTGCGCTTCGAGCTCTGCACCGGTGTCAGCGGAGTGCACTTCCCCGGCGACAAGGGCCGTGAACTGCACGCCGTCTACCACCTGCGCTCGCTCACCCACGGCCGGATCCTGCGACTGGAGGTGTCCGCCCCGGACGCCGACCCGCACGTCCCCTCGATCGTCTCGGTCTACCCGACGAACGACTGGCACGAGCGCGAGGCGTACGACTTCTTCGGGCTGGTCTTCGACGGCCACCCGGCCCTCACCCGGATCATGATGCCGGACGACTGGCAGGGCTTCCCCCAGCGCAAGGACTACCCGCTCGGCGGCATCGCCATCGAGTACAAGGGCGCCCAGATCCCGGCTCCCGACCAGCGGAGGTCGTACAGCTGATGTCCACGAACCACGCCTCCTCCCGGGAGACCACGGAAGGCACCGTCTACACCGTCACGGGCGGCGACTGGGACGAGGTCGTCCAGTCGGCGGCCCGCGCGGACGACGAGCGGATCGTCGTCAACATGGGTCCCCAGCACCCGTCCACCCACGGCGTGCTCCGCCTGATCCTGGAGATCGACGGCGAGACCGTCACCGAGGCCCGCTGCGGCATCGGCTACCTCCACACCGGCATCGAGAAGAACCTCGAATTCCGGAACTGGACGCAGGGCACCACCTTCGTGACGCGCATGGACTACCTGACGCCGTTCTTCAACGAGACGGCCTACTGCCTCGGCGTCGAGAAGCTGCTCGGGATCACCGAGCAGATCCCCGACCGCGCGACCGTCATCCGGGTCCTGCTCATGGAGCTCAACCGGCTCTCCTCCCACCTGGTGTGCATCGCCACCGGCGGCATGGAGCTGGGCGCGACCACGATCATGATCTACGGGTTCCGGGACCGCGAGCTGATCCTCGACGTCTTCGAGCTGATCACCGGCCTGCGCATGAACCACGCGTTCGTCCGCCCCGGCGGCCTCGCCCAGGACCTGCCCCCGGGCGCCGTCGACCAGCTGCGCGACTTCGTGAAGACCATGAAGAAGAACCTGCCGGAATACGACAAGCTCGCCACCGGCAACCCCATCTTCAAGGCCCGCATGCAGGACGTCGGCTACCTCGACCTCACCGGCTGCATGGCGCTCGGCGCCACCGGCCCCGTGCTGCGCTCGGCCGGACTGCCGCACGACCTGCGCCGGTCCGATCCGTACTGCGGCTACGAGAACTACGAGTTCGACGTGCCGACCACCGAGAGCTGCGACTCCTACGGGCGGTTCCTGATCCGCCTGGAGGAGATGCGCCAGTCGCTGCGGATCGTCGAGCAGTGCCTGGACCGCCTGGAGCCCGGCCCGGTCATGGTCGCCGACAAGAAGATCGCCTGGCCCGCCCAGCTCGCGATGGGCCCCGACGGCCTCGGCAACTCGCTCGACCACATCAAGAACATCATGGGCACCTCCATGGAGGCCCTCATCCACCACTTCAAGCTGGTGACCGAGGGCTTCCGCGTCCCCGCCGGACAGGCCTACGCGGCCGTCGAATCCCCCAAGGGCGAGCTCGGCGTCCACGTCGTCTCCGACGGCGGCACGCGCCCCTACCGGGTCCACTTCCGCGACCCGTCCTTCACCAACCTGCAGGCCATGGCAGCGATGTGCGAGGGCGGCCAGGTCGCCGACGTCATCGTCGCCGTCGCCTCCATCGACCCCGTGATGGGAGGCGTCGACCGATGACAGCCCGTCGTGAAACGCAAGGCATCCAGCTGGGGATGCCCCAGCTCCCCGCCCCCGACTTCCCGGCCGACGTGCGCGCCCGGCTCGAAGCGGACGCGAAGGAGGTCATCGCCCGCTACCCCGACAGCCGCTCCGCGCTGCTGCCCCTGCTGCACCTCACGCAGTCCGAGGAGGGGTACGTCTCCCGCACCGGCATCCGCTTCTGCGCCGAGGTGCTGGGCCTGACCACCGCCGAGGTCACCGCGGTCTCCACCTTCTACACGATGTACCGGCGCGGCCCCTCCGGGGACTACCAGGTCGGCGTCTGTACGAACACCCTGTGCGCCGTCATGGGCGGCGACGCCATCTTCGACGAGCTCAAGGAGCACCTCGGCGTCGGCAACAACGGGACCACCCCCGACGGGAAGGTCACGCTGGAGCACATCGAGTGCAACGCGGCCTGCGACTACGCCCCCGTGGTGATGGTCAACTGGGAGTTCTTCGACAACCAGACCCCCGACTCCGCCAAGGCCATGGTCGACGACCTGCGCGCCGGGCGGCCGGTCGAACCGACCCGGGGCGCGCCGCTGTGCACGTACAAGGAGACGGCCCGGATCCTGGCCGGGTTCCCCGACGAGCGCGAGGGCGCGGTCGAGGCGAGCGGCGGAGCGGGCCCCGCTTCACTGATCGGCCTGCGGATCGCACGCGGCGAGACCCCGCACGCCTCGATCGTGCACCCGCGGGGCGAGACCCGCGGCGACACCGGCACCGAGGGAGGGGAGTGATGTCCGTGTCCACCGAACTGAGCAAGAACGGGACGAGCCCGGAGAAGCTCCTCGCCCCCGTCCTGTCGGCGTTCTGGGACGATCCGCAGTCGTGGACGCTGGAGACCTACCGGCGCCACGAGGGCTACGAGGGACTGCGCAAGGCCCTCGCCATGACCCCCGACGACCTCATCGCCTACGTGAAGGACTCGGGCCTGCGCGGACGCGGCGGCGCGGGCTTCCCCACCGGCATGAAGTGGCAGTTCATCCCGCAGGGCGACGGCAAGCCGCACTACCTCGTGGTGAACGCGGACGAGTCGGAGCCGGGCACCTGCAAGGACATCCCGCTCCTCTTCGCCAACCCGCACTCCCTCATCGAGGGAATGATCATCGCCTGCTACGCGATCCGCTCGCAGCACGCCTTCATCTACCTGCGCGGTGAGACCGTGCCGGTCCTGCGACGCCTGCACGAGGCCGTGCGCGAGGCGTACGAGGCCGGATACCTCGGCAAGGACGTCCTCGGGAGCGGGCTCGACCTCGACATCACGGTGCACGCGGGCGCGGGCGCCTACATCTGCGGCGAGGAGACGGCGCTGCTCGACTCCCTCGAAGGCCGGCGCGGCCAGCCCCGGCTGCGCCCCCCGTTCCCTGCCGTCGAGGGGCTCTACGCCTGCCCCACCGTCGTGAACAACGTCGAGTCCATCGCCTCGGTTCCCGCGATCCTGAACAAGGGCAAGGACTGGTTCAAGTCGATGGGGACCGAGAAGTCCCCCGGCTTCACCCTGTACTCGCTGTCCGGGCACGTCAGCGGCCCCGGCCAGTACGAGGCCCCGCTCGGCATCACCCTGCGCCAGCTCCTCGACATGAGCGGCGGGATGCGCCCCGGGCACCGGCTGAAGTTCTGGACCCCGGGCGGCTCCTCCACCCCGATGTTCACCGACGAACACCTCGACGTCCCCCTGGACTACGAGGGCGTCGGCGCGGCCGGTTCGATGCTCGGCACCAAGGCCCTCCAGTGCTTCGACGAGACGACCTGCGTCGTGCGCGCCGTCACCCGCTGGACCGAGTTCTACGCCCACGAGTCCTGCGGCAAGTGCACCCCCTGCCGGGAGGGCACGTACTGGCTCGTCCAGTTGCTGCGCGACATCGAGGCCGGCAAGGGCGTCATGTCCGACCTCGACAAGCTGAACGACATCGCCGACAACATCAACGGCAAGTCGTTCTGCGCGCTCGGCGACGGCGCCGCCAGCCCGATCTTCTCCTCGCTCAAGTACTTCCGTGAGGAGTACGAGCAGCACATCACGGGCAAGGGCTGCCCCTTCGACCCCAGGAAGTCGACCCTCTGGGCTGACACGGAGGTGAACGCGTGACCGTCACCACAAACGCCCCCGCCGGTGGCGGCGAGGTGCACAAGGCCCCCGAGGACACGGTCTCCCTGACCATCGACGGCCTCGAGCTGTCGGTGCCCAAGGGGACCCTCGTCATCCGGGCCGCCGAACAGCTCGGCATCGAGATCCCCCGGTTCTGCGACCACCCGCTCCTCTCCCCGGCCGGCGCCTGCCGCCAGTGCATCGTCGAGGTGGAGGGCCAGCGCAAGCCGATGGCCTCCTGCACCATCACCTGCACCGACGGCATGGTCGTCAAGACGCAGCTGACCTCGCCGGTCGCCGACAAGGCCCAGCGCGGGGTGATGGAGCTGCTGCTCATCAACCACCCGCTGGACTGCCCCGTCTGCGACAAGGGCGGCGAATGCCCCCTGCAGAACCAGGCGATGTCGCACGGCAACTCCGAATCCCGCTTCGAGGGCCACAAGCGGACCTACGAGAAGCCCGTCCCGATCTCCACGCAGGTGCTCCTGGACCGCGAGCGGTGCGTGCTGTGCGCGCGCTGCACCCGCTTCTCCAACGAGATCGCCGGCGACCCGATGATCGAGCTGCTCGAACGCGGCGCGCTCCAGCAGGTCGGCACCGGCGAGGACGACCCCTTCCAGTCGTACTTCTCCGGCAACACCATCCAGATCTGCCCCGTCGGCGCGCTGACCTCGGCCGCCTACCGGTTCCGTTCCCGCCCCTTCGACCTCGTCTCCTCCCCGAGCGTGTGCGAGCACTGCGCGGGCGGCTGCGCGACCCGCACCGACCACCGGCGCGGCAAGGTCCTGCGGCGCCTCGCCGCCGAGGACCCCGAGGTCAACGAGGAGTGGGTCTGCGACAAGGGCCGCTTCGGGTTCCGCTACGCGCAGCGCCCGGACCGGCTCACCACCCCGCTGGTGCGCGGCGCCGACGGCGTCCTCGCCCCGGCGAGCTGGCCCGAGGCACTGGAGGCCGCGGCGAACGGCCTGGCCGCCGCCCGCGGTCGGACCGGCGTGCTGACCGGCGGCCGGCTCACCGTCGAGGACGCCTACGCCTACGCCAAGTTCGCCCGGGTCGTCCTCGACACCAACGACATCGACTTCCGGGCCCGCGTGCACAGCGCCGAGGAGGCCGACTTCCTGGCCGCCTCCGTCGCCGGCACCGGCAAGGACCTCGACGGCACCGGCGTCACCCACACCTCGCTGGAGGCCGCGCCGACGGTGCTGCTCGCCGGCATCGAGGCCGAGGAGGAGGCCCCCGGCGTCTTCCTGCGGCTGCGCAAGGCCCACCGCAAGCACAAGCAGCAGACCTTCGCGCTGGCCCCGTTCGCCAGCCGCGGCCTGGCCAAGGCGGGCGGCATCCTGCTGGCCGCCGCCCCCGGCACCGAACCCGAGTGGCTGGACGCCCTCGCCACCGGCACCGGCCTGGAGGCCGGCGGGGCCGTCGCCGCCGAGGCGCTGCGCCGGCCCGGCGCGGTCATCGTCGTCGGGGAGCGCCTCGCGGGCGTGCCCGGCGCGCTGACCGCCGCCGTACGGGCGGCCGACGCGACCGGCGCCCGCCTGGTGTGGATCCCGCGCCGGGCCGGGGAACGGGCCGCCGTCGAGGCGGGCGCCCTGCCGTCGCTGCTGCCCGGGGGCCGCCCCGCCACCGACCCGAGGGCCCGCGACGAGGTCGCGACCGCCTGGGGGCTGGACGAACTCCCGCACCGCCACGGCCGCGACACCGGTCAGATCGTGGAGGGCGCCGCGACCGGCGAACTGTCCGCGCTGCTCGTCGGGGGCGTCGAGGTCGCCGACCTGCCGGACCCGGCCCGCGCGCGGATCGCCCTCCAGGAGGCCTTCGTCGTCTCCCTGGAACTGCGGCCCGGCGAGGTCACCGACCACGCCGACGTGGTGCTGCCCGTCGCCGCGGTCGCCGAGAAGGCCGGTGCGTTCATCAACTGGGAAGGCCGGGTGCGGCCCTTCGAGGCCGCCCTCAAGCCCGACCAGATGACCCGCCGGCTCGCCCCCGCCGACGCCCGCGTGCTGCACATGCTGGCCGACGCGGCGGACCGGCCGATCGCCCTGCCCGACGTGCACGCCGTACGCCGGGAGCTGGAGCGGCTCGGCCCCTGGGAGGGCGAGCTCGCCGCCGAGCAGTCCACGGACCGGGTGCAGCTGCCGCGGCCCGCCGCCGGGGAGGCGGTCCTCGCCGGCCACCGGCTGCTGCTGGACCTCGGCCGGCTCCAGGAGGGCGACGAGGCCCTCGCCGGAACCCGGCACGAGGCGCCGGCGCGACTGTCGGCCGCCACCGCCGCCGAGACCGGCGTCAAGGACGGCGACGTCCTCGCGGTGACCGGCCCGGCCGGCTCGGTGGAACTCCCGCTGCGGATCACCGAAATGCCCGACCGGGTGGTGTGGCTGCCGCTGAACTCCACCGGTTCCGGCGTGTACTCCGACACCGGAGCCCGCCCCGGCACCCTCGTACGCATCGGACCGGCGGTCCCGACCGCCGCCGCCGGTGACACCACTGCGGAGGTGGGCGCGTGAACGCGGTACCCGGTGACCTCGTACAGCTGGCCGCGGAGGACCTGTCGCTGTTCGGCAGGGACGTCTGGTGGCTCGTCGTCATCAAGGCGGTGTTCTGCTTCGCCTTCCTGATGGTGACCGTGCTGTTCTCCATCGTGTGGGAACGCAAGGTCGTCGCCTGGATGCAGTTGCGCATCGGCCCCAACCGGCACGGACCCTGGGGCATGCTCCAGTCGCTCGCCGACGGCATCAAGCTGATGCTGAAGGAAGACGTCATCGTCAAGCGGGCCGACAAGGTGGTGTACGTCCTGGCCCCGATCATCGCGGCGATCCCGGCCTTCATGGCCATCGCGGTGATCCCCTTCGGCCCGGCGGGCAACGAGGTCTCGATCTTCGGCCAGCGCACCACGATGCAGCTGACTGACCTGCCCATCGCGATGCTGTACATCCTCGCGGTGGCCTCGGTCGGCATCTACGGCATCGTCCTCGCCGGCTGGTCCTCGGGCTCCACCTACCCGCTGCTCGGCGGACTGCGGTCCTGCGCGCAGATGATCTCCTACGAGATCGCGATGGGCGCGGCCTTCGCGTCGGTGTTCCTCTACTCCGGGTCGATGTCGACCTCGGCGATCGTGGAGGCGCAGGCCGACCGCTGGTTCATCATCCTGCTGCCGGTGTCGTTCATCATCTACGTCATCACGATGGTCGGCGAGACGAACCGCGCCCCCTTCGACATGCCGGAGTCCGAGGGCGACCTGGTCGGCGGCTTCAACACCGAGTACTCGTCGATCAAGTTCGCGCTGTTCATGCTGGCCGAGTACGTCAACATGGTCACCGTCTCCGCGGTCTCCGTCACCCTGTTCCTGGGCGGCTGGCGGGCCCCGGCGCCGATCTCCACGTACTGGGAGGCCGCGAACCACGGCTGGTGGCCGATGCTCTGGTTCGTCCTCAAGGTGCAGCTGCTGCTGTTCTTCTTCATCTGGCTGCGCGGCACGCTGCCCCGCGTCCGTTACGACCAGCTGATGAAGCTCGGCTGGAAGGTCCTCATCCCGGTCTCCGTGGTCTGGCTGATGCTGGTCGCGACCGTCCGGGCGCTGCGCAACGAGGCCTACGACTTCAGCGAGATCGTCCTGTACGTCGGCGGGGCCGTCGTCGCGATCCTGCTGCTGTCCTTCGTCGCCGACATGTTCCGGGACAAACGCGAGAAGGCCGCCGTCGCGCAGGCCGACGAGGACGCCGCGGCCGAGCCGTTCGACCCGCTGGCGGGCGGGTTCCCCGTACCGCCCAAGCCTGGCCAGCACCTGGCACCCGTACCGCGCCGACGGTCCCGCAGCGAGCGGGAGCTGATCGTCAGCGGCGCGACGACCACCGACAGCGACCGAGAGGAGGGTGCGGGAAATGTCTGACGAGAAGTGGCAGAACCCGGTGGCCGGCTTCGGCGTGACCTTCAAGGCCATGTTCAAGAAGCGCCTCACCGAGCAGTACCCGGAGCAGCAGAAGACCACCGCTCCACGCTTCCACGGACGGCACCAGCTCAACCGCCACCCCGACGGTCTGGAGAAGTGCATCGGGTGCGAGCTGTGCGCCTGGGCCTGTCCCGCCGACGCCATCTACGTGGAGGGCGCGGACAACTCCGAGGAGGAGCGCTACTCCCCGGGCGAGCGGTACGGCCGCGTCTACCAGATCAACTACGCCCGCTGCATCCTGTGCGGGCTGTGCGTCGAGGCGTGCCCGACCCGGGCGCTGACCATGACGAACGAGTTCGAACTGGCGGACTCCAGCCGTGAGTCGCTGATCTACACCAAGGAACAGCTCCTCGCCGGCCTGACCGAGAACATGGTCGAGGCCCCGCACTCGGTGTTCCCCGGGACCGACGAGCAGGACTACTACCGGGGGCTGGTGACGGGGGCCGCCCCGGGCACGGTCCGGCAGACGGCCGTCTCCAAGGGCGAGGTCGCCGAACCCGCCGAGGGGGTGGAGGCATGAGCGCCGCCCTGGACGCGGCGAACCTCGCCGCCGGCTCGCTGACCTCCACGGGTGAGGCGGTCCAGTTCTGGATCCTCGGCACCGTCGCCGTCATCGGCGCGCTCGCCACGATCCTCATGAAGAAGGCCGTGCACAGCGCGCTCAGCCTCGCCGGGACGATGATCATCCTCGCGGTCTTCTACCTCGCCAACGGGGCGTACTTCCTGGGCGTCGTCCAGGTCATCGTCTACACCGGCGCCATCATGATGCTGTTCCTCTTCGTGGTCATGCTCGTCGGCGTCACCGCCGCCGACTCCCTGAAGGAGACCATCAAGGGTCAGCGCTGGCTCGCCGCCCTGTGCGGACTCGGCTTCGGCATCCTGCTGATCGCCGGCATCGGCCAGGCCGGACTCAGCCACTTCAACGGGCTCGGCCGGATCAACTCCGGCGGCCACGTCGAGGGCCTGGCCACGCTGATCTTCACCAAGTACGTCTTCGCCTTCGAGCTCACCGGCGCCCTGCTGATCACCGCGACCGTCGGCGCGATGGTGCTCACCCACCGCGAGCGCACCGAGCGGGCCGCCACGCAGCGCGAGCTCGCCGAGAAGCGCGTGCGCGACGGAGTGCAGCTCCCGCCGCTGCCGGCGCCCGGTGTCTACGCCCGGCACAACGCCGTGGACGTGGCCGGTCTGCTGCCGGACGGCACCCCGTCCGAGCTGACCGTCAACAAGACGCTCCGGGCCCGCGGCCAGATCCGCGACGTGTCCAGCGAGGCGCTGAACGACCTGAAGGCGCTGGAGCAGGCGTCGGCGGACCGCCTCGGCCGTGAGGAGGCATCGAAGTGAATCCGGTCAACTACCTGTACCTGGCCGCCCTGCTGTTCACCATCGGGGCGACCGGGGTCCTCATCCGGAAGAACGCGATCGTGCTGTTCATGTGCGTCGAGCTGATGCTCAACGCCTGCAACCTCGCGTTCGTGGCCTTCTCCCGGATGCACGGCAACCTCGACGGCCAGATCATCGCCTTCTTCACGATGGTCGTCGCCGCCGCGGAGGTCGTGGTGGGCCTCGCGATCATCGTGTCGTTGTTCCGTACCCGCCACTCGGCCTCGGTCGACGACGCCAGCCTGATGAAGCTGTAAGGGGCGTTCACACAGTGGAGAATCTGATTGCGCTGCTGGTGGCGGCGCCCCTGCTCGGGGCGGCGGTGCTGCTCTGCGGCGGTCGCCGGCTCGACAAGGTCGGTCACTGGCTCGGTACCCTGCTCGCCGCCGTCTCCTTCGGCATCGGCGTCGCCCTCTTCGCCGACATGCTGGGGCGGAGCGCCGACGACCGCACCCTGCACCAGAGGCTGTTCAGCTGGATCCCGGTGGAGGGCTTCCAGGCGGACATCGCCTTCCAGCTGGACCAGCTGTCGATGACCTTCGTCCTGCTGATCTCCGGGGTGGGCACGCTCATCCACGTGTACTCGATCGGGTACATGGAGCACGACGAGCGCCGCCGCCGCTTCTTCGGCTACCTCAACCTGTTCGTCGCGGCCATGCTGCTGCTGGTCATCGCCGACAACTACCTGCTGCTGTACTTCGGCTGGGAGGGCGTGGGCCTCGCCTCCTACCTCCTGATCGGCTTCTGGCAGCACAAGCCCAGCGCGGCCACCGCCGCGAAGAAGGCCTTCCTCGTCAACCGCGTCGGCGACATCGGCCTGTCGATCGCGATCATGCTGATGTTCACCACCTTCGGGACGTTCGCCTTCGGACCGGTCCTCGGATCCGTCGGCGAGACTTCCGAGGGCACGCTCACCGCGATCGGCCTGATGCTGTTGCTCGCCGCCTGCGGCAAGTCGGCCCAGGTGCCGCTCCAGTCCTGGCTCGGTGACGCGATGGAGGGCCCGACCCCGGTCTCGGCCCTCATCCACGCGGCCACCATGGTCACCGCGGGCGTCTACCTGATCGTCCGCTCCGGGGCCATCTTCAACGGGGCGCCGGACGCACAGCTCGTCGTCACCGTCGTCGGCGCGGTCACGCTGCTCTTCGGTGCGATCGTCGGTTGCGCGAAGGACGACATCAAGAAGGCCCTCGCGGGCTCGACGATGTCGCAGATCGGCTACATGATCCTCGCCGCGGGCCTCGGCCCCATCGGCTACGTCTTCGCGATCATGCACCTGGTGACGCACGGCTTCTTCAAGGCGGGCCTCTTCCTCGGAGCCGGTTCCGTGATGCACGGGATGAACGACGAGGTCGACATGCGCAAGTACGGCGGCCTGCGGAAGTACATGCCGATCACCTTCGTGACCTTCGGACTCGGCTACCTCGCCATCATCGGCTTCCCGGGGCTGTCGGGCTTCTTCTCCAAGGACATGATCATCGAGGCGGCCTTCGCGAAGGGCGGCACCGAGGGCTGGATCCTCGGTGGCGTGACCCTGCTGGGCGCGGGCATCACCGCCTTCTACATGACCCGCGTCATGCTCCTCACCTTCTTCGGCGAGAAGCGTTGGCAGCCGGACGCGGACGGCCACGCGCCGCACCCGCACGAGTCCCCGAAGTCCATGACCATCCCGATGATCGTGCTCGCCTTCGGCTCGGTCTTCGCCGGTGGGTTCTTCGAGATCGGTGACCGCTTCCTCAACTGGCTGGAGCCCGTCACCGGCTACGAGCACGGCAACCCGCCGGTCAGCGCCCTGACGGTGACGGCCGCCACCATGGTCGTCCTCGTCATCGGCGTCGGCATCGCCTGGGTCATGTACGGCAAGAAGCCCGTCCCGGTCGTCGCCCCGCGCGGCTCGCTCCTCACCCGGGCGGCCCGCCGGGACCTGTTCCAGGACGACTTCAACCACGTCGTCCTCGTCCGCGGCGGCGAGCACCTGACCCGCTCGCTCGTCTACCTCGACCACAGCGTGGTCGACGGAGTGGTCAACGGCACGGCCGCCTCGGTCGGCGGGCTCTCGGGCCGGCTGCGCAAGCTGCAGAACGGCTACGCCCGCAGCTACGCGGTCTCGATGTTCGGGGGCACGGCGATCCTGATCGCCGCGACCCTGCTGATGAGGGCGGTGTGAGATGAATTTCCCGCTTCTGACGGTGACGGCCGCGGTCCCCGCGGTCGGCGCGATCCTGACGGCGGCCGTACCGGCCGCCCGCCGGACCGCCGCCAAGTGGCTCGCGCTGCTCTTCTCGCTGGCGACACTGGCGCTGGCCGTGCTCGTCGCGGTCCGCTTCGACCCGAGCGGTGACCGCTACCAGCTCACCGAATCCCGTTCCTGGATCGCCGACTTCGGCGTCCGCTACGAACTCGGCGTCGACGGCATCGGGGTGGCGCTGATCGCGCTCACCGCGCTGCTCATCCCCTTCGTGATCGCGGCCGGCTGGAACGACGCCGACCCGCTGGAGACCAACTCTTCGCGCTGGCGGCCGACCCAGGGCTTCTTCGCCCTGATCCTCATGGTCGAGGCGATGGTGATCATCTCCTTCGCCGCGACCGACGTCTTCCTCTTCTACATCTTCTTCGAAGCCATGCTCATCCCGATGTACTTCCTCATCGGCGGCTTCGGCGACCGGGCCCACTCCGGGTCCGACGAGAACGCGGCCGCGCAGCGCTCGTACGCGGCGGTCAAGTTCCTCCTCTACAACCTGGCCGGCGGGCTCATCATGCTGGCCGCCGTCATCGGGCTGTACGTGGTCGCCGGGAACTTCTCCCTCCAGGAGATCACCGCCGCCCGCGCCGCGGGCACCCTGGACATGGCGACCAACACCGAACGGCTGCTGTTCCTCGGCTTCTTCTTCGCCTTCGCGGTGAAGGCCCCGCTGTGGCCGCTGCACACCTGGTTGCCCAATGCGATGGGCGAGGCGACCGCCCCGGTCGCCGTCCTGATCACCGCGGTCGTCGACAAGGTCGGCACCTTCGCGATGCTCCGCTTCTGCCTCGGGCTGTTCCCCGACGCCAGCAAGTGGGCCACGCCGGTGATCCTCGTCCTCGCCCTGATCAGCATCGTCTACGGGGCGTTGGTCGCGGTCGGCCAGCGCGACATCAAGCGGCTGGTCGCCTACGCGTCGATCTCCCACTTCGGGTTCATCATCATGGGCATCTTCGCGATGACCTCCCAGGGGCAGTCCGGCGCGACGCTGTACATGGTCAACCACGGCATCTCGACGGCGGCGCTGATGCTGGTCGCCGGCTTCCTGATCTCGCGGCGCGGCTCGCGGCTCATCGCCGACTACGGCGGCGTCCAGAAGGTGGCCCCGGTCCTCGCCGGCACCTTCCTGATCGGCGGACTCGCCACCCTGTCACTGCCGGGCCTCGCACCGTTCGTCAGCGAGTTCCTGGTCCTGGTCGGCACGTTCGCCCGCTACCCGGTCGTCGGCATCATCGCGACCGTCGGCATCGTGCTCGCCGCGCTGTACACGCTGGTGCTGTACCAGCGCACGATGACCGGCCCCGTGAAGGAGGAGGTCCGCACCATGCCGGACCTGCGCCTGCGGGAGGTGCTGGTGGTGGCCCCGCTGATCGCGCTGCTGATCGGCCTGGGCGTCTACCCCAAGCCCCTGACCGAGATCGTCAACCCGGCGGTCGAGCACACCATGTCGGATGTGCGGCAGACCGACCCCCAGCCCGAGGTGGAGGCGGCCAAGTGAGCACGACAGCTACGGGCCTTTGGGCCCTGGCCGCGGAACCGATCGACCGGATCCCGGCCCCGCACATCGAGTACGCGCAGCTCGCGCCCACGCTCATCGTGGTGGGCGCGGCCATCCTCGGCGTCCTCGTCGAGGCGTTCGTCCCCCGCAGGTCCCGCTACTACGTCCAGGTGTTCCTCGCCGTCGCCGCGCTGGCCTCGGCCTTCGCGGCGGTCGTCGGCCTCGCGGCCGGCGGGTACGGGAGCAGCAAGGCGCAGATCGCCGCCATGGGCGCCATCGCGGTGGACGGCCCGGCCCTGTTCCTCCAGGGCACGATCCTGCTCGCCTCGATCGTGGCGATGTTCACCTTCGCCGAGCGGCGCCTGGATCCGGAGGCCCACGGCAACCGGGTGGACTCCTTCGCCGCGCAGGCCGCGTCCGTACCGGGCAGCGACAGCGAGAAGGCCGCCGTCAAGGCCGGGTTCACCACCACCGAGGTGTTCCCGCTGGCCCTGTTCGCGGTCGCCGGCATGCTCATCTTCCCGGCGGCCAACGACCTGCTGACCCTGTTCATCGCGCTGGAGGTCTTCTCCCTCCCGCTGTACCTGCTCTGCGCCGTCGCCCGCCGCCAGCGGCTGATGTCGCAGGAGGCGGCCGTCAAGTACTTCCTGCTCGGCGCCTTCTCCTCGGCGTTCCTGCTGTTCGGCATCGCCCTGCTGTACGGGTACTCCGGCTCCGTCTCGTACGCGGTCATCGCGGACGTGGTGGACGGCACGGTCGCCAGGACCGACCCGGCGCTGGCCGCCACCATGGGCAACGACGCGCTGCTGCTGATCGGCGGCGCGCTGATCCTGATGGGCCTGCTGTTCAAGGTCGGCGCGGTCCCCTTCCACATGTGGACCCCCGACGTCTACCAGGGCGCCCCGACCCCGGTCACCGGCTTCATGGCCGCCGCGACGAAGGTCGCCGCGTTCGGAGCGCTGCTGCGCCTGCTGTACGTGGTCCTGCCGGGCCTGCGCTGGGACTGGCGGCCGGTGATGTGGGGCGTCGCGATCGTCACGATGCTGGCCGGTGCGGTCATCGCCGTGACCCAGACCGACGTGAAGCGGCTCCTGGCGTACTCGTCGATCGCGCACGCGGGGTTCATCCTCGCCGGTGTGATCGCGACGTCGGCGGAGGGCGTCCAGTCCGTCCTCTTCTACCTGGGCGCCTACTCCTTCGTGACGATCGGCGCCTTCGCGGTGGTCACGCTGGTGCGCGACGCGGGCGGCGAGGCCACCCACCTGTCGAAGTGGGCGGGGCTGGGGCGGCGTTCGCCGCTGACGGCGGCCGTGTTCGCGGTGTTCCTGCTGGCCTTCGCGGGCATCCCGCTGACCTCCGGGTTCACCGGCAAGTTCGCGGTGTTCAAGGCGGCGGCCGAGGGTGGTGCCGGGGCGCTCGTCGTGGTCGGCGTCATCTCGTCGGCGATCGCCGCGTTCTTCTACGTCCGGGTGATCGTGCTCATGTTCTTCAGTGAGCCGAAGGCGGACGGCCCGACGGTGGCGGTGCCCTCGCCGCTGACGATGACGACCATCGCGGTCGGCGTCGCGGTCACCCTCGTCCTGGGCCTGGCCCCGCAGTACTTCCTGGACCTGGCGGGGCAGGCGAGCACCTTCGTCCGCTGACCGGTCCGCGACACCACCAGGGCCCGGCTTCCCACGGGGGAGCCGGGCCCTGGTGTCGTACGCGGGGCTATTCGGCCCGCTGTCGCTTCGCCGTGATGGTGGTGAGGTCGAGGTCGACGGGGAAGGGGACGGAGACCTTCAGGCGATCGTGGAAGATCCCGGTGGCGACGTAGCCGCCACTGGCCGGTTCCCGCTCGAAGACGTACACGACGGCGCGGCCGTCCTTGTTCTCGACCCGCCAGTAGTGGGGGATTCCCGCGCGGGCGTACTTGAGCGGCTTGGTCTCGCGGTCGCGGTCGACGGACTCGGGAGAGACGACCTCGATGGCCAACAGGACGGCTTCGGCGGGGAACCGGGTCTGTGCCAGGTCGGTGAGGACGTCCTCGCGGCACACGATGACGTCGGGTTCGGGTCGGTTGCGGCGGTCGATGTCGATGGTGAACTCGCGCAGGACTTCCAGCGCGGTGGGGGCCAGCGCGTCCAGTTGCCGCTCGAAGAAGGTGACCGCCCGCGTGTGGAAGAGGGTCTGCGGACTCACGAAGATCAGGCTCCCGTCGATCAGCTCCGTGTGCGGAGGCAGATTCGGAAGCGTGTCCAGGTCGTCCGCGGTCCAGCCGCCCGGAGGCGGGATCGGCCAGCTGTGTTCCGGGTTCATCAGTGCTCCCATGGGCGGGATCCTCGCAAGCCCGTCCAGCGTATCGCCGGGAACTCGGGAGGAAGCCGCCCCAACGGGTGAGTCATATGCCCAGGGCACATCCGGGAGGGTGCGGTCCCGTCAGTGGTGGCCGTGGGCCGGGGTGGTGGCGGTGCCCGTGGTGGTCTTCTTCGGGCACTTCAGGGCCGTGTTCCAGTTGTGGAAGCGGCCCGCCGGGTTCTCCTTGTACGCCCACATGTGCAGGTCGTAGTGCTTCGGCATGCCCGCCCAGTGGCCCGGCATCGGGCCGTCGAAGGGCAGGCCGAACATCGAGGGCCGGTCGTCGGTGGTCTTCAGGTCCTGGTCCCGGTCGGTGGCCATCCACTCCACGGTCTGGAGCGTGCGGCGGCCGTGCCGGTCCTTCTCGGTGCTGTACAGGAGCGCGGTGGGCTTCGCGGGGTCCGTCGAACCCCAGTTGGCCTGCTTGACGTAGTGGTAGCCCATGGCGCCCGCGCCGAACGGATTGTTCATGCAGGCCTCGCCGTGCGGCACGTACCCGTCCTTGAGGGCCTGCCGCTCGTCCACGTACTTGGCGGTCACCGCGATGGCCGTCGCCATGTCGCGCATCGCCTTCCTGTTGCGGGGGTCGGGCGCCGGACCTTCCACGGCCGAGGCGGCCGGGGCGAGGGCGAGCGCCACGGCCGCGGCGGCGGCGAGGGCCAGGGTACGGGTGGACACGAGCATGGGCAGGGCCTCCTGCGCTGCGGGGACTTCGGCCTGTCCGAGCAGCATGTGCGGGCCCCGGGCCGGCCCGCCACGCGGACGGGCCGGACGGATGAGCTAAAGGGCCCGCCCGGCGTACGCGCGGACGTCCGCGTCCGCGTCACCGGTCGCCCCGGCGAGCGCCGTACGGGCCGGCGCCGCGTCCCGGTGTCGCAGCAGCGCGAGCACCGCCGCCTTGCGGACGTCGGCGTTCACGTCGGCGGCGAGCGCCTTCGCCAGGGCCGGGACGGCCTCCTCGGCCGGCGCCGACCCGAGGGCCGCCGCCGCCCCCGCCCGGACCTGCCAGGCCGGATCGGCCAGCGCGGCCACCGCCCGCGCCGCGTACCCGGCCGGGCAGCCCGTCCGGGCGAGGGCGGCCAGCGCGGCGCCCCGGACCAGCGGATCGGCGTCGTCCAGCAGCGGGCCCAACGGCTCCGGGGCCGGGGTGTGCACCGCGGCGAGCCCCTTCGCCACCGCCACCCGTACCTCGCGCGCCGGATCGGCGGCGGCTGCCGCCAGGGCCGGTACCGCGTCGACGGAGACCAGGGCCCGCACGGCGTGGATCCGGACCTCGATGTCGGTGTCGGCGAGCGAGGCGGCGTACAGCACGGCGTCGCCGAGCCGCAGGGCGCGCAGCGCCTCCAGGGCCGCCGCGCGGACGGCCGGGTCGGCGACCGCGAGGGCCGCCCGCAGGCCGGCCGCCAACTCCGGCTCGGCGGGCAGCACTTCGAGGAGCTCCCGCAGCGCCGCCGCGGCCACCGCGCGTACCTGCCCGGCCGGGTCGGCGAGTCGCGCCGCGAGGGCCGGGCCGGCCCCGGCCGGCAGGGTCTCGCCGAGGGTGGCCACGGCCGCCGCCCGCAGCGCCGGGTCCGGATCGGTCAGGTAGGGCAGGAGCGCGTCCAGGTCCGGCTCCTCCTCGGCCAGCCCGACCAGCCGCAGCAACCGCTCACCGGGAGCGGGGGCGGCAGCGGTGCCGGTCGCGGCGGGAGTCACGGCGCCGGGCCCGGCGGCCCCGGCGGCCGACGGGGCCGCGCTGCGTTCGCCGGCCGTGGCCACCGGGACGAGGGCGACCTCGCCCAGCTCGCGCGACGGCCCCGGCGACGGTTCGAACCCGGGCACGGGCACCACGTACGGCTCGACCGGCCGCGCGGTGAACACCATCGCCCCGGTGGGGGACTTGCGCAGATCCAGGTGGTGCAGCCAGCCGTCGTCGTCGCGCTCGGGGTGGTCCAGGCGCTCGTGGTACAGCCCCCAACGGGACTCCGTGCGCGCCAGCGAGGACCGCGCCGCCATCTCCGCGCAGTCCCGGATGAAGGACACCTCCGCGCACCGCATCAGCTCGTGCGCGGTGGTCGCGCCCATCTCCGCGATCTCGCCGGTCATCCGCTCGAACGCCGCCACCGCCAGCGACAGCTTCGCGCCCGTCTTCGGCGGGGCGACGTAGTCGTTGACGAACCGCCGCAGCTTGTACTCCACCTGCGGCTGCGGCGGCCCCTGCGGATGGCGCAGCGGCCGGTAGATCAGCTCGTGCGCCGCCGCCACCTGATCGGCCGGCAGGTCCCCCTCGTGGGCGGTGTACCGGGCGGCGTCCGCGCCCGCCAGGTCACCGAACACGAACGCGCCGATCATGTAGTTGTGCGGGACGGAGGCCAGGTCGCCCGCCGCGTACAGCCGGGGGACGGTGGTGCGGGCGTGGTCGTCGACGCGCACGCCCGAGGCCGAGTGGCCGCCGCACAGTCCGATCTCCGAGATGTGCATCTCGATGTCGTGCGTGCGGTAGTCGTGGCCGCGCCCCGCGTGGAAGGTGCCGCGGGTGGGCCGTTCCGTCGTGTGCAGGATCGACTCCAGCGAGGCCACCGTCTCCTCGGGGAGGTGGCTGAGCTTGAGGTAGACCGGCCCCCGGTCCGAGGCGAGTTCGGCGGCGAACTCCGACATCATCCGGCCCGACCAGTAGTCGGAGTCGACGAACCGTTCGCCGTGCCGGTTGACCTGGTAGCCGCCGAACGGATTGGCGACGTACGCGCACGCCGGACCGTTGTAGTCCTTGATCAACGGGTTGATCTGGAAGCACTCGATCCCGGTGAGCGCGGCGCCCGCGTGGTAGGCCATCGCGTACCCGTCACCGGCGTTGGTCGGGTTCTCGTACGTCCCGTACAGGTAGCCGGAGGCGGGCAGTCCGAGCCGGCCGCACGGGCCGGTCGCCAGGACCACCGCCCCGGCGCGGACCGTCACGAAGGCGCCCGTACGGGTGTTGAACGCGGCGGCCCCGATCGCGCGGCCGTCCTCGGGCGAGGTCAGGACGCGCACCGGCATCACCCGGTTCTCGATGCGGATGCGCTCGCGCATCTCGCGGCGCCGCAGCTGCCGGTACAGGACCTTCTTGACGTCCTTGCCCTCGGGCATCGGCAGCACGTACGAGCCGGAGCGGTGCACCTGGCGCACCGCGTACTCGCCGTGCTCGTCCTTCTCGAACTTCACCCCGTACGACTCCAGGCGCCGCACCATGTCGAAGCCGCGGGTCGCGGTCTGCCGGACGGTGGACTGGTCGACGATGCCGTCGTTGGCGCGTGTGATCTCGGCGACGTAATCGTCCGGTTCGGCGCGGCCGGGGATGACGGCGTTGTTGACGCCGTCCATGCCCATGGCGAGGGCGCCGGAGTGGCGCACGTGCGCCTTCTCCAGGAGCAGGACCCGTGCCCCGCGCTCGGCGGCGGTCAGGGCCGCCATCGTGCCGGCGGTGCCGCCGCCGATGACGAGGACGTCGCAGGAGAGTTCCTCGGCGTCGCCGATCGCGGGGATGTCCACGGTGCTGCCTTTCGGGGTGGGGGGCGTGACGGGCCGTGCGGGTCAGAGGGAGTCGAGGATCCGGCGGCGCAGGGCCGGGTCCGCGGCCGTACGGGTGCGGGGGCGCGGGACGTCGAACACGTCGAGGATCCGGCCGGAGCCGAGGAGCGCGACGCGATCACCGAGGTGCAGGGCCTCGTCCACGTCGTGGGTGACGAACACGACGGTCGCCCCGGTGCCGGAGAGGACGCCGATCAGGAGGTCCTGCATCTCGGCGCGGGTCTGGGCGTCGAGCGCGCCGAACGGTTCGTCCATCAGGACGGCGCGGGGGCGAGCGGCGAGGGCGCGGGCCAACTGCACGCGTTGGCGCTGGCCGCCCGAGAGCTGGTGCGGGAGCTTGTGCGCGTGCTCGGCGAGGCCGACGCGGTCCAGCCAGGCCGTGGCCGTGGCCCGGCGTTCGGCCCGCCGCGCCAGGAAGGACCCGGCGGGCGGGCGCCCGATGCGGCGCCCGCTCCCGGTCCCACGATCGTCGGCGTCGTCGGCGTCGTCGGAACCGCGGATCGCCAGCGGGAGCTCGACGTTGGCCCGTACCGTCCGCCAGGGCAGCAGGGCGTCGTCCTGGAACACCAGCGCCCGGTCGGCGTCCGGCCCGGTCACGGCCCGTCCGTCCTGCTCGACGCTCCCGCCCAGCGGCGGCAGCAACCCGGCCAGGGCCCGCAGCAGCGTCGACTTCCCGCACCCGGAGGGCCCCACGACGGCCAGCACCTCCCCGGCCGCGACCGTGAGTTCGACCCCGTCGAGGACGGGGCTCCCGGCATGCCCGAGCCGTACGGAGCGCAGCGCGAGCGCGGCCCCGGGTGCCGGGCGGGCGACGGGCCCGGCGCCGGTGTGGATGTCGGTGTCGGTCGGGCTCACGGGGCGTCCTCTCGGTCGGGGGAGCTCAGGACCCCGGCGGCGGGCGGGGGCGGGGCCGGTCGGCCGTTCGCCCCGATCGGCCCCTTGCGGCGGGCCGGGCGGGGGAGGGGCGCGGACCCCGGGGCGGTGTCGCGTGCCGGGAGCCAGCGGGTCAGGCGGCGGCCGGCCCGCTCCACGGCCGTGGAGGTCAGCCAGCCCAGCGCGCCGATGGTCACCATGCCGACGAAGACCCCGGGGTAGTCGACCACCGTGTAGTCCTGCCAGGTCCGGTACCCGACCCCGTACTCACCGGAGATCATCTCGGCGGAGATCACGCAGATCCAGGACACTCCGATGCCCACCGACAGCCCGCCGAACACGCCCGGCAGGGCCCCCGGCAGCACCACCGAGAACAGCACCCGCCGCCGGCCGGCGCCCATCGTCAGGACGGCCTCCTCCCACACCGGGGACAGGGCCGCCACCGCGTGCCGGGTCGAGACCAGCACCGGGAAGAACGCCGCCGTGCAGGTGATGAACACGATGCCCTGCTCGTTGGACGGGAACAGCAGGATCGCGACGGGAACCAGCGCGATCGCCGGCACCGGCCGCAGCACCTCCACCAGCGGCCCCAACACGTCGGCCGCGATCCGCGACCGGGCGATGGCCGTGCCCGCCGCCACGCCCAGGACGGCGGCCAGCGCGAAGCCCGTCACGATCCGGCTCAGGCTGGCCCCCAGGTCCTCCCAGTACGGGCCGGCCGTAGCCCTTTCGGCGAGCTTCCGCGCCACCTCGACGGCCGTCGGGAACTGCTCGAAACGCAGCCACAGGTTCACGTCCAGCGAGGTCAGCACCTGCCACAGGAGCAGCGCCGCCCCCAGCGAGGCCACGCGCAGCGCCCGGCGGCCGGCGGTCACGGGGCGAGTCCGATGGCCTCGGCGTAGCCGACCGTCCGCGCTCCGGAGTCCCGGTGCGCCTCGACGTACTTCTTCGCGCCCGCCGCCGTGACGAAAGCGCGCAGCTCGGCGCCCTCGGCGACCCACACCGCCTTGTCGGCGAACCACAGGGTGCCGGTCACCGCGTCCGGTACGTACGCCGCGCGGACGTCGGCCCCGCGGGCCGCCCTGAGGAGCTCGCGCGGGGAGTCGTAGGTCCGGGTCTGCGTCTGCCCCTTGAGCCACAGTTCGCTGCGCGCGGGGGCCGCGACCGGCAGGGTCCGGCCGGCGGCGACGCGGCGCAGCGGCTCCGGGTCGACGAAGGCGTCCACGTCGACGTCGGGGACGAGCGCGGCGTCCTTCAGCACGGGCACGTCCTGCTTGAGCGCCGCGATCAGCTCCGGGCGCAGCTCCGGGTCGAAGGTCGCGATGCCGTTCGCGCCGTTGTAGAGGTAGACCACCTCCGCGGGCAGCCCGGTCTCCTTCGCCACCGATTCGGCGGCGGCCACGGGGTGGGCGCGCAGGTGGTCGGTGGCCTTGATCTGGGCGCGCAGGAAGTCGTCGAGGATCCCGGGACGCTTCTCGGCGAACTCCTGCCGGACGGTGACCCCGTGGAAGGTCGGCAGGTTCAGTTCGGCGCCGTCGTACAGGGCCTTCGCCTTGCCCTCGTGGGCGAGCTGGCCCGGCCAGGCCACGAACTGGGAGAGGGCGTCGACACTGCCCGCCTGGAGGGCGGAAGCACCCACGCTGGGCTGCTGGTTGAGCTTCTGGATGCCCTTGGCCGGGTCGATGCCGGCCCGCTGGAGGGCCCGTACGAGGGTGCCGTCGGCGGCGGAGCCGACGCTGGTGGAGACCTTCTTGCCGCGCAGGTCGGCCAGGGATTCGAGGGTCGAACCGGGGGAGGTGACGACGGTGTTGAGTCCGCCGCGCAGGTTGTAGCCGGTCACCGAGACGAGCCGGGTGGGCTGCTTCAGTTCCTTGCCGCGGGCCGCGTTGATGAGGAGCGGGAAGTCGCCCATGGAGCCGATGTCGATCTTCCCGGCGGTCATCTGGGCGGTGATGGGAGCACCGGTGGCGTAGTCCTGCCAGTCCACCTCGTAGGTGATCCCGTCCCTCTTGCCGCGGGCCGCGAGCTCCGCCTCGAAGTAGCCGAGGGAGCGCAGCAGGGTGCCCGCGGTGACGGTGTTGATGGTCTTGGACTGGTAGCCGACGGTCACGGTGACGGTCTTCGGGGCGTCCGCCCCCGAGGCGTCGCCGCAGCCGCCGGCGAGCGGGACGAGGAGCAGGGCGAGCGCGGGCGCGAGGGCCTTCGCGGGCGGGGTGCGCATGGGGGCGGGACCTTTCACCGGAGCAGGTAGGGCATGTTGACGGTGACCGCGCCGGTGGGGCAGCGGGCGGCGCACGGGCCGCAGTACCAGCACTCGTCGACGTGCATGTACGCCTTGCCGTTGTCCTCGCGGATGGCGAGCGAGTCGAGGGGACACATGTCGACGCACAGGGTGCAGCCGTCGATGCACAGGGACTCGTCGATGGTCACGGGCACGTCGCCGCGCTGGGGGACCAGAGGCATGGCTGTCTCCAGGAAAGGGGTGGGAGGGGGCTCTTGGCCGCGCAGGGCCGCGGAGTCCTGCGCGGGGAGTGGCTACAGCGAGCGGTGCAGGAGGCCGCTCATGGTGATGCGGTCGCCGCGGAAGCGGATGAACTCCAGGTCCACGGGACGCCCGTCGGCGAGGTGCGTGAGTCGCTCCAGCATCAGGACGGCGGCCCCGCGCGGGGCCTGGAGCACGGCGGCGGAGTGCGCGTCGGCGTTGACGGACTCCAGGGTGATCTCGGCGTGGCCGAGCGGCTGCCCGGTGAGCCGTTCCAGCAGCCGGAACACGTCGGTGTGCTCCAGGTCGCAGTCGAGGAGTGCGGCGCCGATGTCGAGGGGGACGTACGTGAGGTCGAGGGACAGCGGCAGGCCGTTCAGTCGGCGCAGCCGCTCGATGTAGAGCACTTCGGCGTGCTCGGGCAGGCCGAGCCGCCCGGCGACGGGGGTCGGCGCGCGGACGGGGCCCGCACTACGGACTTCGTTGGTGACCTCGCCGTGCTCGTGCAGGGTTTCGGCCAGGCCCTGGAGGCGGTCCAGGCCGTGCGGGTACTTCTCGCCGACGACGAGGGTGCCGACCCCCGGCCGGCGTTCGACGAGCTGTTCGCCGCGCAGCAGGTCGAGGGCCTGACGGACGGTGTTGCGGCCCGCGCCGTACTCGGCGGCGAGGACGTCCTCCAGGGGGAGGACGCCGCCCGGGTAGCCGCCGGTCAGGATCTGGCGGCGGAGCAGGTCGGCGAGCTGTCGCGCCTGGTCCGCGCGCAGCCGCCGGCGGCGCGCGGCGGCGACCGGGACGGTGTGCTCACGGGTGCGTTCGGCTGGCATGGCAGGGAACGTACCGGCGGTGCGGCGGAGATGGTGTTGCGGCGGTGTTGCGCCACCCGGCGCCCCGCGTGCGGGGCTGTGACCTGCGGTTCCCGCAGGGTGGGGGAGGAATCCGCCACCCTGCGGGAACCCGTCGTCCCGAGGGACGGACTAGCGCGATCCCACGATCCGGCCGGTGACCTCGCCGAGGCCGACGCGGGTGCCGTCGGCGCCGGGCGCCCAGGCGGTCAGGGTGACGGTGTCGCCGTCCTCCAGGAAGGTGCGCTTGCCGTCGGCGAGCTCGATGGCGTCGCGGCCGTTCCAGGTGAGTTCCAGCAGGGAGCCGCGCTGGTCGACCTCGGGGCCGCTGACGGTGCCGGAGCCGAACACGTCGCCGGTGCGCAGGGAGGCGCCGTTGACGGTCATGTGGGCCAGCTGCTGGGCGGCGGTCCAGTACATCGTCGCGAACGGCGGCCGGGCCACCTCCTGCCCGTTGATGGAGACGGCGATGTGCAGGTCGAAGCCGCCGGGGCGGTCGCTGTCGGCGTCGTCGAGGTAGGGCAGCAGCGGGAAGTCCCGGGCGGGCGGGGCGACGCGGGCCGCGTCCAGGGCCTCCAGGGGGGTCACCCAGGCGGACACGGACGTGGCGAACGACTTGCCGAGGAACGGGCCGAGGGGGACGTACTCCCAGGCCTGGACGTCGCGGGCCGACCAGTCGTTGAGGAGGAACAGTCCGAAGACGTGGTCCTCGAAGTCGGCCAGCGGCACCGGCCGGCCCAGCTCGGACGGCGCGCCGACGACGAAGCCGACCTCGGCCTCGATGTCGAGCTTCACGGACGGCCCGAAGACGGGCGCCGCGTCCGTGGGCGCCTTGCGCTGCCCGGAGGGGCGCACGACGTCCGTGCCGGAGACCACGATGGTGCCGGAGCGGCCGTGGTAACCGATCGGCAGGTGCTTCCAGTTGGGCGTCAGCGCGTCCCCGTCGGGGCGGAACATCTTCCCGACGTTGGTGGCGTGGTGCTCGCTCGCGTAGAAGTCGACGTAGTCGGCGACCTCGTACGGCAGGTGCAGCGTGACCGCGTCCAGCGGCAGCAGGTGCGGCTCCACCGTGGGGCGGTGGCCGGGGTCGGTGACCCAGGCGGTCAGCGCGCGGCGCACGTCGCGCCAGGCGGTGCGGCCGGCGGCGAGCAGCGGGTTCAGCGAGGACTGCCCGAGCAGTCCGGCGTACGGGGAGCCGAGCGCGAGGGCCGCCGCTCCCGCGTCGAGCACGTGCCCGCCGATCCGCACGCCGATCCGGCGACGGTCCTCCCCGGCGGTGGAGAAGACGCCGTAGGGGAGGTTGTGCGGCCCGAACGGGTCGCCCTCGGGAACATCGAGGGGGCTCTGCTGGGGCATGGGGTGCTGCCTCGCTTTCGACGCGGGCCGGGGGTGTCCCGGGGGCTTGTTGACACGTTACGTGCCAGGTGGGGTCTGTGGGAGGCCGGATTCGGGCGCTATTTGTAGGACTTGTCCAACGGGGTCCGTATCCTTGACGCCGTGACTTCCGCCCTCCCCCATGCCTTGATCGCCACCGACCTGGACGGGACTCTGCTGTGCGCCGGAGACACCGTCTCCGCCCGCTCCCACAAGGCCCTCGCGACGGCCCGGGCCGTCGGCGCCCAACACATCGTCGTCACCGGACGGCCCGTTCCCCAGGTTCGACACGTCCTCGACGACCTCGGTTACGAGGGGCTCGCGGTGTGCGGACAGGGCGCGCAGGTGTACGACACGGCGCGCGGCATCCTGCTGCACTCCGTCTCCATGGACCGGGGGCTCGCCGAGGTCGCCCTCGGCAAGATCGAGGCGGAGATCGGCGAGGTCTGGGCGGCGGTCAACCAGGAGGGCCTCGACGCCGAGATGCTGATAGGGCCCGGCTATCGGATGTGGCACCCGCACCTGCCGACCGTCCGCGTACCGCGCCGCGCCGACCTGTGGACGGCCCCGATCAACAAGGTCCTCCTCCAGCACCCCCGGCTCGACGACGACGAGCTGACCCGGATCGCGCGCGCGGTGGTCGGCGACCTGGTGAACGTCACCATGGCCGGGGAACACACCGTGGAACTCCAGCCCCTGGACGTGGACAAGGCCGCCGGCCTCGCCAGGGCCGCCGAGGTGCTCGGCATCCCGGGCTCGTCCACGATCGCCTTCGGCGACATGCCGAACGACGTCCCGATGTTCGCGTGGGCGGCCCACGGGGTCGCCATGGCCAACTCCCACCTCGAACTCCTGGCCGTCGCCGACGAGGTCACCCTCTCGAACGAGGAGGACGGCATCGCGGTGGTCCTGGAGCGGCTGTACGCCTGACGGGCGTCGGAACATGACGCCATGTCGGCATCGACGGGCCCGTGGGCGCGGGGGCCGGGAGGTTCGGGCCGTGGTCGCCGGGGTGGTCGAGGGGGTGGGAGCAGGCGTCGGTGCCGGTGGTCGCCGGGCAGTCGGGGAGGGCGAGGACCGTGTCGGGTTCGGCGTCGGGCCCGTTCCCGTCGGACCAGCGGGCCCACAGGGCGTCGCCGGACCCGGGGTCGAGGACGACGTCCAGGTGCGGGCCGGCGTGCCGGTCCAGGGAGCAACGCAGCTCCGGACCGGCCGCGAGGACCTCCCGCAGGGCCCGCGCGCAGAGGAGGCGCGCCAGCACCTCCAGGTGAGCCGCCGAGAGGGTGCCGGACGCGCCGCACCCCGGACGCGGGGGAGAGGGCGGCCCGTCGCTCACGCGAGCCACCCCCGGGCGACGATGCCGGCCACGCAGCACGTCCACGCGATCGCCCCGACCGTCAGGGCCATCGCACTCCGTCGGTCGGCGCGGGCCCGGCGGGCCGCCGGGTCGGGATCGGGACGGACCAGGCCCCGCAGCCGCTCGGCCGCCGCCAGGGCCCCGAGCGCGAACGCGCCGCGCTCCGCGTTCCGCCGGGCCAAGGCCGAGTCCAGCAGGGCGAGGAACAGCGCTCGGTAGGCGGGGTCCGACTCCATGCGTCGCAACTCGGCCCCGGTGTCGTCCCCTTCGGGCGGCGGCGCGCTCACAGCAACCCCTTCGCGCTGCGCGCGTTGCGCCGCGCGTTCTCGGCGCGCATCCGCTCCATGGGCTCGGCGGGTCGCACGTACCGCGGCTCCGCCTCCCACTCCGCCCCGCCGCGCACGGGCCGCAGGGCCCAGTACGGGCCGGCGACACCCCGGAACTCCCCGACCCGGTCGCCCCGACTGGTGTCCACCACGAGCGCGCCGGGAGACGGGGGTTGAAGGGGCTGTGTTTCACACATGACACCGTTCCTCTCCGTAGTCGATTCGCTACCGATCGGGTTCAGGATGGCCCTGGCCGGGGGAGGCTTCAACCTGTCGAATTGGAACGGAAGATTGGTCAGGGGACCTTGAACCGCAAGGAGTTGAATCCCGAACGTGGACCGCAGGCGGCTTTCGGGGCGCGTGTGCGCAGCTGGCGGGAGGAGCGTGGTTGGACGCAGGAGTTCCTGGGCGGGCGGCTCGGGTACTCCAGTACGCACGTGTCAGCAGTCGAAACCGGGCGGAAAGTGCCGACCTTGCGGTTCTCGCGCAGTGCCGACGAGGTCTTCGGCACAGGCCAGGGCGAGAAGTCGTTCGAGCGCGAGTGGCGCGAGATCCGGCACGGCGTACTGCTGGAGGGCTTCCCGGAGTTCCTCGGGTACGAGAGCCGGGCGGTGGAGATCCGCCTGTACGAGGTGGGCGTCATACCCGGACTGCTCCAGACGCCGGAGTACGCGACGGTGGTCACCGAGAGCACCGTCAAACGAGGAGCCATCACCGCCGATCAGGCAGGCGAACGCATCGCCGTCATCGCGGACAGACAAGCCTCGCTGCTCCGTACGCCTCCTCCCGTGGTCTTCGCGGTTCTTGACGAGAGCTGCCTGCGTCGACCCATCGGCGGACCCGACCTCATGCGGGACCAGTTCACGCGGCTGCTGGAATTCGCCGAGCTGCCGAACACGGTGCTCCAGGTCGCTCCGTTCACCATGGGGGAGCGTCGTCCGCTCAGCCTGCCGTTCTACGTTCTGACCATGCCTGATCGCGCGATCATGTCCTACGCCGAATCCGCCCAACGGGGCCATTTGGAAAGGGATAACAACTCCGTGGTGCCCATGCTGACGGCCTACCATCAACTCCAGGCCGAAGCCCTCTCGCAGTCGGCTTCTGTGGCCATGATCGATCAGCTACGAAAGGGCACGTCGTGACGACCGAATCCCCCCGCTGGTTCACGTCCTCGTACAGCGAAAACGGTGGCGCCTGCGTCGAGGTCGCCACCAACCTCGCCCACTCCCGCGGTGTCGTCCCCGTTCGGGACTCCAAGCGTGACGACAGCCCCGTGCTCGGCTTCACCGCCGGCGCGTTCGCCGCCTTCGTGGACGGCGTCAAGGCCGTCTGAGCGCCGGCCTTCCCCCGGGCGTGCCGCCCGGGGGACCGGCCGTCAGCCCGCCGCGCGCGGAAGCCGGCGTTCCCAGGTGCGGTGGAAGACGACCTCGTCGCCCTCCCGGCAGACCACCTCGTTCGACGTCAGGAAGCCGCCCTCGTCGCACGAGATCTCCGAGCGGGTCTCCACCCTCGCGTCCCAGCCCAACTCCGGCCGGTGCAGGCGGATGCTCCACTCCGAGCGGGTGCGGGCCGACAGCGGGTCCGACTCCTGGATCTCGTACACCTCCCGCGCGTCCTCGCTGAACTCCAGCCCGTCCGGGTACACCCGGGTGCCCCCGTAGCGGGGGTCCACCTCCAGGCGCCAGGTGCCGGCCGCGACGTCCCGTACGACCAGGCGTTCCGGGCGCGGCTCCTCCAGGGTGTCCGGGTAGGACACCCCCAGCGGGGCGGCCTGTTCCGGGGCCTCGAAGACGATTCCCTCGTCCGCGCGCGGGGAGGGCGGCCGGACGGGGAGTTCCAGGGTGCTGCCCGCCGGGTCGAGGGTCCAGCCGTGCTCCGAGCCGGCCCGCGGCCAGATCCACGGCCAGTACGCGGACGACACCGCCAGCCGGATCCGGTGCCCCGGCGGGAACGCGTGCCCGATGCCGTTCAGCTCGAAGGTGACGTCCTCGGTCGCGCCCGGGGTCCACGGCGCCGCCCGGTCCCGGCCGTGGCGCGCCGACAGGTTCAGCGAGCCCCGGGTGACCAGCGTCGAGGAACCGTCGGGGGCGACGTCGCACAGCCGGGCCACGACCTGCCCGTACGGGACCTCCATGCGCAGCCGCAGCGTCACCGAGGGCCGGCCGAGGATCTCCACCGGCTCGCCCGCCCCGACGGGGAACTCGAAGCAGGCCGACTTGGCGTCCTCCTCGCGCTGGTCCGGCGGTAGGTCGGCGTCGTTGCCGAAGGGGAAGAAGCGGCCCGCGTCGATCCCGGTGTGCTGCGGCGACGCGACCACGACAGGGGGCCCCTGGAGCCCGTACGAGACGGGGACGACCGTCGGGGACGGCCAGGCCCGCTCGCCCACCCAGCGGCCCGGCAGCCGCTCGTAGACGGTGGCCGGCGGGTGGGAGTCGCTGATCCAGGCGCGCAGCAGGGGTTCGTCCATGACGCCGTTGTCGTCGCCGCGCAGCCAGTGGTCCCACCAGCGCAAGGTCTCCTGGAGGAAGCCGATCGCCGGGCCCGGCGGCAGTCCGCGGTCCGGGTACTGGTGCGACCAGGGGCCGATGAGGCCCCGTACGCGTCCGGCCGGCAGGTGCTCGACGAGCCGCAGGACCGCGTCCCGGTACGGGTCGTGCCAGCCGCCGACGGCCAGCACCGCGGCCTTCACCGACCCGTAGTCCTCGCAGACGCTGCCGTGGCGCCAGTAGTCGTCACGGGTCTGGTGGGCCAACCAGGTGTGGACGAGGGGCTCGACGGCGGTGAGCCGGTCCAGCCACTGCTCGCGCCAGCCGTCGCCGACGAAGAGCGGGTCCGGCGGCCGGGCGGCGAAGGCCAGCATCGTCGCCGCCCACGCGTGCATGTCCACGGCCAGGACGGAGCCGCCCATGTAGTGCACGTCGTTGTCGTAGCGGTCGTCGGTCGAGCAGACCGTGACCACCGCCTTCAGGGCCGGCGGGGCCAGCGCCGCGATCTGGAGGCTGTTGAAGCCGCCCCAGGAGATCCCGAACATGCCGACCGCGCCCGTGCACCAAGGCTGCGCCGCCAGCCACTCCACCACGGCGACCCCGTCGGCGAGCTCCCGCGCGTCGTACTCGTCGCCCGGAAGGCCGCCGCTGCACCCGTGGCCGCGCACGTCGACGCGGACCGAGGCGTAGCCGTGCCCGGCGTACCAGGGGTGGCGCTGGCGGTCGCGGGGCGCGGTCCAGTCGGTGAGCCGGTAGGGGAGGTACTCCAGTAGCGCGGGGACGGGCTCGTCCGTCACCGGGCGCCAGATCCGCGCGTACAGCTCCACCCCGTCCGGCAGCGGGATCCGGACGTCCTCGTGGGTGGTCCCGTACGGGAACTCGGTACGGATGATCATCGGTGGTCGGGCCCCTTTCAGTGGACGGGGTGCATGGTGCGGCGCAGCCAGGGCGCCAGCGCGACCACGACCAGGCCCGCCGCGACGGCGATGGCGCCGTTGACGCCGAAGTAGACGGGGTGGGAGACCTGGTCGTAGAGCTTGACGACCTGCGCCTGGATGCCGTTGGCCAGGGCCAACGAGAGGAACCACAGGGCCATGGTCTGGCTGGCGTACGCCTTGGGGGCGAGCTTCGTGGTGGCGGACATGCCGGAGGTCTCCAGCAGCACGTCGCCGAGCCCCAGCAGCAGGTACGAGCCGACGATCCACCAGGCGGCCATCTTGTAGGTCTCGTCGGCGTGGCCCGAGGTGGGGATGACCATCAGCAGGAAGGACAGGCCGCCCAGGATCACCCCGATGGCGATCTTGTTGGAGGCGTGCGGCTGCCGGCGGCCCATCCGCACCCACAGGGCGGCCACCACGGGCGCCAGCGCCACCTCGAAGGCGCCGAGCGCGGAGGCGTACCAGCCGGCGGGGAAGTCGAAGCCGAGGATGGTGGTGCGGGCGTTGGTCGAGGCCAGCAGCATCATCGTCGAGTACGCCTGGAACAGGATGAAGTTGAAGGCGACCGAGGCCAGGAAGAGCACCACGTACGGGCGCAGCCGTCCGCGTTCCTCGGCCGTGACGCGGGGGCTGCGGAACATGACCGCGAAGTAGACGACCGGCGCGATCACCGAGACGAGGGTCAGCACGTCGACGAAACGGGCCATCGTCAACCAGCCGATAGCGGCCAGGAGGGTGGCGATGACGGCGAACGCGAGACAGCCGCCGACGATCTTCCACACGGCGGCGCGCATCGCGTCGGGGGCGAGGGCGAACTCGGCCGAGTGTTTCCGTCCGGCCAGATGGCGGCGTCCGCGCACGTACTGGATGAGCCCGAAGGTCATGCCGATGGCGGCGGCGGAGAAGCCCCAGTGCCAGCCCTCGCGCTCCCCGAGCCAGGCGGTGATCAGCGGGCCGGCGAAGGCGCCGATGTTGATGCCCATGTAGTAGAGGGCGAATCCGGCGTCGCGCCGCTCGTCGTCCGTGCGGTACAGCTTGCCGACCATGCTGGCCACGTTGGGCTTGAGCAGGCCGGTGCCCGCGCTGATCAGGCCGAGTCCGACCCAGGTCATGGCGGCGGTGGGCACGGCCATGGCGTAATGGCCGCAGGCGATCAGGATGCCGCCGTAGAGGACCGCGCGGTAGGAACCGAGGATCCGGTCGGCGAGCCACCCGCCGGCCACCGAGACGAGGTAGACCATGGTCCCGTACGCCGCCGCCACGGAGGCCGCGCTGCCGGGGTCCATGCCCAGGCCGCCGCCCGCCACCGTGTCCGCGAAGTAGAGGACGAGGATGGCCTGCATGCCGAGGAAGGAGAACCGCTCCCAGACTTCCAGTCCGGACAGGGTGGCCAGCCCCCTGGGATGCCCCAGGAAGGCGTGGTCGTCACCGGGCGGCGGCTGGTCCGCCTCCGGGTCGGGTCCGTCCATATCGGTCGCGGTTCTGGACAAAACAGATTCTCCGGTTGTTTCGACTTCCACTGAACATACCGGGGTGGATCGGGCGATGCGCGCGTGGCGGCCGGACAGGCGCTCTGGGTGATCGAAAACGGACCGGATACGCTGGCTTGAGTGATGGCAGCGACACATCGACAATCCATGTGATCGTCAAGGTGATCGTCAGCAGACAGGAGTACCCCTCGTGACCGTCGTCGGGCCGTTCGGACTGAGCGTGCGGGACCAGGCTCTTGAGACCGATGTCCAGGCCGGACTGGCCGCCGTCGAGGCGGGTCTGCTGGAGGCCACCAAGAGCGAAGTCCCCTTCATCACCGAGGCCGCGCAACACCTGGTGAGAGCGGGCGGCAAGCGGTTCCGCCCGCTGCTGGTGATGCTCGCGTCCCGCTTCGGCGATCCCTACGCCCCCGGAATCGTGCCGTCCGCGGTGGTCGTGGAGCTCACCCACCTGGCCACGCTCTACCACGACGACGTCATGGACGAGGCCGACGTACGCCGCGGGGTGGAGAGCGCCAACGCCCGCTGGGGCAACTCCGTCGCCGTCCTGACGGGTGACTTCCTCTTCGCCCGCGCCTCCCACATCCTGGCCGACCTCGGGCCGGAGGCCGTACGCATCCAGGCCGAGGCCTTCGAGCGGCTCGTCACCGGCCAGATCCTGGAGACGGCCGGCCCGCGCGACGGGCGCGACCCGGTCGCGCACTACCTGGACGTCATCGCCGGCAAGACCGGCTCGCTGATCGCGGTCTCCGGCCGGTTCGGCGCGCTGATGGCCGGCGCCGACGAGGCCGTCGTCGACATCCTGACCCAGTACGGCGAGCGGCTCGGCACCGCCTTCCAGCTCGCCGACGACGTCCTCGACATCGCCTCCGACTCCCACGAGTCCGGCAAGACCCCCGGCACCGACCTGCGCGAGGGCATCCCCACCCTGCCCGTGCTGCGGCTGCGCGAGATGGCCGAGCGCGACGGCCGCCCCGATGACCTGGAACTCGTCACGCTGCTCGACGGCGACCTCACGGACGACGCCCGGCACGCCGAGGTCCTGGCCCGGCTGCGGGTCCACCCCGCGCTGGAGCAGGCCCGCCGCGACACCATCCGCTACGCGGAGGACGCGCGGGCCACCCTGGCCCCGCTGCCGGAGTGCTTCGCGAAGTCCGCGCTGGAGGAACTGTGCGACGCGGTGGTCCACCGCGCCGGCTGACGCCGTCCCGCCCCGGGGCGCCCCGCGCCCCACACCGGCGGAACGGTTCCCTCCCCCCGGACGACCCCTACGGGTCGGGGGAGGAGGGCCCCGCCGGAGTCATCCCACGGTCGTACGCGGAGTTGGCTCCGGGGGCTGACGCCCCGGGAGCCCCGATTTGGTCAGATGGAGACATCGAACCCCACCGGACCGGGTGAGCGCGGCGACACGGGGGTCGCCGCCGACGACACAGAGGGCAGGGCACTGACATGGCAGCGAACACGAAGACCTCACGGAAGGCCGCACGGTACGCCGTACCGGTCGCGGTGGTGGGCATCGCGGCGGCGACCGTCGCGATGGTCCCCGCCTTCGCCAACGCCGGCGGACCCGATCTCCCCAAGGTCACGGCGCAGCAGCTGATCGAGAAGGTCGCCGCGTCCGACGTCGAGCAGATCTCCGGCACCGCGCGGCTGACCACCGACCTGGGCCTGCCGAAGATCGCCTCCGGCCTCCTCGGCGGCGGTGGCGTCACCGGCGGCTCGGCCAACCCGGAGGACAAGATCGCGCAGCTGGCGAACGGCTCGCACACCTTCCGCGTCGCCGCGGACGGCCCGGACCGCCAGAAGCTCACCTTCCTCGACGGGAAGGACGAGTACAGCCTCATCCACAACGGCGCCGACGTCTGGGGCTACGACTCGAAGTCCAACGAGGTCTTCCACGAGAAGAACCCCGAGGCCGCCGGCAAGGGCACCGAGCACAAGACGGCGGACCGGCTCGCGGGCTCCCCGCAGCAGATGGCCCAGGAGATCCTCAAGGCCGCCGGCCCGACCACCGACATCAGCGTCGGTGACACGGCGCAGGTCGCCGGGCGGGACGCCTACCAGCTGGTCCTCAAGCCCAAGCAGAGCGGCTCCACGGTCGGCTCGGTGCAGATCGCGGTCGACGCCAAGAACGGCGTCCCGCTGCGCGTCCAGCTGCTCTCCAGCCAGGGCGGCAAGCCGATCGTCGACGCGGGCTTCACCAAGGTCGACTTCGCCAAGCCGTCCGCCGACACCTTCACGTTCACCCCGCCCAAGGGCGCCAAGGTGACCGAGGGCCTGGAGGACAAGGGCAAGGAGCACGGCAAGGAGTTCAAGGCGCTGGAGTCCTTCCCCGGCCTCGACGCGCTGACCGGCGGCGGCAACGGCGAGGTGAAGGTCCTCGGCGAGGGCTGGGCCACCGTCGCCCGCATCGACACCGGCGCCGGCCAGGGCCTCAAGGAGCTGGAGAAGGACAAGAACGCCCCCAAGGAGGCCCAGCAGTTCCTGAACTCCCTCGGTGACAAGGTCACCGGGAAGTTCGGCGAGGGTCGGGTCCTGTCGACCCGCCTGGTCAACGCCCTGATCACGGACGACGGCAAGGTCTACGTCGGCGCCGTCACCAAGGACGCGCTGGTCAAGGCGGCCGACTCCGCCAAGTAGCCGCGGGCGGCGCCGCGTACGCACGGCGACCACGCGAAGGGTGGCCCGGGACCTGTGTCCCGGGCCACCCTTCTGCCGTTCCCCTCCTGCGTACAGCACACCCGCTGTACCGTGTTGGCCATGTCGAGACACGTCACCATTCGCCTGGACGAAGAGTTCCACGAGCGCCTCAAGGCACGCGCGGCGGCGCTTGGCACGACGGTCACCGCACTGATCACCGAGGTGACGGAGCGCGAACTCGACGAGGACCGGAAGACGTTCCTCTCCGGCATCGAGGAGTTCGCCGACCACTGGGGCTACTTCCAGGAGCGGTTCGGCAATTGAAAATCACCATGGAGTGGGCCTGGACTGCCCTCGCCCACCATCTGCCGTCGGATCCCGCCGTGTGGGACCCCTCCGGGGTGGCCGCCGCTGTCGCCCGGCACCAGAACGACCTGGTGCTGGTGCCCGAGCAGCCCGCCCCCGACACCGCCTGGCGGGCCGCCGCGTTCCTGCACACGCTGGCCGTCTGCCCCGCGCTGGAATCCCCGATGAACGAGTTCTACGCGGCCGCGGCCACCCGCTCGTACCTGCGGGTGGCCGGGGCCAGGCAACTTCCCACGCCGGAGGAGCTCGGCGACCTCGTGGAGGCCGCGAAGCTCGGCCGCGCCGACATCGGGGCCGTCGCCGAGGAACTGCGCGCCCGGATCCAGGAACCGCTGCCCGCCTCGCTGCGCTCCAGCGCGGAGGACGCGTAACCCCGGGGTCCGGAGGTGTCGTGCCGGCGCCGCCCCGTGGGGAGCGGCGCCGGACCCTTCACTAGAAGGTGATCTTCCAGCTGTTGATGTAGCCGACGTCCTGCGCCGCCACGTCCTTGACCTGGAGCTTCCAGACGCCGTTCGCCACCTCGCTCGACGCGTTCACCGTGTACGAGGCGATGATGTTGTCGGCGGAGTCCGAGCTGGAGTTCTTCAGCCGGTACGCCGTGCCGTCGGGGGCGATCAGGTCGATCTGGAGGTCACCGCGGTAGGTGTGGACGATGTTCACGTCGACCTTGGTGGTGGCGGGCGCGTTGCCCGCGACGCCGGACACCGTGATCGGGGAGTTGACCCCGGCGGCGGGGGAGTCCGGGATGTTGACGTCCGTCGTGTTCTCGAAGGACGGGCCCGGCGGGACCGGGGTGGACGCCCCGAGGTTCCAGACCGCGTAGGCGATGGCGTCCGCGTTGCGGTCCAGGGCGGTGTCGTTGATGTTCGAGGTGTTGTCGCAGGAGGAGTGGTAGCAGCGGTCGAAGGACTGACCGGCGGTGCCGCCCCACTTCTGCGCCTGCGCCGACGTCTTGCTGTTGCTGGCGCCGGTGAACAGACCGCCGACGGGGATGCCCACGTTCTTGAAGGACGCGTGGTCCGAGCGGCCGTCGCCCTCGGTCTCGATCTCCGTCGCCACGCCGAGACCGGCGTAGTAGTTCTTGAACGTCTGCTCGATGGTCGGGTCGTCGTCGTAGACGAAGTAGCCCGGGTTCGGCGAGCCGATCATGTCGAAGTTCAGGTACCCGGCGAACTTGGCGCGCTCGGCGGTCGGCAGGTTGTTGACGTAGTACTTCGAGCCGACCAGGCCCAGCTCCTCCGCGCCCCACCAGCCGAAGCGCAGGTGCTTCGTCGGCTGGAGGCCCGCCCGCGACACGGCGAGAGCGGTCTCCAGGACCGCCGCGCTGCCCGAGCCGTTGTCGTTGATGCCCGCGCCCGAGGTCACCGAGTCCAGGTGCGCGCCGGACATCAGCACCGAGTTGGGGTCACCGCCCGGCCAGTCGGCGATCAGGTTGTAGCCGGTGGCACCGCTGGAGGTGAAGGTCTGGAGCGTGGTGGTGAACCCGGCCGCGTCCAGCTTGGCCTTCACGTAGTCGATCGAGGCCTTGTAGCCGGCCCGGCCGTGCGCGCGGTTGCCGCCGTTGTTGGTGGCGATCGTCTGCAACTGCGTCAGGTGGGCCTTGACGTTGGCCAGCGGGATGTCGGGCGGGGTGGGGGCCGCGGCGACCGCCGTGGGTGCGGCGAGCGCGGCGGGGGCGGTGGCGCCCAGCAGACCGGTGACCGCGATCGCGGCCACGGCGGCGAGGCGCCGGGAGACGGACAGGCTCATGTGGGGGCTCCGGGATTCCGTATGGGGATGAGACGGAACGTGCGGGGATAGAGCAGGTGAGCTTGTAGTGCGTCAGTGCGAGCCTGATGTTCAGCGAGAGCATGACAATCCGTCAAGACCACAATCCGGTCAGGGCGGTTCGGAAAACGGACGATCCCCGGTACGGGGGGTCCGTACCGGGGATCGGGTGGGCGAAGGGGACGGTGTTACGCCGGTTCGCGGGTCTGCGGGGGAGAGCCGGCGGGCCCGTCGGCGAGGGTCGCGGCGGGCGCCTGGGCGGGGGCCTCGCGCAGGCCTTCCCGGGGCGCGGTCCGCGAGGTCTCCGACGGGATCTCCTGCGGGCCCGCCCCGAGCGCGGTAGCCGCGGCGGCGGCGAGTCGGGCCCGCGACCTGCGGGAAGTGCGCAGCGCGTCCCAGGTCAGGATCGCGAGGGCGGCCCACACCAGGGAGAAGCCCGCCCAGCGCTCGGGCGGCATCGCCTCGTGGAAGTACAGGACGCCGAGCCCGAACTGGAACACCGGGGCCATGTACTGCAGCAGCCCGAGGGTCGACAGCGGCACCCGGATCGCGGCCGCCCCGAAGAGCACCAGCGGGATCGCGGTGACCAGGCCCGTCGCGGCCAGCAGCAAGGAGTGCCCGAGGCCCTCCGTGGCGAACGTCGAGTCCCCCTGGACGCCCAGCCACACCAGGTAGGCGAGGGCCGGCGGGAAGAGCAGGGCCGTCTCCGCGGTCAGCGACTCCAGGCCGCCCATGTCGAGCTTCTTCTTGATCAGCCCGTACGCGGCGAAGGAGAAGGCGAGGATCAGCGAGATCCACGGCGGCCGGCCGTATCCGACGGCGAGCACCACCACGGCCGCGAACCCGATCCCGACGGCCGCCCACTGGGCCCGGCGCAGCCGTTCCCCGAGCACCAGGACGCCGATCGCGATGGTGACCAGCGGGTTGATGAAGTAGCCGAGGCTGGCCTCGACGACCTGACCGTTGTTGACCGCCCAGATGTACAGGCCCCAGTTCACGCTGATCACGGACGCGGCCAGCGCCGTCAGCCCGAGCTTGCGGGGCTGTCGGGCCAGCTCACGGATCCAGCTCCAGCGGCGCAGCGCCAGCAGGGCGATCCCGACGACGGCCAGCGACCACACCATCCGGTGGGCCAGGATCTCGATCGCGCCCGAGGGCTTGAGCAGTGGCCAGAAGAGGGGTACGAGACCCCACAGGCCGTACGCGCCGAATCCGGAGAGCAATCCCGTGCGCTGCTCGTTCTCCGCCTTCACGGGTCCTCCAGTGCTACTTCAGGCCAATCTCACAACTCAACGACGGTAGCGCCGCACGCGTCCGATGTCATGCCCGTATAAGCGAGATACTCATGACATCTCGGTGGGTGAGACGGCCGGTCGGCCGGGTCGCCCCGGCCGGTCGCGGTGGGTGATCCGGATCAGGCCAGCGCGGCGGTGACGGCCGTGGCCACCGGGGTCGTCGGCCGGCCGATCAGCCGCGCCAGGTCCCCGCTCGTGCCGGCCAGCCGGCCGCGCGCGATGGCCGCGTCGACGTCGACGAGGATCGCGGCGAACCCCTCGGGCACCCCGGCGCCGATCAGGATCGCCAGGTGCTCGTCGGCGCTCACCGCGGCGTACGCGACCTCCTGGCCGGACTGCCGGGCGACCTCGGCGGCGTACTCGGCCAGGCCCCAGGCGGTGTCGCCGGAGAGCTCGTAGACCCGGTTCAGGTGCCCGTCGCCGGTCAGTACGGCCGCGGCGGCCGCCGCGTAGTCGGCCCGCGCCGCGGAGGCGATCCGGCCCTCGCCGGCGCTGCCGACGACGGCGCCGTGCGCCAGGACGCCGGGCAGCTGGGCGGTGTAGTTCTCGTGGTACCAGCCGTTGCGCAGGAAGGTGTGGGGGAGCCCCGAGTCGAGGATCGCCTGCTCGGTCGCCTTGTGCTCGGCCGCCAGGTCGAAGTCGGCCTCGGGGCCGCCGAGGATCCCGGTGTACGCCAGCTGGGCGACCCCGGCCGCCTCGGCGGCCTTGATCACGGCGGTGTGCTGCGGGACGCGCCGGCCGACCTCGCTGCCGGAGATCAGCAGCACCCGGTCGCCGGCCCGGAAGGCGCGGGCCAGGCTCGCGGGGTCGTCGTAGTCGGCGACCCGTACCTCGACGCCGCGCGCGGCGAGGTCGGCGGCCTTGGCCTCGTCGCGCACGACGGCGGTCACGCGCTCGGCGGGGACGCGGTTCAGCAGTTCCTCGATGACGAGGCGGCCCAGGGATCCGGTGGCTCCGGTGACGACGATGCTCATGATGCGCTCCAGTGCGTGTTGACGAGGTGGATGACACCATCCTAAGGAGAGCGCTAACTATTGGAAAGTACCCACTTGGAAGTAAGGTACTGGCATGGAAGTAAGTGCCCCTGCCAAAGCAGCCGACATCCGGACCCCGATGTGCCCCTCGCGCGGGATCCTGGAGCACCTCACCAGCCGCTGGGGCGTGCTCGTCCTCGCCGCCCTGATCGAGCGCTCCCACCGCTTCAGCGAACTGCGCCGGGTGGTGGGCGGCGTCAGCGAGAAGATGCTCGCCCAGACCCTGCGGACGCTGGAGCGCGACGGCTTCGTCCTGCGCCACGCGCACCCGGTGATCCCGCCGCACGTCGACTACACCCTGACGGAACTCGGCCGGGAGGCGGCCGAACAGGTGTGGGCGCTGGCGCGCTGGACGGAACACCGTACGGCCGAGGTCCAGGGCGCCCGGGCGGCCTACGACGAGGCCCGGGCGGCCCACGACGAGGCCCGGACCCCGTAACGGGTCCGGGCCTCGTCGTGCCTGCCGCCGGTTCGTGTCCGGCCGGGTGCTGCCGTCCGCCGCGTCCGCCGAGTCCGCTGCCTAGTCGGTGACGGTCCAGGTGTCGGCGCCCGCCAGCAGCGTCGCCAGATCGCCCTTGCCCCGCTGGTCGACGGCGGTGTCGAGTTGCTCGGCCATGAGGGTGTCGTAGACGGGGCGTGGGGTGCTGCGCAGGACGCCGATGGGGGTGTGGTGGAGGGTGTCGGGGTCGGCGAGGCGGGAGAGGGCGAAGGCGGTGGTGGGGGAGGTGGCGTGGGCGTCGTGGACCAGGACGCGGTGTTCGGTTTCGGGGGTGACCTCGATGACGTGCAGGTCGCCGGTGGCCGGATCGCGTACGACGCCCTTGTTGCCGTCGGCGCCGAAGCGGATGGGGCGGCCGTGTTCGAGACGGATGACGGCTTCCCGGGCCTGTTCGTTGTCCTTGAGGATGTCGAAGGCGCCGTCGTTGAAGATGTTGCAGTTCTGGTAGATCTCGACGAGCGCGGTGCCCTGGTGGTCG